>CAYWVB010000020.1:0-84541 GCA_964461595.1 uncultured Terrimonas sp. | reverse complement strand
TCTTTGATTCATAATAGGTGACTATTTTTTGTCAACCTATTTTAGGCATGCACAGGTTACTACTTATCACTTACCACCGTTTGCTATATCTCACACCAGTACATGTGTCTGCTTAACGATACCCATTACGAAAACACTCTGCACATTCCCTATATTTTCCGCTTCGCTCAGCCTGTTGACATGAAAATCGTAATAAGCATCCATATTCTCCACCAATACTTTCAGCATGAAATCAAAGTCGCCGGAAATATTGTAACACTCCATCACTTCATTCATCTCCATAATGGCTTTTATAAACTTAGCACCGGCTGTTTTATTGTGCTGCCTGAGCGACACATAGCATATCACCATCAATCCTCTTTTTACTTTAGAATGATCAAGGAGCGTGGCATATTGTTTTATCACCCCGGCATCTTCCATCCGTTTTATTCTTTCATGTACGGGGGTGGTGCTGAGATGTATCGCATCCGATATTTCCCTGACGGTAATACGGGCATTTTGCTGCAACAGCTTCAGTATTGCCAGATCCTTTTCGTCAAGCAATGGCGTCAGGGCAGGCACTTTTTCTTTTTGCAGCATTTTTTTCATCCCGGACTGTATGTTTATTCTATAAAAATAAAAAAAACATGCTTTTATTCCAAATATTCAAATAATGCCACATATTCTGTTCTACCGTTGTAGTTTTGCGGCTTATAATTGTGTACTAATCAAACAAATATCTGAATATGTCAGCAGCATCCACATCTACTATTGATTTTACATTGCCTTATAAGGTTAAAGATATCAGCCTTGCCGCCTGGGGACGCAAGGAGATCAGGCTTGCCGAAGCAGAAATGCCCGGACTGATGGCCATCCGCGAAGAATTTCGTGCATCACAGCCGCTTAAAGGCGCAAGAATTGCCGGCTGCCTGCACATGACCATCCAGACTGCCGTGCTGATAGAAACACTGATAGCGCTGGGCGCAGAAGTAAAATGGAGCTCCTGCAATATCTTCTCCACGCAGGATCATGCCGCCGCTGCCATTGCAGAAGCCGGCATCGGCGTTTATGCATGGAAAGGGCAGAGCAATGAAGAAGCCGAATGGTGCATAGAACAAACATTATTTTTTGGCAGCCCCGACCGCCCGTTGAACATGATCCTTGATGACGGTGGCGACCTTACTAATATTGTATTTGATAAATACCCCGAGCTGATTCAGCATGTAAAAGGACTCAGCGAAGAAACCACTACAGGTGTGCACCGCCTGTATGAAAGAATGCAGAAAGGCACATTGCCTATCCCTGCTATCAACGTGAATGACTCCGTTACCAAATCAAAATTCGATAATAAGTATGGTTGTAAAGAAAGCCTGGTAGACTCCATACGCCGTGCTACAGATGTAATGCTCGCAGGGAAGATAGCCGTAGTAGGCGGGTATGGCGATGTGGGAAAAGGTTCTGCTGCCTCGCTCGCAGGAGCAGGCTGCCGCGTGATCGTTACGGAAATAGATCCGATCTGCGCATTACAGGCCGCTATGGATGGCTATGAAGTAAAGAAAATGATAGATGCCGTAAAAGAGGCAGACATTATAGTAACTGCCAGCGGCTGCCGCGACCTCATCTCCGGGGAGCATTTTAAGCTGATGAAAGATAAGGCTATTGTATGTAATATCGGGCACTTCGATATTGAAATTGACGTAGCATGGCTTAATAAAAATTACGGGCATACAAAAGATACTATCAAACCGCAGGTTGACCTGTATACTATTGATGGAAAAGATATTATACTGCTTGCCGAAGGAAGGCTGGTAAATCTCGGCTGCGCCACAGGGCATCCCAGCTTTGTTATGAGCAACTCATTTACCAACCAGACACTGGCGCAGATAGAATTGTGGAACAATCACAAGAACTATGATAATAAGGTATATGTGCTCCCCAAGCATCTTGATGAAAAAGTAGCACGCCTTCACCTGAAAAAGATAGGCGTGGAGCTTGATGAGCTGACCGACGTGCAGGCGACTTATCTTGGTATTCCGAAAGCAGGACCGTACAAACCCGAGCACTACAGGTATTAATAGTGTTGAGTCAAACGTGAGACGTGAGGATAAAGGTGAAAGAAAAGTTTCATTTCTCTCTCTCCTCACGTTTGACCTATTCGAAAAAATAAAGCCTGCTGCAATAAAGACAACAGGCTTTCAAAACAATAACTGCGTAATCCGTTACTCTACAATAAAATCACCTTTCATAAAAGCAGAGTGGCCCGGGAAACTGCAGATAAAAGGATAAGTTCCCGCCGCAGGAGCTGTAAATTCTATGGTAGTGCTTTCTCCGCCACCAATCAGCTTACTGTGTGCTATCACATTTCCTGCTTCTGATTCAGGAAAATAATCGGTAGCTTTTGCGCCAATGGCCTTAGCGGTAAAGGCTGCAATATCAGTACCCGGTTTTAATATAACAATATTATGTCCCATAGCTTCCTTGGCCAGCTTACCGGCATGGTGAAGGGTTAGCTTAACCTTCTGACCGGCTTTGGCACGAAGCTCCGTCTTATCATACCTCATTATATCATTGCCCGTTATTTCCAACTCAGCTACATCGGTTGCTGCTGCTGCGGCAGCAGGCTGTTCCTGCGCAGGGGTTTCTGTTTTAGGTTCTTCTGAAGGTTGCTCTGCCTTTTTTGAAGATTCATCTCCGCTGCCGCATGCCGTAAGACTTACGATACCGGCAATCATTACATATTTGATCATTTTCATAATAAAAAAAATTTTTGCAAAGATACGTATCAAATTTCAAGAGTATAAAAGTAATAGTGCCGAAAAGTGCCTGTTAAAAAAAAGATATAAATCCCTGGAAAATAGTGCCCGCTATAAACCATCTGAAAAACGGGTTGTCAAACAAAACGGATCAAAACCTGTATACCATGCGAACAAATTTCTTTTACGCATTATCAGCCATTGTTATAGCCGTTGCATTCAGCTCCTGCGCTTCGCAATCCCGTGTATATGTTTCAGAAAGGATCCCGCCGCCTGTAGCAATGCGGCCTGCTCCGCCATTCAGAGGAGCAGTGTGGATCCCGGAAGAATATATGTGGCGCGGCGGAAGGTATGTATATGTAGCACCGCACTATGTAAGGGCTCCCCACCGGGGCCACACCTGGGTGGCAGGCTACTGGAACACGCACCGCGGAAGGCCGGTGTGGGTGCAGGGGTATTGGAGAAGATAAGCCTGAGCGTAGTAAGGAGTAAGGAGTATGTTGTGCATGGTACATGCCTTTATACCTTACTCCTTATACCTCACTCCTTATACCTCACTCCTGTCTTCAATCATCTATTGCCGCTTCAGCCATCTGCCTGAATTTCCACCCGGTTTCGTCATCCACTTTACCGCTGGTTTGTTTGAGGATGATCCCTGTCAGCTTTTCTTTGGGATCGGCAAAATATTGTGTATTAAAATAACCGCCCCAGTCAAAAGTGCCGGTGCTTCCCATTCCGCCGGCATCCTGTCCTTTCCGGGTGACCAGTTCAAATACCAGCCCATACGAAGTTTTATCCTTCCAGATGTCGCCTATCTGGTTTGCCATGATCGCTTCAATAGTTTTGCGGCTTAATAGCCTTACGCCATTCAATGTTCCATTGTTGATATACATCTGCAGAAAAGTTGCATAGTCTTTTGCTGTGCTGCTTAGTCCGCCCCCACCGGAGAAAAATTGTTTAGCGCCCTTTATGGGATAATCAACATCAAAGAAACGGCCTTCAGCTCTTTCCCATTTACCGTCTGCATTTTTCTGTACGCTTACCAGGCGGTTTTTACTCGCATCCGGCAGGTAAAACCATGTATCATTCATGCCCAGCGGATCAAATATCCGGGCGCGCAGGAATTTATCAAAAGGCATTCCCGAAATTTTTTCGATGAAATATCCAAGTACATCCAGCCCTTCGCTATAGGTCCAGTTTTCGCCGGGCTCATGATGCAGGGGAAGCCTGGCCAGCTTTTTTATATTTTCTTCAATGCTGATGGGCGCTGTTGTAAAAGCATCTACAATACCAGCTTTCGCATAGATCTTCCTGAACCTGTTGTCGCCATCAATAGCGCCATAACCAATACCGGAAGTGTGCGTCAGCAAATGACGAATGGTGATCTGGTGTTTGGCAGGCTTCGTGGTATAGCTGGAATCCTTTTCATTAAAGGTATCAAGGATCTGCGCTTCGCCAAATTCGGGTATATACTTTGCGATAGGATCATCCAGGTTAAACTTTCCTTCTTCCCAAAGCATCATTACAGCAGTTGCCGTTATAGCTTTTGTCTGGGAAGCGATCCTGAAAATATCATCTTTCCTAAGTGCTTTTCCCGTTGTATTATCGGACATACCATATGCCTTGTAAAAAACGATCTTTCCATTTCTTGCTATCAGCGCCACAATACCGGGAAGCTTATTTTGTGTCACTGCATCTCTAAGCATGTCATCTATTCTTGTAATCCTGGCCGCCGACATGCCCTGAGAGGCGGGGCTGGCTTCTATAAGCGGGGAAGAGCGCCTGACGGCAGTTGTTTGCGGGAAGCCTTCAGATACAACAAGTGCGAGCATCAGGCTGAGTATTACACTGGCAAAGCGGAAAAATATCATACCGTACATTAAAAGTTTGCCATAAATATATTTAAAATGAAGGAAGATACCATTACAGCAGGTTAGGTAATGCCGGGACTGTACAGATTATATCAATCTTGATTACCTTTGACCGATACCGGCATAAACAGCATAACCCAGATTTTTAGTCTGAAATTGAATAGCAATGCATAAAAAAATTTCAACCTCATTGATCTTATTCTGCCTGTTGCAAAACCTTTCGTACGCACAGACGCCTGCAAAGCGTCCTAACGTTATCATCATTTATTCTGACGACCAGGGAGCAGCCGATCTCAATATTTACGGCTCAAAAGATCTGATGACACCCCATCTTGACAAGCTTGCGCATAATGGTGTAAGGTTCTCTCATTTCTATTCCGCCTCGCCTATCTGCTCCCCTTCCCGGGCGTCATTGCTCACAGGACGTTACCCGCAAAGAGCAGGACTTCCCAATATGGCTTCGTCAAAGGAAGGTGACGCCGGAATGCCGGGAGATCAATTTACCATGGCTGAGCTCTTTGCCTCCGCAGGTTACAAAACTGCACATATTGGCAAATGGCATGTAGGATATACCCCTGAAACAATGCCTAATGCACAGGGTTTCGGTTACTCGTTTGGGTTTATGGGCGGCTGTATTGATAATTACTCCCACTATTTCTACTGGAATGGTCCTAACCGCCACGACCTCTGGCGCAATGGTAAAGAAATATGGGAGCCCGGAAAATTTTTTGGCGACTTAATGGTGGAAGAGACCAATGCATTCCTCGCCGAAAATAAAAACAATCCTTTCTTTTTATATTTCGCCATTAATATCCCGCATTATCCTTTACAGGGAGAAAAGAAATGGCTCGATTATTATAAGGATCTCCCTTCGCCGCGCAGGATGTACGCAGCATTTATATCAACAATGGACGAGAAAATAGGGTTGGTTTTAAACAAGCTTGATGAACTGGGCTTAACGGATAATACCATTGTCGTTTTCCAGTCAGACCAGGGGTTCTCCACGGAAGAAAGGACTTTTGGAGGTGGCGGCTCTGCAGGCAAATTACGCGGTTCAAAATTCAGCTTATTTGAAGGCGGGGTAAGGGTTCCTGCTATCATCAGTTGGCCGGGGCATATCCCCAGGGATGAGGTGAGAGATCAGTTTGGCGCCAACATAGACTGGTTCCCTACACTGGCGGCATATTGCCATATCCCGTTGCCGGACCGCAAGTTTGACGGCAGGAGCCTGCAACCGGTCATTGAGTCTGCTGTTGCCGCAAGCCCTCATGCTGAATTTTACTGGCAAAGCCAGGGCTCAAAAACTAATCCCCAATGGGCTGTCCGCGAAGGCGACTGGAAATTATTGCACAATCCTTTTGAAGCGGACAAAAGCGAACTGACCAGCAACGGGCTTATGCTGGTGAATATGGCTGCTGACAGTACAGAACACAGCAATGAAGCAGGTAAGCATCCTGAGGTAGTAAAACGGCTGCAGTCAAAATACCAGTCATGGATAAAAGAAGTAGCTGATCAGCAATAAAGCTGCAATGTTATTAACTTAGGTTTTTTCATGCAGAAGCGCAAAGAAAAGAACACAAAAGAATACAATGCAGCTTCTTGAGTTAATTACATCAGGTAAAACAGTTTATCATTGCCTGAAAAAAATAAAGACAACCCGGTATGTTATCCTTCATAAACAATTTTAACAACGCCGGAAAAAGGTTTTTTGCGTGGTGGCTTATAGCTGCTGTAGTTATATCGGGACTATTGCCGGGTTGTGCCCCCCAGAAAAATTACGATAATCCTGTAGTGGTAATTGAAACAAAATTCGGGAACATCAAAGTAGAATTATTTCCTCAAAAAGCTCCGGCTACCGTATCCGCTTTTCTGCGGAATATTGATTCCGGATACTTTAAGAACTGCTCCTTCTATCGTGTATTGCGTAATGATAACCAGGTTACGGGGGCGCTCCACTCTTATCTTATACAGGGTGGCATCTGGCAATCCGATCCCGGTACAAAAAAGAAATTTAAACAAATATCTCACGAGCCCACCAGCCAGAGCGGGATACTGCACACCAGGGGCACCATCTCCATGGCGAGGAATGAGCCCGGATCAGCCACTTCTGAATTTTTTATTTGTGTTGAAGATGAACCCGGCTTCGACTATGGAGGGCAAAATAATCCTGACGGCGCCGGGTATGCGGCTTTTGGCAAAGTGGTGGAAGGCTTGGAAACAGTAGACAGGATATACCGGCAGCCCGAAGATCAGCAACAGTTCACGCCTCCTGTAACCATACTTAATATTGCACGCCTGCAGCAGTAAATTTATCCACTTTATTTTTGACCGGCTGCAGGCTTTTCAAATATTTATAAATAGCCGACAGGTCTTTCTCATTCATTCTTCCATACATATTCCAGGGCATAACAGTATTAAATTCACCGGCTTTAACTGTTGGCGGCTGGTACGCCGAATCTGCAAAGGAAGTGAATTTTTTTACGAACATTTCTTCCGTCCACGAGCCGATACCTGTAGCAGGATCAGGGGTTATATTTGCCGAGCGGACAATAGAACCGTCAGGCATTGCAAATTCACGCCCACCGCCGAAAGCAAGTTTCTCGATGATCTGTCCTTTATCAACGGGAGTATGGCACTCAATACAGGAAGCGGCATTTACAAGATATCGTCCATATCCCGGCTCGTCAGACAGGGGAGGTTTCTGCTGCGGGTCTGCCTTTACAGGTATGGTATTGAGGATAAAATTCATAGGAAAATCCGAGACAGATTCCGGTATAAGGCTTTTAACAGACCTGAGGGAACGGATATAGGCAATAATAGATTCAATATCTTCTTTATCCATTTTGCCGTAATGAGCATAAGGCATTACAGGAAACATTGCCCGCCCTTCCTTGGTAACACCAGTAGTAATGAGGCGAAAGAGCTCTCCGTCACTATAACGGCTGATACCAAACGGAGTAATGTTTTTTGAATAATAAATACCGGGAAAACCTGCTTTCTGGTCAAAACGCTCCCCACCCCTTC
The DNA here is from genome assembly GCA_964461595.1 of uncultured Terrimonas sp. Taxonomy (GTDB): domain Bacteria; phylum Bacteroidota; class Bacteroidia; order Chitinophagales; family Chitinophagaceae; genus Agriterribacter. Next base: position 76,914 of record CAYWVB010000020.1, on the reverse strand, counting down.
CAAGTGTTCCTTCCACTAATGGCCCGGCAAATTTTGTCCAGTCGCGGGTAGAATGGCAATCGGTACAAACGGTGACACAATTTGCCAGGTATCTTCCCCGCTCTATTTTTTCCGGTGTATATGAAATTGTAATATCAGCGGCAGTTCCCACATTGGGCAGCGCAGCCTTTATATACAACAATAATCCTGAGACAAGCATTATAATACCCAGGAATACATAACCCAGGATTTTAAAGATCTTTTTCACGTGAGTGGTTTAGGTGACGAAACAATAGAAGATCATAAATATAAAACAAAATTGACAGCCGATAGATATCTGGTGTCCCGGGGTGTCCTGAAACCTCCAGCATTTACCACTTACTCACCATAATAGTTTTCCCTGCATTTTATTATATAGAAAATATTAGCAGTATTGATATAACTAAAATATTTCCCTACTCCTGTTCAAATTCGGCAATAATTATTTACTTTGACGCTCAATCCCTTATCTTCAGCAGAACCTGCTCAAATAATCTATTCTTTTATTTAAACATGAGAAAATGAATTCACGAATGCTAATGGTGAAACATGCTCATCTTGAATTGCTGCTTATTCAGGCAAGACATCAGGAGATCAAAAATCAGTATGGAGAAAATATTCCCCCGGAGCTGATACAACAAATGACTGAAGAATTAAAGGTGTTCCGGCTGCAATGTGATAAGGAAGTAAAGCGAACGCTTCCTTATCAGCAATGAAGAGCGTGAAGCAGGCCCCTGCAGCATGCAGGTAGCCTGTAATACAATGCTATTGAATATTCCACAACATCCGGATATTCCTGATCAGCATTTTATCGGATATTGAGATTGGCGCTATGCACTGCTTCCGGCTTTGCGTCCCGTTACGGGCATGCCTGGCTCTGGCTGCGTCTGAAACAGCCAGGGCAAATTCTGTTTTGGTGCCGGGCTGACTGCTGTCAATAAGCATACGAAGCTTTTCCCTGTCATAATCATACGCAAGATCGAGCATTTGCGTATTTACCTTCCATATACCTTCAGACCGGCAGGGATCCGGCAAATGATATATCACAGAAGTTACCCTCGCTTCGTGGAGCGATACGATAATTTTTATCCTCGTTCTCTGAAACTTCAATATCTGCCTGAAGTATAATTCTTTCACAGGAGAAGTTTTAAGGTTTATGATATGATAAAACAATAGGCTGGCTTTGAGAAAGGAGGATGATGGATATGGTCTACAAAGGAACAATATACAAAAAGAAAAGAACATAGTATCTTGTCTATTATCTTGTAATAAAATCACGACAATCTTTAAAAAAATACTTATTCAACGAATATGAAAATAGCAACTTACAATGTAAACAGCATCAATGCCAGGCTTCCGGTATTGCTGCGCTGGCTGAATGAAGCGGCCCCGGATATAGTGTGCCTGCAGGAATTAAAGGCATCCGAAGAAAAATTTCCCGGGGATGCAATCCTCAGCGCAGGCTATCAGTGCATCTGGCACGGGCAAAAAAGCTGGAACGGGGTGGCTATCCTGTCCCGGCATGAAAAACCTCAGGAGATCAGGCGTGTATTGCCCGGCGATCCTGAAGACATCCATAGCCGTTATATCGAAGCCGATGCAGGAGGCATTATAATCGGATGCCTTTACCTGCCCAACGGGAATCCCGCGCCAGGACCAAAATTCGATTACAAATTGGCATGGCTGGAGCGCTTTCTGACACATGCAAAAGCACTGGTAAATATGAATAGACCTGTGGTGCTTGCAGGCGACTACAATATAATACCTGCTAATGAAGATGTATATAAGCCGGAGCGCTGGGTAGATGATGCGCTGTTCCGGACAGAGGTAAAAGAAGTATTCAGGCAACTCACAGGGGGCGGCTGGACGGATGCGCTGCGCTATCTGTACCCGCATCAAACCATCTACACCTTCTGGGATTATTTCCGCAACGCCTATGGCAGAAATGCCGGGCTGAGAATTGATCATTTCCTTTTAAACCCCGCGGCCCTGGCCCTCCTGACAGGAGGAGGTGTGGACCAGCATGTGCGCGGCTGGGAAAAAACAAGCGACCATGCCCCGGTGTGGATTGAAATAAAAAACGGGTAGCATTCTTTTCGATACCTCCATAAGCTGGGGAAAAAAGTCTACATATTTTCGCTATGCCCGCTTTAAATTTTATGGCAGAATTATTTATATATGCCATGATTATGGATACTTAATCTTAGACATGAAATCAAAAATCCCGGGGACATACTTTGTTTCACGTACGCTGGATAATTTTTTTGAGACCATATTTGAGCTGCTACGGTTTATAGGAAAATTTTTCAGGGAATTAACACCTCCTTTTGAAGGGAAAGAAATCATTCGACAATGCTATTATGTTGGTTATAAATCACTGCCGCTGATTTCCGTCACCAGCTTTGTAGTAGGCATTGTATTTACCAAGCAATCCCGTCCTTCACTGGCGGAGTTTGGCGCTACTTCCTGGCTGCCCTCCCTGGTGGCTATCGCAATTTTCAGGGCACTGGCGCCATTGGTAACGGCACTCATTGCCGCCGGTAAAATAGGATCGAATATAGGCGCCGAGCTGGGGTCAATGAGGGTGACCGAGCAGATAGATGCCATGGAAGTATCTGCTACCAATCCATTCAAGTTCCTGGTAGTGAGCCGGGTACTGGCTACCACGCTCATGTTGCCGGTGCTCATGTTCTATATGGGTTTTATCAGTATGCTGGGCGCATACCTCAATATACTCGTCAATGAGCATACCAGCTTCACCACCTTTTTTATAAAAGCCCTGGAAAAGATAACATTCCTTGACATGTTTTCTTCCCTCATCAAAACCTTCATTTTTGGTTTCAGCATAGGGATAATAGGAACATACCAGGGTTATAACGCCAGTCAGGGCACATTGGGAGTAGGCCGGGCAGCAAATGCGGCTGTCGTGGCTTCCATGTTTACGGTATTTATTGAAGAAATAATTATTGTTCAGATCACCAACTGGTTCAGATAAAATATATGCACAAAAAACATACTACCACCGGCAGTGAAGAAATAATCATTTCGATCAGGGGACTGGAAAAATCTTTCGGTAATAACCATGTGCTGCGCGGAGTGGATCTCGATCTGTACAGGGGAGAGAACCTGGTGGTGCTTGGCAGATCAGGAACCGGGAAATCGGTGCTGATAAAAATTATTGCCGGGCTTTTAAAGCCTGATGCCGGGACCGTAATAGTCTTAGGCGAAAACATTGCTCATCTTGGTGACAGGGCACTCCTGCAGCTCCGGCTTAAAATTGGCTTTTCTTTTCAAAGCAGCGCCCTCTACGACAGTATGACAGTGATGGAAAACCTGGAATTTCCCTTGCTGCGCAACTCCCGACAGTTGGATAAGAAAGAGATAGATAATGCTGTAAAGGAAGTGCTGGAAGATGTTGGGCTGCAGCAAACGATCCATCAATATCCTTCCGAATTATCTGGAGGGCAACGCAAAAGGATTGGCATCGCCAGGACATTGATCATGCGGCCGAAGATCATGTTGTATGATGAACCTACTGCAGGGCTTGACCCTGTAACAAGTGTAGAGATCAACAGCCTGATCAACGAAGTGCAGGAACGGTATAATACTTCTTCTATAATTATCACGCACGACCTCACCTGCGCAAGCGCTACCGGCGACAGAGTTGCTGTATTGCTGGATGGAAAGTTTGCCAGTGTGGGAAGCTTTGATGAAGTTTTTAATACTGATGACGAAAGGATCAACAGTTTTTATGACTATAATTTTATTAAGTAATGGAAGCACAAAAAAATAAAAAAGGAATACTGGTGGGAATATTTGTCAGCGTAGGGCTTGTCATATTCGTGCTGGGAGTGTTCACGCTGGGCGGTCAGCAGAATGCATTTGTAAAAACCGTTGAGATCACAGCCATTTTTAATGATGTGGACGGACTGCAGCAGGGCAACAATGTATGGTTTTCCGGCGTAAAAGTGGGCATTGTAAAGCATATAGCTTTCTATAATCAATCGCAGGTGAAGGTAACCATGCATATCCAGCAGAAAGCGCAGGAATTCATTCGCAGCGATGCAAAGGCCACTATCAGCTCCGATGGATTAATAGGCAATAAGATCATTGTGCTGCAGGGAGGCTCCCCGTCTGCACCGCATATTGAAGGAGGAGAAAACCTTGCTGTGAAAGAAACCGCCAGCTCAGATGAAATGCTTGCAACCTTGCAACAAAATAACAGAAATCTCAATGATATTACCCGTGATATCAAAATAGTCAGTCAGCGGCTTGCCAACGGCGAAGGTGCGCTGGGTGCTTTGCTTACCGATAAAAAATTGTACACCGAACTTTCATCTGTACTTGCCAATCTTGAGATAGCAGCGCAGCATAGTAAATCATTTGCCGGCAACGTTGCGGCATATGCACAAAAATTACAGCGACCCGGCACATTTGCCTCCGATATTGTAAACGATACAACAATAATACCTGCGCTGAAAAATGTGGCAGGGCAGCTGGCGCTTGCTTCCGCCAACGCTGCTGAAGCTACCGGCAATTTAAAGGATGCTACCGCCAGGCTTAAAGCTGCCGATGGACCCGCAGGAGTATTGCTTAATGATGAAAAAGCCGCTGCAGATCTTCGTTCCACCCTGCAATACCTGAACAGCAGCAGCAAAAAGCTTGATGAAGATCTTGAAGCAGCGCAACATAATTTCCTGCTCAGGGGATTTTTCCGTAAAAAGGCCAAACAGGAAGCAAAAGCAATAAGAGACAGCCTGAAAGCAACAAACCAATAATTACTTTGCTATATGATCCCATATCACATCATATATATCCACCGCGGTGACAGCTGTCTTATCCACCGCATTGTCTGTTATTAATACAGGATGATACGCTTCAGGAACAAGCACACTGCCATGAGAGCCTTTTACCAGCGTGGCGTCCAGCGGGATCACATCCATTACATACCGTAACCCCAGCTTTTTCCGCAGCAGCTTATATCCCGCTCTTGCTTTCGAGGTCATGAACAACTCTGCCGGATCATAGCCCGGCTTCTTGTGTATATCTACTGCCCTGGCATAGTCGGGAGCTACTGCATCGTCCAGCCAGAAATAATAGGTGAACCAGCTATGGGTATCCGCTACCAGCACTATATCTCCGGCTCTTTCGTGGTCAATATGATATTTTTTTTGTGCTTCACGGTCAAGTGTCAATGCTACTCCGGGCAGGTTGGATACAATTGATCTTACCTTTTCTTCCACCGCATTATCGTTTATATAAATATGCGCTACCTGGTGATCGGCCACTGCAAATGCTTTTGAAGCGGCGGCATCAAGCAATTCCAACCCTCTTTCTACTCTTATTCCCAGGAGATCGTGCTCTCTCAGCAAGCGGTTGATATGAACAGGCTGTGACACCGGCACGATACCATATTCAGAAAGCATAATGATGCGCGCTCCTGCAGCAGTATAATGAGTGACGAGCTGTTTTACCACCGCATCAATTTCGGAAAGGTCTTTTCCGATCCTGGAAAAATCATTCCCGGATTTCTGCAGGCAGTAATCAAGATGGGGGAGGTATATTAATGTGAGGCGCGGATCATATTTTCTATCGGTATAAATTGCTGCGTCGGCTATCCACTGCGTGGAAGTAATATCAGCGCCGGGTCCCCAGAATTTGAACAGGGGAAACTGTCCCAGCGTTGCCTGCAGCTCATCTCTCAATCCTGCAGGATGTGTATAGCAGTCGGGGATCTTACGGCCGTCTGCAAGGTAATTGGGACGCGGTGTAGCAGAATATTCGGCGCTGGAATACATATTGTACCACCAGAACATTTGCGAGGTGGTAAAAGAAGGATCAAGCTGCCGGGCGCGCTCCCATATTTTTTCAGCGGATACCAGCTTATTGGATTGTTTCCAGAATTTTACCTCACAGTCCGTCCGATCATACCAGCCGTTCCCTACTATACCATGTTCAGCCGGCCATTTCCCGGTAAGATAAGAAGATTGTACTGAGGTGGTCACTGCCGGTAGCATAGGCTGTATAGTGCGAAGATGCCTGGTGGAAATGTATTCCCGGATAAAAGGGGTGTGCTCACCGATCAATGAAGAAGATAATCCTACGATATCTATCACTACTGTTTTATGCATATAGATCTGTATTGGGGTGAGTAATCAGCCATGAGCTGCCAGTAAGCCGGTGACCCATTGCATTTCCCTGATGATAGAGTCTGCGAGCGGCAGGCGTATGTCTTCAGGCAGCACTTCCCAGGTATAAGTTTCTACTTCCAAATGCCGGGTAAAAGGGTCTGCACAATGAAGATGCAACACTTTTTCTATGTCCTGTTGTGTGGCATCCAGCAGTCCATAGTTTTCAATAAAAATCGGCACGTGATAATGTGCCCTCCATTCGCGTACCTGGGGGTTGGCGGCATCTGCGAGCGCATCCGGCATATCTGGATATCGCTTTAATTCCCCATTGGCATATTTTGCCACTACCTGGTGCAGGTAAGTAGATTCGTTGAACTGACGGAAAGCATCCAGCACCGGCTCACGGTCTGCAATACCTGCTGCTATGCCCGCTTTTAATGCTGCGCTGATCTGTATCTTGCCTGTGCGTATGCCATGCGACCGGATTTTTTTTATCATGGCTGCATGGTCTTCATAACATATTGCAAAATGACAAACATCATAGCATAACTGAATGTGCATTTTGATATGCGATTCGGCTTCCTCTCTGGTACATCCAAATTTTTGACAGACAAAAGGTATTCCCTCCGGCAGAAGAAAATCCAGGTACCAGTTAAGAAATTCCATTCCATCGCCGAGCAGTCCGTCCGGCTCAGGCTCTATATCAATATGGATCAGCTTACCGGTAGATTGCCTGATCTGTATGAGCATATCCAGCACGTCGAGGACATTATGAGTAGCCTGTTGGATCACCGGATCCAGGTGCTGCTGGTTGTGCCAGAAACGATAGGATAATGGCGATGTGGATATGCCGCCTTCCATCCCTGCCGGTAGTAGTTCCGACAGTATCCCGGCCAGCCGTATTGTATATTGTACCCTGTCCCTGCTCAGCCAGTCGGGCGCATGCACATAATCCTTGACTTTGGTACGATGAAAACTCCCGTAGGGAAAACCGTTCATGGTAAACACGTATGCATTGTTTTCGGTTAGCCATTGCCGGAAGCCGGAAAGGTTTGTGCCGGCAGTTAGTTCCCTGCTTGCAACATCCGAGAGCCGCAGGCCTATACCGAATGCTTTGCCCGGGGCAACCTTTTGCCTGACAACAGGAATATGCTCACGCAATTGGGCAAAATGATCAGCCCAGGTTTCGCCCGCATGTATATTGGTGCAATAAGTAAGATGTCCGTAAGGAGTTTCCATAAAATATTTTTAAGCTATTGTTTTGAGCCAGGCAGCAGCGCCCTTCAGCAATGCAATATCCAGCTCGTGTACTTCTTCCCCCCTGCCGATCGCGGTCAGCAGCATTATAGTGAGCCTTCCGCCAAGATGCTCCCTGAATTCGTGCAGCCCCTTCAGCACCGCACTGCTTTCATCATCCACCATCATCAAAGGATGCGTAACGGCAAGACCAAGCTTTTTCAGCAGATCCACGATGAGCCGCGCATCGCTCTCCCCAATGCGGCCCGATACAAAAGAATAAGCGGTATCCAGCGCAATGCCCATCGCTACCGCTTCCCCGTGGCGTATGGTAAAGTGCGACAGTTGTTCCACCTTATGAGCGCTCCAATGACCGAAATCCAATGGCCTGGAGGAACCCATCTCAAAAGGATCGCCGCCAGCAATATGCTCCATGTGCAGTTGTGCACAGCGCTTGATCAGGTATTCCATAGCTGCCGTATCCCTCGCAGCAAGCGCACTGCTGTTTTGCACAAGCCAGTCAAAAAAAAACTTATCTTTTATGAGCGCCACCTTCACCGCTTCCGACATACCTGATCGCCAGTCGCCATCAGAGAGCGTAGCAAGAAAAGAGAAATCACTGAATACTGCCACCGGCGGCGCAAATGTGCCTATGAAATTTTTCTTGCCTTTGTAATTGATGCCGTTCTTTACACCCACTCCTGAATCATTCTGGGAAAGCACGGTAGTAGGTATACGGATATGCCGGATGCCCCTGTGCGATATGGCAGACGCATAACCCGCCAGGTCAAGCACTGCACCGCCACCGACAGCTGCTATGTAGGAATGCCGGTCTATGCCATACATATTCACAGCATCTATGATCTGGTCAAGGTACGCTGCGGTATTTTTGGATGGTTCTCCACCCGGTACAACAAGTACATGCTCCACCAGCCTGATAGGGATGCCGGATGCAAAATAATACCTGATATCCTCTATAAGGCGGGGATGACAGTCTGATACTCCTTTATCAATAACAAAGAATATCTTTTGTACAGTGCCTGCACTCACAAACTGCAGGAAATCGCGGAAAACAGGGTTGTCCGGGTGGAACAGGCTGTGGGTGAAAAAAACATCGTATCCAAACTGAACACTAAACCTTTGCTTTAAATGATCCATTGCGCTTTATCTGAATATAAATGGGATAACCGTGAAAAATAAATCCTAAAATTAAGCTATTGCCAAAACATGCAGATCAGGTCACCGCAAAAAGTTTAGCCAATAGTAAGGAAACCGGTAACAAGATTATGATTATTACTGCAATGTATGGAAAGCCAAAGGCTGCAGCCCAGGAAGCATTCATCAAAATGAGCCCTATCACACCTGCTTTTACCGCTTTGCCTATCCTGGGGCCAACCGGTTGCCGGATAGCTCTGAACAATGGCGGCAGGACCATCGCAAGGAATAATGCAAGACAAACCCATGCCAGCTGCCTTGTACCATGCATTATTGCAATGCTCAAAACAGCGGCTGTTACGGTAGCGTACAATATCGCCGCGCCATACAGGGTAGATCTTTTTCCTCCATGCACTTCACCCCTGCTGATCATAGTGATGGCAGCAATATAAATAATGGGAACAAAACCAAGATACCAAAGCTGCAGCACTGCTGCCGGAACGATGCTGATACCAAGTAACAGATTTACTCCCCTGCAAAGTCCCATATTCAAAGGCCCGAGGAGGGCATGATGCTTTCCCCAACGGTCGTATATAAGCGCAGATGCTGCAGTGACAACTGCCAGCAATACAGGCGCCGTAAAAAAGCCGGGGTGAACAAATGCGGCAGCCACCACAGCAGCAAAGAGTAAAACAGCACCCAGCATCGCTGCTTCATTTTTGGTAACAATACCACTGGGAATAGGTCGCTCCGGCCTTTCAATGCTATCCAGTTCCGCATCAAATACATCATTGAATACCACTCCACCCCCATACAGGCCGGTAGTGGCTATCACCAAAAGCAATATGGGATATAGAGAATATGCCCCGCCGAAATAACCCGATATGGCAATACCTGCCAGTATATCCGAGATCGCGGTAATGATATTTGCCGGGCGCATCAGCCGCAGGAATGCAAGGGTCTTATGCACAACGAGGCTGGTTATTTGATGATGACGGAATTTTTATCAATCCTTGGCTGCTGGCCACCTCTCAATATAGTGTTGCCGCTGAACTTCCTGCTCTGGTCTATTTCTTTTACCGTTGCAAAATCTACTTCACTGATCTGCCCGCTCTGTCCAAAGGCAGTGATAGCATTCTGATAAGTGACCATGCGGATATCTTCGTCTGCAATACCACTGGCTTTCATCAGCGCAGCAGTTTTGGGCACCGCCAGCGGATCGCTGATGCCCCAGTCGGCAGCAGAATTTATCATGATACGTTCGGTACCATACTGTTTCACGATATCCACCATACGCTCGTTACCCATTTTGGTAAAAGGGTATATGGTAAATGCAGCCCAGAATCCCCTGTCGAGCACCTCCTTCATCGTTTCTTCATTATTATGATCCACGATCACCATATAGGGATCAAGTCCGTGCTCTATGGCGATATCCATGCTCCGGGTGGTGCCGCGCTTTTTGTCGCGGTGGGGCGTATGTATCTGCACCGGCAAACCGGCTTCCTTCGCCAGCTCCAGTTGCAGCCGGTAATATTTTTCTTCGGCAGCCGTCTGGTCATCAAAACCAATTTCGCCTACGCCTACTACACCCTCTTTGTAAATGAACAGAGGCAGCAGCTCCATCACCTGCTCTGCCAGCGCCTCATTATTGGCTTCACGGGAGTTTAACCCGATGGTACAATAATGTTTGATGCCAAACTGGGAAGAGCGGAAGCGCTCCCAGCCGATCAGGCTGCTGTAATAATCCCTGAAAGTATCCACACCGGTACGCGGCTGCCCCAGCCAGAATGCAGGTTCTATCAGCGCCACTATTCCCGCATCTGCCATCGCCTGGTAGTCATCGGTGGTACGTGATGTCATGTGCACGTGAGGATCAAAAAACTGCATTCCCTTTATCTTTTCGAGGTAACTGCTATCCTGCTTACCCGGCTGAAGATCTTTTTCCGTAATGTTATTACTGCAACACATATTCGTTCTTTTAAAAAATTTGATCATTTAAAGGTACGACTTAACCTGTCACTGCCTTACCCGCGGCAATGGTTGACCAGCTTAATGTCTTGTTATCAATTGCGGCTTTCAATTTCTCATGCCGGTCCAGCCATTCTTTCGCCGGAGGATAATGGCTGTCGCTGCAAACCAGCGCTGCGGCCTCACGTTCCAGCGGGTCGCTGCTGCTGCCGGTACGCTGTATATCCGCAAAGCTCTTTTCATCAATAAATTTTGTCATGCAGCGCCACAACTGAGGATTTATAATGCGTCCTGCGGCCCAGCGCTCATGCGCATAGTCCGACAATATATTTGCCAGGTCCGCATTGGCTCTCTGGTCAAGCCGGTAAATACGGTCAACAGGTTTATCTGTAAAAAACGCTTTCATTACCAGTTGGTTCCAGGCGGGCTCATCCAGGTACGCCGCCGGATAAGGGTTATCGCAGATGACTGCCACAAGCACATCTCCTATATTGCAGCGGATACCTTCGGCACAGCGTGCTTTCCAGCGGGAAGGGTAATCCAACAGCGGCAAGGCTGAGTAAAGCGCCACCAGCTCATTCATGTCAGCCGCCAGGAAAAGGTTTTCTATCGCAGCCACATACTGGTCTTCCCCTGTGCTGTCCCTGCTCATGAGCAACCATACGCGGCTGAGACGGTCAACGGTCCAGCCTTCAAAAGACAGACCGGGATACAGCCGCTGCACTTCCGTTAGTTGCGCATCCGTTATTTCAACAATGGATTTTCCTGTTTTTCGCGGTATCATGGCAAAAACCGCATTAAACTGGGCCGGGGGTAAATTTCCCGTAACCTTTTCCTGCAGCCAGCTCCAGGCTGCATCGCTTAAATGTTGCTTAATAATTGCTGAAACTATTGCTGAAAGCTCTTTTACGGGGTAACTGAACATAACCAACCGGTTGACTGTTTGACAATCTTTCTACAACAGCGAAGTAACTACAAATACTACAATTAAAAACTGATTTGAAGCATATTTTGTAATTGATTAAAAAAGGCTCCGGCAGCCTCATCAGCAACCACTGTGCGGTAATTTAAAATTAACGCTTTAAGACCGTGATTAAAGTAACTTTAGTTACCTTGTACCAGCTTTATCGGGGTAACTTTGCGTAATAATAAAATGTACATTATGGCTGTAACACCACTGACCACGCAGGATTTTAAAGACAAAATATTTAATTACGAAAAGGAAGAAGAATGGAAATATGCCGGTACAATGCCTGCTATTATAGATTTTTATGCCGACTGGTGTGGTCCCTGCAAGATGGTAGCGCCGATACTGGAAGAGCTGTCTGAGGAATATGCCGGTAAGCTGCTTATTTATAAAGTAAATACGGATATGGAACAGGATTTATCTGCAGTATTCGGCATACAAAGTATCCCAACGCTTTTATTTGTGAATGCCGCAGGCGAAGCAATGATGCAGCCGGGCGCATATCCCAAGCATACTTTGAAAAAAATAATTGAAGAGAATTTATTGCCTGTGGCCAAACCGGCAGAATAAAGCGGCTGCCATATTAATTTCGGGCAATCATAGTCTTCAAAAAAATTTAATCCGTCCGTCATATTTATTTCGAACATTTATTTGTACCTTTTCGCTTCTGCCCAAACCGGCAGCCTGCTATAATCCTGGTGAAGGGACAGGAAAGTGTAAAAGTCAGAGGGTTTACAGTGTTCATCTGCCAATATCCTAAGTTACCCGCCCTGCTCCTGCCCTTTCTGTTCAATTGCAATAACCGGCGTGCCCACCCTGATTTTGTATTGACCATTCAAATACATATACCTTTATGCCCCAGCTCAACCCTTCTGCCGTGCAAATACCATCTATTGTAAATGACATGATTGTCATCGAAATAAAGGACAATACTTTTTCAGATAAATATTTGACCTACGACATTACAGATGCCCGTAAAAGAATATGCAGGAAAGGGCAATTCCGGGGGCAATATATTCAACTGAGAGTGACTCACCTCCAGGACGGGAAATACGCAATCAACCTTCACAGCACAGATGCAGACAATTGTTCCTTTCTTTTTGAAAAGATATCCGGGTTTCCCCCGCGGCATTACGGAATCCCATTGTAAGTATACCCTACTGCTATATTAATCGTGAAACGTCAGAGGTGAGACGTGAAGATCTCACTTTTTCAGGTCACACAATTGGCACAACAGTCTTAACTTAATACCGCCTAAAGCAGGAATGCTATTTAAATCCGTCCATCAGCTTAATTTCATTCCTGTATAAGAGGATCTTACCTTCATTTTCAAGCTGCTTCAGCAAGCGGGAGATCACCACCCGCGATGTGGCAAGCTCTTCGGCAATTATATAATGTGAAGCTTTGATAACACTTGATCCTGAAAGCCGCTGCCTGCTTTTGAGATAATGGATAAGCCGTTCATCCAGTTTATGAAAAGCGATACTTTCAATAGACTTCAGCAATTCGAGAAAGCGCTCATTAAAGCTCCGCATGATATAATTTTTCCAGCTCGCATATTTGCAGAGCCATCCATCCAGCTGGGTATGCGGAATAGCCAGCAATTCCACATCTTCTTCTGCTATCGCTTTTACCTCGCTTTTTCTGGCTTCCACGCAACAGCTGTAGGCCATAGAGCAGCTTTCATTGCTCGACAGATAATACAATAATATTTCTTTACCATTTTCGTCCCTCCGGAGCACTTTGATCGCGCCCTTCAGGATCAATGGCATCATCCGGATATATTTTCCATAATCCAGTATAATATCCCCTTCCTTATAATGCCTTACTTCGCCATGAGCGTACATTTCTTCAATGAGCGCCGGCTCAAATATTGCTTCTAAATTTTTGTTACTGTGCATAGCCGGAAATTGATTCCGGCAAAGTTATCTGTTAAATCATTATATCAGATACAGGAGGTGTATACCAAAATATTTTCACGCAACGAACGCAAAGGAGTAACGGGCCCAAAAAAATTATTGCCGCGATCGCCACCACACTGTGCCTGCTGCAAGAAACTCAACCATTCCCCTGGTGAGATGTGATAGGCTAATAAGATTTTAATATCGCTGAAAAAATCTTAAGCTATTTCAGTATCCTGCCTGCGACCACAACAGCAGCCTTTAATGCCAAATGCTGCTAAAATTTTTTCCAGCGGGCAGAACCCCGTAATGGAAGATTGCACGAGGTTGACACCCACAAAAACGCCCAGCCACAACCAGTGGAGGTTCACGAAATGTGCCATTAATATGCTTACCAATACAAGGCTTCCTGCCACTATACGTACTATTTTTTCTGCCATAATTATTTCATTATGATATATGCTGATCAATGACTCGATTGCTCTACCGGCATTATAAATGCATGCACAGGGAAACCCGGATCGCTTTTTTCGTTATAGGCTTTAATAAGCTTCATTGCGTGTTCGGCACTGGCAGCATCCGTAAAGCTGAATATCATAGAGGAGTTAAAATCCGCTCCTCCGGAGGCGAACCAGTCTGATAAAAGGTCCCTGTGGTGATTTCCTTTGAAACCCGACACATCCGTAACACTGAATACGCTGATGGCGGCCTGCCTGAAAATATCCCGCACATCTTCCAGGTATTCCTTCAGGCAGGTCACTACAAATAATTTCATAATAGCTTTATTTTATTTGACAGGATACTTTTTACGCATCATTTTATAATACAGCAGCGGTACCACCAGCAGGGTAAGGAAGGTAGAAGTGATGGTACCTCCCATGAGCGAAATGGCCAATCCCTGGAAGATAGGATCAAATAAGATGATCACGGCGCCAAGTGCTACTGCTCCTGCGGTGAGCAGTATCGGTGTCGTTCTCACCGCTCCGGCTTCAATAATTGATTGCTTCAGCGGAATACCCTCGCGCAGGCGTATATTGATAAAATCAATAAGCAGCACAGAGTTACGCACCATTACCCCTGCCAGGGCAATAAAGCCTATCATGGAGGTAGCTGTAAAATAAGCGCCCATGATCCAATGCCCAAGCACTATTCCCACTAATGAAAGAGGAATAGCAGCCAGCATCACTAAAGGCACGGTAAAATGCTGGAACCAGCCCACGATCAGCACGTAGATCAGCAGGATCACCACGGCAAATGCAATCCCGAGGTCCCTGAATACTTCATAAGTGATCTGCCATTCTCCATCCCATTTCAAACTGTAGTCGTTCTCCATCTCCGGCTGGCGGGTATATTCTTCCTTAAGAGAATATCCTGCGGGCAGCTGAACATTTTTAAGGCTGTCGGAAATGGCCGCAATGGCATAGGAAGGGCTTTCCAGTGTACCGGACATATCTGCCAGCACATATACCACTTCTTTTTGATTTTTACGGTAAATAGGCTGGGCTTTGACCTGCCGGGTTACTGAAACTATATCCCTGAGTGCGACATTATTACCCTGCATACCCGTGACATTCACATTCAGCATATCGTCAATACTTGTTTTGTCGGCATCACTCAATTGAAGCTTAACAGGAGTTTGATTGTATAACGAAGGCTCATATACATTGCCTGCAATGGTACCGGAAAGTGCTGCGCTAACGGTTTGGACCACCTGCGCTGCTGCTACCCCATAGCGCATGGCTTTTTCTTTGTCTACCGTGATATGGTATTCCTGCTGATCGGCTTCCACCATCCAGTCCACATCCACCACATCAGGGGTATTGTTAAATATAGCCTTTACCTGCTGTGCAACAGCTATCTGCCCGTTGTAATCAGGCCCGTATATTTCTGCAACGAGGGTTGATAACACCGGCGGGCCCGGCGGCACTTCCACGATCTTCACATTCGCCTGATATTTCTCAGCAATGGACTGAACAGGAGCGCGCATTGCTTTTGCTATCGCATGGCTTTGCTCATGCCTCTCTTTTTTATCTGTGAGGTTTACCTGTATATCAGCCACATTTTCCCCCCTTCGCAAGTCATAGTGCCGCACCAGTCCGTTGAAACTGATGGGAGCAGAAGTGCCTATATAGACCTGGTAGTTTTTCACCATTGGTTGCGCTGACACATAGGCTGCAATGTCTTTTGCCACCGCCTGGGTTTTTTCAAGGGTAGTTCCTTCCGGCATGTCAATCATCACCTGGAATTCATTCTTATTATCGAAAGGCAGCATCTTAAGTGCTACCGTTTTCGTATAGAATAGTAGTAAAGATCCAAGCAAAATAGCTACAATGCCCAGGATAAAAGCCCAACGCTTCCGGCGGCTTTCGAGCAGCGGATTTACAAATGCGCGGTAAATGCGGTAAATAGCGCTTTCTTCCAGCACCGGAGGCTTTTTCTCTTCCTTTCCTGCATCCCTCTTTTCTTTTTCCCGCAAAAAGATATAGCCCAGGTAAGGAGTAAGGGTTAATGCCACTACCAGCGACAGCATCATGGCAATAGATGCACCTATAGGCATAGGGCTCATATATGGGCCCATCATTCCCGATACAAAAGCCATAGGCAACACTGCAGCTACCACGGTGAATGTTGCCAGTATAGTAGGATTACCTACTTCATTAATGGCATATATGGCGGCCTGCAAAGGCGGCAGCTTTTTCATCCTGAAATGCCGGTGCATATTTTCCGCAATGATTATCGAATCATCTACCACTATTCCCGTAATGAATACCAGTGCAAACAGTGTGATACGGTTGAGCGTGTAATCCATGAAATAGTAACTGAAAAGCGTAAGCGCGAACGTTACAGGTACTGATAAAAAGACCACGAGCCCTCCCCTCCATCCCATTGCCAGCATCACAAAAAGCGTGACCACCACAATAGAAATGAAAAGATGGAATAGCAGTTCAGACACTTTATCCGAAGCGGTTTCGCCGTAGTTCCGGGTTACCGTAAGCTGTATATCGTCCGGTAAAAGATCTTTTTTAAGATAAGTTGTTTTTTCAATGATCTGCTCAGCCAGTTTCATTGCATCGGCGCCTTTGGTTTTGGCCACGCTGAGGGTAACAGCAGGATAATCTGACATAGATTTCCTTATGTATGAAGTATCTGCCCTGCCATAACCAAAAAGCACATACTGGCTTGGCGTTTCCGGCACTTCTTCCACCCGGCCGATCTGCCGGAGATATACCGGATGCTGCTGGTTCATTCCCACCACAAGATCTCCTACATCTTCTGCCGTAGTAAGGAAATTGCCTGTTGAAACCATAATGACCGAATCGCGCTGTAACAAATTTCCTGCCGGCATCTGTACGTTACCTCCCCGGATCTGCCGGGCCACAGCAAGAAAATCAACATGGGTTTCCGTCATTTTATCTTTATCCAGGATCACTTTTACCTCGCGGCCGCGACCACCAATAATATTTACATCTGCAACATCCGGTATCTTTTTTACCTCGTTGATGAGCGCCTGCCCCACCTGCCTCAACTGGTAATCACTATACTTCTCACTCCAAAGCGTAAGTGCCATTACCGGCACATCATCAATCGCCCTTGTCTTTATCAGCGGCATGCTTACTCCCTGCGGCATCCTGTCCATATTCTTCATCAGCTCGCTGTACAGTTTTACCAGTGAACGCTCTATATCTTCACCTACATGAAACTGTATTATAAGCATTGCCTGCCCTTTCATTGAAGTGGAGTATACATATTCCACCCCTTTAATATTAGAGATCATCTTCTCCAGCGGAGCCGCCACTTTTGTTTCAACATCTTTAGGGTCTGCGCCAGGATAACCAATAAAAATATCGGCCATCGGCACTTTGATCTGAGGCTCTTCCTCACGGGGTATCAGAAAAGTACTGTAGCCTCCTATCAGCAGAAAAGCGATCATCAGCAGGATGGTCAGCTTCGACTGCAAAAAAACCTTTGCTATATTTCCTGAAAAACCATTCTTCATTTGAATATATTAATGTGTTTAAATTGGCTGTTTCACCACCACAGGCGCACCGTTATACAATTTGCTCTCGGACCGAAGAATAAAAGATTCATCCGGATCCAGGCCCGAAAGCACTTCCACATTCCCTCCAAAACTTCTTCCGGTACGGAGCCAGCGGAGCAACGCCGTATTGCTGCTGCTTATAGTATATATTCCTGTTAGCTGATCTTTATATACCAGGGCTGATGCAGGGACCAGGATAGTATTCATCGCATTTCCCGGTAAAGGGAGGGATGCAACCTGCATATTGATATTTGTATACATTCCTGCGTAAAGCCCTGCTGTTTCATCTTTTGGAATAGTGATCCTGATGTTGTATTGACCTCCTGTAAACTGCGATGATTGGTTAACCTGAGTGACAATGCCGCGTATCGTTTTATGAACTGACTTCACCGCAACATCTGCAGGCATGCCTTCCTTCACCTGGTCTATAAGGGTTTCGGGAACAAATGCGTTCACCTCATAGCTGCCTGTATTTTCTATGGTAAGCAGCGGCATTCCCGGGTTGGCCATACTACCTGCATCGGCTGTTTTTTGAGTGACTATACCGGTAAAGGGAGCAACAAGAGCAGTGTAGCTCAGCATCGCACTTACTTCTTTCTGCATCTGTGTTGCGGCTTCCAGCCTGGATCTGGCGGCATTATATTGCAATGTTACATTATCCAGCTCCCGCGCGGTGGCGCTTTGCTGATTGTACAACGAAGTAAACCTGTCAAAGTCTTTCTTCGCATTAGCTACAGCAGACTGTGCCTCTGCGATCATGGCATCAGCCTGGCCGCGTTTTGCCAGTATGTCTTCATTGCTGATGGTAGCGAGCAACTGACCTTTCTGTACGCGATCACCAACCTTTACTTTTACCGACGTAATGAACCCCATTACCTTTGTGCTGATATTTGCAGACTGTGCTGCCACTACCTGTCCGCTCACTGCAATACTTTTATTTGCATTCTCGCCTGGCTTTGCTAACACTACCGCAACCGGAGTTTCCTGTGGTGCTGCAATATTCTTGTTAGCTGATGAACATGCGAAGAGAGCCAGTAAGGGCAGGGCAAAAATTATTTTTTCCCGGAAGAGATTTTTATTCATTACGCTCGGTTTATTTTTTTGATGATGATGTCAGGAAATGTATGTAGGCATTAGTGACACCTGACGTAAATACAGCCTGTGCTAATGCAAATTTTTGTTGCGACAACTGTGCGGATGCCATCAGCATCTCGGTAGTATTGACAAGTCCCTGTTTATACCTGTTTTGCAGAATGGTCAGCGACTCTGCAGCCTGTTCTACTGCTACCTGCTGCTGCTGTATCTCCATCCTTGCGTCGGCCAGTTGCCGGTAAGCTTTATTCAGCTCCACGGTGCTTAGCTCTTTTTGCTTAGCCAGCGTTTCGCTCCATTTTTCTTTTTCGTATGTTTTTGCTTCTATGGAATGTTTTACCCGCGTTCCTTTAAATATATCCCACGACAACTGCACCCCGGCCAGGTAGGCATTGTTTCCAAAGCCCCACATGCGGTTGTCATTCCACTGGTAACTGGCAAAAGCATTGAGCCGGGGCAGGTAGCTCATCTTATCCGAACGGATCGCCATCTCTGTCGATTCGATGGCTTTTTGTATGGCAAGAAAATCGGGACGGTTTTCAGAAATACTGGTAATAGTATCTGTAAAAGACCGGGGATCAATATTGAACTGATCTGTCTTATAAATAACGCCTGCAGGCTGTCCCATCAGCTCACTCAGGTAATCAGAGGCGTTCCGCACATCAGATGTAGCTTTCGCCAGTTGTGTTTCCACCGTCGACACCCGCACCTGTGCATTGAGGAGATCAGGCTTCTGCACCAATCCCTGCCTGAAATAATTATCTGTAAAAGCATATACCGCCTTTGCCGTATGCAAAGCTTCTTCCAGCACGGCCACGGCTTCATACGACAATTGCAATTGCATATACGCCTTTTGCACTTCAAATATGAGATAAGCCTCGGTATGTTCCGCTTTATACCCATACAATTCCACCTGCCTGGCTGCAGCTTTACGCTCATAGATCATATCTATATTCAGCAGCGGTTGCTGCAATTCCAGTTTCGTTAAAAAATCAGGGGCAGCAGAAGGATGATTTAAAATATCCGGGGCAAAGTCAGCAGCAGTGACGGCTTTTTGCTGCAGCTTAAAGCCAAATGCATTCAGCGGGTTATTCGTCGTTAGTACCGTATAAGAAAAACCAAGCTGTGGCAAAAAAATCGCGTTAGATCGGGCATAACTGACCGCCGCAATATGCTGATCAAGTTTTGAAAGCCGTATATCCCTGCTGCCGGATACAGCTGCTGCAATTGCCTGCTCAAGCGTTAAGGTTTTCAGGCTGTCTTGCGCCATTCCTCTGGTTACCGCGACAAAGCATACCATGCTCCACGTTACCCGCAAAATGAAATCCTTTTCCCTGATCATTCATTATTAATTTGCCGGCAAAACTAAACGGGTAAGATACTTTTGATTGTAACATTTGTCACTTACGTAAATAAAATAGAAAAGAGCTGCTCAATAAAAAAGTACCGTTCAATGACATATCTCATCAAACGGTACTTTACTATTAAGCACTTATCACCTGCGTTTACACATGCATAGTACAAAAAAATTTATGAAGTATGCTTTTTTATCACATCTACCAGACCCGCCTTGGGCACCACCCCGCTCTGGCGCCACAACAGCTTTCCTTCTTTAAACAATATCAGCGTGGGAACACCCTGTATCTGGTATTGCTGCGCTGCTGCAGGATTTTTATCCACATCTACTTTGATAATGGCAGCCGAATCGCCTATTTCTTTTTTTACATCTTTAAGGATCGGAGCCATCATTTTACAGGGTCCGCACCATTCTGCAGAAAAATCCACCAGAACCGGCTTGGGAGATTGTATCATTTCATTAAAGGTCATATACATGATTTTAGTTCAATATCCTTTACTTCCAAATCTATGCCATCAGGGCAATAGGTAAAGTTAGCCACAGGTAACCGCCTATTTAGCAACAAAAGTTACAAACAAAAGACAAAATTGTCTGTTTTGAGGCTATAACATCAATGAGGATGATCAATGCTCCGGGTGAGAGCCGTCAGCATTATAGTTTTAAAGCTGTATTAACTTCAAACATTAAACCAACATCATATGCCAACTATTGCCATACCGGAACTTTATGAGTTCACAGATACGGTACCTTACCGTCCTGCCATTTCAATATTGTTGTCACTTGAGCAAATGTCCTATGCAAAAGAAAGGGTAAAGCAATCCGTTAAGCAGGCAACTGAAAAAGTAGAGCGGCATTTGCTGGAACATTATCCTGGTGAAATGGTTTTGCTGATGACAGAAAAGCTACGCCAGTTGATCGAGTCCATTAATTACAACAGCAATAAAAAAAGTGTGGCATTATATCTCTCACCTCTGCTTGAGAAAATCCTCTACCTCGATATTTCTGTTAATGAAACCACAACAGTAGATGAATCATTCGATATAAGAGATATTGTTTCTAATAAAAAACAATCAAAAGAATACCTGGTATTGCACCTCACCGAAAACGAATACAGGATATATGAAGGAAAAGAACAATCACTCCGCCTCATCCTGCATAATTCCGCAGGCGCTCATTATACTGCATATAAAGACATATTGAATGAACCTACCGCTAATAATCCGGACGGGACAATTGCAAAGGAGCCAATGTGGGAACATTTTCTAAGGCATGCCGACAATACACTTGATATTTTATTGAATGCATATTATTTGCCTGTATTTGTAATCGGGCAAAAACAAGCCATGGATTATTTTCAAAAAACAACGAGGCATGCTGCGTCCATTATTGATTTTCTGTGCACTCCTAAGGATCCCTCGGGCAACGATGCCCTCAGGGAGATACTGAAACCTTTTATATCTGACTGGGAAAAGGTAAGATATATTATTTTAAAGAACCAACTGAGAGAAGCTGCTGAAAAACAGAAACTGACCACAGGTATTAGAGCCGTCTGGCAGGAGGCATCAGCGCACAAAGGAAAGCTGCTGGTAGTGGAAAAAAATTTCATCTGCCCGGTTGATCAAACCACCGGGAACATACAGATGTCTTCTGCAGCAAGATCTTACTCATCACACTCATTTGTAACGAATCTTGTAGATGATATTATAGAGAAAATACTGGAAGCAGGAGGAGATGTAGAGTTTGTAGAAGACGGATACCTGGAAGACTGCGATCGTGTAGCATTGATTCAGGGCTATTAAATGTATTATTACGCTTTCATTATGCCTGCCATTGTCACTATTACTTTCAGTCCCTGTATAGACAAAAGCACAACGGTGTCTTCAATGATACCTGAAAAAAAACTGAAATGTACAGCGCCGAAGCTCGAACCGGGCGGCGGGGGCATCAATGTAGCGAGGGCGATAAAAAAGCTCGGCGGAGAGGCCGTTGCTGTTTTCCCCTCGGGAGGCTATACCGGAAAGTTTTTCAATCATCTGCTTCATGCAGAGCATATTCCTGCCATCATCATTGATACGGAAAACGAGACAAGAGAAAACTTTATAGTGCTTGATATTGCAGGTAATAATCAGTACAGGTTCGGCATGCCGGGCTCTGTTTTACTGGAAGCCGAATGGAAAAAATGCATAGCTGCTATTGAAAATATCCCCGAAGCAGGATTTGTAGTGGCAAGTGGCAGCCTGCCGCCGGGAGTTCCTGCAGATATTTACAGGCAACTGGCGGCTATTACCCGGCGTAAAGGCGCGAAATTTGTTGTGGATACTTCAGGGGATGCTTTTCGGTATGCAGCAGAAGAGGGCGTATATCTTTTAAAGCCCAACCTGGGAGAACTAAGCACGCTTATAGGCATATCCCAAATAGACACTAGCATTGTAGAAAATATTGCGATGGATTTCCTGCGGGGCAGCAGTTGTGAGATCATGGTAGTATCCATGGGAGAAAAAGGAGCAGTTCTGGCCACAAAGAAAGAAGCTTACAGAATAGCGCCGCCTGAAGTGGAACGTAAAAGCACCGTGGGCGCAGGCGACAGTATGCTAGCAGGAATTGTATACAGTCTTTCCAATGGCGCTTCTTTAAAGCGATCCCTTGCCTATGGAGTAGCATGTGGCACCGCGGCTACAATGAATTATGGAACTGAGCTATGCAATAAAAATGATGTGGAGATGTTGTTGCGGAAAATTGAGCATAATAATAATATACCAGCCTGCTGATCAGGCATATTTGCTTTGGCGCTAAAAAAATTACCAATGACAATGCAGGATATTGAACAAATTATAGGTGCTGAAAATGCAGGGTTGCTAACTCACATCTGCCATACAATTCCCGGGAAACTGCTGCATCTTCCTTCTCCGGCCTTTGTTGAGGATGTCTTTGGCATTTCTAACAGGAATGCCCAAACGCTCAGGAACCTGTCGGCTATGTTTCACACAGGAAGGCTTTCCGGCACAGGCTATCTTTCCATTCTGCCGGTAGACCAGGGCGTAGAACACAGCGCAGGCGCTTCTTTTGCGCCTAACAAATTATATTTTGACCCTGAAAACATTATACGCCTGGCTATTGAAGGAGGCTGTAATGCAGTGGCTACTACTATTGGCGGGCTGGCAATGCTTTCCAGAAAATATGCGGCAAAAATCCCTTTTATTGTTAAGATCAACCATAATGAGCTGCTGACATACCCGAATAAACATGACCAGATACTATTTGGTTCCGCAAAAGACGCATGGAACCTGGGCGCCGCCGCTATTGGGGCCACCATTTACTTCGGGTCGCCTGAGTCGGACCGGCAGATCACTGAAATAGCAGCGGTCTTTGAAGAAGCTCATGCCATGGGCATGGCTACTATATTGTGGTGCTATCTGCGGAACCCGGCCTTCAAGCAATCCGACAGGGATTATCATGAATCGGCCGACCTTACCGGGCAGGCCAATTACCTGGGAGTGACCATACAGGCTGACATCATCAAGCAAAAGCTGCCGGTAAACAATGAGGGATATGCCGCGCTCAATACCGGTAAAGTGAGCTATGGCAAATGGAGCAAAAGCATGTATACCGATTTAGCCACTGACAATCCCATTGATCTCTGCCGCTACCAGGTGCTGAACTGCTTCATGGGGAGAGCGGGGCTCATCAGCAGCGGTGGCGCTTCAGCAGGAGCCTCCGACCTTAAAGAAGCGGTCATCACGGCTATCATCAACAAACGCGCCGGGGGCATGGGGCTTATTTCAGGACGAAAAGCATTCCAGCGGCCATTTCAGGAAGGGATATCTCTCCTGCATGCGATCCAGGATGTGTATCTTGAAAAAGAAATTACGGTGGCTTAAACCAGGATACCCATGCCATAAAGAATGATCCGGTCAAAAATAATCTCTGTAATATGTATATACCCCTTGCTTCCGCACAACACAACCTTTCTGAGATAAAGCTGAAAATACTGGCTGCCGATATCGGGGGAACAAAAACCAATATAGCAATGTTTACGTGCCATAACGGGACTTTTTCAGCACTTACAACATCTACATTGCCTACCTCACAATACAGGGATGCCAATGAAATGATCAATTCATTTATTGGCCAAACAGCCTCCCCTGATACCGTATGCCTTGCCGTTGCAGGACCTGTGACGCAAAACCAGGCAACCATCACCAATATTTCCTGGAATATAAACGGGAAAACAGTTTCAGAACATCTTAACCATACTCCTGTACAGCTTATTAACGACCTGGAAGCAACAGCATGGGGAATGGCAATGCTGAAGGAGGAAGATATCTACAGCATATCAGGTGAAGGTCAAAAACACGAAGGCAATATTGCATTGATAGCCCCCGGCACCGGACTGGGAGAAGCCGGGTTGTACTGGGATGGCACACAATATCATCCCTTTGCCACAGAGGGGGGGCATTGCGATTTTGCAACCCGGAACGGATTAGATCATGAGCTGCTGCAGTATCTTCAAAAAAAATACGGACATGTCAGTTGGGAAAGAGTGACCAGTGGGAGAGGCATTACCGAGATCTTTGATTTTCTCCAAACCGTTAAAAAAAGAGAAGTGCCAGTTTGGTTAGAGGATGCAATGGCAGACAGCGATGCTGCAGCCGTTATCAGCAATCATACCGCAGAAGTGGCGGTATGTGAAGAGACCATTGAGTTGTTTCTTCGTTATGTTGCCACCGAAGCCGGTAACTGCGCTTTAAAATTCAAGGCTTTGGGAGGGGTGTTTTTGGGTGGCGGCATCATGCCCAAAATTACCCGGCTGATCAACAAAAATATTTTCCTCCGGCATTTCCTCGATTTCGGGCGCCTGGATTTTTTACTGCGCGACATACCGGTAAGGATCATTATGGAAGATACTACTGCGATGATGGGAGCAGCCTATTATGGAGCGCTGCACGCACAGCGAAATGTATAAGCCTATGAAGCCGTTGCCTGGCCGTTTCTGCTCAATAGTATATTAAGAGACCGCAGCGCAGGGATATTATCCGCCACAATTTTCAGTATCGCCACCAGCGGTATGAAAAGCACCATACCCGCCCCGCCCCAAACGATCCCGCCGGCAATAATAGATACCAGCATTGCAAACGTGCTCACATCAAGGCTTGCCCCTACCACACGCGGGAAGATCACATTTGCCTCAAGGTATTGCACGACGCTGAAAAGCACGATCACCCCCAAAGGATACCAAACATTTGAAGTATCCAGCCACACTACCGTAATGGGCAATAAAGCGCTTACAATAATACCGGCATAAGGAATGATGGTCATTATGGCACAAAGCATTCCAAACAGGATAGCATGCCTTACCCCCAACGCCATTAACCCGATACTGTTCAGTATTCCTACGATCAGGTACACCATTATCATTCCTTTTATATAGTTGAAATAGGTGTGAATGGTCTGGTGCAGGATATGAGCAAGGTTGGTTTGAAATGCAGATGGCACAATGGTTTGTAAATATTGCACAAACGACCTGCGGTGGTATAAAAACAACGCAGTATATACCGGGGTAAGAAAAAGCATAAATAACATATCAGCAGTTGCAGTAACCAAAGAAGAAAGAAAGCCACCTATGGATGGAGTTACATCACCTCTCCAGTCGAACTTTGCCACAGGGATCCCCTTTCCTGAAAGCCATGCCTGCAGCTGTGGTACCAGGTCGGTGAGTTTTTTGACCAAAGCGTCCGCATCTTTTCCAAACATGGTAATTTGCCAAAACAACAAAATAAGGAGTGCCCCGAAAAGCACAGCCACGATAAGCAGGCATGCGGTAATCGCCAGCGATTTAGACCACCTATGCATTTCCAGCCAGCGGCATACGGGGTATAGCACTATGGCAATAAGCAAACCCAACAGCAAAGGAATAAACAACAGCTTTCCCATATACATCAGCACTCCGGCAAAAAGAATGATCTGCAGGTACCGCAGCAGTGTCAGGTAGTATTGCATATTTACTATCTTCTGAAGATACAATAATGTAATGAATATCCCCTCTTTACCGGTGCGCAATAAATACAGGGATACGATGTTCTTTAATTGTATCTGATACAAAACTTTTTTTAAGAAGAGTGGATATCTCTGATCGCCCAAAAGCGCCGCTTACCAGTATCGCTGCCTTCCGTTCGTTTAACCATGCCTTAAAATATTTACGGGAGTCTGTAGCTAATTTTGATAATGTTAAATTGGGAAAATGTTTGGCAGCCCATTCCGATATATATTCCTGATCCGGCAATTTGCCATCGCCATCCTCTGCATTTACAAGAATAGTTTCGCCGGCAGCCAGTTCGGGCAGCAGGTAGGCAAATTGCTTTATGGCATATACGGATGATGCACCGGCATCAAATGCAAGGATATTGCCGGCAGGCAGCTCAAATTTTTCGGGCACTACCAGCACAGGACATTCTGCCTCATGCAGCGCATCTCTCAGGTATAAATTAAGCTCTTCTTTCCCCATATTTTCATAAAATGTTTCACTGCCCAGGATGAGCAGGTCGGCATAGCGGGTTTCTTTTTTCAGCTCCGGGAGGGCAAAATCTTCAAAATCTTTATGCACGGTATAGCTGATATCATTATTGTTGCAAAAGGCTTCAAAGCGCTTAATGTTGCCTGCTACCAG
Organism: uncultured Terrimonas sp.; assembly: GCA_964461595.1. Classification (GTDB taxonomy): domain Bacteria; phylum Bacteroidota; class Bacteroidia; order Chitinophagales; family Chitinophagaceae; genus Agriterribacter. The sequence continues at coordinate 50,386 of CAYWVB010000020.1, read as the reverse complement.
TTCCACATCTTCTTCTTCAATCAGCGGAATGAACAGACCACCAGAACCTGCTGCATAACTCCATGCATTGGCATAATTTACCTGCGGAAGAAAAGCACCGGTAACAAATACAGGACTGCTGGTATGCAGGAGCCTTACAAACTCAAGAGCGCCTTCTGAAAAATGAGCGCCATCAAAAGCAAGAAGTATCTTTTTCATAACCAAAATTTTTACGATTCTAATATACGATTATCTGAAGAGGGAGGCAATGACCTGTAACAACAGCATAAATGACATTTCTCAGAGATTTTTTTCAGGCAGATCTGCATTGTTTTTAAACTTCCCCGAACCTGTATTAAAAATTGCTTTAACTATCCCTCTGATTTTATAATTATCACTTTACATGATGACAGGAATCATACCATTTATGCACAGGGAAATTATAATTTTATAAATATTAAAAACTGATCGCTTACGGACTAAACAGGTATATATATGAAAAAATTTATTGCCGCTTTGGACGGCTATAAGCTGTCTCCATCTACCCTTGCATACGCCCGGGAAGTCGCAAAAGTTGCGGATGCCCACCTGGTGGGTTTGTTTCTTGATGATTTCATCTACCGTACTTACAATGTGGGAAAGATTTATAAAACAGCAAAGCACCCGGAGACAGCAATAAAAGAGCTTGATGAAAAAGATAAGCAGAAAAGAGATGCGGCAGTATCAAAATTTCAGCAAAGCTGCGGCACAGCCGGGATCAGTTTCTCCGTTCACCGCACAAAACGCATCGCCTTGCAGGAGCTGAAGCATGAGAGCATTTTTGCAGACCTGCTGATCGTAAGTGAGAGGGAAACTTTTACCCGGTATGAAGAAAAATCGCCCACCTATTTCATGAAAGATCTGCTGGGAGATGTACAGTGCCCTGTGCTGGTAGTGCCCAACAGTTATAAGCCTGTTGAAAAGATCGTGTTGTTGTATGACGGAAGCCCGTCTTCAGTATATGCAGTAAGAATGTTCAGCTATACTTTTGGCAGCTTTGGCCATCTGCCGGTAGAAGTATTTACCGTAAAAGCACCAATGGATGGCAATCATCTTCCTGAAGGAAAGCTTATGAAGGAGTTTGTAAAACGTCATTTCCCGGAAGTCACTTTCCGGATAGCGCAGGGAACACCTGAAAAGCAGATCCTGGAATACCTGCAGCAAAACGGGAAGAACAGTATAGTAGTGACCGGCGCCTACAGAAGAAGTGAGATATCCCGCTGGTTTAAGGCAAGCATGGCAGATATGCTGATGAAAGAGCTGGAACTGCCCGTCTTTATTGCTCATAACAAATAATACAGACCCGGCACTATGGGAGACGTGAAAGCATCCCTCACCTGTTATTTCTCTTTTATCGTCTCACGAAAATGAACAAACATAATGTGATTGGCTTAACACAAGCTATCTGAAGCGCTCCGGGACAACTCGGCGAGGGACCGGTCATCGGATTTGAGAGTTTCGACCCATACGCCGTTGTCCATAAAAAACTCAAGCTTAAGCCCGGGAAAGCTTCATTGAAACGATCCTGTATCCCGGCAATGGTCTCGTTATCATCTACAGGCAATATCATATAGCTGCAGGGTAAAAGTAACGTTGTGTGGGCGGTTGCCATATTCACCGGTCACGATCCAGACCCGGTTCCGGAAGACAGCAGATGCGCTGCTCTCTCCAATCCCTCCCGGTGCATGGGATGTGCAATATTTATCAGTGCTTCGGCCCGCTCCTTTAAGTTTTTTCCGTAGAGGTATGCTATGCCGTATTCAGTAACGATATACTGCACATGCGCCCTGGTAGTTACCACACCGGCTCCCGGCTTTAATGCGGCAACGATCTTACTCTCCCCTTTACTGGTAACCGAAGGCATCGCGATAATAGGTTTTCCGCCTTCCGATAATGCAGCGCCGCGCATAAAGTCCATTTGCCCGCCTACCCCAGAATACATTTTTGATCCGATAGAATCGGCGCAGACCTGTCCGGTGATATCCACCTCCAGCGCGCTGTTGATGGCTGTCACTTTAGGGTTTTGACGGATGACATGAGTGTCATTCACGTATGCAATGTCAAGCATTTCAATAAGCGGGTTGTCGTGTACAAACTCATAAAGCCGCTTTGTTCCAAGCAAAAAGCTGGACACCACTTTATGTTGTCTCTTCTTTTTCATCTCGCCCGTAATAATACCGGCTTCAATCAGGCTGATCACTCCATCAGAAAACATTTCTGTATGAATGCCCAGCTTCCGGTGATTCCCCAGCATAGACAGCACCGCATCCGGGATTTTGCCAATGCCCATCTGCAGCGTTGCTCCATCTTCTATTAAGGAAGCCACATGACCGGCGATCTTCAGCGTTTCAGCATCAGGCTGCCCCACCTTTATTTCAGGAAGATTATAGTCTGCTTCAATTATTGCATTAATGCGGCTGGTATGGATGAACCCGCCGCCATGAGTGCGCGGCATATTGGGATTAACTTCCGCAATAATATATTTCGCGCTTTCTACGGCAGAAAGCGAAATGTCAACAGATACACCCAGGGAACAAAAACCATGCTGGTCCGGGGGGGACACCTGTATCAGCGCTCCGTCCAGCGGTATGATTCTTTTTCTGAACAAAGAAGGGATCTCACTCAGGAATACAGGCACGTATTCAGCCCTCCCCTGTTGCACTGCAACCCGGAGATTGCTGCCGATAAAAAAGCAGTTGACCCTGAATGCACTTTCATTGCCCGGTGCGGCATAAGAGGCATCGCCTTCCGTATGCATCTGGTATATATGCACATCCCGAAGTTCATGAGCCCTGCCGGAAAGGGCACGTATGATCCGCTGCGGCGCTGCTGCCGCGGAATGAATAAAAAGACGGTCACCGGGTTTTACCAACTGAACTGCCTGCTCGGCTGTAGTATACATGACGGAATATTTAATGAACCACAGAAAACCTTATGCTTCACTTCTGATGCTTATAACCAAAGATATTACGACTTCAGGAATATGCTTTATCTAAATCAATACCTCTATCGCTCAATATCTATTGCATTTGCGGCTGCAAAGGTATCCGGGCTGCAGTTGGATCTAAGTGACCCACATTAGCCTCTTATATGAGCCTGATCAAGAGGGTTGAAGAAAGAGATACAGGGACCGGATCTTAATAATAATTTTAGAAAATCAAAGCCGGGCTGCCCAGAGTGAGTTTATATTTTGCTGCTGCGCCAGTTTCATTAATTTTAAGCAATTAACAAAAACAATGCCCCAATCTTCTGTTTTATCCAGGATGCTGTTTCCGGCGGTCATCGCTATACTGGGATGGTTTGCACTTATCACCCAGTTTTATATCAATATAACAAGCGGTCTGGCAGGTATAACCGAACTTCTGATAAGATATTTCAGTTATTTCACCATTCTCACTAATTTATTAGTGGCCGTTTGCTGTACCTGCATTGTGATCATTCCCCGAAAAGGAGCAGGCGATTTTTTCTCAAGATATCAGACACTTACTGCTATCACGGTATATATACTGATAGTAAGCATTATTTATAATATAATTCTTCGCTTTCTATGGCAGCCTGCGGGCATACAAAAGCTGGTAGATGAACTGCTGCATTCAGTTATCCCCCTGCTGTTTCTTTTGTACTGGTGGTTTGCCCCCGATAAAAGAAACCTGCAATGGAAGCAGGTTTTCCCGTGGTTGATATATCCTTTGCTATACCTGGTATATATACTGGCCAGAGGAAATTTTTCGGGATTCTATCCTTATCCCTTTGTAAATGTAGATCAGATCGGCATTGCGAAAGTAATACTGAACAGCATTGGTATTACGCTGGCATTCACTATAACGGGAGTGATGCTGATCGCAGCAGGCAAATGGCAGTACAGGCGGCAAACATCTGTTTCTGCCGGCACTATAAAATATACGAAACCTTGATTATCTTCATAGCGCTATGCTGTTGCGCGCTCGTCATTATTTTAAATACTTAATTTATTTTCTTATGGGAAAATATCCTTTACCTGTCAGCCATTTCCTGGTGGAATGGGGTGGCAATTCAATAGGGTTCACAGAAGTTTCAGGTCTGTCTCAGGAAATTGAAATAATAGAATACCGGGAAGGTAGTTCGCCGGTTCACTCTCCGGTCAAAATGCCGGGGCAGGCAAAGTACAGCAATGTAACGCTGAAACGTGGTATTATTAAAGGCGACAATGACTTCTTCAACTGGATCAATACCATACAGCTTAACCAGGTAGAACGGAGAGATGTATCCATAAAGCTCCTCAATGAAGCGCATGAACCTGTGAGGATCTGGAAACTTAAAAATGCATGGCCCTGCAAAGTTTCGGCCGCTGATCTGAAAGCTGACGGCAATGAGGTTGCTATCGAAACGATAGAACTGGTGCATGAGGGGCTGGTAATTGAAACTGCTTAAAACAGTCTGATACAACCTAATCTACGCTACTGCATTCTCGCTACCAAAGGCGCATTTTTTTTCACAGGCTTCTTGGAAAGCGTGACAGGTGCTGCATGCGACTGGGTAAACAACCTTTTACTAACGGGGTAATGTTTAACCGAAAGCGGGATTTTTTGAGCCATTTGCGCCGCTTGCTGAAAAATAGCCTTTTTTTGCTTTGCCATTAAAGGACTGAAGTGCCCTTTGCTCCAGATGAGCAATTCGCCGAATTTGTGTTCCAAAGCTATCAACATGCGAAAGAATATGGGTAATGACATACCACGCCGCATTTCCATGGGCGATTTACTTTTCACTGCAAGGTTGAGCACCTCCACTTTCACTTTTCCACGGGGAAGCTGCCTGGCGTAATAAGCAGAAATACATTCTCCTGTCTCTACATTAAAATACCGGTACACCTGGCAACTGGCAGCATATGTTTTCTTTGGCATAAGCAGAATATATTCAAATGAAGAAATATCGCAGCGTATAATTACGAAATAACCGTATAATTACGAAATAAAATAATATTATTATTCACTGAATTGGTCGAAGTATATCCATATCAGCTACAAAAGTTACCGCTTTTTATTTAGATATTGTCATCATCATTGTTCAACCCTTAATAATTCTGCCTTTAAAACCCTCATGGGCAAAAGTTTATAAAATAAAAAAATAAAAATAATATACACATAAAAAACTCCGCCGGTTTTATTGACGGAGCGACACCTTTTGGTTGACAACAAAAAGAATTCCTCAACGCTCACCCCTCCGGGTTCCCGTATTGCCTCCCTGATCATGTTCAATTTTCTGCAGCTTCCACCGTATATACCAGGTACAATGCCCGCAGTATTAAAGACGAACCCGGATAGATATCCGGGTCCATTTCTAAAATCCTGTATCGTATGTGCTAAAAACCTTTGTAAAATTATACAGATATAAGCCGTGCCGGAATGAGGCTCATTCCCTCTCTGCATGACCTGTATCATGATAGCCGGTGCTCCGGCATTTAAAATTTGAGCATGTTATACAAAAATCAGGCGCCGGGTTATCTCAAAACTGCCCAAATTTGTATTCTCAAAATAGATGACAATGAAAGCAATTGTATTAACAGGCTTTGGAGGAGTGGAAAATCTCCGGTTTCGCGAAGTGCCGGTTCCCGGCATAGCAGCCGACGAAGTGCTTGTAGAAGTAAAGGCATTCAGCATAAACCCTGTTGATGTTAAAACGCGGAATGGCAAAGGTCTCGCCGGCAGGTTAAAAGAATACGACCCCATCATACCTGGCTGGGATATTTCGGGCATAGTAAAGCAGGCAGGTCAGTCAGTAACCGCCTTCAAACCCGGCGACGAGGTATTTGGAATGATCAACTTTCCCGGTCACGGCAAAGCATATGCGCAATACGTGGCAGCCCCTGCAGCACATCTCGCTATCAAGCCAGGCAATATTTCGCATACGGAAGCCGCAGCAGCTACGCTTGCAGCTTTAACGGCATGGCAGGATCTCAGGAATGCACTGGATATCCAGCCCGGTGATACCTTGCTTATACACTCAGCCGCAGGTGGCGTAGGACATTTTGCAGTACAGATCGCCAAACATTTTGGCGCAGTGGTAATTGGCACTGCATCCTCTGCCAATAAAGATTTTGTATTGGGACTTGGCGCTGACCGGTTTGTTGATTATCGCCTGCAGCCCCTGCCTGATGTAATAAGTAATGTAGACAAGGTGCTTGATACCATTGGCGGTGAAAATATTGAGCTGTCGCTGCAACTGATGAAACCGGGAGGAACAATACTCAGCATAGTGTCGGGGAAGAATGACCAGGTACAGGAAAAAGCAGCGGCCAAAGGCATGACAGGCTTAACCCTGATGGTGCATTCAAGCGGCGAAGACCAGGCAAAGATCGCACGGCTGATGGAACAGGGTATTGTAAAGCCGCACGTGTATAAGACATACGCTTTTGATGAAATTGCAGAAGCTCATAACCAGGTAGAAAGCGGAAGAACAGCAGGCAAAGTGGTGGTAACGGTCTGATTCCTTTAAATTTAGCACGGCATAACATGGATTCGTTAACCCATATCGTACTTGGAGCCTGCATAGGCGAAGCTCTGGCGGGGAAATATCTTGGCAAAAAAGCCATGATACTCGGTATCATCGGTCAAAGCATTCCTGATATAGATTTTATTTCAGGCATCTGGCTTACGGGTACAGATCAGATCATGGCACACCGCGCTTTTACACATTCCATATTGTTTGCCGTTATTGTTACACTGCTGCTATCATGGATATCTGCCAGGATATTGCACCTGCACAACGTCCGGCTCAGGAAATACATATTGCTTTTTTCGGTAAACATTTTTGTACATATTTTCATTGATACCTTTAACGCCTATGGTACTGCATTGCTATCGCCCTTTAGCGATACCCGGTATTCGTTCAATACGCTGTTTGTAGCAGACCCGCTTTTCTCTATCGGGCCCTTTGCTGCATGTATGTGGTTATGGTTTACCAAACAACGATCGCTGCGAAACAGTATAGTTGCCCTGGCGGGAATTGTATACTGCATATTCTACATCGGCTACGCTGTATACAACAAAACAACTGCCGACAAAGCGCTGGTCCGTACCCTGTCTGAAAAAAATATTGCTTCTTCAGGATATATCAGCACACCCACCCTGTTCAACACCTGGCTTTGGTTTATTGTGGTAAAGCAACCGCAGGGATACCAGGTAGGATATCGTTCCGTGTTTGATAAACAGGAAAATATAACCTTACATTACATTCCCCGGAATGACTCCCTGCTCTCACAGGCCACCAGCCAAAAGGATCTGCATGACTTACTGAAGTTTGCGAATGGCTATTATACTGTAGAAAAATGGCATGATACCCTGACTATGAATATTCTCCGTTTTGGCCAAACAGGCTGGCAGGATTCTTCCACCCGGTTTGCCTTTTATTACCTCCTCAATCAACCCGGTGGCAACACGCTGGTAACGCAAAGAGGACGTTTTAAAGGTATGGATGTTTACAGTATCTCCCGCTTTATACAACGCATAAAAGGATACTGATTTGCCCTCAATAAAAGTCATTTACATGCAACTGCCCGCCTTAAAAATACATCTTTGAAAAGACCATAAGTTCAAAGATGTGGTAATAAATAAAAAATACCTGATATGAAAACTTTTTTGTTTCGATCCGGCACCTTATCTTTACCAGCCTAAGCTGAACTAAATGTTCATTACAGATTGCCAGCTGATTATGAAATGCTTTATCCGGCAATCGCCAATAACCTTCGTCGTCTGATCCCGTATCCCTTACCCCGATTGTTTACAACCGACTGTTCGCTCATTAGCATAATGTGAATGCTATTGGCAATGCGGACTATACTTGAAGAGAAACCATTATTTCAAAATAAGTGGCAACGGTAAGAGTGATCCGGAACAACAGCAGTGAATTGATTAATCCGTTACCCTGTCATAATGAATTGAGCAACATTACTATAATCTGACACCACATGAGTAACCTTACAGACAGTCATTGGCATATTATCTATGTCAGGGAAAAATGGGAAAAAAAGACATCAGTTTATCTTCAGAAGAAAGACATTGAATTTTTTTGCCCGTTTCAAAGAACGGAGCGTCCTTTGCATAATATAAGAATACATGCCTTTGAACCGGTTTTAGCCGGTTATATTTTTGTAAAGATCGGTATAGATAAACTGCGCCGCCTCAAGTCCATTCCCGGCGTGCTCAACATAGTATACTGGCTGGATAAGCCTGCGCACATCCGCGATGAAGACATGAGTGCCCTTCAGGGATTTTTGAATAGTCATCCCGTCTCCAGGACGGAGCGGATAAAGCTGGATTTTGAGGCACATACTACCCTAACCAATATCCTTCGCGATAACCGCGGAAGTAATCCGGCTGGGTTCATTACCTGTACGTCCGTCCTCGAATTTCCTGCAATAGGATATGCTTTTATTGCAGAAAACACACAGGTGGATGCAGCGACCTACTCTCATATAAAAGACAAGAAGGCTCCTGCGGCAAAAGCCCTGTTAGTGCTTAATACATAAATGAGGATACTGAGATATGAGAAGATGAACGTGGAACGCGAAGCTTTATCACGCCTCTCACTTTTCACGTTTATTTTCTCATGTTTCTCTATTCATTCACCACTTCTTTGCAGGCAAATCCCGCAGCCTATTTCAGCTTCATATCAGCTATGATGTCCTGGATACGTTTATCTAACGCCGCGCTTACTTTATCATAGTCGGCAGCGCCCGGCAATTTTGCATGCACGCTGAAATAAAATTTGATCTTAGGCTCCGTGCCGGAGGGTCTGGCAGATATTTTACTGCCGTCTTCCAGTATAAACTGTAATACATTTGATTTAGGAAGCTTTATTTCCCATTCTTCGCCGGTAATCAGGTTTTTACCTTTGCGCAGGTCATAGTCGAGCAACTGCACCACCTTCGAGCCATTGATAGATACAGGCGTATTATCCCGGTATGCCTGCATCATCTCCGCTATCTCTTCCTGCCCGCGCATACCTTTCTTTGTTATTGAAATAAGGCTCTCTTTATAAAAACCATATTGCACATACAGCTCCACCAGCTTCTCAAACAGGCTTTTGCCTTTATTCTTTTCATAGGCGGCCATTTCGCAGAGAATAGCTACAGCGCTTACGGCATCTTTGTCCCTGAGATTGGGGCCAACCAGTAACCCATAGCTTTCCTCTCCGCCGATAATGTAGTCTTCTACCCCTTCTTTTTCCTTGATCAGCTCTGCGATCCATTTGAAGCCTGTCAATACATTGTAACATTTCACTCCATTGGCAGCGGCAAATTTGTCAATCATATCGGTGGTAACAATGGTTTTCACTACCATATCATTAGCCTTGGCTATTCCCTTTAACTTTCTCGCTTCGATAAGATAGCTAAAAGCAAGCACAGCCGTTTGATTACCATTCATCAGCATCCATTTGCCTTTATTGTCCTTAACGGCAATGCCTACCCTGTCTGCATCAGGGTCGGTGCCCAGGAGGATATCCGCATCCATTGCTTCCGCTTTTTTCAGGCCAATGCTCATGGCTTCACTTTCTTCAGGGTTAGGATAAACAACCGTGGGAAAATTACCGTCAGGCTTTGCCTGCTCTTCCACTATGGTTACATTGGTAAAGCCATAGCGCTTCAGCAATTCGGGCACCAGGGTAATGCCGGTACCATGAATGGGGGTATATACAATTTTTAAATTTTTCTGGCGATCAATGATATCGGGATAAACGCTCAGCCCTTTGGCCATGGTAAGATAGGCTTCGTCAACATCCTTGCCGATGATGGTGATATTATTTTCGCCGCCGTTCCATTTTACTTCATCTACAGAGCCTATCTTATCCACTTCTTTGATCACATTTTTATCATGAGGCGGCACAAGCTGCCCTCCATCATTCCAGTAAGCTTTATAACCATTATATTCCCTGGGATTATGCGAAGCAGTACATACAACGCCCCCCTGGCAGCCGAGATACCTGATAGCAAACGACAGTTCCGGTGTGGGACGAAGCGATTCAAATAAAAAAACCCTGATGCCATTGGCAGCCATCACATTGGCGGTGATCTCTGCAAACTGCCTGCTATTGTTACGGCTGTCGTGGGCTATGGCCACTCTTATTTCGCCGCCGGGGTATGTTTTGTTGAGATAGTTAGCATACCCTTGTGTAGCCATCCCCACAGTATATTTGTTGATCCGGTTGGTACCCACCCCCATGATGCCACGGAGCCCGCCCGTACCGAATTCAAGATTCCGGTAAAACGCATCTGTAAGCTCATCAGGGTGCTCAGCCTGGATTCTTTTTATCTCATTCTTTGTGGCTTCATCAAAAGATCCGTTAAGCCACGCGTTTACGCGCTGTGTAATGCTGGTGTCCATACAATAAAAAATATTAGAGTTTGCAATCAGGAAATTTGTTTGACCGAATATCGCGGAAATCGGGAATATTAGCAACTATTCCAGCCAGGCGCCGGTAATTATTTCTCCCGACACCTCCACAAAAATATGTTCCTGCAGGGTGGTTGCGAGAGCAAAGCCAACATAATCGGTATGTACTGGAAAGGTCTTATGCGTTCTGTCCACCAGCGCCAGCGTCTGTATTTTTTTTGGCTGGTTCTTTAAGAAAGGCTGCAGGGCATACAACATGGTCTTCCCGCTGTTGGCTACATCATCTACCACAATGATCACTGCTCTGTCAAAATTCATAGCCTGGCTGAGCGTGATTTGTTTGGGGAAGCGCTTATCATCCACTTCAATCTCCATTACTGTTATTTCTCCCGGGAAAATATCATGGAGCAATTGCCTAAGCTTTTCGGCGATCACTACGCCATTCTCCTTTATACCGGCAAGGATCAGTTTTTCTTCTCCTACATTCTGCTCGGCAATTTCATAAGCCATCCGCTGCAGTTTTTTTGCAACCTGATCTTCTGTAAGAATATAATTTTTCATCCTGGGAGATTGATAGCTCCAAAACTAAGCGGTATTGCTGAATAAAACAATTCGTACTAAACATCTTATCTTTAGCGTTACAACTACATGGTAATGCATCTCCTTTCACAGATCATTTTTATTATCATCTGCGTTGCCGCTATCGGGCTGTTTGCCCGGAGGATCATGGAGATCCGGCGAAATATTTTATTAGGCAGAGACGCAGACTATACAGATAACGCCGCCCAACGGTGGCGGAATGTATTGCTGCTGGCCTTTGGTCAGAAAAAGATGTTCAGGAATCCGATTGTTGCCACCCTGCATTTTTTTGTATATGCCGGTTTTATCATTATTAATATTGAAGTGCTTGAGATCATGCTGGACGGCATGCTGGGCACACATCGCCTGTTTGCCCCCTACCTGGGCACGGCTTATAATTTCCTGATCAATGCATTTGAAATATTGGCGGTGCTTGTGATCACAGCCTGCGCAGTCTTCCTGGTAAGGCGTAACGTGATAAAAATAAGACGCTTTATCAGCAAAGACCTGGATGGTTGGCCCCGCAGCGATGCCAACTATATCCTGATCACAGAAATTATCCTGATGCTGCTTTTTCTCACCATGAATGCTACAGACCAGGCATTACAATCAAGAGGATACGGGCACTATGCAGAACATATTACCGGGAACTTTATTATTTCCGGTATGCTCATGCCTGCGTACAGTTCCCTGTCAGACAGCACACTGGTTACCATTGAGCGAAGCTGCTGGTGGCTGCACATTGTGGGGATACTGGCCTTTATGAATTATTTACCCTATTCAAAGCATTTGCATATTATTCTTGCTTTCCCTAATGCCTATTATGCACGCCTGCTCCCCAAGGGGGAAATGAATAATATGCCCGCTGTTCAAAACGAGGTGTTGTATGCCATGCAGCCGGAGCTGGCGCCAGCGCCAGATCCCGGGGCCCTTGCTCCTAAGTTTGGGGCAAAAGACGTATTTGACCTGAGCTGGAAGAACCTGCTGGATGCCTATACCTGCACGGAATGCGGCAGATGCTCCGCCGCCTGTCCGGCCAATATTACCGGGAAAGCGCTGTCTCCCCGGAAAATCATGATGGATACCCGCGACCGGCTGACAGAAATAGCAGGGAATATAAAAAGCAATGGTGAGTTTAAAGATGATGGAAAGAGCCTGCTGCACAACTATATTACCGTAGAAGAGCTAAGGGCATGCACCACCTGTAACGCATGTGTGGAAGAATGCCCTGTAAGCATTAACCCGCTTGAAATCATTCTTGAGTTGCGGCGTTCGCTGATCATGGAAGAAAGCAATGCCCCGCAGGAATGGAACGCCATGTTCTCCAATATTGAGAACAATTATGCCCCATGGAAATTCAGTCCTGATGACCGGGACAAATGGACGTCTGAAATGCCTTCATGAGCTGAGACATTTAGGTGAGAAGTGAAAAGACATACGTGAGAGGTGAAAGTTCACGTCTATCGTCTTACGCCTTGCCTCCCTCCTACTTCGCTATCCTTTTTTAGACAGCACTTTAAGCGTCACCGTAAGATTATCAGACATGGTAATGCTGCCTCCGCCCACATTAAAATCACGCCGGTTAAGAGGAAACTCTCCTTCAAAAAGATAGTCGCTCCCCTGGGGAACTGCTTTGAAGGGAAATGAGATCTCTTTAGTAACGTTTTTAATAGTAAGCCGGCCAAATACAAACAGGTAATGCTTATTGGTGCTGGTAGTCACTTTTGTGGAAACAAAGTGGAGCTGCGGGTATTGGTCTGCATCAAAAAAACCTTCTTTTCTCAGGTGATTATCTCGCTGGTTAATCCCTGTATTAATTGTTTTTGCATCTACTGTAACGTCAAAGGAACATAATGCAAGACTATCAGGATGGAATACAATCCTACCAGCGAGACCCGTAAATGAACCATTAACGTTAATACCAAAATTTTTAATTCGGAAGCTCACTTCAGAGCCCTCATCCACAGGTCTGAACTGCTGTGCAAAAATAGAATGGGTTGCCAGCAGTGAGCATATAAGCGTAAACAAGATTTTCATAACGGGATGATTGTTTAGATGCTGCAAAGATATTATTTCATTTGTTAATATATTTCTTAATATTAGTACCGGGTACATTCTAAATTAATGAAGCGGTATAAGGAAAAGCAAGGCAGGCATATTCCTTTTGTGGTTATATTTTACAGCAGAGCGTGGCAGGAAAAATACACAGTCATAATTTTCGTTTAGCTTTGAACAAAACCACAGCCTATGCAAGTTCCGGTAATGGCAGAATTGTTTGCAAAGCAGGAAACCCCCGACATCCTGTTTTGGGTGGGATGTGCAGGGAGCTTTGATCAGCGTGCACAAAAGATCACACAGGCCTTTGCTATTATCCTTGATAAAGCCGGCATTAAGTATGCTATACTCGGCAAAGAAGAAGCATGTACCGGCGACCCTGCCCGCAGAGCCGGCAATGAATTTCTGTTCCAGATGATGGCTTATCAAAATATCCGGACGCTGAATAATTACAATATAAAAAAAATAGTGACGGCATGCCCTCATTGCTTTAATACGCTTAAAAATGAATACCCGGCGCTGGGGGGAGACTATGAAGTCATTCATCATGCCTCTTTCTTACAGCAACTGATAGACGAAGGAAAAATAAAAATGAAAGAAAGCGGGAGCTTTAAGGGTAAAAAAATAACTTATCACGACAGCTGCTATCTTGGAAGAGCCAACAATATATATGAAGCTCCCCGCAAAGTACTGGAAGCGCTTGACGGGGAACTGGTAGAAATGAAACGCTGCGGGAGCAAGGGGCTTTGCTGCGGTGCAGGAGGAGCGCAAATGTTTAAAGAAGAAGAAAAAGGCACGGTAAGGGTCAACCTGGAAAGGACAGGTGAAGCGCTCGGAACAGGAGCCGCTGTAATAGCTTCCGCCTGCCCTTATTGCAATACAATGCTTACAGATGGTGTAAAAAATAAAGAAAAGGAAGATACTGTGCAGGTACTGGATATTGCGGAGCTCGTAGCCCGCTCACTGGCGGAGTGAATGGGACGCGGGCAATAGTGAATGGTGAAACCTGTAACTTGCAACCGGCAACTTAACCCTACATATTAATGCGCTACGGAAAAAATATTTTAATACTCGCCATCCTGATCGGCATCGGGCTGTTTTTTTATATCCGCCAGGTCAACAGCGACAGGGCTTCCGGCATCAGTGTATTGATAAGGCAACCGGAACGGGGGGATATTTACAAAATAAAATATACCAATGCCAGCGGCGGCAGGAGCGTAAGGTATTTTAAAGTAGCTGAGGTCAATGAAGATAATATCGCTTTTTTTCGCGGTAAGCTGAGCGGATGGAATGCCAGCGATGTGTTTCTTGACGACTATGAAACTGACAGGATGGTACATTTCTCTCCGGAGGATCTTGAACTGATGCAAAAAGGGAAATTCAGCAACGGGGAAATGAAAAACGCTTCCCTGATCGAGATTGAACGAAGGAACGCCCGCCTTCCTGAAAACAGCTTGTGATAAATATCTGTCAATATTTGCATTGCATTAAAGCATTTTTTAGCATCAATCCGGTGAGCATCGTATTTTTGCAAAATGAATATAGCCTATACACATTTATTGCCGCGGGATTTTGCCCCTCATTCAAAGGTATGGATCTACCAGGCAAACAGGAGATTCACGCTCGCTGAAGTGCTGGAAGCCGAAAAAATACTGGAACATTTTACCGGTCACTGGCAGTCCCACGGGGCGCCTGTAAATGGTTTCGCCACAGTGATGTTCGGGCAGTTTGTATTGCTGATGGCAGATGAATCTGTCACTGCCGTAGGCGGATGCAGCACAGACAGTTCCGTGAGAATGATCAAGGATATGGAAAAGCGGTTCAGCCTTTCTCTTTTCGACAGGCAACTGCTCGCTTTTGCAGTGAAAGACAACATACAATTATTACCCCTTTCACAGCTTAAATATGCCGTTGAAAACGGGTTTATCACAGCAAGTACATTGTACTTTAACAATACTGTATCCACAAAGCAGCAACTGGAAGAAAACTGGATCATCCCGGTGTCTGAAAGCTGGCTCTCCGGAAAAATAGATTTCAATGCTGTTGCTCCGCAACATTAACCGTAAAATATAACAATCATGATCGTAGAAAAAGACAAAGTTGTAAGCATACAGTATAGTGCAACGGACGAAACAGGCGCCGTTGTAGACAGCAACATGGATGTGGAGCCGCTGGAATACCTGCATGGCTATGGCAATATCCTGGAAAACCTGGAAAAAGAGCTTACCGGGCTGGAAATGTCGCAGGAAAAACAGGTATTGTTAAGCCCTGAGCAGGCTTATGGCGATTTCGACCCCGAACTGGTATTTGAAGTAAGCAGGCAGCAGTTTCCCCAGGGCGCCGAAAACATCGAATTGGGCAACGTGGTACAGTCATCCGACGGGCAGCAATTGATGGTGACAGATATTGATGGTGACAAGATCATCCTTGACGGGAATCATCCCCTGGCAGGAAGAACCCTTCATTTCTCAGTTATCATAAAAAATATCAGGGAGGCTACCGGTGAAGAGCTTGCTCACGGTCATGCCCACGCCCAGTCAGACGACGAGCATTGCGGCCCGGATTGCAGTTGCCATCATTGATCCTTTTATGCAGTTGGAAAAGGATCTAACCATTGACCGCTCTCAATACGGATTCTTTTTCCAGCATTTTTTTCAGTAAAACAATCTGGTTGCAGGCACGCATATAGTTGTGTCCTTCATATTTTGCCCCATAATAAATATCATTATTAATGTGGTCTGCAAGAAACCGGAGCGCCTGCATGTAGATAAGATAGCAGCCTCCATCAAAAAAACTGTTTTGCTCATCTTCACTCAGTTCTCCCTGCATTCCTTCAGTATATCCCTTTACTATTGCTTTATAATAATCCTCACGGATCATTATCTTCGAAAAATCTTTTTCTTCCTCACTTACGGGCGACACACAGGTGCGCATCATGTCCCCCACATCACTGGTAAAATAGCCGGGCATCACCGTATCAAGGTCTATAACACATAATCCTTTATCGTTATTATCAAAAAGCACATTGCTTATTTTAGTATCATGGTGTGTCACCCGGAGCCTGAATGCAGGGTTTTGCTTCATGGCATCAAAACGCTGCACAATATATTCCTGACCTTTAAGCCAGGTGATCTCGCCGGAGCAAACGCCGATCCGTTCAGGATTGCCGGTTTGCAGCGCAGCCAGGAACTGTTCATACCGCAGTGTAAGATTATGAAAGTCGGGGATAGTTGCCTTCAGCTGCTGTACGGGAAAATCATTTAGCAGGAAAGTGAATCTGCCAAATTGTTTTGCCGCTTCAAACGCCTGCCCCGGATTTTGCACCACATCTACAGTATGCGAGTCGGGCACAAAGGGCACCAGCCTGAAATATCCCTGCCCTTTTATATAAAGCATATCATCTCCTCCGCCGGTAAAGAGGTTCCTTACAAAAAAATAATGCGGATAATGAGCAGCAAGATAATTTCCTATCAGGCGTACATTAGATGCAATATCCCCGGGCGCTTTGAACACATTATCATTGATGCGCTGCAATATATACGCACCGCCTTTATCCTGCCGGCTTATCTTCCATGTATTATTGATCAATCCGGACCCGAACGGCTCTATATCAACAGCATTAAAGTCAAGCCCGTATTCTTTGAGTATTTCCTTAAGCATTGTTTTGAAAATGGTTAAAGTTAGAAGAAAACGCCTAAGACCTGTCCTTTTTACAGCGCATTCTTTAAATTTCACACAATCGTTTTCGTAAATTCGACGCACAATTTTTCGGGTGTGAACATCAGAGAAGCGTTACTACAGGAACATTCAAAAGCGCAATGCAACCGCATCGTAGCTTATATCGGCGGCAATCAGCGCCGTTTTGATGAACTGGTAAAATTGTTCCTTACAGATGAGAACCGGGTGGTACAACGGGCGGCGTGGCCATTGAGCAACGCAACGGACATTCATCCTGAGCTTATACAAAAGCACCTGTCAAAGATCATTGCCCGTTTAAAAACACCCGGTATGCACAATGCGGTAAAAAGAAATGTTATGCGGCTGCTTGAAAATACAGACATTCCCCGGGCGCTTCAGGGAACGGTAATGGATACCTGCTTTCATTATATTGCCGACCCGAAAGAAGCAGTAGCGGTAAAGGCATTTTCACTGGGAGTGCTCGGAAAGATGATGAATAGGTATCCGGATATCATTCCCGAGCTGAAATTGCTGATAGAAGACCGTCTGCCTCATGAAACGGCAGCATTTACGGGCAGGGCAAAAAAACTGCTAAAAAAAATGGAAATAAAAGCATAAGCAAGCGGTATATCATTCTTCCATATTCAATAGTACGAAGGCTTACAAAACGGATAACTATGGCTTGCTTAATATTATATCCGGGCTGCTAATTCCAGCGTCCCTGGCAGCATAACATCCTGTTTTCTTACAGATCCATTCCCTGCAAATATTCCTGCAAAATAATAGTAGCTGCAATCTGGTCAACAACCGCTTTATCCCGTCGTTGTTTTTTCTTCATCCCCATATCACGCATTGCCTGCTTAGCCATCTTAGAGGTATACCGCTCGTCCACAGTTTGCACCGGTATAGCGGGGAAGGTCTTCTTTATCTTTTCAATGATCTTCAATACCAGCGGTGTGGCGTGTGTGTCAGAATCATCAAGGTTGCGGGGATCGCCGATAATGATCTTTTCGACTGCTTCTTTAGCAATATATGTTTGGAGAAAAGCTATAAGCTGCGGAGATTCAATAGTGGTCAGCCCTGTAGCAATGATCTGCAGGGGATCGGTAACTGCTATACCGGTACGCTTTAAGCCATAGTCTATTGCAAGAATGCGGGGCATAAGCAAAGATACAGCCAATCAATAGCTGTTGTAAATATTGCCGATTAATAATTTGATATGCCGGAAGCGCAGGGCGTATTTCATTTTTCGCAAGTGGAAATGTGGAACGGATTGAAATCCGTTGGAACAATATTGCACCAAGCCGGTGGCTTGCAATCCCACGTTCCAGAGCCATAGGCTTGACAGGTTAGCTTCTTTTCATCAGATCTTATTGGCCTACTTCGCCAGCTCCAGCCCGAAGATCAGCGGGGATGAATTTACCAGCGCGTGGAGCAGGGCGGCATAAAATACATTTCTTGTCCTGAGGTAGCAATAGCCATAGGCCCAGCCGCCAATACATGCCAGCCCCACAAAAATAATGGAGCCGGAATGATGATGCACCAGCCCGAAAAGCACGCTGCTGATAGCCAGCGAGGTATAATTGCCCGCTTCTGCCCTGCCCCATTTTATCAGCCCAAAAGCCAGTCCAAACAGCAACAGCGTTATCAATGCAGGAAACCAGTGCATGCTGCCCCGAAGGGTATACCCGGCCAGCAAGGCAAGCAGCAATAATACGCCCAATCCCCAGCTCCAGAATACTACCCACGAGCGGGACTGGTCAATACGTTTTCCCAGCATATTTTGCAGTAATCCGCGAAATACCAACTCCTCGAAAAGAGCAGTATGTAAAAAGATGGAAATAAACCCGGCCCCGATCTTTTCAGCCACGCTCATGTTCAGATGGTATTGCGCTGAAAACCGGATAAAATCCACGCCATAACCTATAGCAAATACCAATACATAAAAGGCCAGCCATACCCATAATACGGTCAGTAGTGACTTCCCCCGGAATACAGGATAGCAACCCACATCATGTATGTTCCGCACCGTTACAAAAGCGAAGACGGCCGTGAGCATAATAATGATGCGATAAACAGAGTCAAAACCTCCGCCTGTATAAGGGAGATCGCCTTTGAACGCCACTTCAGCTAATGTTACAGGAAGCACAAACAAAGCTAATGTTGTGAAATCAAGCCAGTCTATTTGCTCGCCGGTCTTATTTTTTGCCGCAAAAACCAGTACCGGGAAAAGAATAAGATAGGGTACCAGGAAAACGGTCTCTTTCAATGGATTATCGCCATTGATGATAATATAGCTGTAATAGAGCGCGATCAGCAAAAAAGGGAAAAGAATGATCCTTTTAATATCCGATCTCATTTGCGTTCTCAGCCATTGTGTTACTTCCGGTTTGCCCGTCGAAAAAAAGATAAAATATAATACCGTAAAATAAGGCAATGCCGTAAAAACAGCTCCGGCAGGGTGAGCAGCCCGGGTGAGCAGTATAAAGAGCAGCGACAATAGCAATGTATATACTCCGCTGCGCAGGAAGGCGCTCTTTGTAGTATTTCCTGAGATCATATATGGCAGGGGTTGTGGTTTAACCAAAAGCTATTTCAAGAAAAGATCGCTGATAACAAATAAAGAAAATACCACGCTGGCAATACCATTTGCGGTCATAAAAGCAATATTCACCCGTCTCAGATCATGCGGCTTAACAATGGAATGTTGATAGATCAGCATACCTGCAAAAACCACCACACCGAGCCAGTAAGCCAATCCGAACTTACCATACACCCCCGCGGCAATCACTATTAATGCCGACAGCAGGTGTAATATTTCCGATACCCGGAGCGCTTTCGTTTTTCCCAGCGCGGCGGGAATAGAATAAAGGTTTTGAGATTTGTCAAACTCCTCGTCCTGCAAGGCATAAATAATATCGAAACCGCTTACCCAAAATAAAACCGTCAGCGAAAACATTACCGGCAGCCAGTCAAACCTGCCAGCTATGGCAAGGTATGCACCGATGGGTGCAAGGCTAAGCCCAAGCCCAAGCACGAGATGGCACAATGCTGTAAAACGTTTGGTATAGCTATAGCCCAGCACTACAAACAAGGCTACAGGCGAAAGCAAAAAACAAAGGGTATTGATCAGAAAGCTACAGATGATAAACAACACGCAACAGACAACGGTAAACCACAGTGCGCTGTTTGCCCTGATCACGCCTGAAGGGATTTCCCGTATGGCAGTACGCGGGTTCTTTGCATCAAAGTGGCGGTCAAGATAGCGGTTGAATGCCATTGCCGCACTTCGGGCAAGGATCATGCAAAGGATAACCAGCAGGAATATCCTCACATTTCTTTCCCAAAAGATAAGATTAGTGATATCATGCCCCCAACCCGGTGTTTGATTCAGGCTTCCCTGTTGCCCGGAAGGAAATGCGTAAACGCCTAATGCAAACCCGATCATGGCAAAGGGCATAGCAAAAATGGTATGCGAAAATTTAACCAGGGAAAGATAGCGTTTGACCGTTGTCATAATACAAAGGTACATGCTGCCGGGATAAAGACATCAAAATACCTGCTGAACGGGCTATACCAGGTTTATAAACTTCCCGGCTTTGATATGAGGGGCATTCCCCGCATCCTGACATAATAATCTGGTTTCACATCCGGCCAGCGGTAAGCAATCCGCGCATCCGGCTTTTTCAATTATGATAGCCGGCGCGCTATGACAGGCAATTTCTCCTGGCTGTCGGGCTTTTTTTTCAACATTTAATTTGCTATTTTATAAAAAACCTGCTCCCTGTCTTCAGGTCGCTGCCTGCCTGAAAAAGCCACTATACATTCATCACCCAACGGTTTTATTACCGGGAATGAGGCAAGTTCAGCGGCTCCTGTGAGGTAAATATGTTTTAGCTTTACCCCGCCGGGCGATCTGACCTCCAGTCCTATACGGTTGACCCCGGCTGAGCCTTCATCCCATACTATCCATTGCTTACCGTCGCCTGTTGTTTGTATTTGCGGATGCTTTGCCGAAGACTTAGCACTTACCGGGTCTCTTTCTGAAAATGTTTTACCATTATCTTTCGAAGCAGTATAAAAAACGCCACCGCCACGTCCTAATGTATACCATACAAATGAGAGCCCATCGGGAGTCTGTGCAATAGCAGGTCCTGAATGGGGGCAGCCGTTTATTACCCAGTTATCGGGACTGATACATTGCGGAACGGAAAAAGTTTTACCGTTATCAAAAGAAACCGAATGCACCATGTCTCTTATAGAATCATTAATGATCTTCCTGTATACAATATGCACATTCCCGCCTGTATCCACAAGCAGGTCGGTACGGCAACACTGGCAACAGGTAACACCCACAGGCCGCTCATTTTCTAACGTATTATTTTCATTAAATGTTGCGAAATACAATGTAGAACCTTCCTTACCTGTAGCTTTTCTGCTATCAAGCCAGATAACGGCTGTTTTACCATCCTTTAATAGCTCCACATCAAAATATCTCTGGTCTATACTCTCCGGATCTTTACTTAAAGTTTGAGGAGCGGTCCAGTGTTTACCATCATCCGGCGACCAGCTATAGTAAACCAGGCCCGAATACCGGTTTGCCGGATTAGGATTTGATGCACCCCATGCTGCCAGTATCCTGCCGTCGGGCGTTTTTATTACACGGGGTAAATTTTCACCATGAGGATGCGCGTTATCGCTGCCGGGCACAACTATTGTCGAACCAAAATCTTTTCCATCGGGAGATACCGCATAACATAATACCGCCTGTGTGTCTGATATATCACGCAGCCAGCTCATGACCACCGCACCGTCTTTTGTTTTAAAAAGAGAAGGGCATGACCCGGAATGTGCGCTGTCTATACCGATACCCCATTCCCGGCGCTCTGTTACTTGACGGTTTTGATCCTGCGAATTACAGGAAAAGAAAAACACAAATAAAAGCAGGTAGAAATATTCTTTCATCATTGATTGGTTTGATTGGTCTTCCAGGTGATGCCTGTTCCGTCTGTTTGTCTCACACTTACTATTTTATTGCTGTTTTGCCGTTAATATAGCCTTCTCTAAAATTCAAACAATATTATTATCGTTAAAATGGTAATCAGCCCGGAAAGTAAACCCTAATTTTTAAAAATCATTATGATTTCTGTCATCCCCATTACTAAATCAGATGAGCTTTAAATATAGTAAGTGATAAGCTGTATACAAAGTGCGCGCATTTCAATTTTCGCAGGCGGATGGGAACCTGCCTGTAGGAGGACGCTAGGGATCGGTGTCTCACCCACCGGGAAATTGTACCCGGAGCGAAAAACTGAATGCATCCTGGTATACTATCAGAAATATATACCTTTGGCAACAGCCGTTTTACTGCTCAACACATCAGTATATGGGAGTCTGGAGACAGATAGCAGAATATTTATTTATAAAGAAAAAAGATCCCAACCGGGAAGATACTTCATGGATAAAATACATGCACGGTATCAACCGCATTTCCATATTGCTTTTTTTGTTTGCGATCATAGTGATGATCATCCGTTTTGTAAGAAGCTGCTGATAGCATTAGCGGCATTCAAAGAGGCATGACCACCTTCACTTAATAATTGGCGCAGGTCGCGATAATCAGCAGCGAGCTGCTGCTTTTTTTCCGTATTGTTCAATAACAGGT
Organism: uncultured Terrimonas sp.; assembly: GCA_964461595.1. Taxonomy (GTDB): domain Bacteria; phylum Bacteroidota; class Bacteroidia; order Chitinophagales; family Chitinophagaceae; genus Agriterribacter. Next base: position 28,024 of record CAYWVB010000020.1, on the reverse strand, counting down.
CCAGCTCATGCCGGATATTTTCAACCGTCAGGTCATGCTGTATCAATTCTTTTACCACAGGCTTGTCCATGATCAGGTTGACAAGAGAAATATACCGGATCTTAATGACCCTCCTGGCTATGGCATAGGATATGGGGCTGCCTTTGTAACATACTACTTCCGGCACGCCGAACAGCGCTGTTTCCAGCGTGGCAGTGCCCGAGGTCACCAGCGCCGCATCAGCGTGCAGCAGCAGGTCATAGGTCTTACCCTTAACAGCTTTTACATTATTGTAATCAGCGAGCATGCTCTCGTAAAAGCTGTCCTCCTGCCCCGGGGCTTTGGCTACCACAAAAAGGTAGTCGGGGAAATAGCGGCTTACCTGAAGCATTACAGGCAGCTTTTTCAATATTTCCTGCTTCCTGCTTCCCGGCAGCAGGGCGATAATCCTCCTGTTTTCGCCGGGGAAGAGCGCAGCAGCGTCTTCTTTTCTTTCAGCAGCATTTTTCTTAAAATCATCAATCACTTCTATAAGCGGGTGCCCTACATAGTCCACTTCATAATTCCATTTGTGGTAAAATGCTTTTTCAAAAGGTAAGATCACCAGCATTTTATCCACGCACGCTTTGATGATTTTTACCCTGTTTTCTTTCCATGCCCACACCTGCGGCGATATATAATATATTACTTTCAGCCCCTGCTGTTTTGCCCACCGGGCAATGCGCAGGTTAAAGCCCGGATAGTCTATAAGTATCAGGACGTCCGGCCGGTATTGCAGAATATCTGCTTTACAGAGATCCAGGTTACGGAAAATGGTGCGGAGATTCATCAGCACTTCCACAAATCCCATAAAAGCGAGATCGCGGTAATGCTTTACGATGGTGGCGCCGGCAGCTTCCATCAGGTCTCCTCCCCATGCCCTTACTTCCGCCTGCCGATCTGTTTGCCGCAATGCTTTGATCAGGTTGGATCCATGCAGATCTCCTGAAGCTTCTCCTGCTATGATATAATATTTCACGGCTGTAATTGCTGCATTAACGGGATCATCCCAGGAATTTGAACAATAAGGAGGCAATAGCATATATCAGCGTACCGGCAAATATTCCTTTGGCAGTGCTGTCTCTTCTTGAATTGATATATATCGTGAACAAAATTACATTCAGAAAAAGACAGGGAATGCTGATAGCGGTCACCAGCCGCTTATTGGTTTTCAACGCGTCAAACATGTCGCCCATGCTGAAAACAGGATAAAACTTTACAAAATAATATATCACGAGGCTTAGCAGCGGTGTAATAAAGCCCAGTATGAGCCCGAATGAGAGGTTATCCTTTTTGAATATCACAGCTTAAAGGTTTTTTCGAGTTTTGTTTTTTGTTCATAATTGGTAAGATCAAACTGAACAGGCACCACGCTCACATAATTATTATTCAGCGCCCAAACGTCAGTATCTTTTCCCTTGTCAAAATTGACGAATGCGCCGGTAAGCCAGTAATACTTTTTACCGGTGGGGTCTTTGCGCTCGTCAAAATCCTCTTCGTATTTGGCATAAGCCTGGCGGCAAACTTTTATGCCGCTGATCAGGCTTTCATCTACCGCAGGGAAATTTACATTCAGGCATAAATGCTTATCCTGTTTTTTGCGCAATATACGCTCCACGATGATCCTGGCGTATTTCCTGGCAGCCGAAAAATCCGCTTCCATGCTGTAATCCAGTAAAGAAAAGCCTATGGAAGGAATGCTTTCGATGGATGCTTCAATAGCCGCGCTCATAGTGCCGGAATAGATCACATTAATGGAATGATTGGGACCGTGATTGATACCGCTCAGGCAGATATCGGGCTTGCCGTGAAGGATCTTGTCAACCGCCAGCTTCACACAATCCACCGGGGTGCCGCTGCAGCTCCAGGCTTCGGCGCCATCCGTTAAATGCACCTGCTGAAGCCTGAGCGGGGAGCCGATAGTAATAGCATGGCCCATGCCCGACTGCGGCTTATCGGGAGCTACAATAATAATTTTACCAAGATCCTTTACCGCCTCTGCCAGGTTGAAAATACCGGGCGCCATCACGCCATCGTCATTGGTGATAAGAATCACCGGATCTTTTTTGCTGCGCTTTGATACTGCCATACTACCGGGTCCATTAATATTGTAAAAGTCAACATTATTTGCCTGATGCCCAAAAATGCCAATAAAATATTGCTAAAAAATTTTGTCATAACTAATACAATTAGTAGTTTGCGGCTAAATTAGTTAGCATGGCACAATCACTTGCAGGACAAAACCTGAAATACCTGCGCAAATTGCGCGGATGGACACAGGAAGAATTTGCCAATAAGCTCGGCATTAAACGGTCGCTGGTAGGCGCTTATGAAGAAGAGCGTGCCGATCCAAGGATTGACGTGCTGGAAAAGCTGGGTGATATGTTCAAGCTCACACTGGATGACCTGCTAAGGCGCGACCTTGCCGAAGCAAAAGGCAATTATCTCGCAAAACGCAGGCAGCAGAAGCTGATGTCGGAAACCAACCTCATTCACTTTGTACCCGTTAAAGCGGCAGCCGGCTATCTTGCCGGGTATGCAGATACGGAATTCATTGATGAGCTGAATACATTTACCCTCCCTATGCTCACAGGAGGTAACTACCGGGCCTTTGAAATAGTAGGCGACAGCATGCTGCCCACCCCAAGCGGCTCGGTAATAGTAGGTGAAAAAATAGACACTCTTGAAGATGCCAAAAACGGGCAGGCATATATTGTAATATCGCGCAACGAGGGTATAGTATATAAACGCCTGGAAAAAAATAACCGCAGCAAAAGCAGGCTGACACTGGTAAGCGACAATCCTTCCTACCAGCCCTACCAGATCAGCTCTGAAGACGTACTTGAGCTGTGGCAGGCGCAAATGGTGATCAGCAAAGTGGCCAGCCAGCAACGCTGGGATGTAAATCAATTAGCTTCACTCGTAAATAACCTCCAGGAGCAGGTAAGCGTGCTGAAGAAGAAATATAATTAGGGATGGGTTATCAGGTAAAGTACCTCACAGGCGTATGCCTTGTGGGGTCTTTTTTTTCATAGCAGTAAACAATACCACTTTACAAAACATCCTGATCAAAATAAGCAGTAAAAAAAATCTGAATTTAATTGCAAAATCAATTTTAATATTCTATTTTAGATTTCCCCAATATATCTTATCGCTTAAAACAGGTAACGATTCACCCTCTCCAATCCTTTGAATGTATCACTGAATGGCACCCGTCATAATTATTATTTCTATCGTTTTATGCTGATAATCAGGCGCCCATTGTCAGAAGGGAAGGTTTTTGCAGACATTGTATGCTCATAAAGGTTTATTGATCAATCTACATAAAATGCAGGCTATTTCAAAATCATCCTTTTTAATGATTGCCACAATCCCCCGCACAATCTACTTTTATACCGTAATATTTTTTAACAGGAATACTTATTAATTAAATATAAAACCTCCTAAGTAATATGAAAAGATCTCTACTCTTATCTGTAGCTGTCACACTTACCTGCAGCATGAGCTTTGCCAAAATATGGCGGGTAAATAATAATAGTGGTGTCACAGCCGATTTTACTACCCTGCAGGCAGCTTATGATGGCGCTTCCAGTGGCGATACCATTTATTTAGAAAGCTCTCCCACCAGCTATGGTGGTATTAGCTGTTACAAAAAATTAGCCATTATAGGCACAGGTTATTTTTTAGACCAGAATACTGATCTGCAGGCTTTTGCACTCTCTGCTAAGCTAGGGTATATTAATTTTTATACAGGATCTGAAGGTTCGTCTGTTGAAGGAGTTGATTTTAACGGAGGCTCGATGAATATTTATGTCAATGATATTGTAGTGCGAAGGAACAGGTTTAGCCAGGATGCTAACCCTACCAGCCAGAATGTTTATGTAGGCACGGTAAATATCAATTCCGGAGCAAGCAATATCCTCATCACCCAGAATTTTGGCATTTGGATTAGCAGCAATAGCAGCAGTACAGGTATTTTGATTTCGAATAACTATATTATTTATGGTTTAAATTATGGAGGTACTGTTCCTTCAGTAAATTTAAATGCAAATACCGTAGCCATTATTAAAAATAATATTTTCGGCAGGGGTATGATAAGCGCCTACAACAGCAATATCAGTAACAACATTATGATTGATGGTTCTTTGTCCGGATCCGGCAATCTGATCTCTAACAATATTGGCAACTCCACCCAGTTTGGCAATACCAACGGCAACCAGCAAAATGTTGCTATGACCAACGTGTTTGAAGGTACCGGTTCCAATGACGGCGCTTTCAGGTTAAAATCCGGTTCGCCTGCTATTGGCGCAGGTTATGGCAGCACCACCGCCAATCCTGTTGATTGCGGCATATTCGGCGGCACCACTCCTTATAAATTATCAGGGCTGCCGGCCATACCATCCATTTATTTCTTTACCAACCAGCCTGTAGGCAGCAACAGCGATCCTATTGACGTGCAGGTGAAGGTAAGGTCGAATAACTAAACAGGTCATCTTATTAAAAAATTACCCGGGACTTCGCCCGACAGTAGTGAGATGGCAACATCATGCCTGCCGGTAACAGGTAGACCCCTAAGCGAATAACAGTACTTGTTATGAAACATATGGCCCTCTTTATTAAAAAAGCTGTGGTGTTGTTGGTGTGCGTTTGCAGCGCCTTTGTAAATATCCATGCACAAAACGTTGCAAGGGTAGAATATTTTATAGACACGGACCCGGGCTTTGGCAACGGAACAGCAGTATCCATCAGCCAGGGACAGCAGGATATTACCGCAAATTTTTCGGTAAATATCAATGCAGTATCCGACGGCTTTCATAACCTGTATGTACGTTCATTCGCAACGCCGTATACTGTGACTGAAGAAGGAAGAACAGTAAGAAAAGGCGGATGGTCACTGGCATCTGTACGCAGCTTTTATAAAGAGAGCCTGAATACTACTAATAGCACGCTGCCCAATATTACCGGCGGCGAATATTTTATTGATGCTGACCCCGGTCATGGCAAAGGCCAACCTATCAGCGTTACACCCGGTACTAATGTAACCAATGTAAGCTTTAACGTCAATATCAGTAATGCCAGTATTGCCACAGGCTTTCACAATTTGTATATCCGTTTCCGCGACGCCAATGGCAGGTGGAGCCAGGCCAATGTTCGCACGTTCTATAAAGAGGATATTAATACCACTAATAGCGCGCTGCCCAATATTACCGGCGGCGAATATTTTATTGATGCTGACCCGGGCATGGGCAAAGGTTTGCCCGTCAGCATTGTTCCAGCCACTGATTTAACCAACGTAAGCTTTAATGTTAATATCAGTAATGCCAATATTACCACAGGCTTTCATAACTTATTTATCCGTTTCAAAGATGCCAATGGCAGGTGGAGCCAGGCCAATGTCCGTACATTTTATAAAGAAGACGTTACTACCACTACTAATACATTGCCCAATATTACCGGGGGTGAATATTTTATTGATACTGATCCCGGACATGGCAAAGGACAGTCCGTCAGCATTACTCCGGGTACTAATCTAACCAATGTAAGTTTTAACGTTAATATCAGCAATACCAATATTGCCGCAGGCTTTCATAATTTATATGTCCGCTTCCGTGATGCCAACGGCAGATGGAGCCAGGCTAATGTCCGCAGCTTTTATAAAGAGCAGCTTACAGGAACAACCGCTTTACCTAATGTTGTGGCGCTGGAATATTTTGTAGATAAAGACCCCGGCTTTGGAAATGGCAAAAGAGTAAATATTACACCTTCCACCAATATTACTTCTTTCAGTTTCCCTGTTGATATGTCGGCTGTATCCATAGGTAATCATAAGATATATGTTCGCGCCCTCGATGCTGCCGGGAAATGGAGCCTGGTAAGCAGCGGCGATTTTAAAGTAGAAGCTCCTTCCGAGATCTACATCACCATCGGCGACCTGCCGGGATCATTGTGCAGCGGCGCTTCCTTCAGCATTCCGTTTAAGGTGAATACCTCTTATGGCAGCAACAATGTATTTACCGCACAATTGTCCAACGCTTCCGGAAGCTTTACCAGCCCCGTCAATATCGGTACGCTCACATCAGATACCAGCGGAAGCATCAGTGCGGTATTGCCCGCCAATACTGCGGCAGGCAATGACTACCGCATCAGGATCATTGCCAGCTCGCCTTTAGATACCAGCGCTGCCGGCGCTGCCATCACGGTATCGCGTTTGCCTGACCAGGCTTTCAGCATCAGCGGGCCTTCACAGGTCTGCGCCGGCAGCCAAACGTACAGCATAAGCAGTGTTGCCCCCAACACCACCTACACATGGTCTTTATCAGAGGGTGGAACGCTTACAGATAACGGCACCTCCGCCACCGTAAACTGGACAACACCGGGAACGCATACACTGACAGTTACGCCTTCCAACAGTTGCGGCAACGGGCAGGCAAGGACATTGCAGGTAATTATTTCATCCGGCACTCCCACCATTACAGCATCAGGCCCGCTTAATTTCTGCCAGGGTGGTTCAGTAGTGCTTACTTCCTCTGCTGCCAATGGCAATACCTGGAGCACAGGCGCCACCACGCAAAGCATTACCGTTACCCAAAGCGGCACATATACTGTTACCACCGGCGGTACTACCTGCACAGCCACATCTGAGCAAGTGATAGTAACAGTAACGGCTAATACCGTTCCCACATTTAATGCCATAGCGCCTTTCTGTGCAGGAGCACAGGCGCCCTCATTACCTGCCTCTTCCGTTAACGGGATAGCAGGTACCTGGAGCCCTGCGGTGATCAGTAATATGCAAAGCGGGACATATACGTTTACGCCCACTTCAGCAACAGGATGTATTGCCAGTGCGCAACTGCCTGTTACGGTCATGCAGGCAATTACACCCACATTCAATCCCATTCCTGATATTACGCCGGGAGGATCAGTGCCGGCATTGCCCACTACTTCCCTCAATGGTATCAGCGGCGCCTGGAGCCCTGCGGTGATCAGCAATACACAGAGCGGCTCCTATACATTTACCCCCAATGGTACGCCCTGTGCCGTGCCTGTTACTATTAACGTGGTGGTAAGAACAGCGGTGGATCTGGCAGTACAGGGTGTAAGCGCCAGCGAAAGCGCCATATCATCCAACGACCAGGTTACGGTATCATGGAAGGTGGCCAATGTGGGTTCGACACAATCACTTATTGACTGGACAGAAAAAATATACCTGCAATCAACCGACGGAACCAACCGTACCTTGCTCAAACAAGCTGCCTATAATGTTGACGGTGTAATTGCAGTAAATCAGAATATTTCAAGAAGCAGCGTGGTAACCATACCGGCTCAGTTAGCGGTGGGAGACCAGGCTGTGTTTGTGGTGGAAATAATACCAGGTGCTACCGTGCAGGAAACAGCCGGCACCCAGTCCAACAATACCGGTGTGCAGACCACGCCGGTAAGCATCCGCAAAATGCTGTCCGTTTCATTATCCGCCACACAAATAACAGAAGGCACTCAAAACGGCATATCCGTGACAGTGAGCCGTACAGGTTCACTTGCCAGTGCTGTAACGGTAAATATTGCAACAGAGCTGTCAGGAAGATATACCATTCCATCCACGCTTACCATTCCGGCAAACCAGGCCGCGGCATCATTTACCATCAGCGCTAATGAAAACAATGTGACTGAAGGAGCATTGCAGGATACAGTGAGCGTAACCGCCGGTGGTTTCGCATTGGCCAAAGCAGGCTTTACACTATTGGATAATGATAATCCTGCATTGACCATCAGCAACCTGCCGGCCGAAACAACAGAAGGCAATACCGTTACTTTCCGTATCAGCACCAGCCTTGCACCGTCTGCGGCGCTTACTGTTTATTTAACGTCGGGCAACCAGAACCGTTTTCCGTTGCCGGCTACAGTTACCATTGCAGCAGGCGCCACTTACGTGGATGTGCCTGTTACGCTGGCACAGGATAGCATTCCTGAAATAAGCGAAAGCGTTAACATTGCGGCGGGCGCAGCCAACCACAGCTCAGCCAATGCATCCATACAGGTAAATGATGATGATGTGCCCGGACTGGAATTAGTACTACAAACCAACAGCATTGCAGAGTCTGCCGGGTACTATGCCACACAGGCAACGCTTCGCCGCGTTGCCGGCAGCAACTCCATTGCATTCACCGCCAACTTATCTGCAAGTATCAGTAATACATTGATATTGCCGCAAAATATTTCATTGGCAAAGGGAGAAAATGAAAAGACCTTTTATGTAGGCGTATTAGATAATACACAGGCAGAGGGAGACCGGCAGGTAACTATTACTGCATCTGTATTTGTAAGTTCCTGCCGATGCAGCGCCCCGCCATCCAGCTCAGGTTCGGTATCCGCCAGCATTAAGGTAACGGATGACGACGGTCCGGCATTGATATTATCAGCCAGCCCGCTCACCCTCGCAGAAGGCTTGACCAATGCAGGCACATTAAAGGTAACACGTAATACTGCCACCACACAGGCGCTTACCGTAAACTTATCATCCTCCGATGCGGGTGAAGCCACTGTGCCAGCTACAGTTACCATTGCGGCCGGCTCGGCCTTTGTGGAAGTACCAATTACCACCGTCAACGACGGGGTAGCAGACGGTAGTAAGCAGGTATACTTTAACGCAACAGCTACCGGGTTCTCAGCAGGCTCCGTATGGGTAGTGGTAACCGATCAGAACAAACCGGATTTTCAAATAACATCTGCTACCGTAAGCAACAGTACTGTGCAGGCAATGGCCCTGCTCAACTACCGCTTATCCGTAAAAAATACAGGCTTTGCCACAGCGCCTTCCGGATTGCTGGTACGCGGCTATCTTTCTAAAAACAATGTGCTGGATGATGCAGACACACTGATAACCGCATATACCATTACATCACCCATTACAGTAGGAGAAACAGTGCAGGTAGTAGCTGCCGCCGACGTTCCCAACCTGCCCGGTCCGTATTATCTCATCTTTAAAGCCAACCCGCTTTCTGATATAACAGAGCTGTTATTGACCAACAACACATCGCAGCCCGTAGCGGTAACCATTAACCCTGATTACAAGGCTACTGCAAGCGTGGCAGATGCTTACTACTTACAGGGAACCGCTGTAGCCATTACCGGCCATGCGGTAAAATCAAATGGAACCGCCGCCGGTAATGTGGCGGTAGATGTGTATGTCATTAACAACGGGTACAGGAAAACTATTACAACCACTACCAATGCACAGGGAGATTTTAATACCGTGTACACGCCTTTGACCAACGAGGCAGGACATTATATTGTAAGCGCAGGTTACCCTGGTACCAATACTTCAGATGAACAGGATGCATTTGATATTCTGGGTGTAAGGATCAACAGCGGCACAGTGCCCCAGTTCAGAGTGACCATTAATGATACGTTACGGGGCAGCCTGCAGGTAGTGAACCTCAGCAGCCGGGCGCTCAATAATTTTACAATAGATAAAATAAGCGTGCCCGGCGGCTCCTATATACATTTTGATACTATTCAAACACTGGCAGGTAATGCCACTGCCAATATTGGTTATGCAGTTTCCGGTTCATCCATATCGCCCGGCACGTCATTCAGCGTTGCCGGCATGAAAGCCGTGAGCAGGGAAGGAACTATACAACCGATGGATGTATTCTATTTCTGCCAGGCGCCCAATGGTTATGTAGAGGCAGATATCAGCAGCATTGATGTATCCGTATCCTCGGCTGCGGGTGAAAGATCAGTACAGTTCAAGCTGATCAATAAAGGCAACGGCTACTCCGGTGATATTAAACTGGGGCTGCCCAATGTCAACTGGCTCAGCAGCGTTACTCCGGTAAATATTGCATCGCTTGCTCCCGGTGATACAACATCAGTAGTGCTCAAATTCAGTGCCCTGGATGAAGTGCCGTTTAACTATACCATTAACGGAACCATTGGCATCAATACACAAAATGGTAACTCATTCAGCATTCCGTTCACCTTTAAGAAAGTATCTGCAACAACAGGCGATGTAAAAGTGGTAGCCACAGACCAGTTTACTTTCTATACCGAAGGCGGCCCGAACGTGGCAGGCGCCCATGTGATCATTAAAAACTATTATACAGGTGAAATATATGCAGAAGGTAATACAGACAACAGTGGTATTTTCTTAGCCAAAGGCGTTCCGGAAGGAACCCATAAGATAGTGGTTTCAAAAGAAAAGCATTTGGATTATACCAATACGCTCACTATTAATCCGGGCAATGCTATAACGCATACGGCATTCCTGAATTACCAGGCCATTACCTATAGCTGGACGGTGGTGCCCACAGCCATACAGGATGAATATGATATTACGCTTACCGCCCAGTTTGAAACCAATGTGCCAGCTCCTGTGGTAACCATTGAAATGCCCAAAACAATGCCGCAGCTTTCCGGCAGTGAAACCTATGCATTCAATGCAATCCTTACCAACCACGGGCTCGTCGCCGCAGAAGATGTAACGCTGAATCTGCCCACAGATGATGAATATGAATTTGTTACTAACTATACGCCGGCCAGGTTGCTGGCACAGCAAAGCATACAGGTACCCGTTATCATGCGCCGCAAGACATCAGGCGGTGGCAGCGGAAGGGCATCGTACGCAGCCATTTCCAATTTCCTTGGTATAGCGCCGCCCTCCGCACGCACCAGTACCGGCGGATCTAATTGCACTGCATTTGCAGGAGTTGTTTACTGGTATAAGTGTAGTCTTTCAACGGGTTTATGGCAAAAAGGAGGCGTTCTGTTTTCATTCTCCGGTCGTGTATGCAGTAGTGACCCAACTACTACTACCTGGGATTGCCTCGACTGCGGAGGAGTTATCTATGGTGGCGGTAGTGGATCCTATAATATACCATGTGCTATCGGATGCGGTACCGGTGTGTGTTATGATTGTGGCAGTACCTATATACCCCCCCCGGCAACAACAGAAAAAACCAGTTGTGCAAGATGCATTCTTGATGTTATAGGAGCTGCTGCAGGTTGCCTTTCAGGAGCAGGAGGAAGCGGCGGCGGTGCTGCCGGAGCTATATCTTTTGCCACCTGTCTTGCCGGCGCTGTAGCAGATTTGGATCCTGTTGCCGCGGCTATGTGTCATCCTGATATTCCTATTCCGGGTCCCATAGGATGTGCCATGGGAATTGCCGGTGCAATTAACAGTTGTTCTAATACAGCGGTTTCGGGCAGACTAATGCCATCTGCAAAGCAGGGCGAGCCGCCACTGGGAGAAGCATACATTACCATCGGGCAACACCTGCAGGCTGTTTCAAATTTTTATACGGTAAGAGGTAATTGGGGAAGGGAGTACTATGGCAACCTGTCCATGTATGATGGATGGAATGATCTCCTGGATAAAATAGCACCCTATATTGATTTGCGGGATTCAATAAGACCGGCTGTTCAATCCGCTATCCTTGCAGCAATGGCAGGTTACGATGTGCCGGCAGATTCCATCAAGGCATTCTTTACAAGATGGAATACCTCTCTGTATGCAAAGAGCCAGGGAATATTAGAACCGAATGCCCAGTATCCTGCAATCATCAACTGGAACTATGTAAAAACATGCACAGATTCTCTTTATAACATTACAAAGTATGCGCTTGACCTGGGATACCAGTCTGTATACAACATGTATGAGAAAGATTATGCAGATTTAAATGTATTATTAGACAATCAAAGCAAATCCGTATGCGCTTCCGTAACAGTGCAGTTAAGCCAGAAGCTCACCATGACGAGGGAAGCCTTTAAAGGTACACTGGAAATATTCAACGGACATCCGACTGACAAGATGGATTCACTTACGGTAAATATTCTGATCACCGATCAGAACGGTGTACCGAGCAATGGATTGTTTGAGATACAAACAACGAGTCTTACTAACCTGGGCAATGTAACAGGTACAGGCAATATTGCAGCACAGCAAAAAGGCTCAGTAGAATTTTTATTTATTCCTGAAATAGGTGCAGCGCCTACAGCGCCCAAATTGTATAAGTTTGGCGGATCAATAAGATATTTTGATCCTTATGCACAGGCGATGGTAACCATGCCACTAAGCAATGTGGAGCTTACCGTGAACCCAAGCCCCAACCTGTATCTGCATTACTTTATGCAAAGGAATATCTTGGGAGATGATGCTTTAACATCGCCTAAGATAGAACCATCCATACCTGCAGAACTGGGCGTATTGGTAGAAAACCAGGGATACGGCCCGGCAGTGAATATGCTTATTTCATCGGCACAGCCCAAGATCGTTGACAACGAAAAAGGACTTGCCATTAACTTTAAGCTGATCGGTTCCAACTTCCAGGGACAACCGAAGAACCTGGGCGTAACCGATATTAACTTCGGTACTGTTCCTGCATTGCAATCAAGAGTGGGAGAATGGTATTTCACCAGTTCATTGCTGGGTAAATTTGTGAGCTATGATGCCAAAGTGGTGCACAACAACAGCTTCGGCAACCCGGATCTCAGCCTCGTTAAAGGAATAAAACTACATGAGCTTACTAAGAGTATCAGGGAATATGGCACTCAGGGCGATGGCATTAATGACTTCCTGGTGAATGACCTGTTTGATATATACGATGTGCCGGATATTATTTATTTCTCACAGGGCATGCGGACGGCCAAAGTATATGAAGCAGCATCAGGTGGCTTCTCATCGCCGGTATATCCGCCATCATTTACCAATACACTTACAGTAACTGCATCCGCAGTTGGATGGAATTATATTAAATTAAATGACCCGGGCAGCGGCCATTACGAGCTGAAAAGCGTAACCCGAAGCGACGGACAGGCAATACCGTTAGACAATGCATGGCTGACTTTTGTGACCCTGCCGGTAAGCCAGGCGCCCGTGTATGAAAATAAATTCCATTTTGTTGATACCTTCCCATCCACGTCGCCGGTAACCTATGCCGTGGTATGGAAACCCAAAGCCACCAATGTGCCGGAAATACTGGATATAACCGGGGCGCCGGAATCTGTAACATCGCAGCAGGTGCAGCAGGTAACAGTGGTATTCAACAAAGCCATTGACAGTTCCACATTCAATTACCAGGATCTGAACCTTACTTTCCAGGGCGGGCCAAACATCATCAATTCATCTGTAACGATAACGCAGACAGATACAGCCACTTTTGTGATAGATCTTTCATCTGTCACTACAGGCAACGGCTTCTATAACCTTACCGTTCAGGCGGCAGATATAGCAGATATTTACGGCATTAATGGCACGGATGGACGCAACATCACCTGGTCGCAGTTCCTTACTGTGCCATCTGTACAGGCATTCCTCGGCCTGCCTGAAAGCAGGATAGCATCCGCTTATGATACCATACAGGTATTGTTTAACCTGCCGATAGATATTACAACGGTAATACCTGAACGGTTTACCATTCTGAAAGACAATGCAGCACAACCAGGCAGCATAACCATTGATTCCATAAGAGCGGATCATAAACTGTTCTACCTGTCCGGGCTCGGAGCTATGCTTACCCAAAACGGGGAGTACGAGTTTGTGGTGGATCTGCCCAATATTAAGAGTGAAGACCAGGAGCCAGGCGTGCAAAAACAGTCGGTAAAATTAACGGTGGATAATACCGGACCTTCCATTGTAAGGATAGATACATCGCATGCCGGCGGACTTGATCCGCAACACGTAACTTTTGTGAATATTAAATTCAATGAAAACGTGTATGGCTTTAATATATCGTCGGTGAAGCTTACCCGGAACGGTGAGTCTGTAAACCTGAACATTGCACAGCTATCCAACACGGATCTTAAAACATGGATGGCGGGCAACTTTGGCATACTCACGTATCCTGACGGTGAGTACACATTTACCGTAAACACATCAGGATTTACAGATGCGGCAGGTAACCACGGCAGCAGCTCCCAACAGGTAGCATGGATGGTCAACCACGCTGCACAGGTGAACATAAGCAACCTGAAAATAACGCCAGACCTGGGTTACTCCGCTACAGACGGCATTACATCAGGATTGAACTTAGAGGCAACATTCAGCCTGAGCGCTGATGCATCGCAGGTTACGGTTTCACAAACCGATCTTAGCGGTGAAAATATTTTAACCACTTTATCCAACGTGGCCGCAGGAAATATTACGGTACCGGTTACATTGATAACCGGCGGCAATACAGGCATAAAAGTAACGGCGATAGGGACCAGCGGAGGTTCAGATACGGCAAGCGTATTGTTCTATACCGATCAGTTGCCGCTTAGCGGAAAATGGAATTTCACTTCGGGCCAAACCCTGGCAAGGCAGCCTGATTCCATTTCATTCTCGTTCTCATCCAGGCTGCTCAATGACAATGCGCTTGCAAATGCGGTAGTATTCAGGAAGAACGGGGAGGCTGTTAATGCATCATTGCAGTTCAGCAAAATAAATGATACGGCTTATTATGTATACGGTATACGCAATGCTTCAACAGACGCTGCTAATTACAGCATCAGCATTGACCTGTCCTTAGTAAAGAAATATATAAGCGGGTTGGCGGGCACCGGCGAAGCCCCTGTTTTGTGGAATGTGATGGCGGTGAACGGGCAGCCGGTGGCCAATGCAGGTGCAGACATCACTATCTCAGCGCCCGGAACCTATACATTAAATGGCGCCGCTTCATCTGATCCCGAAGGCGACCAGTTGAGCTATGAATGGACAGCGCCGGAAGGAATGGAATTAACGGATGCCACCACCGCCACGCCATCATTTATCATTACGGCGGCAGATTACGGCAAAACCTACAACTTCCTGCTGGCAGTGAGCGATGGCAACTCGTTCAGTACAGCTGTTGTTCAGGTAACGATAACAACTCCCACTGCAGAGATATGTGATGGTATAGACAATGACGGAGACGGCGAAGTGGATGAAGGATTTGACAAAACGAACTGGTACAGGGATGAAGATGGCGACGGATACGGAAATGCTGCAATAGTAGTGCAATCCTGTACACAACCTGCAGGCTATGTTTCAGATAATACTGATAAAAACGATAAGGATAATACCGTTTATCCCGGTGCGCCGGAATTATGCGATGGAAAGGATAATGACGGAGATGGCGAAGTGGATGAAGATTGTGCTGCTGCTTCCGGTACTTACTACTCCAAGCCTTCCGGCGACCTGCACGCCGTAGCTACCTGGGGCACTAATCCTGATGGCAGTGGCACTGCGCCGTCCGACTTTGGCGATGGCAAAACATTTACGCTGGCTAACCGGGGTAATATGTATACGCTTACCGGCAACTGGTCATTAACAGGCACTTTGAATATCCCATCCGGCGCCCGGTTAGCGATCAATGGAAATACATTGTCACTTGCTATGCTTACAGGAACAGGCACCGTTTCCGGGTCGGTCACTTCCAGCCTGGCAATTACCGGAACGGGGGATTTTGGTTCGCTGAACTTCAGCACGGGAGATGGCGGATCGTTAAAAGCGTTTACCCTTAACCGTAATGGGTCGGTTACCATAGGGTCGGCATTGAGCATTTATGACATCCTTACCGTTACCAGCGGCACACTCAACACAGGCAACCAGCTTACCCTTAAGAGCAATGCCGATAACACGGCAAGAGTAACGCCTGTAGCAGGCAATATTATTGGTAATGTAACTGTGGAACGCTATATACCTGCCCGCAGGGCATGGAGGATCATGAGCGCGCCGGTGGCAGGCAATCAAAGTATCAACGGAGCCTGGCAGGAAGGCGTAACCCTCTTCTCGCCCAATCCCAACCCATACCCCGGCTATGGTACCATTATTACAAAGGGGAGTGCTGCCGACGGGTTCGATCAGAACCTTCCCGGGCAGGCCAATAGCATACTCTCTTATGATAATGCTACAGACACATGGAAAGATGTGACCAATACCCGTACCAATGCAGTAAATAAAACAGCTTACTTCCTGTTTGTACGCGGCGACAGAACTGTTACCACTTCAGGTACCAAGCCTGCCACCCTGCGGGCGACCGGTCCGTTAAAACTGGGCGATCAGCTTATTCCTACCGCCGCCAATGGCTACACCGCTGTTGCCAACCCGTTTGCTTCGCCCATCAATTTTGCTACTATCACCCGCAATAATGTAGATAACAGCTTCTACCTGTGGGATCCAAAAATGGGTGGTATGTACGGCGTAGGCGCTTATGTAAATATCAGCTTTAACGGAACGGGGTACGACATGGTGCCTAAAGCAATAAGCCCCGAAAGCCAGTATATACAATCCGGGCAGGGCTTCCTGGTGCACGCTTCCGGTAGTGCGGGCAATATCGTTATCAAAGAATCTGATAAATCGGTCACTCCTGCCCGCAATGTGTTTAAGGAGGGAGAACAAACAGGAAACGATGATCCTGTATTTGTACCGGCTAAAGATGCTTATGGTATCCGCATCAGCCTGCAAACAGGAGATACTGCAGGGTACACTATACTGGATGAAGCGTTTACTTCCTACAGCAAAAACTTTGAAGATAAGATTGACGGTATGGACGTGAAAAAGCTGTACAATGTAATGGAAAATATCTCTTTAAACAGGAAGGGAAATACCCTCATGGTAGAAAGAAGATCGCCGATCCATGATGCAGATACGATTTACCTGAAGCTTGATAATACAAAAGAGAGAAATTACATGCTTGAGTTCAACCCCGAAGCGCTCAAAGATGTAGTATCCGCTACACTGGTGGATAATTATATGCATACGACGGCTGCTGTTAGCACAGATAAAATTACGCAGGTGCATTTCGTGGTCAATGGTGATGCCACATCCTCCGGAGCCAACAGGTTCATGCTGGTGTTGACCCGGAAAGGCGCTCCACCGGTACAGCCTTCTGTCAAAGCTTATCCTAACCCTGTTATCAATGGCAATATATACCTGCAATTCAACAATGTTGAGAAAGGGGCATATTATATCGAGCTGACCAACAGTGTCGGGCAGGTAGTAGCAAGAAAAATCATTCACCATACAGGAGTAAATACCACGCATCCTGTTAACCTGGGCGTGGCAATGACTTCCGGGATCTACCAGTTAAGCATTACCGGGGATCATTTCAAAACAATAGTCAAACTTTTTAAAAAATAACAGCAGATAATTTTATAATTTTTAAAAGAAAAAAAATGAAAGCAAGTCTTATTGTAACAGTAATGATCATGGCAATATTCTGTTTTGCAATGCCTTTACTGGCGCAGCCCGGTGGTCCCGGCGGAGATCCTGATGTGGCAGTGCCTATTGACGGCGGGGTAAGCCTGCTGGTAGCGGCAGGGATAGCTTATGGCGCTAAAAAGGCTTATGACAAAAGAAAGAGCAATACCGGAGGAACAGGTAAGCATACTGAAGAAGAAATATAATCAGGGAGGGACTACCAGGTACACGAGGCTGTCAGGAATTCCGGCAGCCTCTTTTATTTCTATACCTTCGCAGAAACCATAAATAATTCGATATGGACTTAGTTGCCGGAGCAGATATAGGCGGATCGCATATAACAGCAGGGCTGGTTGATATAGACAACAGGAAGCTGATGGATTCATCTGTGGTAAGAAAACATATTAACCCGGCAGCAGACAGTGACACCATTATCCGGGAATGGTGTGATGCCATACTGGATTGTCATACAACTGCCGGTATTGGTATTCAAAAGATAGGTATTGCCATGCCCGGGCCATTTGATTATGCGAACGGCATCAGCTATATCAAAGGTCTGCACAAATACGAAAACCTGTATGAACTGAATGTAAAAAGCATGATGGCAAAACAGTTGCAGGTGGAACCGGCGCAGATCAGCTTTAAGAATGACGCGCAGGCTTTCATGGCGGGAGAATTGTTTTGCGGCTGTGCAGTTGGGTGTAGCAACGTGGTTGGCATTACACTTGGCACAGGTCTTGGTTCTGCCACTTATTATAATAATGAGCAGCGGGAAGGCGACCTGTATTGCATGCCATTCAGGGAAGGTATGGCGGAAGATTATATCTCCTCCCGCTGGTTTGTTTTTGAATATAAAAAGCTGACCGGCGCTACAGTCAAAGGCGTAAAAGAGCTTGCAGACAGGATGCATACCGATCCGCATGCGGCTCACTTGTTCGGCACCTTTGGCGCCACGCTGGCGGAAGTGCTATTGCTTCGCTACAAAGATCAAAATCCCGGGATCATTTTTATCGGCGGTAATATTGCACATGCCTGGGATTGCTTTATTCCCTCAGCGGTCAAATACCTGGAGGAGCGGAACAGCAGCATCAAACTCACAAAAGCCATACTGGGCGAAAGAGCCGCTCTGATCGGCGCATGCTGCGGGTAAGTATCAGGTTGGTTTATGCGTGAAGGTAAATTGACGTGAGGCAGCAGGCGTGAAACGACAAACACCCTTATAAAAGGCAGTTTTCCTATTCTAACATTTTATTATTACATTCGAAACAGCATTACTGCCGCAATATCTCATGTATTTCCTCCATAGTCAATCCGGTTAATTGACTTTCCTGCCCTTTCCGGAATATCAAATTCAACTATGTGAAATACTTTTTTGCAACAATCGCCTCTTTCATATCGTTGCCTGTTGGGTCCCAGTCGTTTCCTTATACTTTCCAGACCTGGGATGCGAAGAACGGCTTGTCTACAAATTATTGCAATGCTATTGCGCAGGATACCACCGGATATTTATACGTAGGAACAAATAACGGGCTTTACACCTTCAATGGAAGCCATTTTAAAGCCATGGACTATAATGTACCCTCAAATCACATCAGAGAAGGAAATGTGGAAGATATACTTGTAGACAAATATAACAGGATCTGGTTTGCAAGCATTGAATACGGAGTGGGGCTGATCAATCTCCAGCAAAAAAGCCTGCAGGTGCAGTACTTCAGGCCGGATGCGAAGGCTGATCTTCTAGAGGATACTAAAGTGTCAAGACTGTGTTTTGACAGCGAAGGGCATTTATGGGTGGGCACAAGAGGCGAAGGCCTTTTCAAGCTGGACACCGCCACAAAAACATTCACTGCTATTCCAACTGAAAACCCGGGTTCTCTCTATAATAAATATATACGTTCCTTATATCTTTACAAGCCAGACACATTATTTGTCGGGCTGGTCAATGGCCTGGCCATTATTAATCCACTGACCAGCCGGGCAACTCATTTAAAATTCAGGCTCGTTCCCTCCAACAGATCCCTGCGACCCACCGTACGTAAAGTTCTCCCTGTTGCCAACGATAGCTTCTTGCTCGCTACCGACAGGGGTACCTTCTGCCTTAAGCTTCCTGAACAAACATTAAGCAGTATATATACAAATCAGCAACAAAATATAGATTTCGCAAAAGTGATCAGCAATGATATTACCCGGGTGTCAGAAAATGAAATATGGATAGCTACCGAGAATGAAGGCATACTTTTCTATAACACAACCAGTCACAAATTTGATTATTCTTATTTAACAGGAACATCTAAATATACTGTTCCCCAAAATTTTATCAGCGGGTTTTATAAAGATAAAGGAGGTAATATCTGGATAGCCCAGCAGAGCGGGCTCAGCCTTTTCCAGACAGAAAACATTATTTTTAGCAGCGTCTCCTTCACAAACAAAGATTTTTTTTCAGGTTCATTTTTGAGCAATGGCAACAACCTGCTATGTATAAAGAGCAATTCGATTGCAAGCATAAATACAAATTCGGGAGATGTAACAGTCAGAGAGCTTACTATGCCGCTCCCGAAAAATATAGTCCCGAATTGTGCTATCATCTACACACCTGAGGAATACATGCTTTTTTGGGAGAAAAAATTTTTTACCCTGAACAGTAAAACACTTTTACCAAAGCAATTGCCCCTGGTACAGGATAAAATTGACAGCACATTCCTCAGGCATTTCAGGGTAATGCAATGCATTCCCGATACATTAGATGGCAAAAAAGAATACCTGCTGCTTGTTAAAACGGTAAAAGGCAATGTCTTGCTGAATTACAACCCTGACGATGGCGGGCTGACTGAATATACGCCGAAAGATTTTGAACGGGGTGGCCCTGATTATGATTATACAAAGATCATTAAAGCAGGGAATGGGAAATACTGGATCAGCACTTTGCATAATGGTCTGATATATGCGGAAAAAAAAGGGCTCACTGTTAAATATGCTGCAACAGAAAATAAAAAAACAAGAAAAATACCTCCGGGGGAAATAAGCGATTTTGCAATAACAAATGATAATGACATCTGGCTGTTAATAAACAAAAAAGGATTGGTGCATGCTCCACTCCATAATGGAGAGATCACCGCTTATGAAATCTTTTCTGAAAAAGACGGTCTCACGGAAAACCGTTTATATAACATTATTGCAGACAAAAACAATAATCTCTGGATAACAACCGGCTCGGCTTTGTTTTTCTTTCGTGTGCAACAAAAAGATTTCCTGAGGTACTCCGTTGCAAACGGGTTAGGCAATATCAAATTCCACGTCACAGATGTTGCAATGACCTGTACCGGCAACGGGTATATCGGGCTATCGGATAAGTATTCCAGTATTACCTGGTTTGACCCTTCTAAAAACATCACTTCGTCAAAGCCTGCTTTAGCATTAAACAACGTAACAGTAAATGGTGAGCTTATTAATACAATGCAGTCCACCGGAAGATTACAGTTGCAGCCTGACGAGAATAATATTACGTTCTGGCATGATATTATTGATTTTGATAAAACAGTATTCTATAAAACTATTTACAGGTTAGAAAATTTTGATGCCGGATGGAATACAACCAGCCATAGCGGGCAGAGCTATATGCAACTGCCACCGGGAAACTATGTTTACAGGATAAAGCTTCAATATGCCGATGGAAGCTTTTCGCCTGAAAGAAGGGTTGAATTTAATATTGCCACCATCTGGTTCAAAACATGGTGGTTCAAAAGCCTGCTTATATTATTAAGCATTACTGCGGTATATCTGGTAGTGCGCAGCTATATCAACAGGAAATTATACCTGCAAAAGAAGGAGCTGGAGCTACAAAATGCTATAGCGGTAGAACGTGCCAGGATATCAACAGAGCTGCACGACGACCTGGGCAGCGGGCTTTCCACCATCAGGATATTAAGCCAGTCGCTCAACGGGGCAGGAAGCAATACCGGCAAAGACCCTAATCTTGAAAAAATTTCCAGCCACTCCCGTGAACTTATCCAGAAAATGCGGGAAATAGTGTGGGCGCTGAATAACGAGAACGATACGCTTGATCAGCTCATCAGCTATATACGGCTGCAATCGGCCACCCTGCTTGATAATGTAGCTATTGCTTACAGGTATGACATACCTGAATCCATTCCCGGGATAAAAGTTACCGGTGGCAACAGGCGGCATATCCAGCTTCTGGTAAAAGAAGCAATGCATAATATCATTAAACATTCCCGGGCAACAGAGGTAGTGTTTACCATAACGCTTACCGGTGAGCTCACCATTACCATACACGACAATGGAAAAGGTATACCTGAAATATGCACTGCAAAACCTGCAGGCAACGGGATAAGAAATATGAAAAAACATACAGAAGCGGTACAGGGATTACTGACAATTGAAAACCATATTGGAACAACCGTAAAGATCAGCATACCCCTTTCAGGCCTATCACACGAAAGTGTTATATAAATCACCGGCGCCAGTCATTAACTTTATGGGGATGATCAATATATTGATTGTAGAAGATACGCCGGACTACCTGAAAGGCCTTCAACAGCTCTTTGATAGTGCAGAAGGCCTGGTATGCAGTGCCGCTTACAGCAATGCCGAAGCTTGTATGCAGGACGATGCCTATCATTATGTTGATATCGCAGTAGTGGATATACAGCTGCCCGGCATTAACGGTATAAAGCTGGTACAATGGCTGACAGAAAAAAATCCGCGGCTTTTGTGTATGATGTGCACGGCTTATGAAGAGGACGAAAAGGTTTTTTTAGCGCTGGAAGCGGGAGCGCATGGCTACATCCTCAAAAGCGCCTCCACCACTGAGATCCTTGAAGCAGTCACCGATCTGAAAAACGGCGGCAGCCCCATGAGCAACCAGGTGGCCCGCAAAGTGGTTCAATCCTTCCGGCAAAAAACCGCTCCGGCAAAAAACCAGCTTACGCCCAGGGAAAACGAAGTACTTCGGCTCCTTTCCAAAGGGCTGCTATATAAAGAAATTGCCCGGCAGCTCAGCGTCAGCAACGAGACCGTGCGCAGACACTGCTTCAATATTTACGAAAAGCTGCATGTACACAACAGAACAGAGGCGTTGAATAAGTATTTTGGGAAATAAGTATTGAGAGAAGATTTCACGCAAAACGACTAAGCAAGCAAGGCCCCTCCCGGCCTCTCCAAAGGAAAAGCCCTAAAGTAATTTTTTTCACATTTTCTATAACACTTTCGTAGTATTGCCAAAGTCATTGGTATTACTAAATTACACCCGTCGCCAGCGAAGCATTAAACATGCGGATCAATTCCGGGAGATACCAAATGCTTTTTATAATGGAAGCCGAAATAAACAGGTATACTATAATTATTATAACGCCCGATACCAACTTCAGGGAAATACTGAAGCTGCTGCTTGCCTATTCTTTTGAATTTGAAGTCACCGGTCTCTTTAAAAAAGTAAAAGAGCTTGAACCGGCAAAAATGCCAAAGCCCGATATCGTCGTTGCTGAAACTGCCGGAACCGCAGAAATGGCGCGCATAAAAAAAATATTTCCTGATACTCCTGTTGTGGCTATCACAGGCGACGAAACTGATGAGAAAATTCTAAAGCTGCTTGCAGCAGGAGCTGCTCATTATATTTTTAAAGGAAGCGAGCCGGCTGCCTATCTCAATACTTTAAAAGAGACACTGGAAGAAAGGGTAAAGATCAGCGATTCGGTGATAAAAAGGCTGCTTGCTGTTAAGAATGCTGATACAGAAACATCAGCAGACCTTTCCCTGCTCACTTCAAGAGAAAAGGATATTCTTCTTTTACTGTCAAAAGGATTATCATATAAAGCAATTGCTGGGGAGCTTAAGATCAGCGTGGACACCGTAAAACGACATTGTTATAATATTTATCAAAAATCGGGGGTTGATAATAAGATCGCAGCTATAAACAAACTGCTTCGCTAACAAAAATATGAACATTGACCAGATTGATATATTGATCGCAAAGGGGAATTTTGAAGAAGCCCGCGCCAGTATCAGTAATATGATATCATGGCCGGCTGAAAGCAATTATACTAAGGCACTCCTATACGGAAAAATGGGGAAAAGCTATACCGCTCAGTGGCGGTTTTATGATGCTGTTCCTTTTTTTAAAAAGTCCATCAGGCTATTGCTTTCCAAAAGCCAGCGGGGAAAAGAATGGGATTTTCATTATATCAACATCCATCTCGAGTATTGTTTTGCATTGCATACCACCCGCTCATTTTCGGTATATGCCCACACCATGCAGCAATTGAAGCCGTTTATTGAAAACCATGGCGATAGTAATCAAAAAATACAGTATCTCAGGATTATATACATGGATATGCTGGTACGCTATCACTGGTTCATGTTGCCTGATGAAGCCATAGTAGTATGCAGAAGCGTTGTAACGCTGGCAAAAGCACAACAGAATATACAGATCGAAGCAGACGGACTTAACAACCTGAGCTTTACGTATATGCTTAACAGGCAACCGGCGGAGTGCAGGAAATACGCTTTACAGGCGCTTGAATTGATGAGCGCTAGCGACAATGATGAGGCAAAGAACATGGCATATAGCTATATATGCGGCTCCTACAGACAGGAAAAGAACCTGGAAGCTACGGAACAATGGCATAAAATATTAGCTGCGCATGTGGAGAATAACAAAAACCCTGTCAGCCAAATGCTTTCGGACTCCATGCTGGCATGGATATATTATGTAAAAGGTAATTTTGAATTGTCGGAAAAAACAAGCCGCCGGGTGTTTAAATACTTGACCCAAAACCTGTTCCCGTTTTTACCGGTTTGTTCGTTCCTCCTGTTAGCGCTTAATCTTAGGAAAAACAGGCTGCCGGATTGCATTCAGCAGGCTTTTCTTCTCCTGCATCCCAATATCCAGCATATCCCAAAATCAATATCATATCTATTAAAAGTGGGTATAAGAGCATATTATCTCAACGAGCCCGCCCAGTCCAAAAAGCATTTCTCAGACGCCATAGATAAAGCTGATAGCTTAGGATACTTGTAATTGACCGTTACACAAAAAGAAGCGCTGTAGCTGCAGGCCTTTGACGCAAAACAATGCAGCTATTTAAACATACCGATAAAACTTTCAACATGAAGTATATTATTTTTACAATTTCCGAACCTTATCAACAGCCTGCCTAAAGGATAGCAAGCAAAAAGGTCAGGAATCTTTTAATCGCAAAACCTACCAGGTTCGCCGGGCCGGGTAGCAGCGCTGCAAGCCTTACAGGTTTTTGATTTTATCCACCCATATCCTGTTAAAGAGCAGCTTTTCTCCTGCTGCAGGATCAGCTTTTAAAGTTACTTCGTAAAATCCTGCTTTAGGAAAGTTAAAAGTGCCGATACGGTTGTCTGTAAATTCTTCAGTATAGCTGTCGTGAGGCTCCACCACTACCCTGCCCGTTGGCTTCAACTGCTGATGGATAATTTGGCTGGCCGCAGACACATCCACTGCCATATCATTACCCGAAGCGTTATGGAAAGAAAGATTTACCTTATAGTTTCCCGCTTCAGGTATATACAGCCTCCACACCAGACTGCCGGAATGATCAATTACCAAATGAGTGGGACGTAAGCCGTCATATTTTACCAACAGAAATGCCGATGAATTGTCTGCAGTATTTTCCGCGCTGAGCGCAAAGCCGCCGAAGGTGGATTCTGCAGCCACCTGCCTGTCTATATCAACCGGCTGATCGTACTGCAAAGCAATTGTGGAAACAAAATGATCACCCGGCTGATCAGGCAATTGAATACGCATCAATGGCCCCTGTTGTGAGAACGGTAATATCTTTTTACCCGATGGAGTGATCAGCGCTATGCTTTGAGGCTTTGACAAGATGCCTGTCACACGCAGGATATGATCAAGCGGCCAATTGTATACCTGGAGATAAACATCCTGTTTATTGTTCCCCACAAGCTTTGTAGTGATCCTGCCCCAGTCATATTGTCCTGCTCTCAATGCAAGTCCGGTGCTGCCATATACAGACTCCCCGTTTTTTGACATCCATGCACCCATATCTTCCAGCCGCCTTATACCCTCGTAAGGAACAGAACCGTCTGCGCGCGGGCCTATATTGAGCGTATAGCCGCCGTTGAGGCTTACATTGTCAATAAGCGATTCCAGCAACTGGGTAGTTGACTTCCATTGATTTTCCAGGGCATTATACCCCCAGGAGTGCGCGATCGTACCGGGTGTTTCCCAGGGATGATCATTGTAAACCGTACCGAATTCATTATCACCCAAAGTCTGGAAGTCAATGCCGGGCGTATCGGCAGAAAGCCCTAAGCGGGAATTGATAAGGCAGTTGGGTTGCAGCGTGCGCACCAGTTGGATCACCTGTTCCAGCTGCTCCTTCTTTACAATAGTGGTTTTATGATCCACCCACATATCAAACCACAGCATGGCAACATCGCCGTAATTGGTAAGCAACTCTCTTAACTGCGGCAGCACTTTTTCCTGCCAGTAAATATTGTATTGCTCATCTGTTATGCGTCCGGTGAGTTCTTGGTTGTGATCCCATCCGTAGGGATGCTCCCAGTCGAGCCAGTGCGAATAATAAAAGCCCAGTTTAATACCATGCTTTTTACAGGCTGCCGCCAGCTCTTTAAGCACATCACGGTGAGTGCCGCTCAATTTGCTCAGGTTATAATCGCTTACTTTAGAATTCCATATAGCGCAGCCGTCATGGTGTTTGGCAGTAATGATGATATATTTCATCCCTGCCTTCTTTGCCAGCAATACCCATTCTTCGGGGCTGATCTTTTTCCAGTCAAAACGCTTTGCCAAAGAAGCATATTCCTCTTTTGATATCCTGTTGCGGTAGCGTATCCATTCCGCGTAATTATTGGCATTACGTAATCTTTCTCCTTCCCAGATCCCTTCGGCGGCACTATATAGTCCCCAATGGATAAACATCCCGAAACGGGCATCCTTAAACCATTGCGCACGAGCTTCGGGGCTCTTTGCCTGCTGGGCAAAAATGGAGCAGGAAAAAAGAAAAGCAAAAACAGGCAACTGCAGATAGCGGGCTTTATTCAAATACATAAGCAATAATTAATGATGGTAGCTAAGGTACAAAACATAGATATTGACCACAGGAGCATTTCTAACTATCCGGGCAACCTGCAACACAGCATAAGGTTAGAGCAGAGCTTCGGGCTTTGTTAGGACGTATTTCAATTTTTCGCAGGGGGGAAACATGCAACGGATTGAAATCCGTTGGAACAATATGTTACCGGGGCTGCGTCTCTTGCAGTGAATAAATTTAAGCAACTGCTTTGATCCCGTAGCCTTAAGCTGCGGTATCCAAACAAAAATAACCATTCGCTTGGGGTAAAAGGCAAATGAGCAACACAACCCTGAAAGGGTTGAATAAAACAGTTTAAAGCAGGTATTTTTTGTTAACTCAATGCCATTTTCCGTTAGCAGCCTCTTAAATTCATTATAAAACGTTTTTCTTTACAAAGCAAGCCTGCCGCCATACCGTACCTGCTTTAAGACTTTGTATTTTACATAAAATACGCCCGTATTTTATCTGCCTTCTGTTACCGTGTAATATGATATAAATAAATTAAATTTGGCCTATAACTCTTAACACTGCTATCAACAACAACGGTATCAACACTCAGCACTTTAATCCCATTGATAAAATTATTCAATTACACGGGGAAAAGATCAGCTTATATGAAAGGATGCTGAAGGAGAAGGATGAAATGATGGCAAGACTGGAGAAGCTGATTGATAAGAAATAATTGGGATTTTAAAAACGGGAATAAATGTTTGTAAATGTTTAGAAGCGTTTAAGAGTGCATATATTTAGGAGTTGTGTGTAATGCTATGTGACAGTTCTTTATAACTGACAAATAATAAAGCAATTCAAGAATTTAAAATTATACGCAGACGATTGCACCTTTTACAATCAAAATAAGTTTTATGCTAAAAAGGATATTGCAAATAACCTTAGGACTAGCAATTGGACTTAGCTTATTCGCTATGTACTCAGACGAAACTCATGATTCCAGGCTGGTAATCTGGTACTTATTGACACCAAAAGTTTTGAAGATTATTACGTGGCTTGCTTTATTTTTCGTTGCTGCCAGGCTCATTTTTGGTAAGCCGAAAGACTATTCCAATTTTTTTTACAACTTACTCGTTAAGTTGTTTGGAGACCCGAAAAAGACTGATAAATAAAAGATTTCCTGAATAAAACTACCGAAAGCCACTACACACAATATTGCATTCGCAATAAAGTTGGACGACAAATAAATTGTCAGCTTTTTGCCCGCTATCATTGAAACGAAAGCCTCATCAATAAAGTACATCAAAAAAAAATGACTGAAAAATTTGTACATAAGGAAAATATGTTTATTTTTGACTGACCGTTAAGTCAATAATATTATGTCGCCAAGAAGAAAAGAAGATTTCGAGAAAATGCAGGAAGCGAGTCGGGAGAAAATCCTTAGAGCTGCACTTGAATTGTTTGCCCAAAAAGGATATTCAACTACTTCTGTGGAAAGCATAGCCCAAAAAGCAAAAATTTCTAAGGGTCTTATTTATCACTATTTCAACAGTAAACAAGACATCCTCAAAGGGATCTTTAATATTTTAATGCAAAGTCTGAATCAGTTTATAGCGGATAACAATGAGCTTCTTCCGAAGAAATATATTGAGAAAATGGTAGAATATTCCTTTCAATTTATTATTTACCAAACAAAAATCAACCGGTTCCTGATTGCTCTTGCCGTTCAACCAAAAGTAGTTGCAGGCTTAAAAAAAGAAATGGACAAAGCAAAACAAGACTGGATGAAACAACTTAC
>CAYWVB010000019.1:0-85173 GCA_964461595.1 uncultured Terrimonas sp. | reverse complement strand
GTAATAAAAATAAGATTTTCCACTACCGCCATCCGTAAATGAGCTCTCCATCAGAACGGGGTAGTTGTCGGCATCATAAGTGTACGAATACGCTGCCGGCTCATTACCACTAAGTTTCACAGGATTATCAGGAGTGGGCCATGAAAAAGAATACATCCCCAATATAAAACCTTCCATCCCAAAATTTCGAGGATTAATTTTATCATCATAAGTAATTACAACTTCAATCAAAGGGTCTCCCTGATTATCGTAATTTTCATTAGTTCTGATTCTTACCATGTTTCCTTTTGCATCAAAATCATGCTCTCTTCTTTCCGCTTCAAAATAAATACCTGTTGCCGTATCCTTTCTGAATATCTGGAGCACGGTGATCTGATCTTTGCTATTGTAGGTATATACCAAACTGTCGCGAATAAAATAAGGGGTGCCTATATCCTCAAAGTTGTTAGTGTTGATGCTATATTTATAATGCTTTGAACCGGTGTCATATACTACATCATATACAGTGCTGTCTTTATGAGTAAAAATGCCGTCTTCATAATGTGAGGTCATTATTGCCACCCTTTTTACGATATCGTTTGCATCGCGATAGATAAGATATTCGTCATCTTCATCCCCGAGATCCGATCCGGAAGCAGCAACCGTATGTTCTTTTGTGCGGATCAGTTTGTTGTTAGCGTTATAATAGAAATCAGTAATAATAGAATCGCCCGGATGATCTTTTTCATATTCTACTATTCTTGTCAACAACTTTGTCCCGGTAGTATCTTCCGCTACGGGCTCTTCCTGTTCCCTGGAGCTTTCTTTGCCGCAGGATGCCAATAAAATTGAACCCCAGCATAGTGTATGTAATAAAACCTTTGTCATCAGCTATAATATGAGTTCCCGAATATTTATTGATAAATAAAAAATGCACCTGGCAATTTTATTAAGCGGTTTTACAGTAACAACACCCTGTCCGGCTTTGCTGTATGCCGCCGGGTAGAATGCAGTGACAATGGATATTATGTGGAGTATTGCCGCTCGCCGGTTTGGTCTGTAATGCCGGTCCGGCTGACCGCGTTCAAAGGATTGGAAATACCAGCAGGGAAATAATGCCGGGGGATTGTATACTAAAGATAATCAGATTCTCTCATTATAAAAAACCCTACAATTCGAGCAATGATCTTACCGGGTCTTTCCCTATCAGCAACATTTCCGGGTTTTCCAGCAATTCTTTTACCCTTACCAGGAAGCTTACCGATTCGCGCCCGTCGATGATCCTGTGATCGTAGCTGAGCGCAATATACATCATTGGACGAATCACCACCTGTCCATTCATGGCCATCGGGCGGTCCTGTATCTTATGCATGCCCAATATGGCGCTCTGGGGCAAATTAATAATAGGAGTGCTCATCAATGAACCGAACACACCGCCATTGGTAATGGTGAATGTTCCTCCCTGCAATTCTTCCATGGACAATTTATTGTCGCGCGCCTTACCGGCAAGCTCAATTACCTTTTTCTCAATATCAGCCATGCTCATACTTTCTACATTGCGTATCACCGGCACGGTCAGCCCGCGCGGAGTGCTAACCGCGATGCTGATATCTGCGTAATCGTGGTATACCAGCTCTTCGCCGTCTATATAACCGTTCACTGCGGGCCACTCAGATAACGATATGGCACATGCCTTGGCAAAAAAGCTCATAAACCCAAGCCCCACGCCATGTATTTCCTTAAACTTGTCTTTATACAGCTTTCTTATTTCCATTATCCTGGTCATATCCACTTCATTGAAAGTGGTCAGCATGGCGGTAGTATTCTTTGATTCCACCAGGCGCCTGCTAATGGTTTTACGAAGGCTCGTCATTTTTTCCCGGCGCTGGTTCCGGCTGAACAGTTCCTGCCCGTCAAACGCTTTTTTACCCGGGTTGGCAAGTGCTGCCAATACATCTCCCTTCACTATACGCCCGGCTGTACCGCTGGCAGTAATGCTTTTGGGGTCAATTTTTTTATCGGCAATGATAGCGGCAGCTACAGGAGTCGCTTTTACCTCTGCCGGTGCAGTAGCTGTTGCCACAGGCTGGGACTTCCGTTCAGGGGTTGCCGGTCCGGATGCTGCCGGTTGTGTTTGTGCGGGCACAGCTATACCTGTATCAATATTTCCAATAATGTCACCGATTTTGATCACATCTCCTTCTTTCGCTGTTGTGCTTAGCCTGCCGCTCTCTTCGGCATTTAATTCAAACGTAGCTTTTTCACTTTCCAGCTCTGCCAGCACATCATCTCTTCTTACAAGGTCACCGTCCTTTTTTGCCCATCTCAGTAGCGTCACTTCACTTATGGATTCGCCTATCGTGGGTACTTTTACTGCTATCACTCCTTTCCCGGCAGCTTTTACTGCCGGTGCAGCGGGCTCTTCCGGAGATGCTGCAGCAGGTTTTTGAGCAGGTGCAGTTGGTTGCCCGTTTGATGCCGCCGGCTTTGAAGCGCTTTCATCTATAGTAGCCATTACCGCTCCTATCGCTAAGATATCCCCCTCTTTTACACGGGTAGTAAGCACGCCGGACTTTTCTGCATTGACTTCAAAGGTTGCCTTTTCACTTTCGAGCTCTGCTATTACCTCATCCCGTTCCACGTAATCGCCATTCAACTTCACCCATTTTAATAATGTTACTTCGCTTATGGATTCACCTACAGTAGGGACCTTAATATCAATCATGTTATAATGAGTTTATGCTAAATGTAACTTTGCCTAAAATTATATAGAAAATGCCGTATCAATGATTTCTGCCTGCTCCTGGGCATGGATCTTTGCAAAACCTGTTGCCGGCGCAGCGCTGCTTTCTCTGCTTATTACGCCATAATTGATCTCCGGCAGGCCCAGCTGCCGCAGCCCGGTATTGAGGTTCATCTGCAGGAACGAAGCAGCACCCATATTCAGTGGTTCTTCCTGCACCCAATACCATATTGCCTTGCCATATTTGCTGTAGAGCGCCGACAGGGCTTTATATGGAAAAGGATAGAGCTGTTCTATCCGCACCAGGGCCACATCTTTCCTGTTTTCCTTCTGCTGCCGGTCTGCAAGGTCAAAATATATTTTGCCGGTGCAGAAGATCACCTTTTTCACTGCTGAAGGATTGTCCACGAAGACATCATCAATTATCTCCCTGAATCTTCCTGAAGTGAACTCAGCTGCCGGGGAATAGCTGCCGGGATGACGCAGGTTGGCCTTTGGCGAAAAATTGATCAATGGTTTGCGGAAAGGCCAGATTACCTGCCGCCGCAGGGCATGGAAAAAATTGGAAGCAATAGTAATATTGGTGATCACTATATTGAGCTCGGCACACAACTGCAAGAACCTTTCCATCCGGGCAGAGCTGTGCTCCGGTCCCTGACCTTCATAGCCATGCGGCAACAGCATAGTGATGCCATTCATCCTGTTCCATTTTTCTTCGCCTGAGGTGATGAACTGGTCAATCATCGGCTGTGCCACGTTGCAGAAATCGCCAAACTGTGCTTCCCATACCACCAGGGCATTAGGATTAGCCAGCCCGTAACCATATTCAAAACCCAATACCCCGTACTCGCTCAAAAAAGAATTGTATATTCTATACCTGCCGGTTGCTCCCGGTATCCTGCTAAGCCTGTTATACGGCTTGTCGGTATTTTCATCCCTGAGCACAGCGTGGCGGTGTGAGAAAGTTCCCCTGCACACATCCTGCCCGCTCATACGCACATCTTTGCCATCCAGCAGGATGCTGCCATAAGCCATCAGCTCGCCTGTGGCCCAATCCAGTTTTTTCTCCGTCTCAAACAGCTTTACCTTATCCTGTATGATCTTTTCCACTTTACGCAGCGGCGTAAAATCCTCGGGCCATTTCATCATTGCGCTAAAGACCGCATCAAAATTTTCTTTGCTTATCCCGGTTTCAGGCGACTGGTCAAAATCTTCATCAGTAGCCTTACGCAACTGCTTCCACCATTGCTCCGGCTGCTGGTAAGTATAAGGAAGGGGATTTTGTTTCACTTCGTCCAGGCGATCCTGGAGATCATTCCAGAATTTTTTTTCCATTTCCTTTGCCAGTTCCTGCGCTTCCGGCTCGCCATGCTCCAGCAGGTATTTTACATATACTTCACGGGGATTGGCATGCTTATCTATGAGCGCATATAGGGTAGGCTGGGTAAATTTAGGGTCATCCCCCTCATTGTGCCCGTGCCTGCGGTAGCATACCATATCTATAAATACGTCCGACCGGAACTCCTTCCTGTATCTTGCCGCTATCTCGGCACATTTTACCACTGCTTCGGGGTCGTCACCATTCACATGCATTACCGGTGCCTGCACCATCGCCGCCAGCGAAGTGCAGTAGTCAGAACTGCGCGCATCATCAAAATCAGTAGTAAAGCCTATCTGGTTGTTGATCACAAAATGAATAGTGCCGCCGGTCTGGTATCCTTCCAGCTTGCACATCTGCAGCACTTCATATACTATACCCTGCCCTGCAATAGAAGCGTCTCCATGTATAAGTATGGGGAGCACTTTATCATAATTGCTTTCATGCAATACATTCGCCCTCCCCCTTGCAAAGCCTACTACTACAGGATCAACGGCTTCAAGATGGGAAGGGTTAGGCATCAGCTTGAGATGCATGAGCTGCCCGTCCGGTGTTTTTACTTCACTGCCAAAGCCCAGGTGATACTTTACGTCGCCGCTTCCCATGGTTTGGTCAAGCTTGCCGGTACCCTCAAACTCACTGAATATCTGATTATAGGTTTTACCCATAATATTGGCCAGCACATTCAGCCTTCCCCTGTGCGCCATACCTATCACCACTTCCTGTGTGCCAAATTCAGCCACTTTGTTGATGATCGCATCCAGCGCCGGGATAGTAGTTTCCCCGCCTTCCAGTGAAAACCGTTTCTGGCCTATATATTTGGTATGAAGGAATTTCTCGAACATCACGCCCTGGTTCAGCTTTTCCAGTATCCTTTCCTTTTTGCTGAGGGGCAGCGGCTGAATGAAGTTCTTCTCCATTTCGGTGGTCAGCCAGTCTACCTTTTTCTGATCGCTGATATATTTAAACTCAATGCCCACATGCCCGGCATAACAGGATTTAAGATGCTCCAGTATTTTCCGGAGAGAGGTAGTGCCAAGCCCGATAAGATTTCCCGCAAAAAAATTCTTATCCATATCATCCTCTGTAAACCCAAAGAAGGCGAGGTTGAGATTGGCGCCACGGTCTTTGCGCACCCTGATGGGGTTGGTATCTGCTATAAGGTGCCCTTTGTTGCGGTATCCCAGGATAAGCCGGTATGCCCCTAATTCCTTTTTCCAGTCTACCCCGTCGGTGGTGGTATAAGCCGGGGTAGCCCCCCTGCCTTCCGCTACGCCACTGGCAGTGGCTCCATTTACATAAGGCTTGCTGTTAGCTATGGCAAAGTCAAATCCTTCAAAAAATTTTTTGAAGTCCGGATCCACACTTTCCGGGTCTTTCTCGAAATCTTTATAGAGGTTTTCGATGTATGCCGGATCGGAGTTAGTGATATACGAAAAATCCTTCATGGTTATCGTTTGATAAGAGCAACAAAACTACAGGTTTTTTACCGATATCGCTCTTTAAGCACGGTCAAAAGCAGGCAGTTATGCATGATTTAAAAAAAATTAAGGTTATCTTATAACGGCGGTATTTTATAATAATTTTTCCTGACCGGGGACAAATCTTCAAAATGCAATATGATAACAGCCAATGAGGTTTTTGAAACATAAAATTTGGAATTTACCAGTTATGCTCCTACCTTTGCCGTCCAAAAAATTTCAAGTATGGCCAATCATAAAGCTACGAAAAAGGATGTGCGTCAGGCTGCCAAACGCAGGGAAAGAAACCGCTATTATGGCAAAACTACCCGTAATGCCATTCGCGACCTGAAGGCAATTACAGACGGCAAGGGGGCTAAAGAAGAACTTCCTTCCGTAGCAGGCATGATAGATAAGCTGGCAAAACGCGGTATTATACATAAAAACAAGGCTGCCAACCTGAAAAGCAAGCTCGCCAGGAAAGTGAACAGCCTCGCTTAATACCTTTCAGCAATAACTTATTGAAGATGCATCCCCGTCGGGATGCTTTTTTTATGTACTGTAGTGAGATATTTGTATTCACACAGACACCCGCTCCTGAAATAGCCAACCGTAATGTCAGGCAGGACTGGCTCAACTGGAACCCGGATGGCATCTGCCCGATGATATATCATGGCTTTTACAGAGAAGACGTAAGCTGGACCGGGGATGCCGTTGCGGAAGGTGTAAAAGGGCTTCAAGGGAATTTTCCCCTGCATGCAGGGACCTTTCTTCCCGAAGGATATTAGGAATACTGCGAAAGCATCCCGGTATAAAAAGAGAGCGGAGTTTTCCGCCCTCTTTTTTCACCACAACAACTCCTTACACAGCACACCCTGAACTAAGGTAAAGGTGCTGCCGGCGCATTTTTCACCATTATAGGCCAAACACCGACAGCAGGAAAACTAATGCCTTTATTCAATCCACGCTTTAAGCTGTCCGCGCCAAAATAATATAACGGCCAGCCCTTATAGGTAAGCTGGGTTTTGCCATATACTCCCGTAGTAGCAAATAATGACTTGTCGAGCGTGGACGGCACTACCATCTTGTCTGTTTCATAAATCGGCCATACCTTGTTATTGGAGAAATCAGGCTTGGTAAACTTATTGAGGTTAGCGCTGTCTTTTGAGAAACCGTAAAGACTTACCCCAACAGGATCCGAGAAATATAAAGTTTTACCCGTGCCCTCTGTCATATCGCTCTTATAACTCTTACCATCACTGCCAACCAGTTGTGCATTTACCAGCATAATGCTGTAGTCCGGTTTGGCAACATACCATACATTCCCGAGTCCCTCGCCCTTTGTTTCGCCCGGGCTCTCCCTGACATTGGTTCCGCTTACTACCGGGGCATAATAATACAGCGGCCAACTTTTGTAAGTAGTCTGCTTTTGCCCCCCGGTAATAGTGACCGTTCCAAAATCGGCAATATCAAGACCGTCACCTAATTCATTTGGTGTAAGATTATCCCCGGCATAAAATGCGGGCCACAATGCAGCACAGCCTCCCGCGCAATTGTTCTGCCCGTTATAATCATTCGAGAAATAATACAACGTATTACCTAATGTGTCAACCAAATAAGTGCCCAGTGTGGCGCTTGTAGCCAATTTAATGACCGGCTGCTGAACTACCGGCGGCTCAGCCTCATTTTTATTACAAGCGCTCATGAAAGAAAAACCAAACAATAGCATTATCAAACAAAATATATCACCGGCTGCCCTCATGAACAATAGAGATGAGATCCTTTCTTTGTGTAACATATGCAAATAAGGTTTTAAATAATGTTGTTTACGCATTAATCTTATCTTAGTACTTTATAAGTCTTCGTATTACTTTTTCAAAAGGTTGCTTTGATGAAAGAAATTTATCTTAGTTTTTTTTGTATAATTTGTTTAGGCGCTTCCTATAGCCAGGATTCTACTGATTGTTATTTTGATGAGCAGCTCCAGCTCACCTCAAAGAAGAATGCATCCTATAATGGCAGGCTCATACAGCAGGACGGGAAGTGGGAATCTTTCGCATATTATCCGAATGGCGTGATACTGTTTCACGGCTTTTTTAAAGATAAAAAACTGGCAACAAAAGAAGGGGAGTATATCTTGTATTTTCCTAATGGTATGAAGCGGGTGGTCACTTATTTTGATGACAATAAAATTGACAGCGTCTTCACCAGTTGGTATGCCAGCGGAAATAAAAGTGATTCCGGCCTGATGCGAAGCAATATAAAAGAAGGATTGTGGAAAACATGGTATACGGGAGGAAATATGGAATCTGAAGGGAACTATGTGCATGGTTCGCCTGATGGTATATGGCGCTGGTATCACAGCAACGGGAAGCCCGCTACTATTGAAACATATAAAAACCAGAAGCTGAACGACCTGGACTGCTTTGATACGCTGGGCAATAATACAGGAAGCAATTGCCGGATTGATATGAAACCCTGCCCTGAAAAAGCGCTTAGTTTTGACCAGTTTGTAACTGATAATATGATCTATCCCGATAAAGCATTAAAAAGAGGTATTGAGGGCACGGTGAATTTTGAATTCTTCATTAATAAAGAAGGCAGGCTGACGAGGATCAATTTTCTCAACGAAAATAATCCATTGCTGCAGGACGAAGTAGTAAGATTCCTGAAGTCTGTTCCCAAATGGGAACCGGCAGTTTCGCACAACAGGGAGATAGATTACCTGTATACTTACGAGATCCCTTTCTATTTGCCGGAGTGAGCTATCGGCAGTCGGCCATGGGTGTCCCGCTTCTTTCTTTTCACTTCTCACGGATAAGGTGAAGTTACCATTAACAGGGTCGGCTAAAACAATCCGTACAACTGGGAGTCAATTTTCTGTATGATATCCCCGAGATGCTCTTCATTCTCGGCGAACTTATTTTTATCAATATCAATTACAAGCAATGGTCCTTCTTTATAGCTTTCTATCCATTTGTTGTAAAACTCATTCAACCGCTTCAGGTAATCGAGGCGTATATTTTCTTCATATTCTCTGCCTCTTTTTTGGATCTGCCCAACCAGTGTAGGTACGGAAGCCTGCAAATATATCAGCAGGTCGGGAGGGTTGACCATTTGCCTGAGGGTTTCAAAAAAGCGGAAATAATTTTCAAAATCTCGTTTGCTCATTAAGCCCATCTCATGCAGGTTAGGTGCAAAAATATGTGCATCTTCATATATTGTTCTGTCCTGGATCACTGTTTCATTTCCCTTTTGTATCTCAAGCAACTGGTTCAAGCGGTTATTGAGAAAGTACACCTGCAGGTTAAAGCTCCATCTTGGCATATCCTCATAAAAATCATACAGGTAGGGATTATGATCCACATCTTCAAACTGCGGTATCCATTTATAGTGCTTGCTC
The DNA here is from genome assembly GCA_964461595.1 of uncultured Terrimonas sp. Classification (GTDB taxonomy): domain Bacteria; phylum Bacteroidota; class Bacteroidia; order Chitinophagales; family Chitinophagaceae; genus Agriterribacter. The sequence continues at coordinate 76,210 of CAYWVB010000019.1, read as the reverse complement.
AGGAGCTCGGTAAGCGTAGTTTTTCCTGCACCGATATTCCCGGCAATAGCAATGTGCTTGGGTCTTTTAGTTTTCGCCATTACGTTTACATTCAGAGATTGAAAAATGGGATACGGATAACTGCGGCTTAATAATGTTATCTTTCAAGATAAATAAATTTAACCGCTTTTAAGGCCCGGAACTGCTCTTTTCTTAAAAATATTTTGTGCCAACAGCCTCCCGAACCAGTTTCATTGTAGCTTCAGCGCTTTTTCGTGCCTTTTCCGCCCCGGCTTCCAGCACTTCCCTTAGATAGGCTTCATTGTTACGGATGGCAATTGCCTTTTCGCGTATGGGCCTGATGAATGCGATCATATCGTTTGCCAGTTGCTTCTTCATATCGCCGTAGCGAATGCTGCAATTATTATAATCTTCCCTGTATTTTTCGTACACCCCGGCAGAACCGGCAAGCTGCATCAGCTGGAAAATGTTTTCAATATAATCAGGCATTGGAGCATTGGGAGTTTTAGGTCCTTCATCCGTTTTTGCCTTCATGATCTTTTTCCTGATAAGGTCATCATCATCCGACAAATACAAAGTGGCATTCTGGTTCTCACTCTTGCTCATTTTACCTGTCCCGTCAAGACTTGGCACTTTTACCAGCGCTTCCCCAAAATTAAAAGCCTGGGGCTCGGGAAAAACATCACCATACCGGTGGTTGAACCTGCTGGCAAAGTTGCGCGCCATCTCAAGATGCTGCTCCTGGTCTTTGCCCACCGGCACATATAAGGCGCGGTGCAGCAAAATATCGGCGGCCATCAGCACAGGATACGTCAACAGCGCCGCGTTTATATTCTGAGGCTGAAGCCTTGCCTTATCCTTAAAGGTGGTTGTTTTTTCAAGCTCGCCCTTGTATGCCAGGGTATTGAGATAAAGGTAGAGCTCCGAGGTTTCATACACATAGCTCTGGCAATACAAGGCTACTTTGCCCGGATCGAGTCCGCATGCCAGGTATTCCGACATTACATGCAATACATTATTTCTTAGCTCTTTTGTGTCGGGGTGGGTAGTAAGCGAATGAAGATCGGCTATCATAAAATAGCACTCATATTCTTCCTGCATCCGCAAATAATTTCTCAGAGCGCCAAAATAATTACCCAGGTGCAGGATACCGGTGGGCCGGATACCGCTCATTACAATACTTTTCTGCTCCTTTTTCTCCATAGCCGGCGAAGATACAGCAATAAGGAGAAACGACATATCCCCTGTAGTTCAAAATGTCTTTACTAATACATATCTCCGAACCTGCTTCCTGCCTGCTTTTCGAGCTCAGGAAACAGCCCGGTCAGTTCCTTATCAAGGAACACAAAGCCTTTACCAACCGGGTAATTATAATAAGATGATATTTTTTATATTTGATATTCAATTTCAGCAATTCCGGCTAAACGGGTATTATTATAAACCATCAAAAAAGCATTTATGAAACCTTCAATACTCTGCGCTGCTTTCTTTAGTCTTATTTTATTATACAGCACAGCCCAATCACAGGAGCACAAGCTTGTAAGGCAATGGGAAACAGATACGCTGCTCAAAGTGCCTGAATCTGTTTTGTACAGTGCCGCCAACAAAGTCTTATATGTTGCCAATATTGACGGGCAGCCCTGGGAGATGGACGGAAAAGGATCTATTGGTAAGGTAGGCCTGGATGGAAAGATCATTGCCTCGGAATGGGTAACAGGATTAAATGCACCCAAAGGCATGGGCATATATGGAGGTAAGCTCTATGTGGCTGATGTAAATGTTGTAGCAGTAATAGATATCCGCCAGGGAAAAATTATTGAAAGAATACCCATAGAAGGCGCAAAAGGGCTAAATGATCTCACGGTAGACAATAAAGGTACAATATATGTTTCTGACTCACAGACTAAAAAGCTTCATCGTATTGAAAAGGGAAAAGTAACCACTGTGGCAGAAAACATGAAAGGCCCTAATGGTGTTCTGGCGGTAGGTACTGCACTTTATGCTGTTGATGCAGGAGGATTATATAAAGTGGAAAAAGGCGGATCGCTTACCAAGATCGCAGACGGAATGGAGGGCGGTACCGATGGCATTGAAGCCGTAGGCAACGGAGATTTTATTGTTTCCTGCTGGGCCGGGTCAATATGGTATGTTCATGCAGATGGCCGAAAAGATCACCTGCTTGATACCCGCGAGCAGAAAATCAATTCTGCAGATATAGGGTACGATCCTGCAAAGAAGATAGTATACGTGCCTACTTTCTGGAAAAACAGCATAGTGGCTTATACATTACAGTAAAGCAAATTTTATTGTGAAACGGGAGGAGATATTGCCCGCTTTCAATTTTCCTGTGTCATTTTTTCCGCATTCTCAGCAAACTGCAGGGCATCTATAAATTCCTGGAGGCTGCCGTTCATTACATCATCCAGGTTGTATACGGTGAGCCCTATACGATGATCAGTGACACGCCCCTGCGGGTAATTATATGTCCTGATCTTTGCAGAGCGGTCGCCGGTGCTTACAAGGCTTTTTCTATGCCGGGCAATTTCTTCTTCCTGTTTTCTCACCTGCTCTTCGTATAGCCGTGTGCGCAGCATCTGCATCGCTTTTTCGCGGTTTCCCAATTGTGAGCGCTCCGTCTGGCATATCACTACTGTGCCTGTAGGTATATGGGTGAGCATTACCTTTGTTTCCACTTTATTTACATTCTGGCCGCCGGCGCCGCCGCTGCGTGCCGTTTCCATTTTTACATCGCTTTCTCTCAGCTCAAAATCCACCTCCTCCGCTTCGGGCATTACTGCCACGGTAGCCGCGCTCGTATGCACCCTTCCGCTGGCTTCGGTATCGGGCACCCGCTGCACACGGTGTACGCCGCTTTCAAATTTCAAAGTGCCATAGACATCTTCTCCCGTCACCTCCACCTGCACTTCCTTATACCCGCCAACCGTTCCCTCGTTCTCGCTGAGTACAGCCGTTTTCCATCCCCTCCTTTCACAATAGCGGAGATACATCCGCAGCAGGTCTCCCGCAAACAGGGAAGCCTCATCCCCCCCTGTACCTGCCCTTATTTCAAGGATGGCATTCTTTTCATCCTGTGGATCTTTGGGTATCAGCATGTGGCGTATCTCCGCCTCCGCTTTTGCTTTCTGCTCTTCCAGCTCAGGGAGCTCCAGCTTGGCAAGATCCCGCATTTCCTCATCATCGCCGTTCAGCACTTCATTATTAAAGGCAATATTATCCAACAGCTTCCGGTAAGCCGTATATGCCTGCACAATCTTTTCAAGACTACGGTACTCCCGGCTGGTAGCAGTAAACTTTTTATTATCATTTACGATCTCAGGGTTAGTAAGCGCAATTCCCAACTGCTCAAACCTTGCTTTTATAGCCTCTAATTTATCAATCATCGTATATTATTTTCTGAAGCCGTTGCGGATGTTTTCTTTTATTTTGTGGTACCGGCTGTAGTGCGCCTGGCATCGTCCCTTGCGTCGCACACTTCAACTTCCGGTAACTATTATCGGCTTTCAGGGCAGCAAAGTTAATTCAGCTATGGCGTATTGCAAATTTCAGGCAGACCAATTGTTCACCGGCAACGAGCTTCTCGGCAATACTCATGTATTGATCACAGATACCAGGGGCAAAGTAGTGGATATCATTCACCACCCTGAAGCCGGGGACGACATACAGCAGCTACCGGGAATATTAGCTCCCGGCTTTGTCAACTGCCACTGCCACATAGAACTAAGCCACCTGCGCAATCGTATTCCGCCCGGCACAGGACTTACCGGCTTTATTGCCGCTGTAATGAAATTTCCCTCCTTCTCCCGGGAAGAGAAAGATGCAGCTATGCAGGAGGCAGACCTGGAAATGTATCAAAATGGCATCACCGCGGTTGGCGACATCAGCAATCAGCCTTATTCCCTTATGCAAAAGATCAAAAGCCCGCTCAGGTGGCACAGCTTTCTTGAGATCACCAATCTTGACGATGCATTGGCCGCCGGGCGACTTGAAAAATTCCAGGCTATACAGATGCAGTTCAAAAATGCATTGCCTTCTATGGCAACCACGTTGTCACCTCATGCCATATACAGCCTGTCTCCCCAAACTTTCCGGCTTATCAATACACACACCGCCGGGCAAACCATCACCATTCACAACCAGGAATGCGCTGCCGAGGATGAGCTCTTTACACATGGCACCGGAAAGTTCCTGACTTTCTATGAAAGCATCGGCAGGAAACAGTTGCCGGTCACGCCTTCAGGTAAAAGCAGCCTGCAGACATGGCTGCCATATTTTAATCAAGGGCAAACTATTATTTCCGTTCACAATACTTATATATCAGAAGCTGATATTGTCTTTGCAAAAGAATATACATCAGCCAATAATATGCAAATTATTTACTGCTTATGCCCCAATGCCAATATGTATATTGAAAACCGGTTGCCGCCGGTTGATCTCCTTATGAAGCATCAATGCACCATCGTATTAGGCACCGACAGTTACGGGAGCAACCGGCAACTCAGCATTGGTAAGGAGATAGAGACTATGCAGCATCACCTGCCGCAAACGCCTTTGAAAGATATATTGCAATGGGCAACCCTGAACGGGGCTAAAGCACTTGGTTTTGAGAATGAGCTGGGTAGTTTTGAAAAAGGAAAACAGCCCGGAATAGTCCTGATAGAAGATAAGTTTACCGGTTCAAAAAGAATATTATAAAAACTCTTGCGAATACATTCGAAAGAAATAATATTTATATAGCTTCAACGTTGAACAAAGGCTATGTTAATCGTAAAACGTCAGAAGTGACATGTGAAAACCTCACGTCTCACCGTCAAAATACAAATTTATCTCAACTTTGGACCCAATGATTCAAATTGCCAGACCCTTAATTGCCTTTTTGGCAACGGTATTGTTGCATTCACCCTTAAAGGCTGTTCCTTCCCGACCTGCAATAGCGGATGATGACAATAATATTGTCATTAAAAATAAAACAGAAAAATACGCATTCATGTATGGCGCCGGGGAAGGCAGCGTATTGATCAGTGAACAATCCAATACTGTTTTTCGCTGTGACGGTTTTCGTACGGAATTCTCCTTCGTTGAATTTTACGACGAGCAATCATCTGTTACCGACCTGTCGGTATTCATAGAAGGGAAAAAAGCGAAATATTTAAAGCCTTCCTTCGATTATTACTCCGTTGATAATATTTTTTATTCCGATGCAAGGGTTTGCAATGTCAGAGTACCATTGGAAAAAAAGGGTGCGGAGACAGAAGTGCAGGTCAGTAAAACGATCAACGACCCCAGATACTTCACAACAATATATTTTCCTGAAGCGCACAAAATTGAACACAAACAAATAGTAATAGAAGTCCCCGCATGGATGCATCTTGATATAAAAGAAATGAATTTTGAAGGTTACAGGATAGATAAGCAGGTAGAAAAAAAAGAGAATGCTACTACATACACATACAATATACAGCAAATGGCTGCAAGAAAAAATGAGCCCAACAGCCCCGGTCCATCCTACATTTATCCCCACCTTTTAATGCTTTGCCACTCTGCTGAAACAAAGGCAGGCAGGATCACTTATTTTAATACTGTTGCCGATCAATATGCATGGTACAGGCACCTGGTAAAACAAATTGGCAATGATCCTGTCAGCATAAAACAGAAAGCTGCGGAGATCACGAATAATCTTAAAAATGATACTGCAAAAATCAAAGCTGTTTATAAATATGTTCAGGATAATATAAGGTACATCGCCTTCGAAGACGGGATGGCAGGGTTCAGGCCGGAAAAAGCACAGGATGTGCTCAGTAAAAAATACGGAGATTGCAAGGGGATGGCTAATCTCACAAAAGAGTTGCTGCAGGGCGCCGGCTTCGACGCACGCTTATGCTGGATTGGCACCAATCATATAGCCTACGATTATTCAACACCTTCCCTTTCTGTAGATAACCACATGATCTGTGCGGTGAAGTATAAAGGGCGTTTCTATTTTCTGGATGCAACGGAAACTTATATGGGCTTTGATAAATATGCAGAACGAATACAGGGCAGACAGGTTTTAATAGAGGATGGAGATAAATTTATTCTGGAAAGGATCCCTACGCTAACGCCATCTCAAAATATAAGCAGTGAAAAAAGGTTGTTAACTATAGATGGGAATGATCTTGCAGGCCCGGTGTTTTACAGGTTATCCGGAGAGAGTAAAGAATCCTTACTATTTAAGATTCATGGGCTCAAAAAAGATAAATTATCCACATCACTCCAGTCTTACCTGTCAGATAATAACTCTAAATATACGATAACCCAATTGCAGACCTCCGATCTTAATGACCGCAACAATGAACTAAGCATTGACTATAAGCTTAATTATAAAGATGCCGTTTCAGGATTCGGAGATGAACTGTATGTAGATATGGACTTCAGGAAAGAAATGGAAGATGCAGCGATCAACACGGATAAACGCACACAGGATGTAATATTTCCTTATAAGCAACATCTTATATCCGAAACTGAACTTACTATTCCTCCAGGGTATAAGATTAATGAGCTGCCGGCAGGATTAAATATAGATGACGCGGGGTACAGCTTCAGCATTAATTACAAAGCTTCTGCTGAAAAACTGGTATACCGCAAAGAGATAATAATAAAACATACGCTGTTGAAAAAAACTGATTTCAATAAATGGAACAGCAATATACAGCAGCTTAGAAAATGTTATAACGAGCAGGTCACCCTAACAAAAAAATAAACTTCCATAATATTAATTTTTTGAAACAATGAACAAATACCTTATTACGCTGATCTGCGCTATCCTCGCAATGAGCAGTGTTGCCTTTTCACAGGATGATGCAGAATACAAAAAGAAAGTAGAAGAGGTGCGAAAAGAAATATGGGGCTGGGACATTCCCGCATTCAGTAAGCATACCATACCATCAAAGTATGAAAATGAACCCGGCGTGATATTGGCAAGGCACCAGGAGATCAAAGCATTAAGCAAAAGTAAGTTCAAGTTCCTCGTTATTACTGCCGTTAAATACAAGGAAACATATTTCACCAACACCTTTAGAGAGCAGGTCAAACTAAATGACAAGGCAACCTTAGATGAATATTCCGAGATCAGTTATCAGAAGTATAAAAAGCTGGCTAAGTTTTTCTCTGCAAAAAAACCAGGGAGGGTCACTATACTTGGTGTCCGGATCATTAAACCCAATGGCAGCATCCAGGAAGTAAATACAGACGAGGAGGTAGTGATAAAAAATAACAAAGATGAGCAGCGAAGCAAAATAGCTATACCAGGGCTTGAAGTAGGTGATATTATTGATTATTTTTTTTACCAGCAGGAGGAAGAGGATGTGAACTATAGAACTGAACCCTATTCTTTTATATTCGGCGACGATAAGCCCATCCTTTTTTCTTCCCTCCATTGTGAAATAAGCCCCACATGTGCTGTAGAGTACAGGGCAATGAACGGCGCCCCTGAATTTAAGGTCAAAAAGGATACAGACGGCAGCAATATCTTAGACGTACAAATGGAGGATATTGCCAAAGCTCCTGTTGACCTCTGGATGTCTCCTTTCCGGCAGCTTCCCATTTTACGAATGAATATTCGCATTGGCGGCCCAAGAAAAATAAAGAGAACTGCGGGTGAAGTATACCGGAACCAGCCTTATCAACAGATCATTGAAGACGTTAAGGTAGACATGAAGGAAGACTTTACATATACCAATATGGGGCTTGTAGCCGAAGGTATATCATCAGAGATCAAAGCTATGATCAAACGCATGAGAAAAGTAGATGAGCTTCCCCGTGACAGCTTTCCCTATTATATCTATTATGCATTCAGGTATTTAATATTTTATAAAGTAAGTCCTGCGGATAAAATAAATGTAGGTGTGGAAAGGAATTTGCAGGTGGCCAACCAAAAAAAATTCTTACTGCTGCTTAGCCTTACACTTGACAAATTAGGCATCCAAAACGAGATCATTCTTGCGACCTCTATATATGGTCCCGATGCAAAGCAGGTAATACTGGTGGATGACTTTGATTATATACTTAAAACTACTGAAGGCACTCCCATATACATGTGCGCAGAAGGGCCTTTCACCAATTGTAATTATATTCCCGGGGACCTCGAAGGACAACAGGATCCAACACTTTCCTTAAAAGGTTTTAATAAAACATTTTTAAGGCTTGACGATGGAGCTATGGAAAATATTCCAAGATCTCCGGCAAAAAAGAATATGCAGATTGAAAACCTGAAAATATCGCTGGCAGAAAATATGGAACACCTGAAAATTGACCGGCAAACAATATTAAAAGGCCAGATGCGGCAAAATGAACAAAAAAGGCTGCTCCTGTTTGAGGAATATTATGAAGAAGAAAGGAAAGCGCTGGCTGTAAAAGAATCATTTATGGAAGAATTTGCCGACAGCAAAAGAAACCGGTCGCTGACCGACGAATATACATCCGCTTTTGCCAAAGCGAGAAAAGAGCAGAAGGAACAATTTACCGCTGAGATCACAGAACAATTTGAACAGGCTCCAAAAGATGTCACCCTTTCACGTATTGATAATATGGGACTCCGCCATACAAAGCCTGACTTTATATACACCACTCAGTTCACAATGGACGGTTGGATAAAGAGAGGCGGTAATAATTATATTATTGACATAGGAAAACTTATCGGCGGGCAATTACAGCTCAAACCAACGCAATCAGAACGGAATGTAGACATATACATGCCTTTTGCCAGAACGCTTGAGTATAACATATCGTTTGAAATTCCACAAGGTTACAAAGCGGAAGGCGCTGATAAGCTTGCAATAAATGTAACCAACCCGAGCGGTATGTTTATTGCAAATGCAAAAATTGAAGGGAATAGTATTTACCTGAAAATAACAAAAGTATATTCAAATGCTCTGGAAAAGGCAACTCAGTGGGCACAGCTTACCGACATCATTAATGCAGCTATGGATTTTCAGTCGAAAAAAATATTGCTGAGAAAACAGTAAAGCTCAATGCGCTTCCAGCCAGTTCTCACCCTCTCCCACTTCCGCCACTACCGGCACGTCATTGGGTAAGGACATAGCAGTTTGCATGCATTCAATGATCAATGCCTTAAGATCGGAAGATTCTTCCTTAACGGCATCAAAGATCAATTCATCATGCACCTGCAGGATCATTTTGCTCTTCATATTTTCTTTCTGCATGGCAGCGTGTATTTTCTGCATGGCCAGCTTTATCATATCTGCCGCGGTGCCCTGTATCGGGGAGTTAATGGCGTTGCGCTCCGCATACCCGCGCACTGTAAAATTGGATGAATTGATATCGCGGAGCCAGCGCTTTCGCCCCATCAGCGTTTGCACATACCCATGCTCACGGGCAAAGTTGATAGTGGTATCCATATATTTATTGATCGCCGAAAATTCTTTTTTATAATTATCAATGATCTCTTTAGCTTCCGTCCGGCTGATGCCAAGATTGTCTGCAAGCCCAAAAGCACCCTGTCCGTAGATGATGCCGAAGTTTACACTTTTGGCCTTATACCGTTGTTCTTTGGTCACTGCTATTTCGTCTATATTATACACTTTAGCCGCTGTTGCCGCATGAATATCTTTATTGCTTCTGAACGCCTCACACATGGCAGGGTCGCCGCTGATGGCAGCCACAATACGCAGCTCTATCTGCGAATAATCAGCAGATAATAATATATAACCGGGATCGCGGGGGATAAAGGCTTTCCTGATCTCTCTTCCCCGGGCCGAGCGTACCGGTATATTCTGAAGATTGGGATTATTGCTGGCCAGCCTTCCCGTTACTGCCACGGCCTGGGCATAGGTAGTATGTACTCTTCCCGTCTTTTTATTTACCATCAATGGCAGCGCATCAACGTAAGTAGACTTCAGCTTGGTGAGCTCCCGGTAAGCGAGAATATCTTCCACGATCTTATTCTGGTGAGATAATTTGAGCAATACATCTTCACCGGTAGCATATTGCCCCGACTTGGTTTTTTTTGCTTTGGGATCTAATTGCAGCTTTTCAAAAAGCACTTCTCCCAACTGTTTGGGGGAAGAGAGGTTAAAACGCACTCCCGCCTGCTTGTATACATTTTCTTCCGCAAGCTTTGCTTCAATTTCAAGCGCTTTAGAATATTCGTTCAAAAAAGCGGCATCTATCCTGACCCCTTCATGCTCCATATCCGCCAGCACCTTCACCAGGGGATTTTCTACTTCGTAAAACACCTTCTCCACGCCCTTCGCTTTCAGCTCGGGCAAAAGCGCCTGTTGCAGTTGCAATGTAATATCTGCATCTTCTGCGGCATAGTCAGTTATCTTTTCCAGCCCTACGTCGCGCATGTTTCCCTGCTGTTTTCCTTTTTTCCCGATCAGTTCTTCAATATGCACAGGCTCATACCTCAGGTACTGCATGCTCAGCATATCCATTCCCCTTTTACCGTCCGGTTCTATTACATAATGCGCCAGCATGGTATCAAACCATTTTCCTGCAATTTCAACGCCATACCATTTCAGCACAAGCATATCAAATTTTACATTCTGGCCGATCCATCTAATATCAGGATCGCTGAAAACAGGAAGGAACCTTTTCAGTATGTCCAGCGTTTTATCTCTTTCCGGCGGACAGGGCACATAATAAGCTTCCCCCGCATGCCACGCGAAACTCATTCCTACAAGCTCGCTGTCATTCGCATCAAGCCCCGTAGTTTCCGTATCAAAGCATATTTCTTTCTGCGCTGCCAGCTTTTCAACAAGGTTGACCAGGTCTTTTTCCTCAACTGCCGCTACATAATTATGGGGGGTATTATGGATTGTCTTCAATCCTGTTGCCGGAGCCTCGTGTTGCTCTTCGGTGGGTGCTTTTTCTTCTAAAGGGACAATACTTGTTATATTACCAAAAAGATCGGCCTGTATAACGGTAGCCGGCGATTTTTCAGCAGCCGCCCGCGAAGCCACTACGATTGTTTCTCCCAACAGCCGCTGGGCTATGGTTCTGAATTCCAGCTCGGTGAATACCTCTTTCAACAATTCCTTATTCCAGTCTTTCAATCTGAAGTCTTCTTCATGAAATTCAACCGGTACCGCAGTAATAATGGTAGCAAGCCTTTTGCTCAGTATAGCGTCATCTTTCCCTTTTCTGATCTTTTCTCCCAGCGCGCCTTTTATATTATCCGCATCTTCAAGAACCTTCTCAAGCGTTTCGTACTGTGCAAGCAGTTTTGCGGCAGTTTTTTCTCCAATGCCGGCAATACCGGGAATATTATCAACCGCGTCTCCCATCAGCCCTAAAACGTCTATTACCTGGTCCACACTTTTAATATTCCATTTGGCGCATACTTCTTCAGGTCCCATTATCTCCACATCACCACCCTGGTAGCCCGGCTTATATATCTTTATTTTATCAGTTACCAGCTGACCGTAATCTTTATCGGGCGTAACCATATATACGTCATATCCTGCTTCCGCCGCTTTTTTGCTCAATGTGCCTATTACATCATCGGCTTCGTACCCGTCAGATTCTATCACGGGAATATTAAACCCCTGTATGATCCTTTTAATATCGGGGATTGCGCTGATCAGATCTTCCGGCGCCTCCTGTCGATTGGCTTTGTAATCGGCGAAATCCGTATGCCTTTCAGTGGGAGCAAGCGTGTCAAAGCACACGGCCATGTGCGACGGCTTTTGGTTGTTCATCAGCTCCACGAGTGTATTGGTAAACCCAAACTGTGCATTGGTATTATATCCTTTGGAAGTAATACGCGGATTGCGAATAAGCGCATAATAAGCGCGAAAAATAAGCGCCATAGCATCCAGCAAAAAAAGCCTTTTATCCATAGCTGCTAAGGTAGGTATTTGAAAGGAAATAAAGGGGTGAGGCGTATCAGCATGTTTCACGCAATGAAGGCAAAGGAGCAACGGGCGCAAAGAAAAGTATTGCCGCGATCGCCGCAGCAAAAAGCCACTGCCTCCGTGGTTCAAAACCGCGAGCCTATAAAATGCGGCAGCATCTTCCGCCAGGCAGGCCAGTCATGTGGAATATCTTCGCCCCAGATATCAAGCTCATGTGGAATGTCTTTATCATAGAGCACGCCGGAAAATCTCCGGTTTGCCTGGGGATCTTCATAGGCGCCGCTGCCGGTGGCAATAATTATTTTACCGTTGCGGATACGGCTTAAATACCAGTCGTCCGTAAGGTTGGGAATATAGTGAATGGGTGAGTTGTAATAGACCTGCTCATCATAATACCCTCTGGTATATTCTGTGAGATCATATACGCCGCTCATAGCTATTGTACCGTTAAAAAGATCAGGACGCTTTAAAAATAAATTCATGGAATGCAGCGCACCAAATGAAGCGCCGCTGACAATAACAGGCGTCTCCCAGGAAGTATTATTCTTTATAAAAGGAATGACTTCATTAAACACATATTCATTGAACTGGTTGTGACGGATCGCTTTGTGCGCTCCTTCCATAGCATAGTTCATCCAGCTTTCCGTGTTGATGCTGTTGATGGAAAATACTTTTATTTTCCCATCATTAATAAATGATGCAATGGCATCTATCAACTGGAAACGTTCATACTCCAGGTAATCTGCTGCTGCAGTAGGCACCAGCAGGAGCGCAAAACCATAATGCCCGTAAGTGGCTATCGGCATTTCTTTTCCTAAAGCCGGGCTGTGCCACGAAGTGAGTTGTCTTTGCATAAAAAAAATTAAAGAGCCAGCCTGTCCCTCCTTCTCCCTTTCCAAAGGAAAGGGAGCGGTACTGTATACCTCTATTCAACTATATATCTTCCGCTTCAACTATTGTATTTCTATTCTGCGATCTTCAACATGCGCTCGTTTTATCAGTCTCTCCGATAAGCCGGCTACTGTGCCGGGGTCTCCTCTCCTTTGGAGAGGCGGGGAGGGAGAGGCTTCATTCCAGCACCCCCTCCTTTATCTCTTCCCACAGGTCCCTGTAGCACTGAGCGGCATAACCGGATCCGGCAAACGACTCCAGCGGCGCTTTATGAATGCCCATTTTCTCCACATCCGAAAGATAGGGTATATAGTTCTGGAAAAATCTTTTGTCCTTATATAATGTTTCCATAATCTCATTATGCATATTTTTCCTCAGATCAGCCATAGTGAAGAAGCACATCATCTTAGACAGATCAAGCTCTTTTTCCTTAAAATAATCTTTCATCATATTGTAGGTGCGTATGGACAGGGTAGTAGGAATAACAGGCATCAGGATAATATCGGCTGCGTTGAAAATATTTTCCGCCAGCGCCGAAACACCGGGAGGACAATCCAGAAAAACAAAATCGTAGCTTTTCTGCAGCGGCTGAAGAATGGTTTTAAGCCTTTTTTTGGAAGCCTTCATTTCCTCCATCATGATATCAAAGCTTCTGGCAGAAACGTCAGCAGGAACAATGTCAAGGTTTTCATAATCGGTTTCCATTATAGCTTCTTCAAGGTCAGCGCCCTTTTCCACCAGTTGCTTTATACTGACTTTTTGTTTGTGCTTTGCCTGGTAATAAAAGCTTGCTGACCCCTGGGGATCAATATCCCACAACAATGTTTTATAGCCATCCTGGGAAGCCAGGTAGGCGAAGTTTACACAGGAGGCCGTTTTACCAACACCTCCTTTTAAATTGTATAGCGCGATCGTAACCATACAATGAATATATAATTTTTTTACTTTTCTTTTGTAAGTTCTTTCGGGCGTATTTCAATTTTTCGCAAGCGGAAACATGCAACGGGTTGAAATCCCCATGCAAAAAATTGAAATGCGCCCATTCTGTCAGTTCTCTATTTTCGGCCTTTGGGATGGATTTGCCTGTTTTGTTATAAAAATCAGCTATCGCTTATTAGAGCATTGCAGGCTTACTAAACAAGCTTGGGGATCTTTGCGGAAAACTTTGTATTTCCTTTGCGGTTATTTTTTTCACGCAAAGGGCGCAAAGCCGGGCTAAAGAAGTATATAATCTTATTTTTATTTTTTCATTGTCTCCAGCTTCTTTTGCATGGCAAACATTTCATCTCTCAATCTTGCCGCTTCCATAAAGTCAAGGTCGCGGGCTGACTTTTCCATGTCTTTTTTAATTTTAGCAATGGCTTTCTCCATTTTGGGAACAGTCTGGTAGTCTTCCTGGTCTTCGGCAGCAGCTGTTACCAATTCGTCATCAGGAGCAAGCGCATAAGGCTTCTTTACATCATAACCCTTAATGTCGAGCACAGAGGTCTGTGCAAAAACCTGGTCTTTGGATTTCTTTACGGTTGTGGGTATGATATGATGTTCGGTATTATAAGCAACCTGCTTTTCTCTCCGGCGCTGGGTTTCATCAATCGTACGCTGCATGCTTTCCGTCATCTTGTCTGCATAAAATATCACCAGCCCGTTCACATTCCTTGCTGCGCGGCCTGCCGTTTGCGTAAGGGATCTTTCATTCCGGAGAAATCCTTCCTTATCCGCATCCAATATGGCCACAAGAGATACTTCCGGCAGATCCAATCCTTCCCTCAGCAGGTTTACCCCTACCAGTACGTCAATCTCACCCAGCCGCAACTGGCGGAGGATCTCCACGCGGTCGAGCGTATCTACTTCGCTGTGTATGTATTTTGATTTGATATTGATACGATGCAGATATTTATCCATTTCTTCGGCCATACGTTTGGTAAGGGTGGTCACCAGCACCCGGTCTCCCTGTGTTATACGTTTGTCAATCTCATCCAGCAAGTCATCTATCTGGTTGACGCTGGGCCGTATCTCAATAGGCGGGTCGAGCAAACCTGTGGGGCGAACGATCTGCTCCACAACCACACCCCCCGTTTTTTCCAGCTCGTATTCACCGGGAGTAGCCGAAACATAAATCGTCTGGTTGAGCATGGATTCAAATTCATGGAAATTCAGGGGCCGGTTGTCCAGCGCCGAAGGAAGCCTGAAGCCATAATCCACCAGCACCAGCTTTCTGCTCCTGTCTCCCCCATACATACCGCTGACCTGTGGTATGGTCTGATGGCTTTCATCAATTACACAAAGAAAATCTTTTGGAAAATAATCCAGGAGGCAGAATGGTCTTGTGCCCGGCGCACGGCGGTCAAAGAAGCGGGAGTAGTTTTCCACTCCGTTGCAATAGCCCAGTTCACGGATCATTTCAACATCATAATTCACTCTCTCGCTAAGGCGTTGCGCTTCAATATATTTTCCCGTGCTTTTAAAATACTCCACCTGTCCTGTCATTTCATCCTGTATTTCAGCCAGTACCTGCTGCTGCAGATCTTTGGGCGCGAGATAAAGATTGGCGGGAAATATGGCTGCGTTCTCCACTGCCGCTATACGCTTACCGCTATTGATCTCAAGCGTTTCTATCGCTTCTATTTCATCACCGAAGAAGCTGATGCGATACCCAAAATCCATATAGGGCAGATTGATATCCACCGTATCTCCCTTGACCCTGAAAGTGCCACGGGTAAAATCGCCCTGTGTGCGGGTATATAATGAATTCACCAGCGCATGCAAAAAGCCCTGCCTGCTGATCACCTGTCCCCGGTGGATGCGCACGATGCCATTTTCAAACTCTGCGGGATTACCAATACCGTAAATACAGCTTACCGATGCTACCACAATAATATCTCTTCTCCCGCTCAGCAATTGCGCTGTAGCCTGGAGGCGCAGCTTATCCAGCTCTTCGTTGATAGAAAGATCTTTCTCTATATAAGTATCGCTTACAGGCATGTAGGCTTCAGGCTGGTAATAATCGTAGTAAGAAACAAAATACCCTACTGCATTATCAGGGAAAAACTGCTTGAACTCTCCGTAAAGCTGCGCCACCAGCGTTTTGTTATGCGTAAGCACCAGCGTGGGGCGCTGTACATTCTGAATAACATTGGCAATAGTAAAAGTTTTCCCCGACCCCGTAACGCCCAGTAATGTCTGGTCTTTTTCTCCCTGTAATATTCCCTCGGTGAGCTGCCTGATCGCTTCGGGCTGATCACCGGAGGGCCTGTATGATGACTGTAAATGAAAAGGCATAACCCGATAAAAATAAGGTCGTAAAATTAAGGCAATTAGAGGTGAATGATGAAAGTGGGTAGTGAATGGTAAAAAGCGCCAATCCGCTCCGGTAAAAGCTGCTCAAGGATATGCAGGTGAACGGAGCGTCGCAAGGAACGTGTCATAGCAGCACAGGCGCCGGTAACCTGAAAAAATTGCTGAGCACACTACAAAGCTTCCTTCTGCAAGCCTTATCAGAAATCGGAGTAAGGTGCAGCTTTCATGAGTATAGGCTCTGCTTTGGATACGTTGTGCTGGTATTCGGGTTTGGCCGACAGGATTTTCCATTCAGCATCATTACGAAAGGTATTCCAGTGGGCTTCTCTTTCCGCCATATTATCAAAGCTTGTCATATACATAAGGTTGGGCATGCGGCTGCCGCTGATCACGCTGCCATAAAAAACCGCATTGAACCCAAGTCGTTTGAAGAGGGGTATCTCGCCGCCTTCGTTGAACATCTGCACCTTGTTTCGAAAAAGATGGTCTGTAGGACTTTCATAGCTCCTGAGCTCGTATACATGATCTTCTTTGGCTGTTTTCAGTTGCGGCAGGTTCATCTGCGGCGCCAGCGGAAAGGCTTCGATGAGAATGTTTTCCATCCGTACAAAAGGAGGATCGTTGTAGGGAGCGTTGAGAAAAGCTTTGCCGGCAGTCATAAATACATTATTACTGAGCAGGGAAGTAGGCCTGTTCACGATCTCCTGCAGCGATTTCCCGCGAACAAATACATATATCCTTTTGTCAGCGGCAGTATCGTTGGACAAAGGTTTGAATACGCCTATATGTTGTATACCGGAGGCATGCAGCGCCGGCAGGTACGCCTGCTGCAAAAAATTATCAATCGCCGTTTCCTGAGCCGCACTGGCGAAGTGATATACTTTTATTTCGTAAAACTCACGCGGTGGTTTTTTCTCATTGGCCCTGCTTGCAGCAAATAAAGCCGGGAGTGCAATGAGCGCAGGCAATAGCTTTTTGAATATAACAGTCATGGCAAAACGAATTTTGATTAAAGCTAATTCATTTTATGGAAATGATATACATACTGCTGCCGGGGGCGCATTTCAATTTTTCGCATGGGGTTGAAATCCCGCGCGGGAATATGTGATCGAGCCGATGGGTCCGGGGAATACAAAGATTTGTACCGGTATTGAAATCCCGGCGAAATATATTTTATTGAGCCTACGACTCAGGAATACGGAACAGCAAGAACCGTAGGCTCGGTAGCATATTGTTCCAACGGATTTCAATCCTGCACATTTCTGCTTGCGAAAAATTGAAATACACCCGCTACCGGGGGTCCCGATGGCATTGAATATTTCACGCAAAGGGTGCAAGGCAGGCAAAGACGCAAAGAAAGCCCATCCTGACTTCCCGAAGAAGAAGGTCTATGCCAGGGACAACTTTCCGGAGACATTGGCGAATAGTAAATATGTTGCTTGTTGCGGAGTAGAATTACAACAGTTGAGTTGGAAGGTATAGGCGAGCTTGGTCACCGGTTGTTTTCCATTTCTTTTTTCCTCACTACCAGGAACCAGTCATTCTCCAACGGAAGATAGCCGTAATCGTAACAATAAAAATACTGTCTGCCGGTTTTGGTGGTATAGATATGTGTATGATACCTGAACCGGAATCCCAGCTGCTGCAGCTTTTCCCCGGTAGTTTTTACTACATCTTCGTGGGATGGTAAAAGAGACTCCAGGGCTTTCCTGTTTTTAAGAAGGGCATTGTTGATATTCCTGATGGCGCCGCTGTAATTGTCTTTTGATTTTTGCCGGTTATTGTAGTTGTTCCGGCAATAATCATTGCAGAATTTCTTGTCGGCTCTGCCTTTTAAGACACTGCCACAGGCAAGGCAGCTCCTTTTTCGGGTGTTTTCTGTTAGCATAATAAATATTTTATACAACTAATATACAATACTTTACCCGTGTACAAACGATTATACACGTTTATCTTCGGGAGTAAGCGGTTAAATACCGGTTATTATTGCTAAGCACGACCATCTTTGTGTTGTCAGCCGGCATTGACGTCACCACCGGCGGATTGAAATAACAATCATTAAAACCGCCCGCTACATGCGGTGCACAAAATCTAAGATTATGAACGCACTTAAAAACAGGGTTCAGCTTATCGGCAACCTCGGTAATGCACCTGAAGTAAAAACATTTGAAAGCGGTAAAAAAGTAGCCAATTTTCGCATCGCTACCTCTGAAATATACCGCAACGCGAAAGGAGAAAGGGTAAAGGAAACACAATGGCATAATGTGGTAATGTGGGGGAAACTGGCGGAAATAGCCGAAAAACACCTTGCAGTTGGGAAAGAAGTAGCAGTGGAAGGCAAGCTCGTAAACCGCCAGTATACCGATAAGGAGGGCAACAAAAAGTACTTTACCGAAATCCAGGTGAATGAAATGCTGATGCTGGGGACGAATGCAGGAGAAGCATAGGAGCTGTCAGCTTTCGGCTTTCAGCGGCGGGGTAAAAACCTGCTGCTGACAGCCCGCGTTGCAAGCGGTATGGATCAGTGTATATAAGTTCACCTCTTGTGAATCACATCGCTGATCCATATCTTTTTATCAATTGGTTGAGCGATTGTCATGTCAAACGTGAAAATCTCACATACAGCCCACAGATCTCCTCCGAGTAAAAGTTGCCGAATACTTTTCGGACCGGTATGAGGTGAAATGTGCCCGGTGATATGCACTTACTCCCTGCGGCAAATAAATTATTAATCAACGCGCTTACCGGCCCTTATAACCAGCCGCAAAATTAATTGTAGCTTTGAAAAAATAAACACCGCAAACACCACGATAAAATTACGTTACATTGGCTTCATTTACTCCCGATAGCGATAATGAAATATTTCAACTGGCGGTACAGCTCGTCAATCAAACCAACCGGAATATATTCCTTACCGGCAAAGCCGGCACCGGCAAAACGACTTTCCTCAAATATATCCTTGACAATTGCCCCAAGCAAATAGCTGTAGTGGCACCCACAGGAGTGGCTGCCATCAATGCAGGCGGAGTGACCATCCATTCATTTTTTCAATTGCCTCTGCAGTCTTATGCTGCGGAGTCTGCAGGACGGGACCCCGAAGGTAAGATCATCAACAGGCATGAGCTGCTTTCGCGGCTCCGTGTAAACAGGGATAAGCGGAAAGTGTTCGGGCAGCTCGAGTTACTGATCATTGACGAGATAAGCATGGTGAGCAGCGATGTGATGGATGCCGTGGATGCCGTGCTGCGTTATGTTAGGCGCAGACCGTATGAGCTTTTTGGCGGCGTGCAGGTGCTGATGATCGGCGATTTGTTTCAACTTCCACCGGTAAGAAAAGAGGATGTATGGGAAAAGCTGTCTGCCTATTACAAAAGTAATTTCTTTTTCGACAGTCATGCTATACAGGAGCAGCTCCCGCTGTACATTGAATTTAATAAGATCTACCGCCAGCGCGACGAATCATTCATCAGGCTGCTCAACCAGGTAAGAAATAATGCACTCGATGCTGCAGGGATGTGCATACTGGAAAGTCGTTTCGAAGCAGGCCTGCATACCAATACAGATGCACATGAAGGCTATATCATTTTAACTACACATAATCATACTGCAAGAGAGATCAATACTGCGGCTTTGAGCCGTATTGAAGCAAAGCCGTTTTCTTATACAGCAACGGTAGAGCAGGATTTTAATGAAAGCGCTTACCCCGCGGATGAGATACTGGAGCTGAAAGAAGGTGCGCAGGTAATGTTTATCAAAAACGACAGCGATCAAAGCAAACGGTTTTATAATGGAAAAATCGGGACCGTATCAAAACTGGAAAAAGATAAGGTGTGGGTGAAGTGCAAAACAGATAGCGAGGAAATAGAAGTAAAACGTGAAAAATGGGAAAACATACGCTATACCCTGGATAAGGAAACCCAGTTGATGGAGCCGCATGTCATCGGGGCTTTTTCCCAGTTCCCGTTGCGGCTGGCATGGGCTATTACCATTCACAAAAGCCAGGGGCTCACCTTTGAAAAAGCTGTGATAGATGCCGGCCGCGCATTTGAGGGCGGGCAGGTGTATGTGGCGCTCAGCCGCTGCACCAGCCTTGAAGGAATGGTATTGAAAACACGTATCAACGCTGACCGGTTGTCAGTAAATGAGCATGTAATGCGCTTTTTCAATTATTGCACTTCGAATGCCGAAACCCTTAAGAACGATCTTGGTCTTGCCCGCCGGGAATACCAGCGGAGCATGCTTGTCAGCACATTTGATATCAGCATGGTACTCAACACCGCCGGCGAACTGCAGCAGTATCTCCTGGAGCATTCCTCTTCTTTTACGGCAGAGACTACGCCGTGGCTGGCAGAGAGGATAGCTGAATTAAACCTGGTGCAGGATCATGCCAGGCGCTTCCAGGACTGGATACACGCCCAGTTCAGGCTTCCCGGCGCTCCTGAAGATAATGCGCTGCTGCAGCAAAAGATCAAAGATGCCATCGCTCATTTTGAGAAACACTTTTCGGATATTATAAACCAACTGAGCCATTCGCCGGCACAAACAGACAGCAGGCAGCATGCAAAGGAGTACAATGATGCTGTGCGTGAAATATGCACAGGGCTGTCTTTAAAACGATTCCTGTTCCAGGGATTCGGGGACAGGCTGGATATAGATGCCTGGCATAGCAGGAAACGAAAATTTATTACGCCGGCTTTTGCTGTAAACGCTTACGCAGGCGCTTCATCGCAAAAAACAGAAAGCGCTCATCCCGAATTATACATGCAGCTCAAAACATTAAGGGATGCTGTTTGCGCACAGGAACAAATTCCTATTTACTATGTTGCCGGCAGCGTTACTTTAAATGAAATGGCACGCTACCTGCCGCTGACCCTTACCGATCTCAGGAAAATAAATGGTTTTGGCGATGCCAGGATCAAAAAATACGGCAATGACTTTCTGGAGATAATAGTGGCATATTGCAAGGAAAAAGGACTCGCTTCATTGATCCATGAAAAGAAGGAGAAAAAAGAAAAAGAGGATACCGCCGGGAAAAAGGGGAATACCTATGCTATCTCCTTTCAAATGTACAGCGAAGGGAAAAGCATATCCGAAATTGCGAAAGAAAGAAACCTGGCGGTTCAAACTATTGAAGGACATCTTTCGAAATATATTCAAAGCGGCGAGCTTGATATTGCCGGGTTAGTAACCCCCGGAAATATCGCGCTCATCGAAACTGCGCTGAAAGATTTCAATGGCGGCTCCCTCACTTCCATAAAGCAGGCGCTTGGTGACAAGATCAGTTTTGGAGAAATACGAATGGTGCTGACTAAGATGGAAGCCGCAAAACAGAAAGTATAAGGGTGGCTGCTATCTGTGGCAGCGCTTTTTGAGCCTGCCTGGGTTGCGTCAAACGAGAGAAGTGAATGCTGAACAGGAGTTTACTATTGCTATTATTTCACTTCTCATAAAGAAATACGGCTAATTTGTGTTAACACAACAATAGTTGCCAGTTCACCTCTCACGTTTCACTTCTTCCCTCTCGCGCTCTTCCCTACAGCCCATAACCTGATTGGCTTAACGTCTACGCTGCCTTAAACACAATTCACGACATTTTCCCTTTTATATATTATTTTTTACAGTTTTTTTTATTCCATTTTTCATAAATGTTAAAAAAGTATATACTTTCATTTGATTATTGAATTTTTTTCGAAAAGGGCATTGATAAATTTACTGTGATAAGAAATTCTTAAAGGCAAGTTTACTATTACTCAATAAGCCAACCAGGGTTTCTGATCAACAAATTTGTGTTTAGTTAAATACCAAATACTAATGTTTATGCCTCAAAAAAATTCAATTCTGTTGTCGGTAAAACGCTTACCAGGAAAGCTTTGCGGTCTTTGTCCGGCTTCGCAAAGACACACGTTTCGCAAACGTACGCTGTTGTTTCTTTTAGTATTATCATCGCTATGTGTATTCCATCAGTTGCAGGCGCAACAGGCGATAGTCGTTAAAGGCAGGGTAGTGAACAAAAGTTCCGGTGAACCGGTTGCAGGCGCCTCTGTTACTGTAAAAGGATCGGGCAGGGGCGTTTCCACAAGAGAAGACGGGAGATTCTCCATCAGTATTCCTTCTGCAAATGCTGTCCTGACAATTTCTTCTGTGGGATATGAAAAGCAGGAGGTAAAAGTTGGCAATACTGCCGGAGAGATTGTAATAAACATTAATCCTGCCGGCGGCGAGCTAAGTGATGTGGTGGTCACAGCGCTCGGCATTCAGCGCAGCGCCAAATCACTCACTTACGCCACACAAAAAGTATCAGGCGACCAGTTGAATGAAGTAAGAGATGCAAATATTGCCAACACCTTAAGCGGTAAGGTAGCAGGTCTTACGGTTACGTCCACCGCAAACGGTCCGGGCGGAGCCACAAGAATCATCTTAAGAGGTAACCGTTCCATACAGGGCGACAATAATGCATTGATAGTGGTAGATGGTGTGGCAATTGATAATTCAACCCCGTCAGGCCAGGTGAGAGAAGATGCGGGAAGCAGTAACGCCGCGCAAAGCGGTAGTGATGGTATTTCCAGTATCAATCCCGATGACATTGAATCCATCAGTGTGATGAAAGGCGCTGCCGGTGCGGCTTTATACGGAAGCAGGGCAAACAACGGAGTGATCATCATCACTACCAAAAGAGGCAGGCCAGGCAGCGTGAGCGTAAATGTAAATTCGGGGATCAGCATTGAAAATCCGCTGTCTTTACAAAAATTGCAGGACCAGTACAGCCAGGGCGCCGGGGGAATGTATTCTACCAATATCGGTACAAATTTTGGAGAAAAAATATCAGGACAGCAGGTTACGGATTTTCATGATAACAATATTTCATTAAAAGCGTATCCCAGCAATATCAGGAATTTCTTCAACACAGGATTATCCGTGAATAACTCTGTCGGCGTTACAGCGGGCTCTGAAAAAGTGCAGGCTTATGTTTCGTATGCCAATAATTATATTAATGGTATTGTACCTGCAAACACCTTAAGACGAAATACTTTTAATGCCCGTTTTGGTATTAATATTACAGACCGCTTATCCGCTGATGCCAAAATAACTTATGTATTGCAGGATATTATTAACAAGCCCGGTGTTGGCGGAGATGGTTTGGTGGCTGCCAACTTATACAGAACGCCGGTAAGCGTTAACCTGGAAGAATACAAAAATTATAAAACCATTTCGGGGGGTGTTGAAAAACCGTATTACTGGGTAGGCTCAGACCCGGTATATACCAACCCCTACTGGACAATATACAATACCCATCACAATGAAAACAGGAGCCGGGTCATGGGGCTTGCAGCGTTGAAGTATAAACTTACCGGCTGGCTGAATATACAGGCAAGGGTAAGTAACGACAGCTATAATGATTTTGCTACACAATCTTATGCTAATAATACGCCCAATTACGCCCGTAAACCGGGAGGCTATTATTCTGAAGAAAACGACTATATAGCTGAACGCAACGTAGATGTATTGATCAACGGCACCAATAAGATAGCAGAGGGCTTAAAGATCACGTATAATATAGGCGCATCTGACCTTGTACGTTCATTGCGCACCAGGAGAAATATAGCAGACGGCTTGAACATCAACAATAAATATGACCTGCTGTTTGGAACAGCGCTTACCGCTTCAACCAACTTACAGAACAGGGAGATGCAGTCTGTATATGGGACGGCGCAATTTTCTTATAATGACTATTTGTATCTTGATATTACCGCCCGTAACGACTGGTCAAGCACATTGCCCTCTCCTTATTCCTTCTTTTATCCTTCCATTGGCGCCAATGCTGTATTGTCGGATATGATGAAGATGCCGGACTGGATCAGCTTCCTGAAAGTAAGGGCTTCTTATTCCAAAGTAGGTAATGACGCTCTTCCGTATCTTATCAATCAGGTGTACAATTACAGCGCGGGAAATTTTGGCGGATATGTAGCCAGCAGCACGATCAAATCAATAGGCGATCTTAAACCGGAGCTCACCAGCTCAGTAGAAGCCGGTACAGAATGGCGTTTGTTTAATAACCGTTTAGGCTTTGACGTTACATATTATAAAACAAATTCGAGGAACCAATTGTTGCTGGTTGATATGCCAACGTCATCGGGATTTGCAAAAGCATATATCAATGCGGGTAATATCCAGAACGCCGGTGTGGAAGTAATGTTGTCGTATAAGCCTGTTCAATCGAGGAACTTTTCCTGGAATATCGGCTTGAATTATGCATTGAACAAGAGCAAAGTGATAGAACTTACCCCTCCTGATCGGCCTATTTATCTTAGCTCCAACCAGAATGGACGGGTGGCTTCACCGGTAGTAAAACAAGGTGGTGAGTTTGGCGATTTGTGGGGATATACATGGCGGCGGCAAGACGGGAAATTTGTTGTAGGCGACAACGGGCTTCCTGTCAAGAGCGCTTCTATTGAACGGTTAGGTAATTACAATCCCAAATATACCATTGGCTTCAACAATACATTCAAATATAACAACTGGGTATTGGGTGTATTGGTTGATGGCAAATTCGGCGGGGTAGTAGCATCCGGTACTGCAAGCCAGCTGGCTTATTCCGGCACTTCGGAAATCACGTTGCAGCATCGTACAGATACATGGGTGCTACCCGCTATTCATGCAGACAAATCAGCCAATGCCACCGCCATCAACGCAGAACAGTTCTGGCAAACAGTAGCACAGGGTGATTATGGCTGGGGAGAATTTTTCACATACGATGCTACTAATGTAAGGTTAAGGGAACTTTCACTGGGATATGAATTTACCAAACTGCCGGGCTTTTTAAAAGCAGCTAAGTTTTCTTTTGTCGCCAGGAATGTATTTTTTATATACAGGGGAAGCTCCATACTTGATATTCCGGGTATAGGAAAGCGGAAGATGGATTTCGATCCTGAAGTAAGCTTCGGTAACAGCAATTACCAGGGCATCGAATATTACAACCTGCCTTCTACCAGGAGCCTCGGCGTTAATCTTAAGCTTTCATTTTAAAAAGTAAGGTGTATGTACAACAATAATAAAACCAATAAATATATAGCAATGCTGCATCGTATTTTTTGTATATCGCTTGCGTGTATAGTGATCAACGGATGTACAAAGGATTTTAAATCAACGAACACTAATACCAATTCCCTGAGCAGTGTGGGCACAAATGAGTATCCTTACATGTTCTCTTATGCATTAATGAACCCCACCCTAAGCCCTGATAATTTTGAAATCGGCGAGGGCACTATTGCATCGGTGTATTCCCAGTTCTTTTCACAGGCGGCAACATCTTTTCCTACAGACAGGTATGTGGTAGTACAGGCATGGATGTCTGCCTGCTGGAACCCGGTATATGTCAGCGCAGCTCCCCAGTTGAAAACAATTATGGAAAATACAGATCCCCAATCTGCAGAAAATGCACTTGCAAATATCTGGTGGGCATGGATGTTCCATCGTGTAACAGACTATTTCGGACCTGTGCCTTATTTTGAAGCGGCTTCCGGTAACTCATCCGTAGCATATACGCCGCAGGATTCTATTTATTACGATTTGTTTAGCAGGCTGACCAATGCAGTAAATGTGTTAAAAAACCATTTGAGCGAGAAACCTTTTGGAAATTTTGACCTTTTATATAGAAGTAAAGGCACTCCCGTGCCCTACTGGATAAAGTTTGCCAACACATTACGCCTGAGACTGGCAATGCGTATTTCAAAAGTGGATCCTGCAAGGGCTAAAACAGAAGCTGAAGCAGCCGCGGCAGCAGGTACCCTGGAAGCTACAGGCGATGACGCTTATATGCCGAAAAACAAAGTGTTTTACAATGAATACAACGGGCTTGCGGTATCAGCAGGATGGGATGATCTCAGGATGAGCGCCGCAATGGAATCTATCCTGGTGGGATATAATGATCCACGCCTGCCCATTTATTTTCAGCCGGCAATAAAAACCGGGGAGTACACCGGCGTAAGAAACGGTTTAACTGCAGCAGAAAAAACCAATATAGATGCTAATTCCCGTCCGTATACCTCCAACCTGGGAAAGCGGTGGACATACTGGGATCTGAACGTGAATGACTGGAAAACAAATTATGATGTTCCTTTCGACATTATGCATGCCGCTGAAGCCTATTTCCTGAAAGCAGAAGGCGCATTAAACGGCTGGAACATGGGTGGAGGAACTGCAAAGTCTTATTATGAGCAGGGTATAAGAACCTCTATGGCGCAATGGGGCATTACCGATCAAACCGTAATAGACAATTATGTACAAAGCGCTAATAAGCCTGTTGCCACCAATGATTATTTCAATTCGCCTGCAGTAAACGATTACCCGATCGCATGGAGCGGAGACGCCGGTATGCAACGTAAGCAGGTGGCACAACAAAAATGGCTGGCGCTCTTCCCCGATGGCATGGAAGGCTGGGCAGAAGTAAGAAGATCAGGCTACCCGGTCCTGTATCATATTATTCACAGCGATAATCCCGATATTACTCCAGACCAGTTCATCAGGAGAATGACATATCTCGATAATGAAACACAAAGCAATGGCGCCGCAGTAACTAAAGCCGTGCAAATGCTGGGCGGCCCGGATAAAGTGACCACACCGCTTTGGTGGGATAAGAACTAACCATGTTACAGGTTTCGGGGTTCGGGTTCTGAGTTTCAGGATACAAAAGCCTATAGGGTTTGCAGCGCTGCAAACCTTATAGGCTTAATAGTGTGCTGATGGCCATCAGCCCAAAGCGCATGGCATCTTTTGTGCACCTTTGTGCCATCGTGCCTCTTTTGTGGTTTCTACCGGCAGCGATTTACATTATTTTCAGTAGCTAATAATTCATATGAAACATTTCTTATTATCTGTAATAACCATCCTGGTTGGGTTTCAATCCAAAAGTCAAAACGCCCAACAGCTTATTCCTGCCCCGCAACAAGTCAAATACCAGCCGGGGGAATTTTTGCTGAGCAATCTTTCTGTTTGCATTAATAAATCTGATGACAAACAGGTGATTTTTGCATTGAGCGATTTTGTAAAAGCAACAGAAAAACATTCCGGCATTACTATCAGGAAAGCATCTTCTGCCGCTGAGGCAACCTTGCAATATAAGGTGCTGCGCAAAGGTTACGAGCTGCCTGAGTATGATCCCTCTTCTGCAGACAACAGGAGAGAGTCATATACTATAAAGATCACTGCTAACAAGATCTATATAGAAGCCTATGCGGCCACGGGACTGTACTATGCGCTGAAAACGCTGGGGCAAATGCTGGAGCTGAAGGGAAAGGCTTCCTGTTTTCCCCTTGCTGAAATTGCTGATGAGCCAAAGCTGAAATACCGCGGCGTAATGATGGATTTTGCGCATGGCGGCTTACTCACACCAGATGAAATAAAAAAGCAGATAGATTTCCTATCCGCATGGAAAGCCAATCAATACTATTTCTATAATGAAGTAAGTATTCAATTGAAGGGGTATGCCGGACTGCAATATAAACAATCCTATACACAGGCTGAACTTACAGAAATCATTGCTTATGGAAAGGAGCGGCATATAGATGTGATACCCTTTGTAGCTTTTTACGGACACCTCCATGACCTGCTGAAGAACGAGCGCTACGCCGGTCTTGCTATTGGCAATTACGGTCATGAACTGGACCCGAGAAAACCTGAAGTAGCAGCATTGCTGAAAAACTGGATAAAACAATATGCCGGCCTTTTTCACAGCCCGTTCATACATATCGGTTTTGATGAAACATGGGAGACAAACCGTATCTCAACAGAAAAAGATTCCACGATTGATGCGGAAAAATTATGGATTGACCAGTTGACCCTCCTGAGCAGTGAGTTAAAGCAATACAATAAAACAGTACTGGCATGGACAGATATGACTAATTATTATCCCGGGCTGATGGCAAAAGTGCCGGAAAATGTCGTTCCTGTAATTTGGGAGTATTCGCCTGATACGGCTGCGCTGCACAATTTTATGAACCCCGTGCTGAAAGCAAATAAGAAATTTTTTATTCAGCCTGCCGTATCGGGCTGGGGCCATATTTATCCCGCCGCAACCTATACTTACGATAATATTGATCTGTGCCTGGAAGAGGGGATCAAAAAAAATACCATTGGCTTTATCACGTCTGTGTGGACAGACGCCGTAGAGCCTTTTGTAAGACCCTCCTGGTCTTTTATGGCTTACGGTTGTATCAGTGCATGGCAGGGTGTTTCTCCTGACAGAAAAACATTTGAACAAAACTTTTACCGGCTCTTGTTTGATACCGCCGGGGCAAAAGTGCAGCAGGCATGCGCTAATCTTGCTGCTGCCGTTGAAGATTTAAAAAAATGTTTCGGCAGGAACACCGGTAATATGCCGGGGGGCACCATTATAGAGAGCTGGTCAAATCCTTTCCAGCCGTATTACATGAACATTGTACAATCCAACCCGGATGCTTTAAAACAGGCAAGGATAAAATGTGAGGAGGCTGAGTATTTACTGGTGCAATCCATGCCGGAGCTGAGCGCTGCTGATAAAGATTTTATTGAATCCCTGAGGGTAACGGCAAGATTGATGCATTATGAAGCCACCCGGTTTTTATGGGCAAATGTAATCAGCAAACGCTGGGATGAAGCAATGTTGGGGAATAAGAAAAACAATTTTGTGTTTTACGATATCGGTTATATATGTCACGGACTTATCCAGGATGTAATGGATGAGCTGGGAACGCTGAAAGATGATTATTCCGCCGCCTGGCTTTCAGAATACATGCCTTACAGGAAAAATACCATTACAGGCCGCTTTGATGTGGAATACGGGCTTTGGCAAAAGCTGCTGCTGAAACTGATTGACTTCCGCATACAACATCCGGAAGATTATATTGCCCCGCAATCTTTTACAGATACCTTCAAACCGGATTTTTGAAAGATAGTGAGAAGTGAACTTGAAATATCTCATAAATCCTGTGCATCAATTTTGCTAATTTGATATTTGATTTGCTATTATTGTGCTGAATTGATATGAAGCCTCAATTACATAAACTGGTAGCCGAACCCGATTCCTCTTTTGTTTACAGGCACTGGGAGTGCAGCTATTTTGACAAACCCTGGCATTTCCATAAAGAGTATGAATTGACGCTCATTGAAAAATCGGAAGGCACCAGGTTCGTTGGCGACCAGATCAGCAGGTTTCAGCCGGACGACCTTGTTTTGATCGGACCCAATATTCCTCACCTGTACAGGAACAGCGAGCAGTATTATAAAAGCAGTAAGCCCCAGGCAAAATCAATTTTTATTCACTTCACAGATGATTTCCTGGGGAAATTTTTTTTTGATCTGCCTGAGATGAAGCTCGTAAGGCGATTATTGAACCGTTCCAATATGGGGTTAGTGATTGATGGCGCCACCGCTGAAGAGGTGAGCCGCAAATTGAAAGAAATGGAAGCGGATAATCCGGTGAAGCGTCTCATGAAACTCCTCGATATACTGATCATACTTTCCACCAGCAAACAACTCACCAATATACTGAGCCAGGAATTTACTGTCAATAATAATAAGGACGCCGCCCGTATTGACCTGGTATTCCAGTTTATTATGAAGCATTATAAAAATGAGATTTACATTGAAGAGATCGCTTCAAAACTCAATATGAGCGTAGGATCATTCTCCCGTTACTTTAAACATCATACACGTAAAACCTTCTCCAACTATGTTACGGAAATCAGGATCAGCCAGGCCTGCCAGATGCTGATTGAAGACCGGCATAGCGTCTCTGAAATAGGTTATATGGTGGGCTTTGAGAACCAGTCTAACTTTTACCGGCATTTTAAAAAATATACCGCCTTAACGCCTAAAGAATATAAGGCACGTTTTTTCCAGGGAGAATAAAGTGCGGGTTCTATAATCAAAAGCAGGCGACAAACTTAGTCCGGATGTTCTACTTAAGTTCATTTATCAATAAAGCCGTTTTATATTTCGTGTAGTGATTATACAGTCCGCTCATCCACAATACGAAGGGATTTTTATACGGGTAATCAGCTACCACATAAGGCCGGAGATTGCTTGCTTCTGACTTATCCGTGATTTTGCTGATCTTCCAGGAGTTGTGTTTTCGCCGCCAGTGTTCAATTTCAAAATTTCCGTTCACCTGCCGGGATAAATATACGTTTGAAGGGTTGTTATGATCCAGGACAACTCCACCTGAATAATGAGCTTCCTCTACTTTTTCACCAGGTTCAAGTACTGTAATCATGCCACCGGCTTTACAGAGTTCCTCATCAAGCCATTTTTTCCCGTTCCAGTGTGCATAATGATAACGGTGATCTGTTTCATCTGGGTATTGAGTGTATGTTATTACCGGTCTGTGTTTACGGTCTAACGCTATATCCCATATCCATGATTTTATATTGGTTACGTTTACATCATATACTTTATTTACATTCTCACGCTGTAATGGCACCTGGCTTACATCGGCAATAAAATTTCCGTTAGTCTGGTAGAATTTACCTTTTTCATAATACATGTGATATACCGAAGCCGGGCCGATCTTGGGATGTCCGTCAGTAAAAACAAAATCAATTCTTGTTGTATTATCCGAACTGATCTTCATATATATCGGGTTATTGAATGGTTTTTGATTGAGGTAATATTGTCCTTTAGTCCAGGTCTCCCCGTCATCATCACTGTAGGTAATGTATTGGCCCCAACTGGAGTAGGGTCCTCCGTCCCGGCCTGTATCTATGCGATAAAACATATAAATGCGATTGTTTTCGCCCGAAAGCATTACAGGATGCGCATAACATAAGTCATCGTCTTTTTTCATCCCGAATGTAACCGTTCTCTCCTCTTCCCATGCACTGATATCCTCTGCATTTTTACTTTTCCGTATAAAAAAACGTCCACCGTGCTCTGAATAAAACGTCAAAATTTTTCCGTCAGGTAAAAACAGGATGGCGGGAACATTATGATCATCAATCTGCAGTTTTGCATGCAGTATATAGGTTTGGATTGCCTTTGTTTTTACATCCATGGCGCTGATCAGCACATCGCCGGTGCTGTTGATATACGCATAATAAATACGCTTCTTCAGTCCTTTGTGATAAACCGCCCGGGGATCAGAAAACCAACACCATGCTCCATCTGCAGCCGCAATTTTATATGCAGAAGCGGGAGCAGGTTGCGGTATGCTCTTTATAGTAAAAAAAGCAAGTATTGAAAACATGATCAGCGAAGCAGGTATTACTTTTTTCATTGAAACATTGGGATAGTATTAAGAATAAAACAGACAAAGTGGGCTATGAAACATTGCCCGCCCACGTCTCACCTCCCACGGCCACACTCAATATCTCGCCCTTCCACCCGTAAGATCAAACGTAAATCCTGTGGTGAAACTGTTTTCGGGAGATACAATATACAAAGCCAGGTTGGCTGCTTCTTCCAGGGTACCGCATCGTTTCATGGGTATTTTATCTGTCATATATTTCACCTGTGCATCCGGCATATTGTCCACTAATGGTGTACGTATAACTGCCGGCGCCATAGCATTTACCGTAATACCCGATTCAGCATATTCAGCCCCCTGCACTTTGGTCATCCCTATCAATGCAGCTTTGGAAGCAGAGTAAGCCAGCATACCTGCATTGCCTTCCTTGCCTGCTATGGAGGCAAGGTGCAAAACTCTTCCGTAATGATGTTCCAGCATATTGGGTATAACTGCCTGTGAGGTATATACGCAGCTCATAAAGTTCACATCAAATACAAGCTTCAGATTTTCTATATCTACCAGGTGACTTTTTATATTGGTGATACCGGTAATGCCGACACAGTTCACCAGTATATCAATTTTCCCTTCTTTAGTAATGATATTATTTACTTCGTTAATGACCTGTTGCCGGTCAGTCACATCAAGAGCAATGGATACCGACCGGCTGTTCCCGCCAAAATACTCCGTTAATAATTTCCCATTCAAATCAAAAGCATATACTTTGGCGCCATGTTCCATTAATTTAAATGCTATTGCTTTACCTATTCCTGAAGCGGCGCCGGTAACGATAGCAGTTTGATTGACTAATTTCTCCGACATAATAATGAATGTTTTGATTAGGATAAGGTTATATGTGTTATAATGATTTTACTAATGTTATTACCCGTTCGTTTAATTCACTAATATACTTTACGGATGAAGCATCAGGTATATACGCTGCTTTCCTGGCAATGCTGTTAGTTAACACACCGCGGGCTTTCAGCAATTCTTTTTCGGCATAATGGAATAATTCCATATTCTGCAGGGAGAAAAATATTTGCGGCATCACTTTTTCAAAAAGGCTGAATGCTTTATCTGTTTCACCGCTTTTTCTTAATAAAAATACTTTCTGCAGAATATCCGCCACCCCTAAACCGGGCATCACCCCGGCAATACCCACAGGTATTAATTCCAGCATATATAATCCGCCCCAGCCTTCAAACAAATGAACTTTCCCTCCCGTAACGTGAATAATATTTTCAAACTTGGGGGCGCAAAGCGGTTCTTCTAACTTCAGGTATTTAAAATTAGGATAAGCTTCATTTAATTTTTTGATAAAAGGGGCGCCTATAGATGATCCGCCCGGATTAAAATCCTGTACCAATACCGGGGTATCGGGTATAGCAGAAAGAAAAGCGGATAAATATTCCAGCAGCGAATCTTCGGGCAGATTGAATATCCTTGGAACAGCCAGAGAAATAACATCTGCGCCATTCGCCACATTTGCCTGCGCCAGCCTGATAGCAGATCTTAAGGAAGGATGATTAGACTGCGCAACGATTTTAATCCTTCCTTTCGCCTGGTTTACCGCAATTTTTACTACCTGTAATTTTTCATCATCGGTAAGCTTATAAAATTCGCTTGCGTATGCAGGCAGGCAGGCTGCCTCTATACCACATGAACAGGCAAAGTCTACCAGCCTTCTTAATGCATCTCCATCTATTTCTTCATTTTCTGTAAAAGGCGTTGGTATAATAGGTATAACCCCCTCCAATAATTTGTCTGAAGATTTCATATTATGATGTTTATGTTGTTTTTATTTTCCGGTTTCCAAAGCTCTCAACCATCGTAAGGAGGATCAAAGCAATTAATACCAAAGCGCCTCCGGTAATTGCCTGGCCGCTGAGCTTTTCTCCCAGCCATATAGCCGCTACGGGCAGCCCAAAAAAAGTGATGAGATAATTGGAAATAGCCACATCCGTTGCTTCCAGGCGCTTAAGCGCTATGAAGAAAAGCACCATGGAAAGAAAGTTGTGGAAGAGGGTAAGTGTTCCTAAAAATCCTATCCAGGTATTGGCTGTAAATGAGGGTATCCTTGCGAATATATCAGCTTCATAATACAATACAAAAGGCGTAAGCAATATTACCATTACCACATAGGTATAAAATACCATTTCCATGCCTGTGAATTTATCAGCTATTTTCTTACAGCCAACGTTATAATAAGCATTCCCTATCAATGCCAGGAAAATGAGCAGGTTGCCGATGGCATATTGAGAGCCAAAGTCCATTTGCCTGATGTCGTTGGTAGAACAAAGCACAACGCCGGCAATGGCTATGGCAAAACATATCCATTTAATACGGCTCATTTTTTCTTTGAGCATAATATATGCCAGCACCGTAGTTAATATCGGCAATATCAATACCAGGATGGCAGCGTTACTCGCCTGCGAGTAACGTGTGCCGAAAGTCATTAACACCTGCGAGGGGAAGGCGCCAAATATTACCAATGGAATAAATATCAGGAAATCTTTCAGTTTGCGGTTATGCTGTTTATAATCTTTAATTACAAAAGGCAGCAACAGAAAAACAGAAAGCAGCATGGGCCCCCACACTGTAAAATAGGGGCCTATCTGATCCTGTATTAATTTGATACCGGTAAATTGCAGCGACCACATAAGGTTGCAGCTAAACAGTAATATCCAGGCAAATAATTTTTTGTTCATAAGCTGCTGACAGTTGTTTCAATTGTATTTCCTGTTGCGTATTTATTTAAAGCCTGCGTATCCAGCGTTATACCCAGCCCTGCATTGTCAGGAACTAACGCCGCGCCGTTTTCAAAATGTATGGGTTCTGTGATCAGGTCGTCCACCCGTACCAGTTCACCGAAAATATCTGAAGGGATGGTGCAGTTAATGCTTGCCGCTGCGATATGTAATCCCATCGTTTCCGCAATGCCGAGATCAACTTCCGACCCGCGCCAGCATGGCTTTCCTTCCAGGTGTGCGATCTCTGCCAGCAAAACAGAATTGTATGCAGCGCCGTTGAAATTATACCCATCAACAGCTTCGTGCTTTATATATTTAATGATGTCCCTGATATCCTGGGTATAGGGCAATGATATATGCCTGAACAGCGGTATACCAAGATGCCCGCGCAAGTATGCAAATCCTTCAACGTCTTCATGCAGTATGGGGTCTTCCAGCCCGTACATGATTTCCTTATCTACACCATCCATCAGCCGCAGCGTAGTTTCCACATCTTTCCAGCGCTGGTTAGGATCTAAAATAATACGGATGCCTGTGCCGCACTTTTTTCGTATCGCTGCTGTCCAGAGCCTTACAGGATCTTCATCAGAACATTTAAACTTGAACATCTTATGCCCCTTCTGCATAGCCTCGTATGCTTTCTGCGCGGCATCTTCAGGATTGCGGCGCCCCGTCCAGCCCATACAATCCACACGATCTCTGTAAGCGCCGCCAAGCAGCTGGCTTACCGGTGCATTGAGCAATTTGCCCGCAAGATCAAGCACTGCACATTCAAAGGCTTCATAAATACGTTGATCCGTTACCGGTAGTCTGCGCCAGTTGAGCGATAAAAGGTCTTTACCCGTAAATGTCTCTGCCGCCTCCCTGATCAAATCAGGCGATGCGGAACGATAAGTCTCACCTATACCCATCAACCCGTTATATAATGTGATCTGTAGAATCCATTTCGGCTGATTGGCAAATTCCGTCCAGCGTTCTCCTGTTAAAAATTTTTTTGCGAAACCTTTATCGGTATCATGCACATCGCTCGAGTTTAAGCTACCGGGTTTTGCAGGTACAATTACTTCCGTTGCTGTAATCTTTTCTATGCCTGTTGCAATCATTGGTCTCCGATGTTTTGAGGATATTTCCCCGCCAGTTTTCTTATTTCAAAGCTAAAGTCTGTAAACAGCTTCTCCCATTGTTGTGCTGTAGCTTCCGTATAAGGATAAAACCCTTTTGCATTGGCAACACCTTTGGCTCCGTCCTGCACTAATTTTTCAATGGTAGATGGAATAGCGGTATTGTTGCTTAATTCAGGGAGCAAATCTTTCATCACGGCAAGGTATGCAGGTATGCCGGTAAGATCCATAAAACGGAATGGGCCTGCAAAAGTGATCCAGTAACCCAGATCGTTGCGTAAAGAGCGATCAACATCTTCTATAGTGGCATAGCCGTTTTCAACAAGATGAAACGCTTCACGCAGCATGGCATACATAATACGGTTGGTGATAAATCCGCGGATATCTTTTCTTAAAAGAGAAGGTTCCTTGCCCCAGCTTCCCGCAAGGCGAACCACCTTTTCAGCAAGCGCTATATCCGATTTATCGCCGCATATCACTTCCATGAACCGGGTAATGTGTGCAGGCTCCGCCCAGTGAATGCCCAACATACGCTCAGGATGTTGTAACCCTGCCTGTAATAAGGTAACCGGTATGGCAGAAGTATTGCTGCCAATAATAGCATCCGGCGCCAGCACAGCTTCCAGTTGCCGGTATACCTTCTTCTTCTCATCTATACTTTCAATAATGGATTCAATTACTACCGTATGATCCTTGAAAGAGGAGCAATCATCTGTAATATGTAAACGTTGTAACACAACAGCAGGGTCCTCTTTTAAAATGCCTTCTTCCTGCAACTGCAAAAGATATTCCCCGATCCGTTTGACGGCTTCTTCTTTTTGCTGAATATTATTGGTAAGCGCTGTTACGGGATGACCGGCAGCGAGTATGCAGGTGGCAATGCTGCTGCCCATTAATCCTAAGCCAACAGTCCCGATTTGTATTTTTTCATTCACTTTTTAATAAGTTTATAAAATAATTCATGATAGCTTTTGCATGAGCGGCCAGGTTTTAAATGCATCAATAAACTGAACAAGCGCCGCTGTCACCTTGTTGAATAAATGCGCTCCTTTCCCGGCTGTGCCTAACTGTGGTTCACCGCTGCTGCCGTTAGATGAAATAAAAGCAGTTTGTTTAAACATTGTTATACCCTTATAGGGCACATCATCTTCCCAGGCTATATAGCCGTTTTGTGCCGGTCGTGCCGCACGCTGTACTTTATCCATAAACACTTTTTCGGGGAACAAATGCAGCATAAGGCTCGTTTCATATTCACAGGCATGGCTTAATGCGGGGCTCTCCATGGGGCTGTCGCCGGCAAATACGGTCCCTGCCAGCTCCCAATAGGTGGCCAATGCTATATTGGGCTGAATAGCTTCATCAAAATCTTTACTTAATAGTGCAAGCGCCTGCCTGGCAGGAGTGATATTACCGCCATGACCGTTTAATAAAATAATTTTTCTGAATCCGGTTTGTATAAGTGAGGCAACCATCTCTCTGAGCACCTGTGTATATAAGTCCGCTGATATGCTTATGGTGCCGCCGAAAGAAATATGATGATGGCTTGAGCCATAGGCTAATGTCGGTGCAAGAATAACATAGTTTATACGTTGCCGTTCTGCCGCTTCCGCAATTTTTGTAACGATATGCGTATCAGTTCCCGTTGCCAGGTGCGGACCATGCTGTTCAACCGCGCCAAGCGGCAGCAATACTATTTTGTCTGCAGCAGCAGTAAGGGTACTGTATGTTTCGTTGATGAATAACATAAGATCATTCAAAAATACATTCATCCAAAAATGCCGGTTCATACCCATGCGCTTTCGCCCACCTTACAGCAGCTTCTATTTTTTCAAAATAATCAGGTTGATATGCCGGGTAATCCGGGTAAAAATATTGCTCATGAATAAGGTAATCCACATATGGCGGCAATCCCGAGGGCGCATTGCTGTACGCCTCCATATTCGCAGCGATGTCTTCCTTTTTTGTTCTGTCCAGTACCATGCTGCTCCTGATGAAGATAATGTCTTCAGCCTCATCCTTCCAGATGAATCTTTGCTTCATATGCCGCCTTTGCTCCACAGTAAGATAATAAGAAACAGACGGCTGCTCATCATCTACATTAAAATATCCAAGCTGGCCTTTATAGCCTGCGGCCCGCATGGCTCTTGCTCCTTCTACATTCACTTCCCCCCAGTGCACGGTAGTTACCGGGCCGAGCAAAGCATCTCCCGCAAAACGTTTGATCTCTCCCATGATGAGATCACAATCCTTTTTAACAGTATCAAAAGGCGCGTTTTTATACGGCGCATCAGGAAACTCTTTGTATGCATGAAAGCTCAGGCGAAGCCAGCCTGCATTTTCCTGCCATTCTTTTTTAAATGTATCCGGGAATTCGGAAAGTGTAAAATCTTCATTCACGGATTGATAGAATAAATTAAGGTGTACTTTGGTTTGATACTGCTCATGTATTTTTTTTAAACCCTTTAAGAAAGGGTTATCGAAAACGGAGGTATATACATTGGCATGTGCTGCTATATCCTGCAGAAACCGGATATTGTCATCAATGGAAAGCCGGTACTTTTTTGCAAATCGCCTGGCAAAATATGCAGTAACTGTCGTTGACTCACCGGAAGTTTCATTAAGTATCCGCAATGTATTTTTATATTGACCAAGTACAACCGGAGCGGAAAAAATACCTTCTTCAATTTCTCCGGCCACATTATTGTTTATGGTAATGCTACTGCCTGAAGGAGCTGCAATCTTAGCCATACAGGTTAATCCATCCCGTGTAATTGTTCCGTCTAAAATGTGCAGCACATCGCCGTTAATCGGGAAAACAGGTCTGATCGTTACAGTAGTCATTGTTGCAGGTTGAATATTTTACTTAATACAAGATAATATTGCGCCCTCGTGCTCAATTCAATAAAAATATGGAATGATAGAGGTTGAACTGTATAAAATTCTCCTGAATATCTATACTTTTTTAACATGAAGCGAACTTTCGCTTCTCACATTTCACGTTTGACACAATACTACTTATTAGTAATTCACTAACGAAAAAGCAGGATATTGCATTGAGATACTTTCGTTCATCGGGATGATGCAGGCTGTTACCCGGATCTGTTAAAAAAGTATATAACTTTAGCAGAATTATGAATCAAAGAACAATAATTGATTTTTAGATTTGGATATTGCATTCAGCTATGAGTAATTCAAGAAGAAATTTTATAAAGCAATCAGGATTGGCAGGCATAGGTGTTGCCGGTGCCTGGATGAGCAGTTATGCCGGCACGCCTGAAGACCTGGACCGTATTAAAGAAGCTGCGGCATACACACCGCCGCAAACATTTAATATGAGCGGATACGCCGCACCTAAATTAGATACAGTGCGCGTAGGCTTTGTGGGTATCGGCAACAGGGGGTTTGACGCGGTAACAAGAATGACTAAGATTGAAGGTGTTGAGATAAAAGGGCTCTGCGATCTAAGACCCGAACGTGTGAAGCTGGCCAATGACCTGGTAAAAGCTTCCGGGCATGCACCCGGATTATATCATAGCAACCCTGAGGCCTGGAAAACCATGTGTGCCAGGAAGGATATTGACCTTATCTATATTCTCACTCCCTGGGCATTGCATACACCTATAGCGCTTTTCAGCATGAACCACGATAAGCATGTTTGTGTGGAAGTGCCTGCCGGGAAGACGCTGCAGGAATTATGGAGCCTGGTAGAAACCTCAGAAAAGACACGGAAGCATTGCATGATGGTGGAAAATTGCTGCTACGATTTTTTTGAGCTCACTACATTGAATATGGCGCGGCAGGGATTTTTTGGAGAAATCATTCATTGTGAAGGATCATACATTCATCCGCTTACGGAGTTACTTTTTGCAAAAGACCGTTTTTATCAAATGTGGGAGCTGAATGAAATTGTATCAAGAAAAGGCAACCTGTATCCTACCCACGGACTTGGTCCTTTGTGCCAGGTGTTGAATATTAACAGGGGAGATAAAATGGATTATCTTGTTTCGGTTTCCTCCAATGATTTCATTTTGGGAGATGAAGCAAAACAGCTTGCGGCAAAAGACGACTTTTATAAGCCCTATGCCGGCCGCTCCTTCAATGGCAACATGAATACTTCAACCATACGCACCAACAAAGGAAAAACAATCATGGTGCAATTTGACATATCTTCTCCCCGCCCGTATTCAAGGATTCAACTGGTGAGTGGCACTAAAGGCATTGCAATGAAATATCCCGAACCATCGCGTTATGCCGCAGGACATGAATGGTTAGACGAGGCAGAAATAAAAGTATTACAGGAAAAATATACACCGGAGATCGTAAAAAAAATAGGGGAGGCAGCCAAACAGGTTGGTGGCCATGGCGGCATGGATTTTTTAATGGACTGGCGCACGATTGATTGCTTAAGGAACGGGTTACCGCTCGACCAGGATGTATACGACGCCGCATTATGGTCATCTGTTTCCCCGCTCTCCGTGTGGTCTGTTGCCCACAGGTCAAACTCCATAACCGTTCCTGATTTTACACGTGGCGCATGGAAAAAAAATACGCCGGTGGATATCAGCATGAGCAAAGGCGGTACCACCGGCGTGAAATAACAGCCTACTTTTCTGATGCTGAATGAGCCAGTGAAAGGGCTGCAAAATCACCAATATTTTCCCCTAACGATGCCGGGACGATCCGGCATACCTTAAGCGCATCTGCCAATGCTTCTCCTGCCAGTGCTGCCGACATGGAAGACTGTAAGAGTTCCTTCGCACGACCATAGATACTGCCTAATATGATCAATTCAGGATTCAGAAGATCAATGAGTATTGCCAGGGCTTTGCCTAAATACCGACCACATATTTGGTAAATCTCAATAGCCAGCTTATCGCCATTGTAGGCTGCTTCGGCAACTGACCTGGCGGTGAGCAATGGTAATTGTTCCGGCCTTTTGCAAAATGACACTTTCTCACCCATCTGTAACTTCTCCCTTACTTTCATCTGTGCCAGTTGTGCAATGCCGCCCCCGCTGCAAAAGCCTTCAAATGATCCCGCTTTTCCGAAGCCTACAGGGCCTATATCCGCCAGCCGCAGATGTCCTGCTTCCCCGGCGAGATCCGAAGTCCCGGAATATAATTTACCGTCAAGAATAAGCCCTGCTCCCATACCGGTTCCGAAGGTCAGAAAAATAATATTGCTTCTACCTTTGCCGGCACCGTATTTCCATTCTGCCACAGCACAGGCATTGGCATCATTTTGTAGAATAGTTTTTTTGCCAAAACGCGTTTCCGTCATTGCAACAACAGGAATATTGTCCCATCCGGGAAGATTTGGCGGAGACAGTATCACACCTCTTGCGCTGTTGAGCGGCCCGCCGCAACTGATGCCGATCCCCTCGATATCATTGACAGATACCTTGTTTTTATCCATGAGGCGCTCTGCCGTAGCATACAGCAGTTCAATCATCTCCATTACGGGCGTATTGGTAGACAGCACAATTTTATCTGCAATTGTCATCTCTCCTGTTGCACTCACCTTTCCCAGTATGACCGCGCATTTAGTGCCCCCGATATCAAAGCCCAACAGTAATTTCATATTAACAGCTTTAGGATAGTAGTGATAAGTCAATCAAATTATGTCCGTTCATTTTCGCGAGAAGCGAGATGTGAGACGAATTTTCACATCTCACACCAGCCTGCCGGCTGGCAGGTTTCACGTTTGGCATAGCAGTAGCATGTAATTTTTATTTGTCATTCAAAGGCGTTATTGATATCGCACTGAATTTTACGTTGCCGTGTTTGGCAAAGAGCCAGAGTCTGTTGCCTTTCTGTTCAACCAACCTGTTAACTATACATCTTTTATTATCCACGCATACATCTATGATATCATCGCGAAGCAATATATCCACTTTTATAGTATTGTTTAACCCGCTCACCGCCTGTATACCGGTATCGAATAAACGCACTTCTTTATTATCAGGCGAAAAACTGAGCCTGTAGCCGCTATGATCTCCCTTGCCGGCTCTCAGTACCAAACCATATTCTTCTGCATTTCCCGCCGGTTCCATCTCCATAGTGATCCTGCAGTTGAGAGGGATATTTTCAAAATATGCGCTGCCGGTGCCGTTGGGAGAACGGATAGCATACGAAGAGGGGCCTATCCTGGTGGTGAGGCTGTCTGAAATAATATTCCATTGCCTGCTGCCGGTAGTCGCCGGGAAAAGCTCAGCGGGGAATTTTGTCAGCAGATCCCCGTTATTGTCCTGGAGCACTTCTCTCAACACAATATTTCCACCAAAGATCTCCCATCCGTCGTCCTTATTATCCTTACGGCTCGGTATCCAGCCGGCAGCGATGCGTCTTCCGTTAGTGAACTCCGCCGTTTTCACCACATTCGACC
Organism: uncultured Terrimonas sp.; assembly: GCA_964461595.1. GTDB lineage: Bacteria > Bacteroidota > Bacteroidia > Chitinophagales > Chitinophagaceae > Agriterribacter. The sequence goes on along the minus strand of CAYWVB010000019.1, from coordinate 34,638 downwards.
AGTCTTCATTCAATGACTGGCTGTTGGGGTACACCCAGGGTCCATACGCCTGCCGCGATTTAAGATAGTAGGTGTTGCCACCCCTTCCATAAATAAGATAATACCAGCTATTCCATTTAAAATAATCAGGGCACTCCGGTACATCGTCCTGGTTGATGATCAGCGGTTCGCGGACAGACCAGTTTTTCAGATCTTTGGAAAAGAGGTGCACTATAGCACCCTTTGCATCACTGATACCACTATCTGCCGCGCTCGATACAAACAGATGAAAAATGCCGGCGCTGTCTACCGTTACTTTAGGATCACGAAAATGCCGCTTGCTATATCCGGGTGCAAAGGAATAGAAAGGGTTAGGAAGCTGCTTTTTAAAATGGATACCGTCATCACTGATGGCGTAACTCAGCTTCTCATTTACCTGGCCGCCTTCCGTAATAAGCCGGGTAGCATAAAAAGCATAGAATTTTTTATTATAGTACACTACCGACCCGGTGCAAATGGATTTTTCCCATGCTTCGTCTATGCCCAGCACTACAGGATAATGCTTCCATGTTTTCAGGTCCTTTGAAATGCTGAGCGCCCATTGATGCCCGCCCAAACCGTTAAGGGCCGAATGATGCCCTGAATCGAGCAGCCAGTATAAATAGTAAGTTCCGTCATGATAAAAAGGGATGCAATCGCCTACGAACAAATTACCACCTGGCTTGAAATACTGCATCTGGTCTGTAGGCTGGGCATTGGGATCGTAACGCAGGTCAAAACCGGGCTTTCCTTTATCCTGGCTTATCGCAGACAGGGCGGTACTTACCAGCAATACAAATAGTGCAAAATTTTTCATTCATTCATTACTTAAGAAGATTGATCAATCCTGTTTCAGGGGAAACTTCATAAATATAACCACGGATTTTTGTTAGTCAGAAAAAACTTATTTTTTATAGTATGGAACTGAGAGAGCCAGCCGTTGCTTACGGCAAACAGAAATTTACCATTGAAGATTATCTTGCAATGGGAAGCTACCACAGAAAAGCATGAATATTTCAGGGGGGAGATCTTTGCCATGTCTGACGCTAAAGTGCCACACAACACTATTGCAGGAAACCTGTTATTGAACTGGGAATTAAACTAAAAGGAAAAAAATCCGGCCATATGGAAGCGATATGCGTATACATATTGAAGCCAATACGCTTTTTACTTATCCCGATATTTCCATTACTTGCGGGGATCATTGAGAACTGGAGGAGTATAACTCGGTGGAGGAAATGCTTTTCATCCAAACGATCAATGAGCATATTGCTTTGGCAGATATCTATGCCGGTGTAAAGCTGGAAAGTTAACGTTACTGGGTCCGAACCTTTGGAAGTAACCTCCAGGACTTCTAACCTCTGAAGGTTCGGAACTCACTACAAAAATTTCCCCGTATAACTCTCCCTCACTTTTTTCAATTCTTCCGGTACTCCTGCAAACACAAGATTACCTCCCTGGTCGCCCGCTTCGGGACCAAGATCAATTACCCAGTCCGCGCTTTTTATTACATCGGTATTATGTTCGATCACCCAAATGGAATGTCCCTGGTCTATCAATGCATTGAATGAAGCAAGCAATTTATTAATATCATAAAAATGGAGACCGGTGGTTGGCTCATCAAAAATGAACAGGATATGCCCCTGCGCTTTGCCTTTCCCGAGAAAGGAAGCCAGCTTAACCCGCTGCGCCTCACCTCCTGAGAGCGTATCACTCGACTGCCCGAGCTTGATATAACCTAATCCCACATCAGCAAGCGGCCTGAGCCTGGCAATAATATCCTTTTCTTCCCTGAAAAACTGCAATGCTTCATCAACGCTCATTTCTAAAACATCATATATGTTTTTCTCCCTGTAGGTTACTTCCAGCACTTCATCCTTAAACCTTCTGCCATGGCATACCTCACAGGTAAGATGCACATCGGCCAAAAACTGCATTTCTACCACCTGCTCTCCTTCGCCCTTGCAGGCATCGCAGCGCCCGCCCTCCACATTAAATGAAAAGTGCTTCGGCTGAAAACCATTGATCTTGCTCAAAGGCTGTTTGGCATACAGATCTCTTATTTCGTCATACGCCTTGATATAAGTCACCGGATTACTGCGGGAAGATTTGCCGATAGGATTCTGATCTACCAGCTCCACCTGGGTAATATAGTCTATATCACCTCCAAGAGATTTGTGCAACCCTACCTTTTCAACAAATTCGCCTTTTATCTTTTTCAGGGCAGGATATGCAATCTGCTTAACAAGCGTAGTCTTCCCGCTGCCGCTCACACCGCTGATGACGCAGAGCACATTCAACGGCAGTTCCACCGTAATATCCTTAAGGTTGTTCTGCCTTGCGCCTTCCACCACAACAGACCTTTTCCACTTGCGGAGATGAGCCGGCCTGTCAATTGATAATTCTCCTTTCAGGTATTTCCCGGTAAGGCTGTTGCTGTTATTAATAATATTATTGTAATCACCTTCCGCAATCACTTCGCCGCCCAAATGACTTGCCAGCGGGCCCATATCAATAATATGATCCGCCTCACGCATCATCATCTCGTCGTGCTCCACCACCACTACCGTATTATTAAGATCTCTCAGCTCTTTCAAAACTTTGATCAGCCGGAGCGTATCACGGGGATGGAGACCAATGGAAGGTTCATCGAGTATATACAACGAGTTGGTGAGGTTTGAGCCCAGGCTTCGTGTCAACTGAATGCGCTGACTCTCGCCCCCGCTCAGCGTATTGGCCAAACGGTTTAATGTAAGATATCCCAGTCCTACATCCAGCAATACCTGCAACCGCTGCCTGATCTCTATCAGTATTCTTTTTGCTACCTGCTTTTCATAGTCTGTCAGCCGGAGCGCTTCAAACCATTGCTGCAGATCGTTCACCTGCATTTCGCACAGCTCGCCTATATGTTTCCCGCCCACCTTCACATACAATGCTTCTTTACGCAGACGGTAACCTTTACATTCCGGGCAGATAGTTCTGCCCCTGTACCGTGAAAGCAATACCCTGTACTGAACTTTGTAAAGATTCTGCTCCACTTCTTTGAAAAAATCATTGATCCCTTCAGCATAACTGTTACCATTCCACAGTTCATCATACTGCTGCCGGGTGAGCTCCATTACGGGCTTATGCACGGGGAAACCAAAATGTTTGGCAGCTCTTATAAACTGGTCTTTCCACTTCCCCAGTTTCTCTCCCTTCCAGGGAGCCACTGCTCCTTCGTATACGCTTAAGCGCGGGTTGGGGATCACCAGCTCGGGGTCAATACCCAATACCTGTGAAAAACCCTCACATACCGGACATGCACCGTAAGGGTTATTGAATGAGAACAGGTTGGGAACCGGCTCTTCAAATTTTATCCCATCCCTTTCAAATTTATTGGAGAAGCTCATCGTACGCTCACCGTTCACTTCCAGCAGCATCTCCCCCTCTCCTTCAAAAAAAGCCGTATTCACCGAGTCAGCAAGACGGTGCATATCATCCTCATCAAAACCCTTTACCACTATCCTGTCTATTAATATATATATGCCGTACTCTTTATCCTTATTGAATTTTTTCTTCAGCTCCGCATCTTTTTCCTCCAGCATATCCTCAATCCTTAACATTTCTCCCGCCTGCCCTCTGGCAATGAGATAGAGCCTCGAAAATCCTTTTTGCAATAAAATATTCAGCTCTTCCCTGGTGTTGCGCTTGCCCTGCTGCCTGAAAGCCGACAGGATCAATACTTTATCTCCCGCCGGTAAGCCGGCAATGGCCTGCACCACATCATTCACATCATCTTTTTTTACCTCCTCACCGCTTACAGGCGAGATGGTTCTGCCTATTCTTGCATACAGCAGCCTGAGATAATCATATATTTCCGTCATACTGCCTACCGTAGAACGGGGCGTCCTGGTAATGACTTTCTGTTCAATAGCTATTGCGGGGCACAGCCCTTTTATGAAATCCACATCAGGCTTATTCATCCTGTTGAGGAACTGACGGGCATAAGCGCTCAGGCTTTCCGCATACCTTCTTTGCCCCTCAGCAAAAAGCGTATCTATGGTCAGTGAAGATTTTCCAGAACCGGATACTCCCGTTACCACCACCAGGGTGTTCCTGGGGATCTCCACGGAAATATTTTTGAGGTTATGTACCCTTGCACCCTTGATAAATATTGCATTATCGTTGCCGTGACGCTGAAATGAAGTCTTTTTCTTTTGAGAAGTAGTTGCTGCCATAAGAGAGTCACGAAATTAATACTAAAATGTTTAGCTTAATCAGGCGGCGCGAAATAAAGGGACTGATAGCAAATGATATTATTGCATGCAGGGGTATTTATTTAATATTTTGCCATTTATCGAAGATTTTCAAATGTTAAGCGAAAATTATTTAACAAAAGTTTGGTGGAATGAAAAAAAACTATACTTTAGCAGTCCCAATATCGTACGAAAGAAACTAGAATTAAAACATTACCGCCTATCTGGTATTACTTCTACTTCTTTGCAGTTCTGATATTGGGATATCAAAATCCCAACCATTAAAAACCGTAGAAGTTTATGAATTCCCTAACCAACCTGCCTGATCAGCAATTGATCAACCTCTTCATGAGCGGAGATGCGTCTGCGCTCGAAACGCTTATCGTTCGTCACAAAGACAAGATTTACACTTCCATCTTCCTGCTTGTCAAAGACAAGTATCTGGCGGAAGACATCTTCCAGGATGTTTTCATCAGGGTAATTGACACTGTCCGCAGTGGCCGTTATACGGAAGAGGGTAAATTCCTGCCATGGGCAATGAGGATCGCCCATAATCTTTGTGTTGATCACTTCCGCAAAGTAAAGCGCACACCCACTATCAAAACTGGTGATGACCGCGACATCTTTGAAGTGATCAATTTTTCAGAAGATGGGGTTGATCGCCGTATGATGCAACGCCAGAGCCATGATCGTGTTCGTGAAATGCTTGATCGCCTTCCTGAAGATCAGCGCGAAGTGATCATCCTCAGGCATTATGCAGAATTAAGCTTTAAAGAAATCGCTACTATGACGGACTGCAGCATTAACACTGCGCTTGGTCGTATGCGGTATGGTTTAATCAACCTGCGTAAAATGATGCAGGAAAAACAAATTGCACTGTAAAATTTTACTATCCAAAATGAACGGGGTTGTATTGATATACAACCCCGTTTTTATTATCGTAATTGCATCAAACGTGAAAAGCGAGACGTGAGAAAGTGAAAGTCCGTTTTACGTTTCACGTTTATCGTTATCGTCTTACTATCCCCCAACCGGTACTTTGAAGCTCACTTCTGCAGGCGGAAGGCATTTTTTGTCATCACAAACCATAAATTCTACAGTACCTCCAACATTGGTTTTTACTTTCGACTTCAATTGTACGGTTTGCACAAAATCAACCTTATTTTCATAAAAGCTTACGTCGCCGCCCCACACTTCTTCATGCTTTTTGATCACTTTACCCACTTCTTTCGGCTTGCCATTCAATACTACCAAGGGATTTTTGGCAAAAACAAAGGAGGTGGGTACCGGACCATCTACGCCAAGGTTTTGGGCATAGATATGAAAGTTGCGGTCAATGGTAGCCGTAAAGCGTAGCTCATACGTTTTATCATTGATCTTTTTCGATGTAAAATCCCATTTTACCATCTTTGCCGATCCGTCCTGGGCAAAAGCAAATGCCGCGCTCATTATCAGCACAAAGGCACTAACAAATCTTTTTATCATGATATCAGTACATTTCATACATTAATAAACGAAATACCGGGTAAAAAAAGCCAGGCAACCCTCTTAAATTTTTGCAAAATCTCCTAAGCAGGTATTGCTTTTTCTGAAAGCAGGAGGTCTTTCAGCACTTTCACACCATCTGCATTACCGAGTATAGTATTGCAGGCTCTTTCAGGATGTGGCATCATACCAAAAACATTCCCCGCAGCATTAGATATGCCTGCAATATTGCGCAAGCTGCCATTAGGATTGGCTTCTGAAGTGATATTGCCGTTTTCATCACAATAACGGTAAATTACCTGCCCGTTCGCTTCCAGTTTATCCAGCGTGGCATTATCCGCATAAAATCTTCCTTCACCATGGGCAACAGGAATTTTCAGCACAACATCATCATTACCCCTGATGAAAATATTCCTGCAAACAAATTTCATGTTTTCGTTCCTCAGCAAAACACCGGGCAGCAGCCCTGCTTCACATAATATCTGGAAGCCATTGCAAACACCCAGCACTTTTCCCCCGGCATGGGCAAAATTGATCACGCTTTGCATCATAGGACTGAAGCGGGCTATAGCTCCGCAACGCAAATAGTCGCCATAAGAAAAGCCGCCAGGGAGTACAATGCAATCTTCCTTATTGAACATACTGATATCCTTGTTCTTATGCCAAAGCGCTATTACTTCATAACCCAGGTCTTTGCTCAATGCATCTATCATATCTCTGTCGCAATTGGATCCCGGGAAAACAACTACTCCGAATTTCATACTGCAGGGGTTTATACTGCAAAGGTAGGATGCAGCCGCCGAAAAATTTACCTTTTTATGCCGGTGTATTTCAATTTTTTGCAAGCGGGAACATTTAATGAACTGGTTGCATGGGAGGCTTAACCCCTGGTGGCCGGCAGCCATACATTTAGCGCAACAATAAAAGCAACAAACAGCCAATGTAGCACAAAGGGTATCCATTTCTTTCCGGCATAGAAATAAGTATATGCATGAAAAGCTGCAAAGGGAAGCGCACATAATATCCAGTATTCAAAGCCAGCCGCAGCATTGACAAAAGGAATAAGCAGGGTAATGATGAGGTAGATAAGCATAAGGCTCCAGCTTTTTCTTGCCTGGATCAGCATGCGCAGCATATTGCCCTGGATATAGAAGCCACTGATCAAAAAAGGAATGATCATTAAAATAATAGCAGCCCATGTCCAGATATTCGGCTGAAACTGTGGAAGGCTCACCGACACCGAAGGCAGATAAGTAAGCGGGTTCCAGTCTTTGATAAGGAACAAATAGGCAAACAGGAAATAATAAGGCGTAAGCACCCCTAAAACAGCGATCAGCCATTCACTCAGCCGGAACGGGCGCATGATAATAAGCGCAAAAAAGATCAGCACAGTAAATCCTATAGCCGGGAAATACAGGAAAGAAGCCAGCCCTATTGCCAGGCCGGTATTAAATACAAGCGCCTTGGGTCCCGGGTTATTGAACAGATCACTTAAAGAAGCCCAAACCCATACCAGCAAACTGTTAATGAGGAGCGTGGAAGACAGTTGCCACCATTCCGGAAACAAAGCAGTGATAAATATATAAGCCATTGCAGGAAGAAAATTAGGCTTTGGCAATAGCTTCTGCTTGTTAATATAATTACTGAAAATAATAGCCTGTGAAAGCACCAGTACCAAAACGATCAGCGGATAAATGACCGGGGCAAATTTTCCGGCGGGCTCCAGGAAAGCAAGCAGCTTATGAAAAACAAATCCATCAGTGACCCGGGCAACAGGTATATGCGGATGCATAAAGGAATATAGCTTCAGCAAAAAAGCATATATCAGCAACAATACAATATTGACCGGGGAGTTAGTCTGGGAATACCTGATCACAGGAATATATTTAAAAATCAATTTTGGCAAAACAAATGTAATTCCTGTACATACAGGGCATTACCACCTGCTTTGCTCCTACCTGTTTACCATATTTAGGTAAAAATTCATAATCCTTATCAAGGTTTTTCAGTGTGGGAGCACGGTCAATCTGCCCGTTGGGGGTAACACCCTGTTCTGTCAGCAGCTTCATGCGCCGCTCCTGCTGGTTGTAGAGGAAGCTGATCTCGCTACCCTTATTATATACCATATAAGATAAGGAATTATCAGAGTTATCATCAAAATTGCTCTTGTGCAGCACGTTGCTCCACTCTATGGTTGCATTTGGATCAAACGAAAAGACGGTAATATTTTCGCTGTAATAGCGGGTATTATTTCCATAATACCTGTTCCACGGGCTTCCATAGCCATAAGGGCTCCAGTAGCTGCTGTATGGCGAATAAGGCGCATACATATAAGGACTGTATAAATAATCATACCTGTTCCATCCCCCGCCTCTTGAAGTAGTAAAATACAGCTCACATACTACAATAAAACCTCCGTCACGCTTAGGCATGATCTGCCGGATAAAATAATCGTTAAACGCTGTTTTAGCTGAAGTATTTTCCGATTTTGCGTTTTCCTTCAGGTCGTCACTGAAAATATTATAGCTCTCAGCATTGATGCGGTTGTTCTCCTTATTCCATACTGCTATATACAACCCTTCCACATTTCCCCTCCGTTGCTTGTAATACAATGAGCTGATAAGGATATTCTTATTTATATTATCAGCCTTGATCTTCACTTCGTCGAGAAAATTTTTATTCAGCGGAATATTATATACACTGAACGTATCAGCGACAGCAGGCTTTATCATCAGGTCAACATAAGTAATATTATCCCTGCTGCCGTTCCTTCCGCATTTTGCAAAAACAAAATCACCGTCATTATCCACGATGAAATCACTGAATACCGCGTCTCTCTGCTGCATGATCACAGGCAGGCGGGTTTTCTTTTTGAACTCCATCTTATCGTTATACAGCAATATAGTGAAGAAGTAATTTTTCTCATTTCTTTTATTGATCTTAAAGATCACTATCTGCTGTTTGTTCTCGCTGTAAATAGTGGAATATATCTTATTATCCCCTCCCCCTGTCTGTGTGGTATCAACCTCTACAGGACCTACAAGCTTATTGCCTTCGGCATCCATCTTTACCACATTACAGTATACCACATTTCTTTTCTGGTACTGGTATATCATGTAAAAAAAGTCGGGATATTGAACAAAATCCACGTTGATCAGCTTATCAGGCAAAAAGTCAAGATTGATCTTGTTCTTCAGCTTCATGTCATTATCAAATACCGACAGATCGTTTTTAGATCTGTAATTTTTGTAAATGAGTATATTATTATTGAGCTTTCCGATGATCTCAAAATTCACCTGCCGGTAATCGTCCCGTCCCGGCTCAGAATAATGTATCCGCTGGGCGCCGGCAAAAAAAGGCAGCGCCACAGCCAGTAACAGAGCTATCTTTTTATATATCTGCATGTCCTGTATTAGCTTTTTATAAATTAAATATAACTATCCGTCTGCAAATTAGACGCTTTTTTCAGATTGGCAGAAGTATTGCATATTATTTTAACCAATTTGTAATTTACCTATACCTTTGGCGTTTTTACCGGAGAGTTATAGAAAATATCTTAACCAGCAATCAGCCGTGGGCAAACATACTAACAGGGCTACCTTAGCCGGTCTTATTATAGCGCTTGGTATCATTTACGGGGATATAGGTACGTCACCATTGTACGTATTCAATGCTATCATTACGGACAGGGCGATCACGGAAAACCTCATTATCGGCAGCCTTTCCTGCATCATCTGGACGCTCACGCTGCAAACAACCGTCAAATACGTGGTACTGGTATTAAGGGCCGACAACAAAGGTGAGGGTGGCATTTTCGCCTTATATGCTTTGGTGCGCAGGCGCAGGAAATGGCTGGTGGCTCCCGCCATGATAGGGGGCGCCGCAATGCTGGCTGATGGCATGATCACCCCACCCATTACCATTACTTCGGCTATCGAAGGGCTGCAGAAGGTGCCGGTTTTCCACAATATCAATCATTATATTATTTACATAGTAATCATTATTATTTCCCTTTTCTTCTTTTTACAGCAGTTTGGCACGGCATCTATCGGCAAATTTTTTGGACCAATAATGACGGTATGGTTCAGCATGCTCGCCATTTTTGGTGCCATCCATGTTTTCGATGACCTTTCTATCATGAGGGCATTCAACCCTTATTATGCCATCAAACTGCTCTCCCACAATCCGGGAGCGCTGTGGATACTGGGCGCGGTTTTCCTTTGCACCACGGGAGCCGAGGCTTTATATAGCGATCTGGGCCACTGCGGAAGAGAAAACATCCGCATTTCCTGGATATTTGTAAAAACATGCCTGCTGTTCAATTACCTCGGGCAGGGAGCAAGCCTGCTAAAGCACCACCTGGATATTCCGGCAGGACCTCATGACAGCATTAACCCTTTTTATGATCTTATGCCCAACTGGTTTATTATCCCGGGGGTAATTATTGCTACGGCCGCAGCCATCATCGCAAGCCAGGCAATGATATCAGGCTCTTTCACCCTGATAGGTGAAGCTATCCGCCTCAACCTGTGGCCACGCCTGAAGATCCGTTATCCTTCGGAGGAAAAAGGGCAACTCTTTATCCCGTTTTTAAATACTATACTGTTCTGCGGCTGCCTGGGTGTTGTATTATATTTTCAAACATCATCGCGTATGGAAGCCGCCTACGGGCTGGCAATTATAGTTACCATGCTGATGACTACCATACTCTTTGCCAACTACCTGGTAAACCACAGGGTAAAAGCAATATGGATATATACTTTCCTTATTGGCTATATGCTTATTGAAGGGGTTTACCTGTCGGCCTTATTATTAAAATTTGCGCACGGCGGGTATTTTACGGTGATCATAGGCGGGGGAATGTTTGTGATAATGTATATATGGTACCGCAGCCGGAAGATCAAAAACAGGTACGTCGAATTTGTGCGCCTCGAAGATTATCTCCCGATGATACAGGAGCTAAGCAATGACCCTTCCGTATCCAAGTATGCCACACACCTTATCTATCTTACCAGCGCCAATAATCCTAAAGAAATCGAGCATAAGATCATTTATTCCATCCTCAACCGCAAGCCCAAGCGGGCGGATATTTACTGGTTTGTGCATGTAGACACTTTAGATAATCCCTATACCTGCGAATACGAAGTACAGACCATTATTCCCAATGAAGTAATAAGAGTGGAGTTCCGCCTTGGTTTCAGGGTAGAGCCGCGCATCAATATCATGTTCAGGAAAGTGGTGGAAGATATGGTCACCAATAAAGAAGTGAATATTACCAGCCGCTACGAAAGCCTCCAGCGCAACAATATCGCCGGCGACTTCCAGTTTATCGTTATGGAAAAATTTCTCAGCATGGACAATGAGCTACCTTTCTGGGAAACGCTTATCATGCGGGGATATTTCTGGATAAAAGAGATCAGCTTATCAGAAGAAAGAGGCTTTGGCCTGGACGCCAGCTATGTTACAGTAGAGAAATTCCCGCTGATTGTGGCCCCGCTTACCAACCTCAACCTGAAAAGAATATATAACGATTAAGTTTTTTTGAAGACAGATGCGTCAGGCTAATTTGAAATGTTCCCTTCCTCTTTTCAGAAAGCAAATACATGCGTAATATTGCTGAACAAATATTTGTATGCCGGTTGTACTTATATGCGGCGGGTCGGGCTTAATAGGACAAAGGCTCACCACCATGCTCATTGAAAAGGGGTATGAAGTAATAATTTTCACCCGTTCTTCTCAAAAAGTCCGCAATGCTGCCGGCAACCCCTCCTATGCTTTTTGGGATCCTGAAAAAGAAGCTATAGATGCCGGTATCATTTCCAGGGCCGATCATATTATCAATCTTGCCGGCGCAGGAATTGCCGATAAACGATGGACAGCTAAAAGAAAAAAAGAAATCACAGGTAGCCGTGTACAAAGCGGAAGAACTATTGTGAAAGCATTGCAGCAATATGATAACAAGGTAAAAGCAGTAATCAATTCCTCAGCTATAGGATGGTATGGAGAAGATGACACAACAAAGGCAGATAAAAAATTTACGGAAGAAGATCCACCTGCTCCCGGCTTCCTGGGCGACACCTGCAAAGCATGGGAAGAAAGCATAGCGCCGGTGAAAGCGCTGGGAAAAAGACTGGTAATACTACGCACGGGTATTGTGCTGAGCAACAAAGGAGGAGCGCTGAGCGAATTTGCAAAACCGGTAAAATTTGGCATAGCGGCCATACTGGGCAGCGGAAAGCAGATGGTGAGCTGGATACATATTGATGATCTTTGCCGTATCTTTCTGTATGCCATCGAAAACGAAAGCCTGCATGGTGCATATAATGCAACAGCGCCTGTACCCTCAGATAACAAATCGCTTACCACAGCCATTGCCAAAAAAATGAAAGGATCTTTTTTTATTACAGCCCATGTGCCTTCTTTTATCCTGAAATTAATGCTTGGTGAGCTTAGCACTGAAGTATTAAAAAGCACTACCGTAAGCAGCAGGAAACTAAGAGCAACAGGCTTTCAGTTTATCTATCCCTCCATTGAAGCCGCCATACAACAGTTGGGCTGAGCTGCCCTTATAAACAACCCGCATCAATTTTTTCGGGAGATATTGTTGGGGTGCACTTTCTCCCTTCACGGTGGCTGCTCCCGCCAATGCTGCTTTTGACAAGCTTCCGGAAGGTATACTTCAGCATATACTCACAATTCCTTAAACTGTGTTGGCGTCATACCGGTTTGCGATCTGAAGAATTTTGAAAAATTAGCATGGTCGTAAAACCCCAGCTCATACACTATATCTTTTACCGACATTTCCGACACCTTCAGCAGCCGCTTTGCCTCCAGTAAAATGCGATCGTAGATAAGAGATGAAGCTGCTGCATGCAGGTTTTTCCTGCAAACAATATTGAGATAATTGGCAGAGATATGCAGCTTACCGGCATAAAATGCTACCGAGTGCTCCTGCTTAAAATGCTGGTCAACCAGTATTACATATTTGGATATAATAGGGTTGGAATGATATTCCTCAAAATCTGCAGAAGCCCCTTCCACAATCTTGCTGATCAATATGCAGATGAGCTGGCACCGGGTTTGAACAAGCGCCCAGGTAATGATTGCCCCGTTTAACTCTTTTTGGATCGCCTTACATTCATACAGCAGCAATTGATAATGCGCCCCGGAAATATCCATAACGGGATGACTTTGGCAATAAGAAACAGAGAACCGCAAAGAAGGCCGGAACCACTCAAACCATTCACGGCTGATCATCAGTTGGTAACCTATGGTGTGCTGCGCCATTTTCCACTGGTGCACCTGGCCGGGAAAAAGCAGGTGAACCTGGTGGCTTTTAATCCGGTGAGATGTAAAATCTATCGTATGTGTACCGCTGCCACGCTCAAACAGCATGATCACAAAAAAATCATGCTTATGCGGATCATCAATCGAATGCGCTCCCCTCAGCTCATGAAATAATACATTACAGCGCGGGGATTGGCCTTCGCTGAACCCGCTGATGCTCAAAACCGGGAAGTGACCAGACGAATGCTTCATACAGATTCAAAACTTGTTGCCTAAAAATAAGCTATTCTGAAGCAATAGCCGGTCATCTTATCCTGCGCTTTTATGGTTCCAGTATTTTAACGATCTCCTTAAAGCCTCGTGACCGCGCATGTTGCAATGGGGTGACGCCATCCTTATCCGCAATAGTGAGATCAGCGCCGGCATCCTTCAGTATCCGGACGATCCGCAGGTAGCTTTCACTCCCGTTGCCTAAAATAACAGCCTCCAATAATGCCGTCCAGCCCAGGCGATTCACATGATCAACAGGGAAGCCTTTGGTATAAGCCAGTATTTTTACGGTTTCCACATGACCCCGCTCGCAGGCAGGGATCAATGCCGTACCGTTGTATCGGTTGAACAGGTCGAAGCGTGCGCCGTTCGCCAAAAAAAGTTGTACAAGCGCGGTTTGCCCGCTGGCGCCTGCATAAAGGAACGGGCTGTCGAGGTTATCAGCCTGCAGGTTCACATCAGCTCCATATGCTACCAATAGTTTTGCCATCTCAATTTGCTGCTGTATCGTAGCGATCAGCAATAATGATCGCCCGCTTTTGTCTTGCGTATTCACATCCGCACCATTGCTCAACAGCTTTTTCACGGCTGCTATATCGTTCTTCTTTACTGACTCAATAATATTTTGTTGCTGCTGCATTTTACTGGTTGAAGGTTCAATAATAGCTGGCTCACATGCATTAAAAACGATGAATGAAAATAACAATAGCAATAGCTGCATCACCGGAATATTTAATTTAAAACACCAGCTTCCCCTCATAGATCAGCGATTCCACCTGCGAAACCCTCGACACCGCTTCGGCAGAGCAGCTCGCATTCAAAAACGCCAGGTTGGCTTTGTCTCCTATTTTAGGCCATTGCCGGTTGCCTTTATCATCTAAGGGCAGCACTCCTGCTGTTGCCAGCCGCAGGCTTCGCGACAAGCCGAACTCGGTGGAATAGCCATACAGCTGCGCCATCATATTGGCTTTGTGCAATACGCTTCCTGTACCGAAAGTATTCCAGTGATCCACAATGCAGTCGTTACCGGTCATCACTTTTACGTTATGCTTATACAATGTGGGAATAGGCATGATCAGCCCGCCGAATGGAATGGTGGAGTTGATGCCTATTTGTGCCGCGCCCAGCTTTTCAGCAGTCTCTTCCTGTTTAGCACTGTCTAATTTTCCCAGCACAAAGCAATGGCTGATATAGGTCTTTCCCTTCAGCACAGGGTTTTCATTTACCTTGCCTATCAGATATTCCACCGTTTTCAGTCCTGATTCGCCTGTTTCGTGCAGGTGAATATCTATACCCTTGTTGTGATCCAGCGCCAGTTGAACGGTAAAGTCAATCGTTCTTTCAATGGCGCCGTCAATGGTGTAAGGATCCAGTCCTCCTATAAAATCAATATCCATTTTAGCCGCTTCCTTCATGTAAGGAACGGAGTTGGTATAGAATACGCCATGTTGCGGAAAAGCCACCAGCTCAGCGCCAAAGCTGTCTTTCCTGTTTTCCAGGGCTTGCCGAAGATGCGTTAATGATTCCAGTTTGGAGGTAGGTTCTATATTCACATGACTGCGTGCAAAGCCTGTACCTTTGGATTGCAGCAGCTCTATCATTTTTTCCGCTTTGTAGGTGGAGTTTTTCAGCATTTCAGGTAGTATCTTTTGCTCCAGCGCGATCATTCCCTTTACTCCGCCAGTTCTTTTCCGCGTTGCCCGCCAGCTATCGCCGTAAAAGGTTTTATCCATGTGAATATGCATGTCTTTAAAAGAAGGCAGCATCAGGTAACCTTTTGCATCAATAGCATCGGCATTGGGCTGGTTGGGAGATATGGCTGCAATGTTGCCATTGTCTATCTCAATATAAAACAACCCTGTGGAGGTCGCCGTTACTTCACCGTCCCCGTATACAAAACCGGTTTCCAGGCGAACATTTTTGAGGCTTAATTTATTTTTACCTGCTGCAGATGTATTACCCGTAGCAGCTTTTAAACCCGGCATGCCTGGTGTTATAGTTAATCCTGCCATAGCCAAAGCTGAATTTTTAATGAAATTTTTTCGGGAGATATTATTGGAAGTATTCACCTGTTATTTCTTTGTAGCAAAAGTATGCTTCACCTGGCTTGGATAAAGGTAGATGTTATAACAGATGCTGTAGGATTTATTAATTCGATACACGACCATAAACGAGCTTAATGCCCCTTGAACAGGATATTGGTCATACCCCTTTTAGTCCCTTAAATTTCTTTTTTGGATTTCGTTTATAGTGAATACTTTCCAGATCATTATTATTTTTCCTCATGATCTATTGAATATATAATCACGAAGGGATGTTTTTTCAACCCTATTTCATGATAGTACTTATAGGTGGTTCTCCACCTTGCAGGATAGGTACAAATTTGTGTAAGCGCAAAATTTACTGCATCTACAAAACCAGCAGCAGCTTGCCGGCTTCTTTCCAAATACCATGTCAGGGAATCTTCGTAATCTTTTTGAGCCTGCTCATGAAAGGCATAGCTGAAGCTCATTTTGCTTTTTGCTTATTTAGTACTTTATTGATCCGCTTTTTGCTTTCTGCTGCTGAAACCATCCGGGTCTTGCCATTTTTGTAAGAAGCATAACGTTTGTCAAGTTCAGCTTTCAGTTCATCACTATATGCTGAGTTTACCTCTTTGATCTCATCTTCCATCATGGTGTATATAGCTTTCACTTTTTTATCATCTGCAACTTCAAGATAATTTTGTAACTGTTGCCTGATATTTGCCGTATTCATGGTAATGCGTTTTGATTTTATTTAGCCGATAATGCAGCTATCTTTTTCTTTATCCATCCTGCACATGATCATTACAAATTTACACAAATTAAAGTTGTATTTATATCACTGGCTCAGGCGGGCGCATTTCAATTTTTCGCTCCACCCACAACATTCCCGTCAACTTAAGAAGAATTCCTGGCGATGGTACGTGAGACACGTATCAAGGCGATAGATTTGGCAACCAATAACTGATGGAATCTGCTTCTGCGATCAACAACAATGCGTCTTTAACCAACCCTGAACTGTCTGGGATAATTGGTCGGGGTCACACCCCGATTTCTAAATAGGATAAACTTAGTTCCCGGCTTCTACCCCTGCTACCCCCGCCCGCCGGGGGGAAAATCAGTCCTTTACATGACTGCCCTCATAAAGTTCAGGATAAGCCTTGTAATAACTTACAGGAAAACTATTCGAGCATGAAAAAGCTACTTTTCATTTTTCTTGGCGCCGGCACACTGATCGCCTGCAATTCCGGGACCGACACAACAACTGACGCATCACCGGGAACGGCTGTTGAAACGCACTCTCAGGCAGGTGTGATAGACAGCACATCCCAGCCAAACGTAGTGCAGGTCGCCATCGGCAGCGCAGATCACAGCACTTTGGTGAAAGCGGTAAAAGCCGCCGACTTAGTGACTTCGCTGAGCAATGCAGGGCCATTTACAGTGTTTGCTCCCACCAACGCTGCTTTCGACAAGCTCCCTGCAGGCACAGTGGAAGATCTGCTGAAACCTGAAAAGAAAGACGCTTTGATTGATATTTTGCAGCATCATGTATACGTAGGCGTGCTTAAGGCCGGACAACTGCAGGATGGCCAAAGCCTCGGTATGGTGGATGGAAAAAATATAACGATCAAAATAGTAAATGGTAAGCCAATGATCAACGGAAAGGCAAATATCGTTGCTTCCGTGCCGGCATCAAACGGAATTGTTCATGTAATAGACGAGGTGTTAACACCCGCGCAATAAATCTTTACGCTACGGCTGTTTAAGCAGGAGCTTCCGAAGGTTCCTGCTTTTGTCTCTATTTGGAAAAACATACAATCGGGTGTATCTCGAGCTTTCGTAATCAAAGCATATTATTTTATGGATTGTATATTGATGCAAGGGTAGATTCCTCCTTCGTCGGAATACAGGTTGATATGCTATGTTGAACGATAGTACTAATGTTGAACAATTGTTCCAATGCTAAGCATTGCATTATAGTCTGTCTACCGAGTTAACAATTAGGCGGTGCCTCAATCATTGGAGTAATTACGTTGAGATTGCTTCGCCGCGCATCAGTCCTGATCTTTAAAATGCGTATGGCGGCTCGCAAAGACGGTAAAAGTGTTGATTATTTGCATGCTTTAAGTATATCGAAAGTTACAAAATAATCAATACTCTTGCGTCACTGCGAACCACGTATAGAATGCTTAATTGTGAGAAGTGCCGCCAAAGTGGTGAAGCAGTCTCCGGAAGGCATTGGTACTTAACTATTTCGTAATACGGTATTTATTTAGCTAACCATGACAACAGAAGAACTGGAAATACTGATAAAGCAGGGCGAAGACTATAACATAGCATTTAAGAGTTCCTTCCCCTCCAAAGCAAGGGACCTTGCAGACGAAATATGCGCCTTCGCCAATGCTGCCGGAGGCATCGTTATAGTAGGCATAGATGATAAAGGAAACACCATAGGCGTTACAATAGATAATATCACCCGGCCGCGGCTTCAAAATGTGTTCAGTGCTATCGAGCCGCTCATTGAAGTTTCCATTCAGGAGCTTACCAGAGACGGTAAAACTTTTGAAGGTAGCCTTATAGAGCAGTATAACGGGGCTTTTGCTTACCTGTATCAAAAGCTCAATCTTAATTACATTATTGAAGGCGCCGGGCCCCGTAAAGAGATTTTAGAAATACCGGAAGAAGCACTTAAGGAAGCGTTGGTGAATCTCATCTTTGCCACCGGGATTATTATGCGAGAGGTGCTGTTATTCATGAAAATGGTAGAAAAAATTGGTTCAGGAACTAAAGGATGAAGGATGAAATGACCCGAGCAAACATGCCGGAGCCAACTTTTGACCTTTTCAAACTCGCATTTATGATCTGTATTTTCTCTTCGGATTTCTTTTTGTATGAAATACTGATACTATTGTAACTATTTTTTCTTCCTGGCTATTTTATAAATCAGTATAAGTTCATTTCGAAGTGTGCTTTTTCTTCAGCCTGGCAATATCTTTATCTATGTCTGCCATAGAATAACCCTTTTCCCTACCGCTATCCCATGCTTCATACCTTTTTTGAAGATCATCAACAATGGACTTATCATTCCACCACTTTAGCTTTTTAGTAATAGTGTCTTTAAGCATTATACCTCTCAAAAGAAATCAGATAATTGATTGAGTTCTATTTTTCTAACTTCAAAAAATACGCCGTTCAAATGATCAAAATCACTATCGGTTGTTACAAGCTGCAGATCAAGTAACCCGGCAAGTGATGCTATCCAAAGATCGTTTTTACCCATGTTTCTGGGTGTAAGAAAATTATATTCTCCGAATAACGGGTTGCGCCTTTGTGTCAAAAAGTAAATGCATACCCGTCATTTATTTTGCTCCAATTGCTTCAATGCTTCTTTCCACTCTTCTTCATTAAAAGGTTCTATCTCCGGGTTTGCCTCCAGGGCTTCAATCAATTTTTCGTTGTTTTGCCCTTTCTTTTTGCCGAAAGCGGTAGTGCCGCCGGCAGCCCATATTTCTTCGGGGGAATATGATTTCCGGTCTCTGAACCCGGAAGTTTGCATATTATTTTTTATACCTGATTCCATTGCATCCTCCTTTTTATTAAAATTCAAAACCTTCCTGCTGCATGGGTTATAAAGCTGCGTATAGAAATTTTTTCCACTTACTGTTTCCTGCTCATAAATTTACTTACAATTTAATGAATATTGCAACTGTTATCTTTATTTCCCTTTTAATGCCACCACCACAAGCAAAAGTAAGTGGGGTTTTATTCCCTTCGCCGGGCTTTACGGGCGGGATTGCAAAGACTGCGAGCGATTGTAAGTATTCCAGGCTAAGTTACCAGCAAACGCATCAGGATTCTGTTGTTGAGTTCGCAATAGTACTAAAGCTCAATCGAAACTCCCTGGGAAACATAGGGTTTCACGCCCGCCCGGCTGCCGGATCTTGTCATTCAGGTGGGGTTGACGCCAGTTAGACCGGGTGGGCAAAGCGCGCAGAGGAGCTAAGACTGAATTTACTCAGCATTTTGCACCCACGCCCGCAGTAGCGTTCCCACAGCCGAAGTCACAGTAGTACCGAAGCTCAATCAGGGTTCCTTCCCGAAATCGGGCCGTAATCCCTGCCCCCGTCCGTACCGGCACGCCAGCCCGACGAAGCCATTCTGGCGGGGGCGGACGTCCGGCAGGCGGGGATTTCGGGGCTCTTTTTTAGTACTTTTTTGGAGAAGCAAAAAAGTACAGAAGTTTGTTATTGCTATGTTTAAATTGGGGATGGTTCGTTTTCCCCCAGAATATAAAACACAGTGTCTATAAAGAACAACAAGCCTTCTTTAGCTATGACATTTTCATCATGCATATCTTCCAGCATTAGTCTAAACGCTGTATTATAGTAATCCTGGCGTCTGAACTTTTTGAAATCATTAAAGGTGAGAAATGCTTCGATGTCACCCAGGTCAGCCTGCCCACCTTCAATAAAGGGTTGTTCCAGCATAACACAGAATTGATTATCTGACATTGTGAATCCAATCAAATTATAAGCTGTTCCAGGAAATAACAGATTATGAATAACAAGGTTATTGAAATATTCTGTCCAGGTTGCATAATAACCTCCATCATTCAACTTAATGACATTTCTTCCATCTGCTGAAAGAAAAACCCGGGATTCACCACCACGAGCTAAAAAGTTATCAGTAGGTGCAGGAAGCCAAAGATTGTTTTGTTGTGCGTAATTGTTCAGGCAGCTTTGTTGCTCTTCTTTGCGTCTTGCCTTACCTTCGAATTCTCTCTTAACAGTTGAATCTGTTCCAAAGCTTTCTGATAAGAGATTCCTGACCGTCTTGCAACCATCGGGCGACTCCTCGAAGCTAATTCCTTCAACGATATAACGTAGTTGTTGCCGGATTTCATCTGCGATCATTTTTACAAAAATAATAAAAATTGATAACTTTTTAAATATCCCGGAACCGTTGCTTCATCCTACTGCCATCAACCCTATCTATATTGAAAACTGCGCTATCGCGCCAGGATCATGTATTCAGACGATCAATGATAACCCGAACTGTGCATTGCTGTTTTCGGGAGGAAAGCGATATGCAGATGCTCATACAATATCAGGAAACCCACTGCGCAGGTTTGGTAGCTTTGCTTAGTACCTGGCCAGACCTGCTGCCCTGTGGTTATTTATCTTAATTTCTGGAACACTTGAATAATAATATGCCTGTTATTAGCGCTAAACAAGTAATGCTTAGGCGGCAGGTTAGCCATTACACAACGCTAATGCTACAGAGATGAGCCAGGAAGGGGGTTTCACGCAAAGGCCGCCACGGGGCAACGACGCAGGGAGCTATAATTGAATGTAATCAGCATTTTGCACCCACGACCGCAGTAGCATTCCCACAGCCGAAGCCACAGTAGTACCAAAGCTCAATCAGGACTCCTTCCCGAAATCGGGCCGTAATCCCTGTCTGCCGGACATCCGCCCGTGCCCGTACGGACGGGGCAGGGATTTCGGGCGCCTGCCCGATCTGAAGCCGTTCAGGCGGGGCTCTTTGGTTATTTTTTTCGCAAAAAAGTAACAAAGAAAAAAGCTGTGGGCTTGTAGTTAAAAGGATAATTGTATTGATACAACAGCCAATTAAAGTCCATAACAAATTAATAAGCATCAAACTGGAAGATATGTTACTGGTATCCCGGATGCAAAGAAGCTAAGACTGAATTTACTCAGCATTTTGCACCCAAGCCCGCAGTAGCATTCCCACAGCCGAAGTCACAGTAGTACCGAAGCTCAATCAGGGCTCCTTCCCGAAATCGGGCCGTATTCGATTTCGGGCGCCCGCCCGAACGACGTTCAAGTCGGGCGGGGCTTTTTGCGTTACTTTTTTCCGCAAAAAAGTAACAGAAAATAAGGCAGCATATATACATCAGCAAATTGAAAGGCGCGGAGCTTACCGCAAAAGTAGTGGAAGGGAAATGATCAAAAACCTATCACTATACCAATAAAATAAATAACCGCTAATTATAGCGATCTCTTTTTGCCTGAATTACTTTTATTACATCGTCATGGCGTTGCCCGTCAATAATATCTTTTATGAAGTCGCGTTTTAGGAAAAGTACTTGTTTTATGAGCTGCATCATCTTCCGGTTCGGCAAGCGCTTCCAGGAACTTTAATTTTAGGTAATTACCGGGGAGAATTTTATTGGCTTCGTGAATAATGCCATATTCATCGGGCGGTGTTTTTATTTCGGCCATAAGCTAATTACAATACACCAATGCTTTTATAGAGTTGCTCCCCTGCTTCTTTATAAATTTGTTCAGCATCGTTCTCATCCACCAGCCTGTACATGGTTAATGATACCTTGTTAAAAATAGGGTCATCATCTACAGCTACTACCATTTTTTTATCTTCGTCTACCTTCACAACATACAGTGAACTGTCAAGCCCGCCTTTCAGGTTGAAGATATAAGGCATAGAAGCCTTTTCCATAAAAGAGCTTCTCCCGTTTAGCAACGAGCCTGAAACATAATTAATTTCATCCTTAATCCTGTTTTGCTGTGCTTCAGGAAGCTTTTTTATGTCGTTATCAAACCCTTCTGTTATAAGAAACTCTAAATTCATAACACTGTAAAATTACTTTTTTTTATTCATTTGCAATAACCAGCCGGAGAACCGATCTAATGCCATCATTTTGTGCGGGTTATGCAATTCCAACCCTTATAAATTTTATCAGGCAGGATATGTTAATGGCAGGTGTACGTAGTACGGGTTTAGTTCCTTTAAGATAATCGCTATAAACTCATTTTAGCCCTTTCACCCAACAATGCCACCAGCCTGTCGTTTTGCTGCTGTAAATGTTCAATCTGTTGTTTCAAGCCTTTCACTTCTTCTTTCATTAAAGCGGTGTATCGTCTATAAAAAAAACGCTATCGGAGCCTGGTACAGATCAGGCAGCTTTTGTGCCGGTATGCCGTTTAATTTTGCACACCCCTTTTCCAGGTCTTTATAGCTTTCAGGCGATAAGCCAGGCTCTTTAGCCACATCTTCCGGCCGCCAGTTTTTATACTCCCTAAAAGAAATACGTTTAAACGAAAGATCCATATTAGCTTTTGATCCGGTGAACTTTTCTGATATACCAGTGTCTCACTCACCAACAAGATCCTCAGCTAACGCTATCCGCATACCAATAAATAACCGGGGAGCACACTACGGGGAGGCGTATCCATCTGCCGGCACAGCACCAGGAACTGGTGGGGAAGGATAAACCCGTAGGTTGCATGGCAGGCATAATCGCCGGTTTACCATTTAAACCGGGGCGCGGCTTTTTGTTGTTGCGGAGTATTTTACCTGCCCGGGTAGTAAAGGCAATTGTTATAGCTGCTGCCGTACACAATCACCAGGCTGAATGAGCAGTGTATTATTATTTTTGGGTAGCCGGCAGTTGAATTTCTATTGGGCTTTCGTTGCCCGCCAGAATGAATCTTTCGGGCTGGCGTCGCACTCTTGTGCTTCAACAATACTATTCAGCTACTCATGAAGCACCCCGATGAATATCGGCGGTACGTTCGGTTCATTATTCAGCATATGCATTGTGCGAAGTATGAAACAAGCTATTTTGCTAAACAAATAAAATAAAAAGGACAGCTCCATTACAGACCCGACAAAACGGTTGTTTAAAAATCCGCATTATCTGTCACCTATGTAAAATTTGAACAAATGTTGTAATTTACCAAGCGTAATTCCATAACGCTTTTGCAGCCAGACTTTAAAATAAATGACATTATTCAACGATCTACTATTCACGACTCCTATGGAGGAAGTCGCCAGTCTGGAATTTCCGTTTCTGCTACCCAGCCTTATATTTTCATTTTTTCAAGTACTACCGGCCATAAACATGGTTACAAAGATCAATGGGAAAACGAGAGTGTATTTTCTTATACCGGGGAAGGCCAAATAGGGGATATGAATTTTGTGAAGGGGAATTTAGCTTTATTGGAACATAAGAAAAACAATAAAAGCATTTTTCTTTTTGAATATGTTGCAAAAGGATTTGTACAATATAAAGGAGAGTTGGAGTTAATTGATTATGACTTTTTCACGGGGCCAGACCGGGAAGGAAAAGAAAGAAACGCGATTAAATTCTTTTTTAAGAAAAAAGGAATAACGCTTAGCTATCGGGAAGATTTTCAGGAATTGATTATGGAAGATCCGCCTGCTGAATATGGCACTCAAATTCCAAACGAAACTGAGCGAAAAGGATTGGTTACTTCCCGGATTGGGCAGGGAGCTTACCGTAAAAGCGTATTACACCGTTGGAAGTTTGCTTGTGCTGTAACTGGTTATACAAAGCATGAAATTTTAATTGCTTCTCATATTGTACCATGGCGGCTTGCCAACAATAATGAAAGATTAGATGTGCACAATGGTATATTGCTCTCCCCTACTTACGATGCATTGTTTGATCAGCATCTGATCAGTTTTGAAAACAACGGTAAAATTATTTTATCAGACCCTCTCAAAGCAAGTGACTATCATAGAATAGGCATTAGTGGAAAGGAAATGATCAAAAACCTATCACTGGAAAATCACGACTATCTAAGTCGGCACAGAAGCAAGCTAATATTTTAATTTTCTTTACTTAGGTGTCTCATTCACCAACAAATCCTCTGCTAACGCTACCCCATACCAACAAAATATTTGATATTATTAAAAAACAGCTTACCTTGAAATACGCTTTTAATCCTTCAATCTTTTGATTGCCTGTCCGTTCGAGTAGGCGGGCCTGCTGCTACCCGAACCCAATTCAAAAAATATTAGTGGCTTTGTAGCTGTGCTCTAAATGTAAACTGGAGTAGCGATGTCTCTTTGTATATTCGTTTTTGAGCAAATGTAAGAGGAGTGTTACAAGAGGGAGCTTTTATAGTTTCTCAATCGCCAGGGCCCGTGTCCGAGCCTTGAAAACAGTAAAACGTACCTTTATTTAAGAAGAAGTGTTTCGTGAGACACGAACCACGGCGGGAAATGTATGATTTATACAAAATGAATATATAGAAATGAATCAAAAGGACATATCAGACGAAACAATTGATATAGTTGCAAGACATATTAACGAACGGAACAACCGGCCATCTAAAGTTCCAATTATCACAATTGACGGAGAAACGGAAACCCCACACTACTTTGAGATAATTCCTTTTGACCAAATTGATAATTCACAAGCCAAGTTTTTTGCTATTGACGGAAGCTATAATAGCCAAGAGTTTTATAACGGCTTATCTATTGGAATTTATACGGCAGGTTATGTATGTTATCATTTAGGAAAACAAATACGCTTAAATGATTTAACTGATCCAATTATTCTTGGGAAAGGATATTACCCTGACAACATCTTAATAACTAACGATGAGCATCGTGAAGCTATCTACGATGAACTGATGGAGTTAGAACCTGTGAAAAAGCTGATTGAATTTTTTGGAGTAGCTTCCGAAAATATTTTTGGTTTCAGTAAAGAGATTATTTGTTCATCTCTTTCAAAACTTTTAAGTTTCTGCCAAGAAACGTTAGAATGGGCCTTGACCTACGAGGTTTCTAACTTGCCTATTGTTCACGAAGGAGACTTCATTTTGCGAGACGGTACGCTACGCTCGAACAACATTAAGCAGGAGTATTTGATAAAACTTGCGAAACACATAAACTTGAAAAAAATTTATGTTGTTGCCATTACAAAAAATTCACCTATTAAACTTGAGTTATCTTCAACTTTCAAAAAAATTGATAGTTACTTACAAGACGATTACAAGCCGAAATATCCTTTCAAAACTAATAATCCCAAATGGCAAAAGCTGTGTTGTTGGCTTGAGGTTTCGGACGATGTTTTAGTATTCGCATATCCAGAAGCGGGACAAAAAAAAGAAGTCAAAGAAGGAAAAATTAAAAACGTAACTAAAACAAGTATGTTCGCTAAGAAAACTTTAAAAGGAGGTAGAGGGTTAGGTATTTTTTTCGTTGCACGACTTGATTATGTTGAGAAGCTACAAAATTATGATTGGGTGGTAGCTGATTTAAACATTTTTGATGTGATACCTTCTATTGAAAAGAATGAGTTGAAACGTGACACAGAAACAATAAAGCATATTTTTTATGAGTTGGCCCGATTGACGCAAGAGCATTATATTTTAGGTTATCCATATCCTTTGGTCGAGGCTCATAATTTCGTTACACTTAAACAAGGCCTTAAAGACGAAATTGTTAAACGGGTAAAATATGCACTATATAAAGAGCAAAGAATGGATAATGTAGATATTGAAAACCTATTCCTTGATATTCACGAAAGATTTTAAAAATGGCAAACGACAGACAAGATTTTGGTGTCCTTTACGGACAAAAAACAACAAATGACCATTTGCTGATTTATTCTTCCTATGAGGATAGCAAAGCAAGTCCCCAAACTGGCGATTTCATTGTGTTAACTCCAAGAGACGAGGACGGAAGAAAATTTCTTGCACGAGTGGAAGCTGAAATTTATGACGAAGACCCCATTTTTCGCTCCCAAGATAAAACACTTGTAGCTGTACATTATGCCCGTATTGCCGAACGAGAGCTTTCAGAGAGAGATAAGCAAAAAATGTTTAGCTATACTTATAGTATAAAAATTTTAGGAACTTACACCGCAGATGGAAAGGATTTTTCAACGGCTGTAAGAAAGTTACCTGTTGTTTCTTATCATGCAAGACATCTTACCCCGAGAGAGTTCAACAATATACTAAATAGAACAAACGAAAACGGCGTTCCGATCGGAAAACTTTGTATTGGTAACGATATTCAAAGAGAAAAAGAGTGGATATTGTTTGATACAGAAAAACTAAAAGAAAAACGAACAATGGTTTTTGCTCAATCGGGTTTTGGTAAAACGAACTTGATGAAAGTGCTGATTCATAACTCTTTTAAAGACATAGGTACAGGAAAATTAATTTTTGATCTAAACGGAGAATACTTCTTAAAAAGCAATGTTCAAAAGACTTATGGCTTTGGAGATATTGATGATTCGAACATAAAAAATAGTTTGGTGGTTTATTCTGATAAACCTATTCCTCTGGTTTACAAAGATCGTTTTAAGTTTGAAGGAAAAGTAAAGGTCAATTTTTCTAAAGATTTTTCCGTTAACGACATTCTTGCGAATTCACCTGGTATCACAACAGCTGGAAGGAATTTTCTTGAATACCTTGACAGTTTGCCAAATCAGAATGATATAAGGGATTTTATATCTAAAATATTTAATGAAACTGACCCTAAAGAGGTTCGTAAATTTGCACATCAAAAATTTTCATCATACCTAGAAGCCGAAAAGAAAAAGACAAAAGAGGGAGTAGGAGATGAGCTTGATGTTTCCCAGGCCAATAAGTCAATGCTTGGTGGCGTAATCCGCCAAATAAAAAGCTATGCAAGCATTCATGATAATTCTTCAAAACTTGTTGAAACGTCTTTAAACCATCTCAAAAACAAAAAGACTGTTATTATTGATCTTTCATTGAAAGATAACCTTGAGGCAAGTTTAATATCCACTGTATTAGTGAAGAAGTTATTTGAAAATAATAAGGCCGAATTTACTAAGGTTGAAGAACAACAAACTGAAATATTTGAGCAACCCTCAGGAGTGATTAAAGCAACAATTTTTGTAGAAGAAGCTCAGAATGTTTTGTCTGACGAGTTTGTAAGAACTAACGCCAATCCATTTGTAAGGATAGCAAAAGAAGGAAGAAAATTTGGACTTGGCTTAGTTGCTATTACTCAAAGACCATCTGCTATTTCGGAAGAAATAAGGTCACAAGCCGAAAACTTTTTTGTAATGCATATGGGCAATTCAAAAGATATTAAAGCTCTTGTTGAAAGTAACATCAATTATAGTGGTGTTATCTCTAAATTTATTCAATCGGAAACAATATCTGGAAATTTGTATATGGTTTCAGCGAAACAGTCCTTTGCAATCCCACTTCGTGTGATGTGGTTTGAGAAAATGGTAAAAGACAAGATTTACGAAGCTTCTAAATTTTCAGAAAAAGACTTTCCTGAACTTTATACTAAATAAAATGCCAGTATTAGAATTAAATATCCAGTCCGAAGCATTATCTCTTAAAAAGCGGGATATCCTTGAAATTGATTTAAAAGGAAAATCTCTTGAACAGCAAGTGTATTGGCTCATTGTAAGAGATATGGCAAGATTGAATTGGAAAATCAAAGCTCCAACTAAGAAGAATCCATATTTAAGGATTGTTCCACCAGATAGCTATGATAAAGAAACAATCAAAGAAGCAATGTCAATAAAGCGGGATGAAATTATTTTTAAAAATAGAAAATGGATTGACCAGCATATTAATTTGGCGAAAAAGAATTTAGCAAATGGCTGTGATGCACTTCGCTCAACAATTAAACCTATCATAGAAGTTTGTGAAACACAAAAGCAGCACGATCTTTTTAGAATTTTTCGCTACTACTGGTCATCTCCATACAGCGAATATGTAGGTAGGAGAATAAAATTAATTATCCGAGACGGAGCATTACCAAATAAACCAGTAATTGGTATTGCAGCTTTAGGAAGTCCAATAATTCATATTCCCGAACGAGATGAATTTATTGGTTGGGATGTAGCAATGAGGACAAAGAATCTGATTTATGCAATGGACGCCTATGTTATCGGGGCATTACCCCCATATAATTATTTGTTAGGGGGGAAACTTGTTTCTTACATTTTGGCTTCAAAAGAAGTTCGGGAGATTTATAGAAAAAAATACAAAGACAAAGTAACATTGATTGATAAACGTGAAGCTAATCAACTTGCCGGAATTTTCACAACAAGTTTATACGGGAAAAGCTCTCAATACAATCGCCTCAAATATAAAAATGAGTTGCTTTACAAACCAATAGGAGAAACAAAAGGTTTCGGGACATTGCATCTTTCTGAGGAAACAATAGAAAAAATGCAAGAGTATCTAAAGTCAGAAAAAATTTTTATTACAAATAAATTTGGAGATGGGCCAAGTTGGACAATGCGAGTGATTCATAAAGCAGGTGAAATGCTTGGGTTTGACCCTCATTTACTTTTAAAACATTCTTTCAAACGAAATATTTATTTTGTTCCGCTCGGAGTAAATTGGAAAGCATTTTTAAACGGCCAAAGCAAGAAGCCACTTTACTATAATTATTCAAAGAATGAATTAGTGCAATTTTGGAAAGAGCGTTGGTTAGAAAACAGAAGGCAAAACTCTGATATAATTCAAAGAATTGTCGAATTTGAATCCAATGATTTTACCATATAATGATAATTAGATAAATGTTCAATAAGCCAGTAGATAAAATAACTTATAAAGATATAAATGAACTTCTCTATGTTAAGCAAGAAAGAGAAGGTCAACAACTTGATTATAAACGTGAATTTTACAAAGAGGGGAAAGAGTTTTCAAAAGATATAACGGCATTTGCAAATGCCGAAGGCGGGTATATCATTTTTGGAATTGATGAAAAGGAAAAAGTTGTCAATGGAATAAGTGATACTATCGGGAACATAAAGATTGAAGACTGGATAGCAAATGTACTTAATGCCAATACCAACGATGCGATTAAGTATGAAATTCGTTTTATACCTATTTCTGACGAGGAAATTTCCACGTATGTTGTGATACTTTGTATTTCTGAAAGTTCTAACAAGCCCATTTATGTAACGGCTGACCAAAAAAGTATTTGTTATATCCGGAAAGGAAGTTCTGTTTTTGCAGCTAACCCTGTTGATATAAAAAAGATGTATGAAAAATCAGCAGAGATTAAGAAACAATCCTTAATTAAGGTAAATCAAAAGTCTAAGGGAAATAATAACCTACAAATAGGTATCAACCAAGGAACTGTTATCAAGACAGAAAAAGTAACTAAGAAAAATGAAGTTGTTATTAATCCTGAAGTTCATATTTCTCAGGAACAAGCCAAACAGATATTGGATACTGTTAATGAAATAGTTGAAATAAATGAGAAAGCGGGAAAATTCAAAACACCTGCTGACAAAGGGAAGTTTTTTGCACAGACGTGGACATCATTTAAAAATAGGTTTAATGTAACCTCTTATCATCTATTGCCAAAGGAAAAATTTGATGAAGCACTAAGTTGGTTAAAGAAAGAAATAGCATATAAACATCGTCCTAAGCTGAGAAAAGCAGATAATCCAGAATGGAAAAATAAAATCTATGGAGCAATTTATGCGAAAGCACAAAATGAATTAGGCATGGATAAATCTGCTCTATACTGCTACGCATTTAACAAATTAGGGCTTAAATCTCCTATTTCATCATTAAAAGAACTAAGTGACGTGCGGTTGAACAAGTTGTATAAACTAGTTTTTTCAAAATAGTAAAACTAAAAGTTCATATAAGATTTATCAGCATAATTAACAATGTAAAATGTTTGATATTTGAACAATTACAGTTAATATTTTATAATTTTCACTATGTGGTGTAATAAATACAATGTTGTGCAGTAGACTTTAGATGTACATGCTAATAAGTTATGGCAAAGCCGATTCCAGATATAAAGTTTGAACTTAATCAGGTATATAAGACATATTCCGACCAATTGGTATTAGCTGCAAGTCTTTCCAATTTCCTTGTGGATAACTCAAATTTAGATTCTGCAGGGGAACAAATTGAAGGAAGCTTACGAATCCTATTGGATCAATTATTACCTGAAAGAGTAACTGTTAGCCACGGACATATTGTTGACAAAAAAGGAAACATAAGTTATCAGCAGGATATATTAATTACAGAGGGGTTTTATACCAGAAGTCTTGTTAAATCATTAGATGGAACAGAATTTTACCCTATTGAATCAATTTTTTGTAGTGGAGAAGTAAAAAAAACATGGAGTCAAAGTAAACTTGAAGCTGCAATCAAATCTATTGACAGGAATAAAAATGTTTTAACACGCTTTAAAATCCCATCGGATCATCTTTCCACAGGCTCAAATTTTATAAAACTATCAGATAATCTAACTATTAACCCATATAGAAACCCACTCTTTACGTTCACTTTTTCTATTGATTTTGACAAGACATATAGTGAAAAAAAGATTAAGGAGATTTACAAAAACTCAAATCAAGGTGATTTGCCAAATATATCTGTTATATTAAAAAGTGGGATTATAGTTTGTGTTGACGAACTGAAACTAGCTAAAGGAGAACTTTCAATTAAATTATATCCTGAATTTTGCAATTCCGCTGCAAAGTGTAGATGGGTGCTGTTGAGGCTTTCTCCAGAGCAAAATTTTGCTTACCTAATTTTTATGTTGACACAACATATAAATGATTCAATCCTAGAAAAAGTATCTGCTATGGAATATGCTCAAACAATGATCAATATTCCGCAAACTGCAATAACCCCATTATAAGTTTTAATTTTTATGAAACTAGAAAATTTAGAAATCAGGAAGTTAACTGTCCATAAAATTTATGGAAAGTCAAAAACAAATTCTGAAGCATATGCAGGAGATTGTAAAGAACTTACAAAACTAGGAACAGATGGCTTAACTACGCTTCACAAAAGAGTTTCTGCTTGTCTTAATCATAAATCAAAGTTCTATGAACTAGATTTAGCAGAAACAGATAATAGCTCATTTTTTGAGATCCAAAAACCATTATGGGGTTCGAGAGAAGTTAATTTTTTAAAGACATCTCAACTAATCGCAGATAAAGCAGCAGAGGCTCATAAAAATGCAAAAATTCCTGATGGATTATTACTCGTAATTGAAGCTAAGCTAAGTACCTCAAAAACTGTAATTGTTGTAAAAGCCGAAAAATCTGATGCTTTTTCAATGAAAGGAACAGACTTAGAATTAGTCAAAGATATTTTTCTGTCTTCCGACAAGACACTTTATAAAGTTGGCTTCGTAGTTAAACGTGACGATAAAAATACTGATCCAAAAGCATATAGATACTTTATTTATGATGACGCCTTTTCTCCTTCAAAAGGGGACTTAGCCCACTATTTTTACAACAGCTTTCTTGGGTTTTCAACTGAAAGAAACAGCAAGCTTCTTACAAACAAATTTCATAGAAGTATAACAGGTTTTGTGAATGACCACATTTCTTTTGGTGACAAATATGAATTACTTAGAACAATTGATAGAGCATTCTTAGATTCTAACAGAAAAAGCATTAACGCAGAAGATTTTATGTCATTTTTCCCCGAGGAACTTCATGAATTATACAAAAGTCAAATTGAAACAGAATATCCTCGCTCGTTTATTAAAGATAACTCAATTACTACAACTATTGACACAAAAAGAATAGAACTATCACCAGAAACAACTCTATTATTAAAAAATCCACCTGATGGAATAATCACTGGAAATACCTCTAATTTAACTGATATGCAAAAGTTAAGAACCACTTTAGATTCGGGAAAGGTTCAATATACATACGCATTGATACCTACAGTATCCGTAAATATTGTGAAAGAAAAATAAACTAGTCGCAATTATAGCAAGCCCCTAATCATAACAAAATAGCTATGGCAAAAAGAGAGACAGTAATACAAAAGTCTGTACAGATTGAACAATCCAACCCAGTTTCAAAAAACCCATTGGTTTTTATTAGTCATGATACAAGAGATGCAGAATTAGCAGAAGCGTTTAGCCAGTTGTTAACTAACTCAAGCATGGGTATTTTAGAATCCTTCCGTTCCTCCGATAAAAAAGGAACACAGGGAATAGAATACGGTACTTTATGGTATGAAGAAATATTTAAAAAGCTGAACGAAGCTTCTGATGTTGTTTGCTTATTAACTCATCACAGCGTTGACAGGCCCTGGATTTTATATGAAGCAGGAATAGCAATTGGTAAATCTGGAACTCCATTAATTGGAATTGCTTTGGGGCTTCCATTGAACAAAGCCAACAATGGCCCTTTTGCTCAATTTCAAAATTGTGCTGATGACATTGATTCATTAACAAAACTCGTTAGTGGACTTGTGCGAAAAATACCTAATGCTAAGCCAATTGATGAAGTAATCAAAGGGCAGGTTGTTCAATTCCTTGAAAAGGTTAAACCAATTCTGGAAAAGCAAAATCAAGAAACAACAAATACCGATACAAGTACATTGGTTGAAGATACGCCTGTTGCAAAACTTTTCGAGGAAATAAAAATTATGTTTCAGGATTTACCATCGCGAATTGACAGGAATATTTCAAACAATGGAAATAAACGTTTTAGAAAATTTCATCCAATGATGTTTGACGAAATGGCGCAAATAACAAAGGACGAAAATTTAGGCTTTTTAATGGCCCTTAGTATTTTCAGAAACGATATTCCCTGGATATATGATATTGGTGTTGAAACATTACGGAAAATTAAAGAGACGAAGAGTATCAAAGAAAAAGAAATAATTGCAATGGATTTTGAAAGGGTGTTAGAAGTTTCAATTCACAATCCTTATTTCGAAGAAATAATCATGCGACACAAAGAAGACTATCGAATTTTTAGAGAACTTCCACATATATTGGAAAGGGCTTTACACAGAATAATAAAGAATAATTCAAAAGAATAACTCCTACCAGCTAAGTATTTACTTCCCTGCAGACAAGATAAAAGGGTACAATATGATCGCAAAGCAATGAATGAAAATATAAATATAATTCCGGCTGATTGATATTTATGCTGAATAGCGCACAGAACGTACAAGAGTGCGACGCAACAGAAGCTGATAGTAGCAATGTAGCCGGCTATATAAAAATATTAAAAAACATCATCCTGTTTCCCATCGGCTTAACGTTTGCCGGTCTTTTTCAGCATCGCTTGCAAAGGTTGATTGATTTTTCCCAGAGCGTTCCCGGAGGTCTTTAATTCTGCTGGCTATTTTCTCTTTCAAGGCCAAATCAATATTGTCTAATTTAGGCATGATTGCAAAGTGAATAATCTATAAAAAAATAATGTCGGCCAATTAGGCAATAGCCAGCCTAATTTCTAAAACTTTTATATATAAATTCATTCCTCAAAATCAAACTCAAAATCCAGCAGCTTTTTAGGATGTACTTCCAGACCCTTGGCCAATTCCAGTAACGTTAACATAGTAATGTTAGCTTTTTCGGTTCCCTTTTCAATTTTGCTAATATTGCTATAATCTATATTGCAATTTTGTGCAAGCTTTCTGTAGCTTAGACCTTTTTTCTTTCTTAGCTTTTCAAGCTGCTTGCCAAACCGGACTAAAAAATCGCTTTCTACAACTTTAGTCATCATGTTGATTTGTAGCAAGGTCTCACTATGAGGAAAAATAAATGTGGTATTAATATACCACATTTCAATATTTTCCCTTTATATTTACAAAGAAATTATTTTCGCGACTACTTCATAAAATCATTTGAAGCATTCGCTTTGAATCTCGCTTTTGAAACCTGAGAAATTTCTAAGCATGCGGGGTGATAAGCAGAATAGCTCACGACCTGGGCGTGGGCTCTCTTATCCGTGTGCTGGGCTTCTCAGGGCCTCAAAAGCGGTAAGTTGAGCGCCACGCCTTTTTTGTGCGGGTGCCAGCCTAAAACTTTTTGTTATGAACAACGCCGTTGCCACACCTGCACAAAGCACCAACATCCATTTTAACGAAACCCAATGGCTGCAGGCCCTGTTCCTGCTGGCAGATACCCAAAGCTGGCTGCAGCAAATGCAGGAGGGGCTTATCTGGCAACTGCCCGTAAAGCACCGTAAAAAGCTGCTGCGCAAAGGCTCGTACCTAAGCAGCAAAGCCCTGGCGCATATACTGGAGCGCCATTACTACAAAGTGCCGCGCCACCCGCTTACCGGCAAGTTTACCATACCCATACCGCAAATTGTAGCCTGCATAAGAGATGCCTGCCAGCAACTGCCCCAAGAAGTTCCGTGCAGTCCTCACCTGCAGCGGATACTGGATACCGGCACGCCGCTCGGGCACGATGCTTCGGGTAATACCGTAACTATCATTACAGTCATTACCAGCACCGGCGGAGAGATCATCACCGCCTTCCCCGGCGTAATACCGCCGCAACAGCAAGACCTGTAAGGTTTTAAAAACCTTATAGGGCTGTCCAAACCTCACCTAAAAATACAAAGATGAAAACCAAACACCACAAAGACCCGTTTACAACCCAATGCTGGCTCTGCGAATGCATTACAGACCCTTACCAGGTAATCGCTCACTTCTTTGCCGAAGCACATGTACACCACTTTCGCAGGTTCATCAAAAAGCTGGTGTGCCATGCCAGCGGGGCAGGTATATACAAAGGACACCCGCCCGGCGATATACTGATATACAGCAAGCTCA
>CAYWVB010000018.1:0-85750 GCA_964461595.1 uncultured Terrimonas sp. | reverse complement strand
CATCTTTTATTCAGCATTCAAAGAACTTATCCCGTCCTTCGATTCGTGACACACCCCGGCTGGAAAAAAATAGCATAAAAATGTTATATTTGACCTGTTATATTAATCCTATAGAAAAAATCATCTCTTAATCAAAAAAGTTATGGACAATACATTATATATCCGCATTAAAAAAAACTATGCTGCTGATGTGATCAAAGATCTGCAAAAACTGGATGCTGTGGAGCTTTTAGAAGAACCGCCCATCCCGGAATGGCAGAAAAAGGAAGTACGCAAACGGCTTAAAGACCTGCAGAAAAATCCCTCCAAAGCTGTTAGCTGGAATGAGGCTTCCAGGAAAATAAAGCAACTGGCTAAATGAAAAGCTTTGCCGTTGCTTTCTCTCCCTTTGCCCTTGATGATATAGAGCAGGCTGTAGATTATTATAACCAACTACAGCCGGGATTGGGTAAACGGTTTTCTCAACAAGTATATCTTTCCTTTACCGCTATTAAACGTAATCCTTTTTTTGCTACTGTGCGCTATGATAATATTCGATGTGCACAGGTAAAAAAGTTTCCTTACCTGGTGCATTATCATATTGATGAAAGCCAGGGGATCGTTACCATCATTGCTGTTTACTCCACTCATAGATCGCCTTTCAGGTAATAAACTGTAATATTTTCAACAGGCGGCATGCTTTACTGCTTATTTTATGACTATTTATGACCGCGGTTGGCGTAGATATGTAGCTCCGGTGTTGTATGATAGCCGACCTGCTTCCCGGGCATTACTTGCTTTGCAATAGTAAAAAATGTAAGTTCATGGCTATATTGGTTTATGCCTTGTCGGTTTGAAAAACTAAGACAAGTAAAAATAAGGCAAGCCGGTCTGGCCTGGGCAAAAGGCAGGGCACCAAACCCGCGCCAGTGAGTGGAACCGCAAAAAATATTACAATAAAAGTAAGTTGATGAGGGAATTGAGATTCCGTTTCCCATAGGTACGTAGCATAATGACCGTGTGGTCCAAAAATTACAAATACCTCGCCGTATTCGATCCCGCCCTCAGGGTGTAATGAATTAAACAACTATTACGGCGGGAGAGAAATCTGCTTGGTAGTAGTGCAAAAGTTGAGCATTAGTACCAAATCCCAACAGATATCTCACTCGCGGAAGAGCGATTATACGACGATCTCCGTGTTGCTCATTCGATATGACGGCACACGCATCGTCATTTCGATCCCGCCACCGCGGTTGTAATGAATTAAAGGTATCTTGCGGCGGGAGAGAAATCTGTTTGGCAGTAGTGCAAAAGATGAGCATTATTACCAATGCCCGGCAGATCTCTCCCGCGCAAACCAGTGATTAAACTCATGTGTTCGTGTTGGCGCGGATCGGGATGACGGTAACAGGTGCGCGATCAATGGTATATTTCGTTTGGATGCCCGTTATAAAATCAAATACCTCATTGGCAGGCATCTTTTGAAAATGTAATCATAATGCCTTAGAAGGATGATATCATCAGATATAAGACTGTTTTGTTAAAAGCGAAATCCCTGGAAAAAAATCCACTTCTCTGATTTATTTATAGTACCTTTGCTGCTCTTAATGTTATTGCTTTCTCCGTTTGTGTAGTAGTTCATCCTCCTCCATTATATTGAGTGCTTAACCTAAGGCAGATAAAGTATCAGTTTTTTTGATAGCCTTATCACTTTTTTTAATACCAATAAAAATTACAAGTGTCATTTAACAATTTGCAGCTTATAGAACCTGTATTACAGGCCCTGAGCAAAGAAGGGTATACCAACCCCACCCCCATCCAGGAAAAATCAATTCCTTCTATTTTACAAAAAAGAGATCTGCTTGGTTGTGCCCAAACGGGTACCGGGAAAACCGCCGCCTTTACCATTCCTGTTTTGCAACTGATCCATGAGCAGAAAAAAACAACCCAGTTTTTACAGCAGCCACAGGCTTTAATTCTTACGCCTACCAGGGAACTGGCTGTACAGATTGGTGAAAGTATTGAAGCTTACGGCAGGTTTTTAAATGTAAAACATACTGTGATCTTTGGTGGGCTTCCGCAGCACAGCCAGGTGCAGGCTATCCGCAAAGGGGTAGACCTTGTAGTGGCTACACCGGGCCGCTTGCTGGACCTTATGCAACAGAAGATCCTATCGCTTAACCATATTCAATATTTTGTACTGGATGAAGCAGACCGAATGCTTGATATGGGATTTATACATGATGTAAAACGCATCATTGCTCAATTACCCAGCCGGCGCCAAACACTTTTTTTCTCTGCAACCATGCCTCCGGCAATTAATAAGCTGGCCTCCGTGTTACTGAAAGATCCGGTAAAAGTTGAAGTTACCCCTGTTTCTTCCGTGGTAGAAATCATAGAGCAATCCGTTTATTTTACAGAGAAGAAAAATAAGCAGTCTTTGCTGATCCATTTATTGCAGGACAGGCAAATTGAAACCGTCTTGGTATTTACCCAAATGAAGCACGCTGCAGATAAGCTGGCGTATAAACTTAATAAAGCAGGCATTCGTGCCGAGGCTATTCATGGCGACAAATCGCAGCATTCGCGTCAAAGAGCCCTCGAAAATTTCAAGGGCAGGAAGACCCGTGTACTGGTGGCAACTGATATTGCCGCACGTGGTATTGACATTGAAGAACTCTCTCATGTCATTAACTTTGACCTGCCGAATGTACCTGAAACCTATGTACATCGCATTGGACGCACAGGAAGAGCGGGTGCGGGTGGTGTTGCCATTTCTTTTTGCGACGCTAATGAAAAGCCTTTATTGAACGATATTCAAAAGCTCAACCGGAGAACCATTCCTGCCGTTAACGGTCATCCTTTTGAACCATGTTCTGTTAACAGCAACATACATAAAGTACCTTCAACAAGTCATGTCAACGGCTTCAAAAATGCAGGAACCGGCAATAGAGGCAGAAAGATTTTCAGGCAAAAGACATATTGAGGAGAATGCTGCCGGGGCATTACTTGTTTTGCAATAGCTGCAGGTCTGGCCTGGCAAAAGGCAGGGCGCCCAACCCGCTCCTGTGCGTGGGACCGCAAAGAACACTAAGGGATTGCGCAAGTTCGCAAAGATATCTTCGGTGATTGATTTGCTGCTCACGGATATGCGGATGAACGGAGCGTCGCCACTGTCGCTTTATAGCAGTACTGCAACTGGTCTCCTGAAAATAAATATCCTTCTTTGTGGCATTCCCAGATATCGCGGCGCATATTTTAAATATTTTTCTTTTTTACGGCAACCCTGTAATTTTAAGCCATGAGATGGCTGTTCTTTTTCATTTCTCTGACTATAACCATTCTATTGATCATTTGCCTGGGCTCATCTGCATGGCTGCCGTTACCGCTTGGAAGGTTCCTGGGCCCGCAGCATGGCATCTGGCAAAATGCCGAGCCTGTTGAGCAGGATTTTAATGAGCATCTCAGCTTCCCGCAGTTGCAGGGAACTGCTACCGTATACCTCGATGACCGGCTGGTGCCTCATATTGTAGCCGATAATGATGAAGATGCTTATTTTATCCAGGGCTATCTGCATGCAAGGTTTCGTTTATGGCAGATGGAATTTCAGACTTATGCTGCGGCCGGCAGGCTGAGTGAGATCGTAGGTGATGTGGCGCTGGGTTACGACAGAGGTAAACGCAGGCTGGGAATGGTATATGCAGCGGAAAATATGCTGCACGCAATGGAAGCAAACCCCCTGACAAAAAAACTGATAGACAGCTATACTGCCGGTGTGAATGCTTATATCAGCACCTTGCCGGTGAGCAAATTGCCGGTGGAATATAAACTGCTTGGCTATAGCCCCGAGCAGTGGACTAATCTTAAAACAGCGTTATTTGTAAAACAAATGTCGCAAACGCTTGCCGGCGCATCAGACGACCTGCCGATGACCAAAGCCAAAGCTTTTTTTGGTGATAAGGCATTGCGTATATTGTTCCCGCAGATTGCTGACTCCCTTGACCCTGTTATTCCAAAAGGAACGCTGTTCGCTCCTGCATCAGTAGTGCCTGCAGCGCCTGCTTCAAAAGATTCTCTGTACCTGGGATATGACTCCATAGCCGGAATGCTGAAAGAGATAGAAAAGCCTGACCCGCATAATGGGAGCAACAACTGGGCTGTGAGCGGCGCCAGAACCCAGGGCGGAGCGCCCATACTTTGCAATGATCCGCATCTTACATTGTCATTACCTTCTATCTGGTATGAATTGCAGATGACCACCCCGACGATGAATGCTTATGGCGTAAGCTTTCCGGGGGCTCCGGGGGTGATCATCGGGTTTAATGACAGCATTGCTTTTGGCTTTACCAGCTCAGAACGCGATGTGCTGGATTATTATACTGTTCAGTTCAAAGATGAATCTAAAGCGCAATACAAATTTAATAATCAATGGAAGCATACGGATGCGAGGATCGAAGAAATTAAGATCAAAGGCAAGCCTGCATTTTATGATACTGTGGCCTATACGGTCTTTGGTCCCGTTACATACGACAACAGTTTCCCCGAGGCTTCTATGCCCAACACTCCTTTGGCGACAAGATGGAAAGCGCACGACACTTCTAATGAGCTGCTGATGTGGTACTATCTTGACCGGGCAAAGAATTATGACGACTACCTGGATGCATTGCAGTATTTCACCTGTCCCGGCCACAATGTGGCATTCGCTTCCAAATCGGGCGATATTGCGATCTGGCAGCAGGGTATATTTCCCGCAAGATGGAACCGCCAGGGATTGTATATAATGCCCGGGGAAGACAGCAGCTATATATGGCAGGGCTTTATACCGCAAAGTGAAAACCCGCATATAAAAAATCCCGAAAGAGGGTTTATCAGCAGCGCCAATCAAAGAGCTGCAGACAGCAGCTATCCTTATTTCATCCCCGGGTCTTATGACCTGTATCGCGGCATTGCCATCAACCGCAAGCTTTCGGCAATGCAGGGCATTACTCCAGAGGATATGATGAAGCTGCAGACCGATAATTATAATGTCTTTGCTGAAACTGCAAGACCATTGCTGCTGAAGTATATGAATGAAGCGTCGCTGGGCGATAATGAAAAAAAATATCTTGATACTGTTGCCAGCTGGTCGCTGTATAACGATATTGAACTGAGAGGACCAACGCTTTTCAAATTATGGTTTGACAACCTGGAAAAGCAAATATGGGACGATGAGTTTGAAAAAGCGGGGGTAGAGCATTTGCGCCCTTCTGAAGTTACGCTGACAGAGGCACTGCTTCGTGACAGCGCTTTTCGTTATGTGGATAATATAAATACACCGGAGGTGGAAACACCTGCAGATGTTATACAGGCGTCTTTTAAAAAGACTGTCTTGCTTGCAGATTCCCTGGAAGCGATACACAGGCTTACCTGGGGCGCTTACAAGAATACTACTATTTATCATCTGCTTAAGGGCAAATTAATGCCTTTTGCAAGAACAGGTCTTCCTATTGGCGGCGGCACGCATGTTATCAATGCCATGCAGCATGATCACGGACCGAGCTGGCGGATGATCGTGCAGCTGACACAGGAAACAGAGGCGTATGTGGTATATCCCGGCGGGCAATCCGGCAACCCGGGGAGTATGTATTATGATAACTTTGTGGATAAATGGGCGGCAGGGAGTTATTATAAAGCCTGGTTTATGCAAAGAGGGGAAAATGAGGGAGACCGGCTGGTATGGAAAATAGTGATAACTGGTGAATGATAGGTAGCAATATGTGTAACGTCAAAGGTGATACGTTAGTCTCCTGAGCCTGATAGCTGACTGCTGATAGCCGATAGCAAAAAACATTCACATGATCAAATTTATTGTTTCCCTGTTATTGATAGCATTGCTGAGCTTTACGCTTTGCCTGTATATGCCCTGGTGGAGCATTGCCATAGTTGCTTTTGCCGTTAGCGCTATCATATACCAGAAGCCATACCTGTCGTTTATTGCCGGGTTTTTGTCATTACTGTTGTTATGGGGCGGGCTGGCATGGTATATCAGCGCGCAGAATGATCATTTGCTGGCCCACAGGATCTCTCCGCTCATCCTGAATAAGGATGCACCCATGACCCTTATAGCTGTTACTGCGGTTATTGGCGGTCTTACGGCTGGTTTTGCAGCGCTCAGCGGGTCCTTGCTCAGGAGCATTCTTGAGAAAAGAACGCAATCATAAGTTTGGCTTATTTTCGTTAGGGAATGTCCGTTTCATGAAAAGAAAACTGCAACTTTCACAGGCGCTTTTATTGATCTTTTTGAAAGCCGTGGCTGTACCTGTTACAGGTATTGTCAAAAACGATATGGGGGAAGCATTACCCTTCGCCTCTATTGTGATAAAAGGTATTTCTACGGGTACCACGGCCAACAATGAAGGGCGGTATATTATTAACCTTCCGGGAGGCAGCTACACCATTCAGTGCATGCATGTGGGTTATGCCGCTTCAGAGCAGATAATAACTGTCGGCACCGAGCCTGTTCATCTTGATTTTGTTTTGCATTTGCAGCAGATCACACTGAAGGAGATCGTGGTTGGCAGTAATGCTGAAGATCCGGCATATGAGATCATCCGGCAGGCGATAAAGAAAAGACCTTATTACAAAAACCAGGTAGATGCTTTTCAGTGCCAGGTGTACATTAAAGGGCAACTGCGGCTCAATGATTATCCCGGCACCATTTTCGGGCAGAAAGTTGATTTTGGCGATGGCGATACCGCTAAGAATAAGATGATCTATCTTTCTGAAACCCTTGCCAGTTATTACTATCAAAAACCGGATCACGAAAAAGTAGTCGTTACCTCCACAAGGGTGAGCGGGCAGGGAGAAAGCTTTGGGTTCAGTGATCCCCGCTTCCTGACTTTTTATGATAATAATATTCAGATCAGCAAGGCGCTCAACCCGAGAGGCTTTATTTCACCTATAGCAGACAATGCCCTTAGCTTTTACCGCTACCGGTACCTGGGTAGCTTTACAGAGAACGGTAAAACGGTCAACCGGATAATGGTTATCCCCAAACGGCAATATGAGCCGTTATTCAGCGGGCTCATTAATATTATTGAGGATGACTGGAGAATATACAGCATTGATCTTATGCTTACCAAGTCATCGCAGATGGAACTGGCGGATACGCTGAAAGTGGAGCAGTTGTATGTGCCGGTTGACAAAGATGTATGGATGATCCAGAGCCAGGTATTATACCCATCCGTAAAGATCCTGGGCTTTGATGCAAAGGGAAGCTTTGTGTCTGTATATAATAATTACAAGCTCAACCCCGAATTTGACAAAAAGCTGTTCAACAATATTATTGTTAAATATGATTCCGGCTCTAATAAAAAGCCAAGAGACTATTGGAATGATGTACGGCCAGTGCCGTTGCTGAATGATGAAGTGCTGGACTATATAAAGAAGGACAGTATGGAGGTCATTCGCAGGGATCCGCATTATCTTGATTCCGTTGACAGGAAAAAAAACAAGCTTACGGCAGGAGGCGTGTTATTGTTTGGTCAAACGTTTACAAGACAAAGCAAAAAGTCTACTTTTTCCTATAAGCCGTTGATAGAAGTAGCCAATTTTAATACTGTAGAAGGTTTTAATCTTAATCTCAGTCCCTCGTACGGCAGAAAGCTTTCTGAAAAGAGGACCGTTGAGATCGCACCTACGATGCGGTACGGTTTTACCAACAGGCATTTTAATGCAGATATTTCTGCTTCTTATTTTTTCGGGCGGGATGGTATCAATACCATACACGTAGCGGGCGGTAAAAGGATTTTTCAACTGAATAATGAAAATCCTGTCCGACCAATAGTGAATACTTATAATACTTTGTTTAACGGTCCCAACTATTTAAAGATTTATGAAGCATGGTTCGGGACCCTGGAATATGTAAGAGGAGTAGGAGAGGCGGTTACCCTAAAAGCGGGCATCAGCTATCAGGACCGGCTACCGCTGGAAAACCGGGATAATACCTTCTGGGGTAAAAGCAAAAATCTGGACAAGCGGACACCCAATTATCCCACGGAGCTGACATCTCAGAATTTCCCAAGGCACCAGGCATTGATAGG
Source organism: uncultured Terrimonas sp. (assembly GCA_964461595.1). GTDB lineage: Bacteria > Bacteroidota > Bacteroidia > Chitinophagales > Chitinophagaceae > Agriterribacter. The sequence continues at coordinate 77,690 of CAYWVB010000018.1, read as the reverse complement.
GTCTTTTACGGTAAGCTACCGGCCCGGCACAAAATTTATCCAGTTGCCCGAGCGCAAGATCAACCTGGGATCCATATATCCTCTGTTGAGCATCAGTTATTCCAAAGGGTTTAAGAACCTGTTGGGAAGCGATGTAGATTATGACCGCTGGAAGTTTTCTGTGAAAGATGAATTTAATCTGAAGCTGTGGGGGCTGTTCAATTATCATATTGCTGCCGGTGGGTTCTTGAACAGGAAGCATGTAGAGCTGCCCGACTACCAGCATTTCAACGGCAACCAATTGCTTGTGGCAACAGAGTATCTCAACAGTTTTCAATTGGCGCCTTATTATGAACGGAGCACTACTGCGCGTTTTTACAGCACTTTACATATCGAGCATCATTTTAACGGTGCCCTTACCAATAAGATACCCTTTATTAAAACGCTTAATATTCACCTGATCGGGGGAGGCAATGGATTTGTGGTGAATAAAGGCAATTATTACTATGAAGTATTTGCCGGTATAGAAAATATATTGAAGGTATTCCGGGTGGATTATGTACGTGGCTATGGCAACCAGGGCTTTAAAGACCAGGGTATACGCATTGGGTTCAGGGGATTTACGGGAAATTGATTTGAAATTTGACATTCCTTTGATGCCTGCTTGCTGCGGAAAGGTGAAAGGGATGAAGCTCGTGGTTTTTTCGAAAAAATATTGCCGGGCCGGTATGTACCTTTTTTCATCAAAGCTGTACCCGTTAATCTCAAATCTCAAATTTAAAATTTCTAATTCCTTACCTTTGCGCTGTTTGGAAATTTTGTTCGTCATGCAAACGACCCGTCCTTAACAGGCATAAAATTTCAAAAATTATGGCAGTATTACATAATCGTGTTTCCCAGAAGGAACTGAAGCAGCTATTGCTACAGGAAAAAGAGCCCCGCACTACTATTTCATTTTACCGGTATTTCCATAGTGATGACCCAAAGCTTTTCAGGGATGAGCTGTACAGGAACCTGCATGTGCTTAAGGTATTCGGAAGGATCTATATAGCCTCGGAAGGCATTAATGCTCAGGTAAGCGTGCCATCATCAAATTATGAAAAGCTGAAGGCGTATTTATATAGCATACCACCGCTCAATGGGCTCAGGCTCAATATAGCAGTAGAGGATGACGGCAAATCATTCTGGGTGCTTAAAATAAAGATCAGGGATAAGATCGTAGCCGACGGTATTGCCGACGCCGGTTTTGATATGAGTAAAAAAGGCAGGTATGTAGACGCCGAAGGCTTTAACCGGCTTACCGGGGATCCCGGTACTATTGTGATTGATATGCGCAATCATTATGAATATGAAGTAGGACATTTTGATAATGCCATTGAAATTCCCAGCGATACCTTCAGAGAGCAATTGCCGATGGCAGTGGAAATGATGCGGGAGCATAAAGATAAAAATATCATTATGTACTGTACCGGCGGCATACGATGCGAAAAGGCAAGCGCATATATGCTGCACAATGGTTTTCAAAATGTATATCATCTTGAAGGCGGCATTATCAATTATGCACGTATTGTGAAAGAGAAAGAACTGGAGAATAAATTTATCGGGAAGAATTTTGTATTTGACAACAGGCTTGGAGAACGTATAACGGAAGATATTATAGCGCATTGCCATCAATGCGGCAAGCCCTGCGATACCCATACCAACTGCAAAAATGAGGGATGTCATTTATTATTTATCCAATGCACCTCCTGTGCAGAAAAATATAATGGCTGTTGCAGTGAGGAATGTTATGAAATATCATTGCTCCCCGAAGAACAGCAAAAAGTATTGCGCAAAGGAACAGATAAAGGGCAGCATATTTTTAACAAGGCAAAGGCAAGGCTGAGACCGCGGATCAATAATAAACCATAGCTCTGCGCTGGTGTTCAGGATCAGGAAATAGCTTGTTTTGTTGACAAATCTCACTTTTGTTTGCAGAAAACAATGTTTGTCCTTCGATTGCGTTAAAGAAAAAACAAATTAAAACACGAGCCCCGGTGCAAAAAAAACATGACGAAGCATCGGGGCTTATTTTTTGAGAGAGGCGCGGGGTAAGGTGTAGGGTGTAAGGTATGCACAGACTGCTACTGTATAACGTCGCCAATGCTGAATAGGTTAATAGCAGTTGCTGCTTTATGTGCAATCCCTTTCCAGCTAAAATAATTAAAGAATTCTTCGGGTACAGCAGTGGCGCCTGTTGTTAACTCTTTTAATATACCTTCTGTAAAAGCATTCGCGTTTTTATCTTCTGTGATATATAATTTTCTCCCTGCGACTTCTAAGGGAATGCCAAAAGCACCACTTTTGTACGAGACTACCGAGCAGTTGGCGGCCAATGCTTCTACAACTTTGGTCTTTATGCCGCCGCCTTCGCTTATTGGATTAATAAAAATATCGGCAGCGCGGAAGTACAGGTTGATATCATCTACAAATCCGGCATAAGTAATGTTTTTGCTTTTATAGCCCGACAACTGCTGGTATTGATCCGGCAGACCCGGACCGCAAATTAGAATATGATATTGGATGCCGGCTTTAAGCAATAATGGATTAATATCAAACAGGATGGTATCCAGCGCTTTTTGATTAGGAGTATAGTTGAGCGCTGCGCTGAATAAGAGCAGCGGATCGTTTCCATTTATACCATGTGCTTCACAAACAGCTTTTTTGGCAACAGCTTTCTGTTCTGCATTGTACGGGTGTTCCAGTTCGGTGCCATAGGTAATCGTAATGCAGTTGTCTTCATTCAGCTCAAAATTCCGGATGGCATATAACCTGTCTTCTTCGGTAATGAAAAAATTCATGTCAGAAAACCGGTATACTTTTTTTTCATAGTATAATAATATGCGCCACCACCATTTCCCAAGGCTTTTGAAACGCAATCCCTCAATATTGTGGGAATGAATGATCAGCTTAACCTTTAAAAATTTCTTTAACAGGTATCCCAGCCATCCGTAATAGGAATGTTCCAGCAAAATATGCGTGATGGATCTGTCTCTGATAATACGTTTCAATGAGAAATAATACAATATATTAATGTACCTCAACGGACTTTTTGAAAAAACAGGTAGTATTTCATATTGTCCTTCTTTCTTTTCTACCGGAATATCCTCAACGGTAGCGCAGCAGAGATTTGTAAATTCTGAAAAATATTTGTAAAACAATGCAATATATTTCTGTCCTCCTGTGATAGCGGGGAGAAACCTGTAAGAAGCAATGCCTAAAACATTTATCATCGTTTACTCGACAATGGTTAAGCCCTATTTTGTTTTGATTTTCTCCACATACCAAAGGCGGCACCAGCCAGCGCAATATAAAATAAGGCATTCCCGAAATAGATGAGTTTTTGTCCTGTGCTGTATGATGCAGGCTCGAACTTAAACACGATCTCATGCTTGCCTGCAGGCACAGGCATACCTCTAAGCAGGTAATCTGCTTTGACGTATGCTGTTTTCTTTCCATCTACATAGGCATTCCAGCCTGCCGGATAATACACTTCGCTGAATACGGCAAACTGGGGAGATGCAGCTTGGGTGCTGTATTTTATTTCATCATTATCGTAGCTTTCTAGCCTTATTGTGGCCGTTGAATCCGGTACGGGGTCATCACCCGCAATATTTTTTGCGCTTTGATCAATGATCACGGTATCCTTCGGACCAAATTTATCCAGCGATTTTATTTCCTCCACCGGTCCGTTTACATATTTTATATGTTTTATAAACCACGCTGCGCCCAATGCTCCGTCGTTTTTATACACCATAGGCTGTCCCTGCTGCTGTTGCGAGGGGAAAATGATATACCGGGTATCCAGCATATCCAGAACGTCCATATTGACCGGCTGTTTGGCTAACTGCGTTTCTATCAGGTCCTGGTATATCCTCAGCTTGGCCGGATGATAACCGCCTACCGACCGGTGATGATACGATGTCATGGCATCATTGTAAGTATCGCCTGCAAGATTAAACACGCGGTAATGCGGGTCTTTGTCCTGCATGATCTGGTTGTCTATTGCCGAAGCTGTAAAATTTTCTGATTCATAGCTGTCTGCATCCTTATAATTATCACTGTTGAGATAATGGCTGTCAAGCACCAGCAGGTCAATAGTATTTATCACGGCAAAGATGACCACAATAACGACCGGCTTGAGCTGGTTTTTTACGTATAAATACAATAACCCAAGCACCAGTCCTGCAAAAAGCAATGCCCTTACTATGCTGTTCAAAAACATAGCCTTCCGCTCTGACTTCAGCGCATTCATCAGCACTCTTTTCATTTCAGTATTATCATGCTGGGGATTGAAAATAGCAGGGAGCCACCTGTCATCAAACGGACTTGTAAAGTCGTTGAAAAGATAGATAAGCAGTGTTGCGCCGAACAGTCCTCCCAACACATATAGTATCTTTTTGAAAGAAGCCTTCAGCTGTTCTTTGCCGTCAGGCTCAAAAAATATCTGCTGCAATCCCATTGCAGCCAGCAATGGCAGTAGGAATTGAGGTATTACCAGGGCTGTATTAGGCGAGCGGAATTTATTATATAAAGGGAAGTGGTCAAGTAAAAATGAATTAAAGCCGTCAAAATTCCTGCCCCAGGCCATGAAAATTGTAAAAATGATAGCTGCAGCCATCCACCATTTTATGGGATTTTTTATTATGACCATTCCTATTAATGCAAGAAAACAAATAATAGCACCGTAATAGAGCGTGCCTCCGGTGCCCTCCAGCATACCCCCCCAATATTTAGGGATGAATGCTGCAAGCTGTATTGCCTGGTTTTCGGGAATATTCTTTTCTGTCAGTTCCGATACAAATTTTGAGTCTTCAGGAAAGTGAGAGGAAGAGCTTTCTCCAAAAACGCCTGGCATAAAAGCAGTTAATATTTCGCTTTTACCAATGCTGTATTGAAATGCATAATCTTTATCCAGGCCTTTGGTATCTGCTTTTTTTATTTCAGATCCTGTGGTTTCAATAGTTTTCCCGCCACGCATGGTGTATTTGGCATATTCAGCGGTAGTAAGCAATGTCATTGCGGAATTCGCTATTGCCGCAGCGCCGGCTATTGCAGCAAATGCCAGAGATATCACCAGATGTTTCCATTCTTTTTGTCTTATCCATTGAATGATGTAGCCGGTAGTGATAAGGCCTGCTGCAATAAGAAAGTAGTAGGTGATCTGGGCGTGGTTAAACGCAATCTCCCAGGTAGCGGCGATGAGTGTAACTATCATTCCTGCCCAGTATTTCTTCTGATAAATGAGCAGCATGCCTGCCAGCACTGCAGGCATATAGGAGATAGTCCACATTTTTGTATCATGTCCACCGGCTACAATCAACGCGTTATAAGTGGCGTAGGCAAACCCAAGGCTTCCCAGGACGCCGATAACCGTTCTTATCCCCAGCACGCAACAAAGCAGGTAAAAACAAAGACAGGCTAAGAAAAAGAAGCCTGCCGGTTTGGGCAGGCCCAATGTAAATATGGTATGAAAATCAGGTATATAGGATTTTGCTTCCATTGCTACCTGGTAGGCGGGCATACCGCTGAACAGGTGAGTGTTCCATAAAGGAAAATGCCCGTTCTTTTCTTTGTATTCAAAAGAACTGTGTGCAGCCGCTTTCCACTGCACGTTATCGCTCTGCTCCAATACCTTTCCCTGGATTGCGGGATGGCAGTAAATAATGGCTACCACCAGAAAGATCCCTATAGCAATCAGGTGAGGAATAAGTGCCTTAAAATTGAAATTTTTCACTTACAGCGTTTTAAGGCGGCAAATTAATATTATTTTTAGTCTTCCCTTTAATTTTAATGTTCAAGATGATCCACCAGATTCTCAGAGACAAGCCCGCTAAATTATTTATAGGATTTACCGCATTTTTTGTAGCCAATGCCCTCATTGCTGAGTGTATCGGCGGTAAAATTTTTTCGCTGGAAAAGCTGTTCGGGCTGCAGCCGGCAAACTTCACTATTTTAGGGCATAGCGGCTTGTCGTTCAGCCTTACCTGTGGCGTCTTACTATGGCCGCTTGAGTTTGTGATGACTGATATCGTAAATGAATACTATGGGCCGAAGGCGGTGAAGCGTATCAGCTATACTGCCGTTACCCTCATTTCCTACGCCTTTATTATGTTTTATGCCAGTATTCATATACCGGCAGCAGACTGGTGGCCGGCTTCTAAAGCAGAGGATGGTATTCCGGATCTGCAGGTTGCTTTCGGCGGCATTTTTGGACAGGGTATGTCTATTATTTTAGGCAGCCTCGTAGCTTTTTTAGTAAGCCAGTTGGTTGACGTGTTTATTTTTCACCGGATAAAAAAAGTGACGGGAGAGAAGAAAGTATGGCTACGGGCTACCGGCTCAACCCTGGTATCTCAATTGATTGACAGCTTTATCGTTCTGACCATTGCCTTTAAATGGGGAGGCAACTGGACATGGACGCAGGTGATCTCTGTAGGTATCATGAACTATATCTACAAAGCAACAGTTGCCATATTGCTCACGCCGGTGATCTATTTTGCTGAAAAAAGAATAGAAGCTTATGTGGGCCATGAAACAGCACGGCAAATGAAAAAAGCCGCAATGGGAGAGGAATGATTTTTTTGATTTGCCTGATTTTATGGCGCTGCTTCCACTACAACGGTTTGCTTAAGCCTCATTGCCACGGGTTGTTCCTGTCTTATGGCAGGTTTCCATTGAGGCATGCTTTCAAATTTCTTTTCCAGCGTTTCATTCAGATCATCATTGCCGCCTTTTGCTACATGCGCATATACGGGCTTGCCTTCTTTGTCAATGATATACTCTACCACAACATAAGCGGCCCTTTGTCCTTCATTTAACAACGGTACAAGATCATTACCCGTTTTATCCAGGAATGCCTGGAAGGCTTTGGAACCACCCGGGAAAACAGGAAGATTGTTTACTACTTTGGCAATTTCTTCTTCAGGTATCGGCACTTTCTTTTCTGTGCGCACCGTTTTAGCTTTAGCAGCTATTTTGGGGCCTGCATTTGTCTTTTGGACATCTTCAATAACATACTGTCCATAGTTGTTCACCATTACCACAGGTATCTGGTGATTCTTTTCAAAATAATCGTATGCCGCTTCAAGCTTGTTCACCAGCGGGCGATAACTTTTGTATATCTGCAAAAAACGATCAAGATATCCTACACTTCTTGGATTATTGAATTGCACAGGAAATATGTGCACGGGGATATATTCCTGCCCCATCGCCCTGGCATAGCTTGTAATGACGTAAAGATCTTCAATCTGGTCGTTGTTGATAGGGATACATCCTTCTGTTACACAGGAGCCATGTATGTAAATGTCTCCTCCGGGGGCAAGAGAATCACTCAACATCCTGTCTGAAGCATTGGGATAATTTAATCCAAGTGAAAGGTAATAGGCGCTGTTCGGATTAAATTCATTGATATAATAAAATCCTTCCGGTACCTGGTAGTCTCCCTGCATTCTCTTGGGTCCGAGTGATCCGGCCATGGCGCAGATCTTATATGTTTTAAAAAGCCTGAAGGGCTCTTTTACATTGTTCTTTACCCATACTTCCAACTGGCTGTCATACTTAAATGAACGGATATATACATATTTTGCCGGCCATTGCAAACCCTTTGACTCGAATTGCCTGCGCAGGGTGTCTTCTTTGCGCCTGAAAACATCAGCAACTTTCGCAAATGATTTTTGATAATCTACAAAAGAATATTGCCCGTAGATAGAGGCGGTGAGACCAATAGAAATGATGGTTATAGAAATGGATTTAAATATATTCATTGGATGTTGTTATAACTTAGCCATCCCCACGTTTTTCATCCGGCCGGCATTTATTGTGCAAATATCATGCATATTATGCGAAGATATTTCCAAAAATCTTAACAAGATATCTTCCTCTGCGTTTTTGTAACTCTTTTAACGGTAAATCCGGGAATGTATTTTGCATAGTTTTTCATTTTCGCCGGGTTATTTCCTGCTCTTTATTATCTTCACGCCGCATTTACAATGAACTTATGATAAAAGCGGGAATATTAGGAGGAGGGCAATTAGGCCGTATGCTTTTGCAGGCTGCCGCCAATTATCCTGTAGAGACTTTTGTGATGGAAAATGACCCTCAATGCCCCGCTGCACATCTTTGCCATCATTTTGTAAAAGGGGATATCCGGGATTTTGACGATGTATACAATTTTGGCAAAAATCTTGACGCCATTACGATAGAAATAGAATCGGTGAATGAAGACGCCCTGGCGAAGCTTGAAGCTGAAGGAGTGCGCGTTTATCCCAAGCCGGAAGCATTGAAGGTGATAAAGGATAAGGTGAAGCAAAAAAAGTTTTATGAGTCTTTTTCTATTCCAACCGCTCCATTTATAATAACTCAGTCAAGAGTAGATATAGCAGCGCATCCGGATTTTCTGCCTGCAGTACATAAGCTGGGTACCGGGGGATATGATGGGAAGGGAGTACAGATCATAAAGACCCGGGAAGATATACCTAAAGGCTTTGACAAGCCTGGTGTGCTGGAAAAGCAAATCAATATTCATAAGGAGATTGCAATGATTGTTGCTGTAAATGATGCGGCACAAACTACGCTATATCCGCCTGTGGATATGGTTTTCGATCCTTCCCTTAATCTGTTGGATTACCAGATAAGCCCGGCGGAGCTTTCCGAAAATGTATTGTGGAAAACAGAAGCCATTGCCTTAAAAGTAGTGAAGGAACTGAAAAGCCCCGGGGTCTTTGCTGTTGAGCTTTTCATTGACAAGGAAGGTGAAGTGTATGTGAATGAAACGGCGCCGCGGGTGCACAACAGCGGTCATCATACCATAGAAGCCAGTTACAGCTCACAGTTTGATATGCTGTGGCGGATAATACTGAATTATCCTCTCGGTAATACTGCCGCTATACTGCCTGCAGCAATTGTTAACCTTTTGGGAGAAAACGGGCATAGTGGTAATGCTGTATATGAGGGGCTGGAAGAAGTGTTGAGAATGGATAATGTATTCGTGCATATCTATGGTAAAGCACAAACGAAACCAGGCAGGAAGATGGGCCATGTAACCATAATCAGCAAGGACCGGCAGGATCTGATTTTTAAAAAGAACCGTATAAAGAATATATTGAAGGTGATCAGCAGGGAGAAGAAATAAAGCTATCATATTAGCTCTTCTCTTATGTTAAAAGGTGAGACGGCAGCCGTGAGACGTAAAATGCTCACGTTTCACTTCTCACAATGAGATGCTGCATAGAAGAATTAACATACATTGTACCGGTAAGTAAAAAATTAATTTTAATATGTCCCTGACAGCGCCTTTGGTAGGTATTATAATGGGCAGCGACTCTGACTTGCAGGTAATGCAGGGCGCTGCCGATGCATTAACAAACTTCGGTATCCCATTTGAATTAACGGTGGTATCTGCCCACCGCACTCCCATGCGAATGGTAGCATATGCCTCCGAAGCAAGAGAGAGAGGGATAAAAGTGATTATTGCCGGTGCCGGAGGTGCTGCTCATTTGCCGGGTATGGTGGCTTCTCTCACTTCCCTGCCGGTTATAGGGGTGCCGGTAAAATCCTCCAATTCCATTGACGGATGGGATTCCGTATTGTCTATTTTGCAGATGCCTAATGGCATACCGGTTGCCACGGTTGCCTTAAATGCTTCTAAAAATGCCGGAATACTTGCTGCCTCCATTATAGGCGCTTTTGACAGGCAGACAGGCGATAAAATTATTGCCTACAAAAAAGACCTTGAAGCTGAGGTCTTAAAAAGAGCTGATAAATTGAAAAAAGATGGTTGGCAAAATGAATTTGATAAAACAAAACAATAAAACCCAATACTAATACTGTGCCAGGCGAAAAACCTGCCAGCCGGCTGGAACATTTCTTTCATCTTTATCCTCTCACTTTTCACGATAACATAAAGACATAATGGCTAGCACTAATATCTTGTTCCCTCAAGCAGCTTTAGCTGCAGAAAAGCATACATAATACCATTCAACTGGCGGCGGATAGTGGTTCTCAATCCCTCGAAAAGATAGGGCTCATTTAAGACATCCCTGTAAGCGCTGATCATTTTTTTCTCACTGTCTTTACAAAACTGGAGTATGGTTACATTAATATTGGTCTCGTCGCTGCCAATGGCTGGCATCAAAGGTTGCTTATCTGCAGCAGATGCTTTTTCAGGTGCATCAATACACTCATAAACCCCGAGTGATTTTAATTGCGAGGTCAGCTCCGACACATATTGACCGTTCTCCTGGGCCAGAATGCTTATGTTTTGTTTGAACTGTTTATCATGTATCGCCAAAGATGCCTGCTCGTATTTTTCTTTTTCATGTCTTAAAATATCCATCAGTTTGGATAAGCGCTCCACGATATATTGTGGAACTTTAAAAGGGGTGGCTTTTATCATGGCAGGAAGGTTTATACGAAGTTACTTAATGTGGCAGATAAAATATAGTTGTTGCGCTGCTTAACCTTTTGTAAACAATTGTTGTGCCATTCGGAAGCTTTATCCAATAATCAGGCCGGGAAAACTAAAGTTTAATTGCAGGAATGAAATATATTGCATCATTACCGTAGTATTGATGAAACGAATTATCAAAAAATTCAGAATAGATAAACGGATCAGGGCTGGTTACGGATCTGCTTTTCTTATCCTGCTTTTATCTTACCTGCTTACGCTCTATTCCAATAAGAAAATGGCGGAGGAGGGCGCGAGTATCAAGCATACCAATGACCTGATCACCCGGCTGGATAACTTTCTTTCGCTGATGAAAGATGCTGAAATCGGCTCCCGGGGATATTTCCTGACACGGGACAAAACGGTGCTTGATGCCTATTACAAGAGCCGGATGAAGTCGGGTCCTTCCTTCTATAAGCTGCATGCAGAGCTGATGAGCAGCCCGGACCAGATAGCAAGAATGAAAAAGGCAAAGAAACTGCTTGATAAAAAATATGAGATCATTGACAGCACTATCAACAGCTTTGATCATAATGGCTACCGGTTTACAGACAGCCTCCTTGCAACGGAAAGTAATAGTAAAGCTATCAGGGACAGCCTGAAGGCGGTGATCACGGAAATGCAGAACACCGAAAAAGATGTATTGGCCCGGCGGACCAAAAAGCTGGGCGAAAGCTTTCACCTGGTGAATGTTGTCATTGTAATATCTCTTATCGTTGCGCTGCTACTGTTTGTGTTTGGGTTTATCACCTATATCACAGAAAACCGTGCCCGGCGGATGGCAGATATACGGGCGGAAGAATACAGGCAGAAACTGGAAGAGCAGGTAAAGCAACTGGATAAAGCTAATAAAGAACTGCGGGAAATGCGGAGGCTTGAAAAATTCACCGCAACAGGCAGGATTGCAAGGACGATTGCCCATGAGGTGCGTAATCCACTTACCAACATTAACCTGTCTGTGGATCAGCTTAAATCCTCCGGAATGGAGTGCGGAGAAGAAGAGCGACAGGTCTTTTACGATATGATACTGCGCAACAGCCAGCGCATTAATACGCTGATAACAGAGCTGCTCCATTCTACAAAGTTTGTGGAAGTCAGTCCGGGGCCATTGCCGATAAATACACTTCTTGACGAAACGCTTTTACTTGCAGCAGACAGGATTAAGCTGAAAGATATACAGGTAATAAAAGAGTATAGCAAAGACATTTGTGATGTAGCGGTAGATAAGGAAAAGATAAAAATTGCCTTCCTGAACATCATTGTCAACGCCATAGAAGCCATGGACGGAGAAGAAGGACAACTGGTCATTAAAACATACTCACAGAATGATAAATGTGTTGTTGAAATCAGCGACAATGGAAGCGGAATGGATGAAGAAGCCCTCAATAAATTATTTGAACCATATTATAGCAGGAAAAATAAGGGTACAGGGCTTGGTCTGACCAATACCGAAAATATCATTTTGAGCCACAAGGGAAGCATTAATGTTGAAAGCAGTTTGGGGAAGGGTACTACATTTATTATAACCCTGAATTTTGCCTGATTCTATTTCTAAAATTTAATTCTAATATATTTCCCGCATGAAAATCAGAAGTTATGTTTTGTATCAGGTGCCTCCAAGATGGCTTTTTTTAAAAATCGAAACCGACGAAGGTATAACAGGCTGGGGGGAGCCGGTGATTGAGGGCAGGGCTGATACTGTTAAAGCAGCAGTAAATGAATTGATGGACAACCTGGTGGGGAAGGATCCGATGAATATTGAAGACCATTGGAATACAATGTACCGGGGCGGTTTTTACCGGGGTGGGCCGATTTTAATGAGCGCCATATCAGGTATTGATCAGGCCTTATGGGATATTAAAGGGAAATATTTCAATGCACCGGTTTGGCAGTTGATAGGTGGAAAAGCAAGAGAAGCTATCAGGGTATATTCATGGATAGGAGGCGACCGCCCGTCTGAAGTTGCCGCAGCTGCACGACTGGCTGTAGCAGCAGGTTTCACTGCCGTTAAGATGAATGCTTCTGAAGAGATGCAGTATATTGATTCCTTTACCAAAGTAGAGGCTGTGCTGGAAAGGGTACAAAATGTAAAAGATGCTGTCGGAAATGACATTGGAATAGGAGTGGATTTCCATGGTCGTATTCATAAGCCAATGGCCAAAATAATGGCTCGGGAGCTGGAAGCGCTGCACCCTATGTTTATTGAAGAGCCTGTATTACCTGAAAACAATGAGGCGCTGAAAGAAATAGCGCAGCACAGCTCAGTTCCCATAGCTACGGGAGAGCGGATGTTTAGCAGGTGGCAGTTTAAGCCATTGCTCCAGAGCGGCTATGTGGATATTATACAGCCTGATCTTTCTCATGCCGGAGGTATTACAGAATGCAAAAAAATACTTTCGATGGCGGAGGCCTATGATGTGGCAGCAGCGCCACATTGCCCCCTGGGACCAATTGCTCTTGCCTCATGCCTGCAGGTAGACGCCACTTGTCACAATGCTTTTATACAGGAACAAAGCCTCGGAATACACTATAATACCGGTAGCGACCTCCTTGATTACCTTGAAGACAGATCAGTTTTTCACTATAAAGACGGGTATGTCAGCATCCCCTCCGGCGCCGGATTGGGCATTACAATCAATGAAGCTCATGTGGAAAAAATGGCAGGGGAAGGTCACCGTTGGCGCAACCCGGTCTGGCGGCATAAAGACGGAAGTGTGGCGGAGTGGTAAAGCTTCAGGGATAAAAATATACTGATATAATAAATCTGTTACCGGTAAATGTACTGTGATGAAAAATATATTTGCATTCTTCTTATTATTTATTGTTGGCTGTCATGAATCTTCTAAGCAACGGAACACTGCCTCTGGAAAGCCTGGCAAAGATAGTTGGATCGAGGTCTCCTGGTTTGTTGGTTCGCCAGGAAACATAATAGATGTTAATGCTACTGCACAGGTTATCGGGAGAGGATATAATTGGGCAGAAGGACCTGTATGGATAGCAGACCGGCATACATTGATTTTTTCAGATGTTCCGGAAAATAAAATTTTCCAATGGAAGGAGGGAGACAGCGCTAAAGTATATCTTATGCCTTCCGGCTATACCGGCACGCTACCACGCGGTGGCGAAATTGGGTCAAACGGGTTAGCGCTGGATAATAAAGGGAGGCTGCTGCTTTGCCAGTCGGGAAACAGGCAGGTGGCCCGTATGGAGGGCAACCTCACTTCGCCTGTACCTAAATACACTTCACTGGCCGGCAGATACAAAGGAAAGAAATTTAACAGCCCTAATGACCTGATAACAGACCGTAAAGGCAATATCTATTTTACAGACCCGGTTTACGGGTTATCCGGGGGTGCAAATGATCCGGAGCGGGAATTAAAGTTTGAAGGCGTATATAAAATTGATGTGAATGGTAAACTAAGCCTTTTGATTGATTCGATATCCCGCCCAAACGGGCTTGCCCTTTCGCCTGCTGAAGATATATTGTACCTGGCAAGCAGTGATAAAGGCAAACCTGCCTGGTATGCGTATCATCTCAATAAAGATGGAGATATTATTTCCGGAGGAGTATTGCTTGACGCTACCCTGCTCAGGAAAACGGCAACAATAAAACAGGGCCCCGACGGCTTTAAAATTGACAAATTTGGAAATATTTTCAGCGCAGGGCCTGATGGTATAAATATAATCTCCCCTGAAGGGGCAAGGATCGGGCTTATAAAAATTCCCGGCCGTTCTTCCTCAAATTGTGTGTTTAATGAAACAAAAGACGTACTGTTTGTAACGGCAGACGACATTGTGCTGAAGATCAACCTTCAACCTAAGGCTGATAAAAAAGAGTAGCGCCCGCAAAGGCTACTTTATATAACCAAGTATCTTCAGCATGCTTTGGGCGGATTGTTCCTTTGCATACAGCCAGTCAACCAGTTTGCCATTTTTATCATATTCCACAATGACATGTTTGGGTGAAGGGATCAGGCAGTGCTTAATACCTCCATAGCCGCTGATCTGATCCTGGTAGGCGCCGGTATGGAAAAACCCGAGATATAATGGTTCGCCATTCACAATTTTGGGAAGGAAGACCTCATTGATATGTTCTTCAGAATCATAATAGTCATGGCTGTCGCAGGTAATGCCTCCAAGCACCACACGCTGGTATTCTTCGTCCCATTTATTGATCGGTAGCAGCAAAAAACGTTCTCCGATCCCCCAGGTATCCGGAAGCGTAGTGATGAAAGACGAATCAATCATATACCATGTTTCACGATCATTCTGTACTTTCTGCCCCAAAACACTATAGATATGCGCCATGCTTTCACCAACAGTAAAGCTTCCAAACTCCGTATAGATGTTGGGCATGGGCACTTTTGCCTTTTTACAGGCATTTTTAATATTACGAACGATTTCATTGATCATAAACTGGTAATCGTATTCAAATCCCAGTGAATGTTTAATAGGGAAACCGCCTCCGATATTAATTGAATCAAGTTCAGGGCATATTTTTTTGAGCTGGCAATACAGGTGAATGATCTTGTTCAATTCACTCCAGTAGTAAATATCGTCCTTAATGCCCTTATTAAGGAAAATGTGGAGCATCTTCAACTGGAATTTATGCTCATTGCCTTCAATTTTATCTACATAAAATTCCAGTATATCCCTGGCGCGTATGCCTAATCGTGAAGTATAAAAAGGAAAGGTAGGCTCTTCTTCTGCAGCTACCCGTATGCCCAGTTTGAACGGGACTTTT
This sequence comes from uncultured Terrimonas sp., assembly GCA_964461595.1. GTDB lineage: Bacteria > Bacteroidota > Bacteroidia > Chitinophagales > Chitinophagaceae > Agriterribacter. Next base: position 62,481 of record CAYWVB010000018.1, on the reverse strand, counting down.
ACGGATTTGCGGTATGCCTCAAGTTCGTCTTTATTGTCAAGAATAGGGGTCACGTTTTTAAACCCTGAGTTCAGCAGCCTCGCTATGCGGGTAGTGTAGCCTTTTTGCTTGTACCCGTTACAGATGATATGAATATCCTTATTGATCTTCTTCTTTTCATAAAGCCTGTTGATGATCTCAATATCATAAGCATAAGAAGTCTCCAGGTGGATATCGTGCTTAAGCGCTTCTTCCACTACAAAAGAGAAATGAGAGCTTTTGGTACAGTAACAATAGAAATATTTTCCTTCGTAGCGATGCTTCTTAAAAGCTTCTTTAAACATCTGCTTCGCCTTATTGATCTGCTTTCCGATTTTTGGCAGATAGGTCAGCTTGAGCGGCGTTCCGTATTTATCAATAAGCGCTTTCAGGTCAAGACCATTAAAACGGAGGTAACCATCCTGTACATCAAAGCCTTCCTGGGGAAAGTAAAAGGTTTGTTTTACAAGATCAGTATATGATTTATTCATGTTGTTAAACGATACCTGTTATAAGGGTGAGCAATGAATGATTTGCAAATGTAGTTTTTTGGAATATATACAATAAAAAAACCGGTAGTGATTTTTCACTGCCGGCTTTTCCGTAGCTTAATTACCTTATTTCTTTCATTATTTTACCGAAGCTACCAGCTTTTTAAAGCTCTCAGGTTCATTCATTGCAAGGTCTGCCAGTATCTTACGGTCAAGACTGATACCTTTTTGATTCAGCTTGTGGATAAACTCGGAATAAGTGAGCCCTTCTTCACGGACAGCGGCGTTAATACGCACAATCCACAGCGCGCGATATTCTCTCTTCTTCAGTTTACGACCAACATATTTGTAGGTTAACCCTTTTTCCATTACATTTTTGGCTACGGTCAACACATTCTTACGTTTTCCGTAATAGCCTTTTGCGGCTTTTAATATTCTTTTCCTGCGTGCTTTTGAAGCAACTGCATTTACTGAACGGGGCATATTATTAAGTTTTAAGCTGAAAGCACCTTCCGGTGCCGGACAACTGTTTTTGATTTTGTTTAGAACCGGGTACTTCCCGGTTAAGTCAGATCCCTATTTTAAACGAAGCAGGCGTTTTACAAAATTCATGTTGGATTGGTGCACTTCGCCGGGAATATTCATGGCGCGCTTACGTTTTTTAGATTTTTTTGTCAACAGGTGACGGCGGAAAGATTTCTGGTGGGTGATCTTGCCGGTGCCGGTCACTTTAAACCTTTTCTTGGCACTGGAATTGGTTTTAACCTTTGGCATATTAATGTTGTATTTTCGTGACACCCGTGAGGCGGTTCCGAACAGACGAAACGCTTATGGAGCCCTGGGGCAATCTGGATCCCGGCTAAAAGCGCGGACTCCCCCTGAATTGGGGTCGCAAAGGTAATAAAATCTATTTATTAAAACATTTTTTATTCTATTTTTGGATTTCTGCTGCTATCTGCTAATTTCGCATCCTAATGCAACTCAGCTCAAAACATCTGTTAGGCATTAGAGACCTCACTCCACAGGATATTACCCTTATTTTAGATACAGCCGCACAGTTTAAAGAAGTATTACAGCGCCCGATTAAGAAGGTGCCTACCTTGCGTGATATAACTATTGTAAACCTTTTTTATGAAAGTTCTACCCGCACCCGTATATCTTTTGAGCTGGCGGAAAAAAGGCTTAGTGCCGACACCATCAATTTTACTGCAAGCGGCTCCTCGGTGTCAAAAGGCGAAACGCTGCTGGATACGGTCAATAACATTTTATCCATGAAAGTGGATATGGTAGTAATGCGTCATAGCGCCAGCGGAGCGCCTCATTTCCTTGCAAAGCATATCCCGGCCGCTATTGTAAACGCCGGCGATGGTATTAACGAACATCCTACCCAGGCACTCCTGGATGCTTTTTCCATAAGGGAGAAGAAAGGCAGGCTGGAAGGGCTTAAAATTGCTATTATCGGCGACATTATGCATTCGAGAGTGGCATTAAGCAATATCTATCTTCTTAAGAAAATGGGAGCTGAAGTAATGGTAGCCGGGCCGCCAACGCTTATCCCCCCGCATATCACACAGGCTTTCGACATCAGAGTAGAATACAACATCACTAAGGCGCTGAAGTGGTGTGATGTGGCAAATGTATTGAGGATCCAGCTTGAAAGGCAGAACCAGGTACTTTTTTCTTCCCTGAGAGAATATAATCTTGCTTATGGCATAAATAAGAAGATGCTTGATGCGCTGGATAAGGAAATATTGGTGATGCATCCCGGACCTATTAATCGTGGAGTGGAGCTCGACAGCGATGCGGCAGATTCAAAGCAGTCTATCATTTTGCAACAGGTGGAAAACGGGGTGGCAACACGCATGGCAGTGCTATACCTCCTGGCAGGAGGGAGAGAACAGGCAAACTAGTGTTTTGACAGTCAAATTATGCCGCCATGTTGTCGTGAGAAGAGAGAAGTGAGAAGAGAAACGAACTTTCACATCTCACGTTTTTAACATAGCACTGGCAGGGATGCTGTAATAATTTACATCCCTCGTCAGGAAGCCACATTCGGATTAACCGCTTAAATAATTACTATGCAGCGAATTGCTTTGTTTCCCGGTACTTTTGATCCCATTACTATCGGTCATCTGGATATTATCAATCGCTCATTATCCTTATTTGATAAGCTCGTTATAGGTATTGGCAGGAATGCCAGCAAAGTAGCTATGTTTTCTGAAGAGCAGCGGTTACAATGGATCAATGGGATTTTTAAAGACGAAGCTAAAGTCTCGGCTCTCGTATATGAAGGGTTGACAGTGGATTGCTGCAAGAAGATCAATGCAAATTTCATTTTAAGGGGCATACGCTATGTAAATGATTTTGAATATGAAAAGGCTATAGCTGATATGAATAGGAGTTTGTCTCCGGATATTGAAACCATATTCCTTACCTGCCTGCCTCAATATACTTCTGTTGCTTCAACGCTGGTAAGAGATGTTATCAGAAATGGGGGAGATGCCACTGCATTTCTTCCAGGCCCGGTAGCTCAATCTCTCATAAAGTGATGCTTTGTTCAACAGTAGAAGTATTTTTTCTATTTGCAGGTATGTTAACTTTAATTTTTCCTCTCGCTACATATACCCGGTGTGGAATGCCCCGGATTAAAATTTCCAGCATTATATGAATGTATACTCCGGTTCCGCAGTTTCAAAAAAACAAGGTCTTCACCCTCTTGTAATTATTGGGGTACTGTTTTTTGTATTTGGCTTTGTTACATGGTTAGGCTCTGTGCTGATCCCTTACCTGAAGATCGCCTGCCAGTTGGAAGATGTTGTTTCTTCTTATCTTGTAGCTTTTGCCTTTTACATCTCCTATTTTATTATGGCCCTCCCTTCCTCTCTGGTACTGAAATATACAGGATTTAAAAGAGGAATGGCGCTTGGGCTATTGATCATGGCCGTGGGTGCAGTGCTTTTTATTCCTGCGGCCCTTTCCCGCACATATAGTATTTTTCTGCTCGGATTATTTGTTCAGGGAACGGGATTATCCATTCTTCAAACGGCGTCAAACCCGTATGTGACTATTCTTGGGCCTAAAGAAAGCGCCGCTAAAAGGATCAGTATTGTAGGGATATGTAACGGGGTGGCAGGTGCCGTAGCGCCACTTATCCTGGGTGCAATTGTGCTTGGAGATGCTGATAAGCTCCAAAGCAAAATAGATGAAATAGCCGGTGCTGAGAAAATAGCCGCGTTAAATGCGCTCGCCCACCGGGTAATCTTGCCTTATACTGTTATGACCGTATTGCTTGTGCTGTTGGCCGCTTTGGTTTATTTTTCTTCACTGCCCGAAATAGATACGGAGCTGGAAGATGAAGCTACCGGCATCAGCAATAAGCATAAAACAAATATTTTCCAGTTTCCCCACCTGATCATTGGGGTCGTTACCTTATTCCTATATGTAGGTGTAGAGGTGATTGCCGGAGATACGATCATTAACTATGGTGCATCGCAGGGTATACCCATGTCAACAGCAAAGTTTTTTACCAGCCTTACCCTCGTTGGAATGCTCGTAGGTTATATTGTGGGAATAATATGTATACCTAAATATATCTCACAACGGCAGGCATTAAAGATCTCGGCATTTTGTGCCATTATTTTTGCTTTGGGAGCTTTATTTACCAAAGGATATACTTCTATCAGCTTTGTTGCCTTGCTCGGGCTGGCCAATTCATTGATGTGGCCTTCTATCTGGCCCCTGGCGATAGACGGCCTTGGAAAATTTACTAAAATTGGTTCATCTATGCTAATCATGGCGATAGGCGGAGGAGCTATTTTACCGCTTATATATGGCAGGCTTGCAGACAAATATTCCTTTCATCAGGCGTACTGGCTGGTAGTGCCCTGCTATATTGTGATCGCATTTTACGCTATTAAAGGATATAAGCTGGGGAAAACGCCGGCTCAGGCGGCCGCATCAGTTGAAAATATATCTTAATCCCAGTACCAATCCCCAGGTGCTTGCAGTAGAGTAATTAGGCTGATATACTTTAGCAGGACCTGCAGGATTAAAAGTATATTTCGGATCGGTTTTATTAAAACCGGAAGCCAGCCCAAGTAAGGCCTGATCCTGGAATGCCCCGAAGCCGTAGCTATACCTGTAACCCCAGTTTTTGTTTAAAAGATTTAGGAAATTGGTCACATCAGCGCTTATACGGATAGTATGAGTTTTATTTCCTGTTTTTACATAAAAGTCCTGGAGAATTCTTAAATCTACAAGATGGTTCCACGGCAGCGTTGCTCCATACCTGTCCATATATTGTCCCTTATGTTTGCGTAAATATTTATCATTTTCAATAAAGGCAAAAAACGCATCGCTTTGTTGTTTGGCGGTGTAAGTTACACCACCGGCTTTATATCCTTCCCGGAATTGTATTTCAGAAGGATCTTTCGGAATATAGATAATATCATTTGACGCACCGTCGCCGTTGATATCTCCGCTATACCTGTAGCTGAACCGTTCCTGGTTACTGGCACTGTAATATATGCCAAAGGTTGTTGCCATCTTTTGGCTCAGATAATTTAGTTTATATGATGCTGAGCCGACGATACGATGTGGTACCGCAAAATTTGAATATCCCAATTCCGGCTTATTGGGATTTGCTACTATATTATTTGTGGTCCATCCACTTGCTGCCTGGTCGCTCGATCCTATGGCAACATCCTGGGCAAAAGTATAAGAATAGGCAAGGCTGGCTTCCCAGCCGTTAGCAAAAGATTTTTGTATCATGGGGGTAAAAGAAAAGCTCGATCCTTTGTTAATATTGTCTAATACTGCCAGCCTGTTAACGCCGGGGTTCAACCTTGTGGTATATATCGGCCGGTTATCTTCTGCGCCGCCTAGAGTTCCCGACTGTGGTCCAAGGTTATCATTCCTGTAATATACATTATTGATCATTTTGGTATATATAAGTTCAAAACTAAACAAAGTATTCAGCGCTATTTTTTTGTCAAAAGCCAGGTTAGTTCTCCATACCTGGGGCATTTTAAAATCTCTGGCAGTTGCACTATAGCTTGAACCATTGGGAATACTTTGACCTACCGGAGGAGGATTGGCAGGGATATATGTTGTTCTGTCTGTATTATAAGTAATATTAGCCAGTTCTGCATTGGAAGCCTGGTATTGTGCACGTATGACCCCATTATCTCCCACCTGGTTTACCAGCCAGATAAAAGGAATGCGCCCGGTGAAAATGCCCGTTCCCCCACGGATGATCACTGATTTGTCGTGCTCAACATCGTAGGTAAATCCAACTCTTGGCGAAACAAGAAATCTTGATTTTGGAAACTGGCTTACATCAAAATGTTCATCATTCCCGTTTTCATCTTTAAATGTTACCTCTTCCAGGGCAGGGTTCCTGGGTGGGGTATAAGGGTAAGAAGGCTTATCAACCCTCAGCCCGTAAGTAAGTTTGAAAAAATTGCTTGGCGTCCAGATATCCTGTATGTAAACGCCCAACTGGTTAAACTTTGCTGAAGGCACGGCAATGCTTTTGGGATTATTAGGGTCGTAGGAAACAGCAAATACAACAGGCGGTTTTTTATCAAGAAAATCCTGCAGGGAAGCATACCTGTAGTAGCCTCCGCCAGAACCGCTGGTAAAGGAATTTTGGAACTCCATATGGTCAAAGCTGCCACCAACAGTTAAGGTATGCTTGCTGAAGTTAAAGGTGAGATTTTCGGCTGCATTGAATGCCTTATCAACAATATAGTTTTTATAAGAGAACAGATCGGTACCAAAAGAGATATAAACGGTATTGGGATCCTTCATAATATCAACAAAAGGAACAATGCTTGGTGGAACTCTTGTGGGCCGGTTGTCGGTATAAGAGGCCAGTATCTGGTTGGATATCTTTTTACTGAAATTCGAATTTAGCTCTGCCACTCCGGATTTAACAGTGGTATTGTTCTTGAAGTTTGAATTGGCATATGCCATGCCACCTGATTTCCCAGCTCTTCTGCCATTGCCAAATGAGCTTCCTATAGTACTTGAATTGTTTACCTGTTCATCATCCTCTGTTTTTGATTGGGTATAACGCAATGTTAAACGGTGTTTGTCTGATATATTCCAGTCAATGCGCCCCAGCAATTTGTAGTTATCAATACCAAAACTGTATTTCTCATAGGGCCCTGTTTCATAATTATATTCCGATTTGAGAAACTGGCTTAGCTTATCCAGGTCAGAGGCCGGCACGGGGGTAACCAGCGGGTTATCGGCTGTTTCAGCCCTGTTGGCAAGCCATATTTGGCCGGGCCTTGTGCTGGTTTCCTTTTCAGCATTTACAAAGAAAAAAAGCTTGTTTTTTATAATAGCGCCGCCTATGCTGCCTCCATATACTTTAGCGGAAAGATTGGCGTTATCTGCTGTTCCGTCGGCAACTTTAGTGCCGTAAAAGCTTTTAAACCTTTGAAAAGTATATGCCGTAGCATAAAAATTATTTGTTCCTCTTCTGGTCACTGCGTTAATACCGCCGCCAACAAAGCCCGCCTGCCTTACATCAAAAGGAGACAGGTTTACCTGTATCTGGTCAATGGCATCAAGTGAAATAGATAACCCTCCCCCGGGTACCATACCGTCTCCCGACCTGCCGAAATTGTTGTTGAATACAGATCCGTCTATGGTTATATTGTTATAACGGTTATTCATGCCCGCAAAGCTATTTCCATTGCTTTGAGGTGTAAGCTTTGTAAGCCCTGTAATGCTGCGGCTTATGTTTGGAGTATTTAAAATCTGGGTTCTTGTTATACTTGTAGCAGCCCCGGTCTTGATCACATTTGATTTGCGCCCGCTTATTACAACAGCTTCAAGTTCTTTTGCAGAAGAAGTCAGTTGTATCGAGATGTCATATTTATCACCGAGTGGAACATTAATGTCGGTTCTTTTATACTCCGCGAGGCCTACATAAGAAACAATGATAGTATAAGGGCCTCCGGGAACAATATTTGGAAAGCTGAAATAACCACCTGACTGGCTTGACGTAGTATATTTTGATCCCGTTGGCGTATGGATAATTACAACTGTAGCTCCTGCAAGCGGAGTATTTTGTTCGTCTGAAACAACGCCGCTCATACTGCTGGTGGTAACCTGTGCCGGCAAGGTATAGGCATAAAATAATGTAAACAGCGTGATTAGAAGTTTTCCCATTCTTTGCATAACAGATGTTTTTTCTCAACACAAAGAAAAATCAAACCGGATGAAATTGCTTTCAGGAATGTTAACATATTATTACGGTTTTTAACACATTTAAGATAAGTTAATATGTTCGTGTCCCATCATTTTCAAACTGCTGTTCGCTACTATTTGAATCCGTAACTTTGCAAAAAAATTGCAGAATGTTTGACAGCATTGAGAGTGCGATAGAAGATATAAAGAATGGAAAGTTAGTGATTGTGGTAGATGACGAAGACCGCGAAAATGAAGGTGATTTTATTACTGCGGCGCAAAATGCAACTCCGGAAGTTATTAATTTCATGACAAAATACGGCAGGGGACTTGTATGCGCGCCCCTTACCGAAGAACGGTGTGCGGAATTGCATCTAGATATGATGGTAAACAGCAATACCTCTCTTCATGAGACACCTTTTACCGTCTCCGTTGACCTGCTGGGGCATGGATGTACAACGGGCATCTCTGCCCATGACCGGTCAAAAACTATACTGGCTTTGGTGAATCCAAAAACAAAACCTGAAGAATTAGGGCGTCCTGGTCATGTTTTTCCGTTAAAGGCAAAGGCAGGGGGAGTGCTGAGGCGAGCCGGCCATACAGAAGCCACCATAGATTTAGCCCGTTTGGCCGGGTTTGACGCACCCTATGGCGGGGTACTGGTAGAAATTATGAATGACGACGGTACAATGGCAAGGTTACCGCAGCTGCAGGAGATCGCAAAGAAGTTTGATCTTAAGCTCATTACCATTAAAGACCTGATCGAATACAGGCTCAAAGCTGATTCACTTATTGAAGAGATCGTTCGGGTAAATATGCCTACCAAGTTCGGAGATTTTAAACTGGTAATTTTTAAGGAAAGGAACAATCTTTCCAGCGGAGAACACATGGCCTTGATAAAGGGGGAATGGCAAAAAGACGAACCGGTGCTTGTAAGGGTGCACTCTTCATGCTTTACAGGTGATATATTAGGGTCTCTGCGATGCGATTGCGGCGAGCAATTGCATGAAGCAATGATGATGGTGGAAAAGGAAGGAAAAGGAGTAGTATTATATATGAACCAGGAGGGCAGGGGAATAGGCCTGGTGAACAAACTAAAAGCTTATAAGCTGCAGGAGGAGGGAATGGATACCGTTGAGGCTAATCTTCATTTAGGATTTAAAATGGATGAAAGAGATTATGGCGTGGGCGCCCAGATTTTACGATACCTTGGTGTTAATAAAATGCGCCTGATCAGTAATAACCCACGCAAGCGGGTTGGATTGCAGGGCTATGGCCTGGATGTCGTGGAAAATGTTCCCTTACGCATCTGTCCCAACCCGCACAATGAAAAATATCTTCAAACAAAGCGGGATAAGCTGGGGCATGAGATCCTGAAATAGAAGATTATGCTGTTTTGAAAAAACGCCTGTCAATGGGGATTTTCCTCCTGTAATTGATTTTCACTTTTTCGAAATCCTTGTGATTGGGATTAATGAGCACATTGTATTCCTCCGGCATAATGGCTGAAGGAATCTTCATGGCGAGATATTTATTTGCTTTCACGAACTTATCGCCGATAATGCTTAAAGAAGGATGTGCAGGATTGTCTGCCCAATATGGGGGAAGGGAAGCAATATCCATTATCAATACATTATCATCCGGTATATTCAAAGATATCATGCAGTAATCAAAAAGCGGAATGGCGGAAAGATGCACCACGCTTTCAAGCAATGCCAGTGAGGGAGTGGCTGCGGTATATAAAATATAAGTCCCCTTGCTGTGCCATCTTCCTGTATAAGCTGCAGATCCGGTGCCTTTCAAATCATCAATATACTGGCATTTGCTAATGCGGTAAACGTCCATCATTATGCAAAAATTCCATGTTCTATTTTGCCAAGCTCATTCATTAACAGGTCAATGCCTATTGAAGTATCAAGGAACTCTTTTGGCTTTTTATTGCCGAGTGCCATTACCGAGCTATTCATCCAGGTTTTAAATGAATCCATATTACCGAATACTTCTTCACCCCGGCTGTAAAGCTTGGCCAATTCTATGATCCTTTCAGATTGTTCGGGATTGAGCTTTTGCGAAGGAGTATATCTTCTGAGCGTTCGGTCCGAAGTTCTGATAATATTTGATATTTCCGGAATGGTGATACCGGTATTATCTATCAGGTTGTCAAGTGCTTTTTTGGGAACTCCGTTTCTGATCACGGCAATAAAATCTGAAGTGCTTCTTACATTGGAAAAGGAAGGCATGCCATTCATGCCGAGTAAATGAATGGAACGCGTTATGAAATTTTGAAGGGCAGTGGTAATTCCTGAAGTATAGTATATAGCTGCCGGCTCTTCTACTATATTGTTTTCTATGTGCCCGGGTGTTTTTTTGGAATAAGCCATAATTTGTTCTTTTTTGACTAATGTCCCAAAATTACGGTCATTTGTCCTGATTTTCTAATTTTTTTCTAAATTTTATTAAAAAAATCCTGAGGATTGGATAGCATCCCAAAGCCGGCAGTGATCATAATGAATATCAGGAGCAGCACCAGGAGTATGGAGGGAATGAGACCTATGATGGCGCATATTCTTCCTGCTTTTAAATTGCTGTAAGAGGACGGGGTATATAATTCCGGGTTAATTGTATATAGCTTTGCGTCCTGGGCATACAGTATAAGCGCTACTATGGAGCATATAAGTCCGGGCAGGCCATAGCAGCAGCAGCCTACGATTGAAACGATCCCTAAAGCCAGCACTGCTGAAGCATTGGGAAGAGAGCGCTGGGATTGCGACGCAAATATGGAGGTTTCTTCCTGCATAATATATTAATGAAAAACGGTGTGATGAATAATTTTATAAATATAATGAACTACTACAGTGGATACTACAATTATCTGTACAGATATGATAATTTTCGGACCATTGGCAAATTTGTAAAAAAGATGCAGCATAGTATATGCCAGAAGCACTATGAGAGGAATTAAGGCCGGGTATAGTGCAAACGAAGAAGTAATATCACCCCTGCATAATGCGATCAGGCTCCGTTGCATACCACAGCCGGGACATTCTATATGCAAGTATTTTACAAATGGGCATTGAAGCATATGCTTTTCTAGCCAGTCGCCCCACAATATGTAATGGAGAAAAAGCATAAGCTATAAATTATTCTGATACAGGACGCATGTTAAGTTAAGCGTAAACCGGCAGACCTGCTACCGGCAGGCAGGCGATAAATGTGAGATCTCCATTTATCGTCTTACTTCTCACCTAATAAGCCTGGGCAAACAGCACTCTTCTCCTGCTTGGGTTACCCGTTAGAATGCATTTCCCTTCTTCTTCGGCGCTCTCTAAAGGTATACATCTTATGGTAGCTTTCGTCAGCTCCTTAATTTTCAGCTCGGTTTCATCAGTGCCGTCCCAATGGGCTGCCACAAAGCCGCCTTTGTGATCTAATAATTGCATAAACTCATCCCAGTTGTCTGCAGGTGTAATATGTTCCTGCTGGTATTCTTTTGCACGGCCAAACATATCCTGTTGTATTTGATCAAGCAACCGGATCACCTGCACAGCTAAATTGTCAATGGTCACTGTTTGCTTTTCACGCGTATCCCGTCTTGCTATTTCAACAGTACTATTAGCAATATCCCTCGCGCCTATAGCAATGCGTACCGGGACTCCTTTTTTCTCATATTCTGCAAATTTCCATCCTGGCCGGGAATTATCGCTGTCATCATATTTTACACGCACTCCATTCGCATTAAGCTCCTTCATCAGTTCGGTTACTTTGGCGTCAATAACTGTTTTTTGTTCTTCCCCTTTATATATCGGGATGATCACTACCTGCAATGGTGCTATTTTGGGGGGTAAAACCAGCCCCTCATCATCGCTGTGGGCCATTACCAGCGCACCGATCAGCCTGGTGGAAACACCCCAGGAAGTTGCCCATACAAATTCCTGTTTATTGTCTTTACTTAAAAACTGCACATCGAAGGCTTTGGCAAAATTTTGTCCTAAAAAATGGGATGTGCCCGCCTGAAGCGCTTTTCCATCCTGCATTAATGCTTCAATGCAATAGGTATCCACAGCGCCGGCAAACCTTTCATTGGGCGTTTTTACCCCCTTTATTACAGGGAGCGCCATCCAGTTTTCTACAAATTCGGCATACACATTCAGCATTTTAACTGTTTCTTCCACAGCTTCCTCAGAAGTAGCATGAGCTGTATGCCCTTCCTGCCACAAAAACTCGGCTGTCCGCAAAAAAAGCCTGGTGCGCATTTCCCATCTTACAACATTTGCCCATTGGTTTACAAGGATAGGCAGATCACGGTACGACTGGATCCAGGTCTTATAAGTATTCCAGATGATGGCCTCACTTGTGGGACGAATCACAAGCTCTTCTTCCAGTTTTGCTTCAGGGTCTACCATCAGCTTTCCCTTTTTATCCGGGTCTGTTTTGAGGCGGTAATGGGTTACTATTGCACATTCTTTTGCAAACCCTTCGGCATTTTTTTCTTCAGCTTCAAACAGGCTTTTGGGAACGAACAGAGGAAAATATGCATTTACATGACCGGTTGCTTTAAACATTTTATCCAATTGGTCCCGCATGTTTTCCCAAAGAGCAAACCCATACGGTTTTATTACCATGCATCCCCTTACCGCCGAATAATCAGCCAGATCTCCCTTTATTATAAGATCGTTATACCACTGAGAATAATCCTGCGCTCTTGAAGTAATTTCTTTGCTCATAACTTTTATACCAACTTATTAATTAATTATCAACCTTAATCTGATCATTATACTTCAACTGTTTTCATATGATATTTTCAAAATGTATATGATCAACTATTTTGAATACATTAACATGGAAAATCCCGCAAATGTAGTAACTTCATTCTGTAAATTTTAAATACCTCTAATCATGAAGTCAAGAATCCTACTTTTAGCAGCCGTAGCAATTGGTGTAAGTAGCTGTTCTACGATGTATAAATCAGGTCAAACTCCTGACGATTTATATTATTCTCCTGCCCCGCAGCAACGTATTGCAAATAACAATAATAATGACAATGATTATTCAGATAATCAGAGCAATCAGGAATATGTAAATGTGCAGACAGATCAGGATCGTACTGCCTACAACAGCGATGACAATTATTTGAGGATGAAAGTCAGGAACCGCACCATGTGGTCTGCTTTCGATAATTATGCTATGTATGATGCCATGTATTCACCTTATTATGGCAGCAGCTTCGGATTAGGGTATGGCTTCGGATATAATCCATACAGTTTTTATAGTCCTTTTTCATCTTTATACTATTCTCCTTATTCCTATTACGGAGCCCTGGGATGGGGTGGATTATATGGTTATAACAGCTTTTACAACCCTTATTTTTATAACCCTTACTACGGGTATGGCGGATATGGCGGTTATTACTATCCCGGAGCTATATATGGTGGCGGTAAAGGTAACTACACTACCAGACCGGCAAATTCTTATGCTCCGAGAACATATAATTTAAGCCGGTATGGTTCACGCCCTGTCAACAGCGAATCAGTTAACAGAAGGAACGCGCCTGTAAGAGTATTCCGCAACAATAATAATACATATGTCAATCCCGGTAACTCTTCGGGTAATACCAGCCGCAGGCGGTCATATAATAATTCCGGCAGCGACAGCAGACCGGTTAGGACGTTTGATCAGCCCAGCAGGAGCAGCAGCCCGTCGCCAAGTTATACCCCCAGTTCATCCGGGAGCAGAAGCAGCGGTGGTGGCAGCGCTCCATCCCGTTCACCGGGCAGAGGCGGCAGATAAAATGAATTTTACCTGTAGTATTAATAGTTAGATATTTGAAATTTGCACCAAAAAGAGCGGAATTCCGCTCTTTTTGGTATAAAGCACTATATTGGTTTGATTAAATTTAATATACCAGGAATGAGAGTAATAATAATGGTCGCCTTTGTTCTTTCAGCTTCAATGTTATTTGCACAGGAGCCTTTGGACGCTATCAGGTATTCATGGACCACACCCCAGGGAACGGCACGCGCACAAGCTATCGGGGGCGCAACTACAGCGCTCGGGGGAGATATAACGTCTTTATATTCCAATCCGGCCGGACTGGGATTATACAAAACAAGCGAATTTGTGCTAACCCCAGGCATTTCGTTCTACAACAACAACACTACTTACAGGGGCTCTTCAGCCTCTGATTCCAAAAGCAGCTTCAACTACGGGCCGATAGGTATAGTATGGGGTATCCCTTCTTATAATAACAGCAAATGGAAAAACTTAAGCGTAGGGCTGGCGGTCAGCAAAAATGCAAATTTTACTAACCGCACTTTTTTGGATGGCAGTAATAATCAGAGCTCTTATTCAGAAAAATATCTTGAGCAGTTGATTAAGGGAAATGCTACTAATCCCAACGATGCTGCTAATAATTTTCCCTATGGAGCAAGTCTTGCTTTTAACACATATCTTATAGATACTACTACAGCCGGCGGCAGCTATGGATATTTCAGTAATGCAACAGTAAGCACAGGTGTAAAGCAACAGCAAACCATTTCTTCTAAAGGAGGTATTTCAGATTTTAGCATTGGTTTGGGTGCCAACTATAATGATGTGTTTTATTTAGGAGGCTCTTTGAATATCAGTACCCTCAACTACACCCGCACCAGTACTTTTAGGGAATCGGATGCTACTGATAATGCAAACAACGACTTTAATTATTTTGAATCCGAGGAATATTTAAAAACAGAGGGTGTTGGGGCTTCTGTAAAGATTGGTATCTTATTTAAACCAGTGGAAGCTTTAAGAGTAGGGCTCAGCTTTCATAGCCCTACGTGGTATTCCGTCAAAGATACTTACACTTCTTTGCTTACAACTGATACCGAAGGGTATGAAGGGAAGCAAACGCAAAGCTCAACAGATCTTACAGATGGTTATCCGGGAGAATACAATTATCGCTTCAGGACACCGGTTCGGTTGGCGGCAGGGGTGGCTTACATATTTGGTACAGAAGGAGACATAAAAGCGCAGAAAGGGTTTTTAACTGCCGATGTTGAATACATAAGTTATAAGGGGTCGGCTTTTAATGCGCAGGACAGGTCAAATCAATCCGACAAAGAATATTTCAATACCCTGAATAATACCATTGATAATGTATTCAAAAGTGCAGTGAACTTCAGAATGGGTGGCGAATTAAAATTTGAAACGATAATGGTGCGTGCCGGTTTTGGATATTACGGTAATCCCTATACAAGTAATTACTTTGGCAAGAGTAGCACGGATGTTACCAAAGGCAGTAAAATGAATATAAGCGGAGGACTCGGATGGCGTAATAAAGGTATGTTTGTTGACCTCACTTACCTTCATCAGATACTCAGTGATGTGTATTTTCCTTATGATCTGGAAGACAATGTCTTCAATGCCGCTAAGGTAAAAAGCAATGTTGGTAATATATTACTGACCCTTGGTTTCAAGTTTTAGACAAATAACATTTCTATGACTTTTGCTTAACAAAATACTGTGAATGGCGGTAACAGGCGGTATTAAACTTGTTATAATTTCAGGTAATTAAAACCTCTAAGCATGAAACGTATCTTGTTATCTTCTGCTCTCTTTGCAGTTACCTTCCTGATTGTTTCTTCTTCTTCTGCCCAGGGACTCCGCTTGGCACTTCACGCCGGAGGAAATATGGGTAAAATTGATGGCAAATCATTTAAAGATGAGTATAAGCTTGGTTACCACCTGGCTGTCGCCCCGGAAATTATGTTCTCCAAAAAATGGGGAATTCAGCCGGAAGTAATGTTCAGTCAAACCAATTCTACAACTACTACAACATTTGAAGACCTGTATAAGATCTCATCTAAAGAATTGAAGGATGTAAAGCTGAATTATTTAAGTATTCCCCTTTTGCTATCTTTCCGCCCTGTATCTTTTTTTACATTTCAGGCAGGTCCCCAGTTCAGTATTTTGATGAATGATCATAAAACCTTTCTGCAAAACGGAAAAGAAGCCTTCAGCAACGGTGATTTTTCAATGGTTGGCGGCGCGCAGATCAACATATTGAGGTTAAGGCTATATGGAAGGTATGTTGTAGGACTGAGTAATATCAATGATATTGATAACCAGGATAAGTGGAAAGGGCAGACCTTACAGGTAGGAGTCGGTTTTGCTTTATAACATTTTCGGGTATTCTCCTATATTAATCCGGATCAGCAGATCCGGATTTTTTATTTTTACTGGCACCAAACTTGACCAATGTAGGGGCCGCCTTTTCAAAGCCATATTATCTTTGTGAAAGTGCCAAATTGACTTAGAATATAAGATTATGAAAACCAGGGAATTATTTTTTAGACCAGAAGACGAAATGGAGTTCATGCCCATAATACCTTTGAATGAAGAAGACTCTGAAAAGAACGAGGAGCTTGATATTCCTTCAGAACTTGCCCTTTTACCGTTGCGCAATACCGTATTGTTCCCGGGAGTGGTTTTACCTATCACTGTTGGCAGAGATCGTTCTATTAAAGCAGTAAATGATGCATATAAAGCTGACAAATTGGTAGGTGTGGTGGCCCAAAAAGACAGTTCTGTTGAAGAACCTCTTGTGAAGGATCTTGAAACAGTGGGAACCGTAGCAAAAATTATTAAGCTGATCAAGATGCCTGATGGAGGCACCACTATCATTATCCAGGGCAGAAAGCGGTTTGTAATAAGCAGGATTACAACGGAAGATCCCTATTTTAAGGCTCATATTGAGCTGCTGGAAGATGAAAAGATCAGCCTCGATAGTGATCAGCATTTTGCTGCAACGGTAAGCTCTATTAAAGACCTGGCTTCACAAATTATTTTACTGTCGCCTAATATGCCTTCTGAAGCGTCTGTAATCCTGAAAAATATAGAGAACCCCTCTTTCCTCATTCATTTCGTCAGCAGCAATATCAATACAGATCTAAAGGAAAAGCAAGCCCTTCTTGAAGAAAATGATATCAAAGCAAGAGCTGAGAAGCTGATGCATTTGCTCAACAGGGAGCTGCAGTTTGCAGAACTAAAGAATCAGCTTACGAACAAGACCAAGACGGAATTGGATAAACAGCAGAAAGAATATTTTCTGCAGCAGCAGTTAAAAAGCATTAAGGAAGAGTTGGGCGGGGATTCTAATGAAAGAGAGATCCGGGAGATGCAGAAAAAAGCGGAAGCTAAAAAATGGCCGGAAACAGCAAAGGAAATGTTCAAGAAAGGTATAGAAAAGCTTGAGCGTATGCACGTTTCCACACCTGACTATTCTGTTGTATATAACCATCTTGATTTGATGCTTGAGCTCCCCTGGGAAGAAGGAACTCAGGATCTGTATGATCTTAATAAAGCCAAAAAGATTCTTGATCGTGATCATTACGGGATGAACAAGATCAAGGAAAGGCTTTTGGAATACCTGGCTGTGCTGAAGCTTAAGGGAGATATGAAAAGCCCTATTCTCTGTTTTGTAGGGCCTCCGGGTATAGGCAAAACTTCTCTGGGGCGCAGCATAGCTTCAGCGCTCGGCAGAAAATATGTCAGGCTAAGCCTTGGCGGTATGCACGATGAAAGTGAAATAAGAGGGCACCGTAAAACATATATCGGCGCTATGCCGGGGCGCATTATTCAATCTATTCGCAAAGTGAAATCCTGCAACCCGGTTATTATCCTTGATGAAGTTGATAAGGTAGGAAAGGACTTTCATGGCGATCCTTCTTCTGCTTTGCTGGAAGTGCTGGATCCTGAGCAAAATCATGCTTTTTACGATAATTATCTGGAGCTCGAATATGATTTGAGCAAGGTGCTTTTTATTGCTACTGCAAACGACCTGCAGCATATTCAGCCTGCGCTCAGAGACAGGCTGGAAATTATTGACCTGAACGGGTATGCAGTAGAGGAAAAGGTTGAAATTGCCAAACGACATCTTTTACCCAAGCAGAAAGAGCTTCACGGTCTGAAAGATATTCCTTTAAAGATGAGCGACACGGTGCTGGAAAAGGTGGTTGAAGATTATACAAGGGAAAGTGGTGTGAGGGAATTGGATCGTCAATTGGCCTCTATTATGAGAGCGCTTGCAAAGGAATACGCTATCCGGGGAAAGCTCAAGCCCCAGGTAACTATAAAAGACATAGAGAAGATTCTGGGCAGGGCAAGATATAGTAATGAAATATACAAAACAGCTAATATGCCTGGTGTGGCGGTGGGACTGGCCTGGACCTATGTTGGCGGGGATATATTGTTTATTGAAACTTCCTGCAGCGATGGTAAAGGCGAATTAAAGCTGACGGGCAATCTCGGCAACGTAATGAAGGAGAGCGCTGTTACAGCATTGACTTATCTGCAGTCGAATGCAAAAAAATATGGCATTGACGGTGAGCTTTTTAAAAAACAAAACATACATGTGCATGTGCCTGAAGGTGCTGTTCCCAAAGACGGTCCGAGCGCAGGTATTACAATGATGACTTCCATTGCATCTGCCCTTACCGGCAGAAAGGTTAAGCCATACCTGGCTATGACAGGTGAGATAACACTTAGAGGGCAGGTTTTGCCTGTAGGCGGTATCAAAGAAAAAATGCTTGCTGCCAAGCGTGCAGGCATGAGAGAGGTGATTTTATGCTGGCAAAATGAAAAAGATGTGCAGGAAATTAATTCTGGCTTTATCAAAGGCATAAAATTCTATTATGTAAAGACTATGCAGCAGGTAATAGATATTGCACTGGTGTAAGCCGTTGATGTATGTTAATAAACCTGTTTCTATTCTGAATTTTTATCCGCCCCTAAGGGTTTTTACCACGTATTTTTACGAATTTTGTTTGTAATTCGTGAAACCCTTCGAGTAAATGATTAAAATTATTATTGCTGACGATCACCCTGCCGTAAGAAACGCCTGGAATATTTTCCTGAGCGCGCAGGAAAACATACAGGTGCTTGCTGAGTGTGGCAATGGCAGAGAGGCTATAAATAAAGCGGCAGAGCTCTCCCCTGATATCATATTAATGGATATTAATATGACTGATATGTCGGGGATTGAAGCTACCAGAGAGATTGTTGCTCGCTTTCCCCGTATAAAAGTAATTGGAGTTTCTTTTCATACTGCCTCCGCATATGTGGAAAGGATGATAGAGGCAGGCGCACGTGGTTATGTATTTAAGCACGTTGTGGCTGATCAGTTAGTAAAAGCTATATATGAAGTATATAGCGGGGCAATCTATATTGCTACAGAAAATGTTACGCTGAAATAGCCCGTTGTTCAAATTCATTTACAAGAAGAGCTATTTTCTTTTCGGCGCCATACTGCGCGGATAGTTTTTGTATGATATTTTCTACTATCGCATCAGGGCAGGAAGCGCCGCTGGTGAGAAGGATCTTTACGGGGTCCTTCTGCGGTAAATAGCCGGAGGTCAGTTGCTCTGTTTTGGTGTGCAGATTGTAGTGAAGGATCTCTGTTTTTGACAATATCATATTTTCATTGGCTATAAAATATGTTGGAAGCAGCTCTTCGCATAGTTCTACAAGGTGAGAAGTGTTGGAACTGTTGTACCCCCCCGCTACTATAGCAATATCCGCATTCGTCCCCAGCATCCCGCTTACTGCAGTCTGATTATCGTTGGTAGCATAACACAATGTATCTCTTGTGTCGGCAAAATGTTCGGCAATGGTTTGTTCAGTTAGATGATAATGACCGGTCATCAATGCTTTGAAATAATCAGCAATAGCCTGCGTATCGCTGGCAAGCATTGTTGTCTGGTTGACGATGCCTATACGCCTTAGATCTTTGTCAGGATCAAAGCCATCGGAGAACTTTCCTTTGAAATCTTCTGCAAAGCCGGAGAAGTCCCTGGTCCCCGTAATATACTCCCCAAGGCGGATAGCTTCTTCCATATCGTTTACAATAACAGCAGGAGCTCCGGCAGCGCTATGTGAAAATGTTGCCCTCGTTTCTTCATGTCCCGGCTTACCATGAATAATAATGCTGTATCCTTTTTTTGCAATCTGCCCGGCCCGGTTCCATACTTTTTCTACAAAAGGACAGGTAGTATTATAATTAAGAACATCAATACCTTTTGCCCTCAACTGTTCTTCTATGGCAAGCGTAGTGCCAAATGCCGGGATAATTACGATGTCATCACCGGTCAGTGTGTCAAGCGGGATGTTAGCTTTTCCATGTGTATCCTGCAGGAAACGGATACCCTGCGCTACCAGATCTTCATTTACCCTGGGGTTATGGATCATTTCGCTCAAAAGAAAGATTCGTCTGCCCGGGTTTTCCTCTACTGTTCTGAATGCGATCTCAATGGCATTTTCCACACCATAACAAAATCCAAAATGCCTTGCCAGGTATATCTGCACGGGGCCAAAGTCAAGCAGCGTAGGAGTAAAATCTCTTTTCATTTTATCCTGCGCTTTCCTGTATTTTTTTATTGCGGAGATAAGGGGACTGCGGTAAAATACCGGAACATCAAATTGTTTCATGCCTGTTAATTCAACCCGTCAAAGGTACGAAGATTGAGCTATGTAATATGAACGTGGTACAGTGCAAAAATGTGCTATCTTCCCTAAAACAAATGACAATACATGAATAATGCTAACGACACATTAAAAAGAAGTGCAGAATGGATATATCATACCAATATATATGAAGTAAATTTCCGGCAGTACACCCCGGAAGGAACCTTTAATGCCTTTTTACCAGAGTTGCCGCGGCTGAGGGAAATGGGAGTTGAAACCTTATGGTTCATGCCTGTAACGCCTATTGCCAAAGCAATGATGAAAGGTACTATGGGAAGTTATTATGCGTGTTCCGACTATACTTCAATAAACCCTGAATTTGGCTCAATTGACGATTTTAAAAAACTGGTGAACAGGTGTCATGAACTTGGCTTTAAGATCATTCTTGATTGGGTGGCCAATCATACCGGCTGGGACCATATCTGGACAACCCAACACCCTGAATATTTCGTAAGAGATGAGAACGGCAATTTCAAAGCTGCCCAGGGCATGGACGACATTATTGAACTGGATTATAATAATCCGGAACTTGTGAGGGCGATGATCGCAGCAATGAAGTTTTGGGTAGAGACCTGCGATATTGATGGCTTCAGGTGCGATCTTGCTGCATGGGTTGAGTTACATTTCTGGGAGGCCGCAAGACCGGAATTGGAGAAAATAAAGCCATTGTTATGGCTGGGTGAATTTGATGTATTGGAAAACCCGGATTATATGAAGGTATTTGATGTGGCCTATGCATGGCGGTGGATGCATACCACCGAAACCTTTTACAAAAAACAAAGAAATGTAGATGTATTAAGGGAATTGCTAAAAAATTATGCTGATAATTATCCGCCGAAAACCACCGGCTTATATTTTACTTCTAATCATGATGAAAATAGCTGGAATGGTACAGAGTTTGAAAAATATGGAGAGATGGCTATGCCCCTGGCTGTATTTAGTTTTACCTGGGCCGGAGTTCCGCTGCTATACAGCGGCCAGGAATTGCCTAACGTAAAGCGCTTACAGTTTTTTGATAAGGATGTTATAGCATGGAACGGGCGCTACGAGTTGTCCGGGTTCTTTAAAAAGCTGTTGCATCTTCATTCAGTAAATCCTGCGCTTGCTTTTTGGGGAAAAGATAATGAGACGGTAATATTGACGATTGCTTCCGACAATCATATATTGGCTTTTTATAGAAAAAGCGGGAATAATATAGTGTTGGTATTATTAAATTTATCACCCTATCCTTCCGCGTTTAGTATTTCCGGAACAGCTTTTAAAGGCTCTTTTACGGAATTGTTCACTGAAGAAAAAAGAACTATTCCCGGTAATGAAATGTTTCAGCTTAATGCATGGGGATATAAGGTATATGTGTGCGGGAAAACAGAAAATTAGGTATTGTATAATTTGAGGACGCACAAAGCTATTGCTCTACAAGCACGGTGAATTCTTGTTCAAAAGTCAGGGAGTTTTCGTAAAGGAGGCGAATGAAGTCCTTTCCATAGCGGGCATAATAGGGAAGGATGTTCTCAACTCTTTCCTGCAGCTTACCATTGGGGAACAATATTGATTTCAGCTTTAAAAATTGTTGTGTCTTTTCCGTATGCTTTCTTTTTTCAGCCCGGATCATTTTTTTTTCCAGTTGCTCAATGGAATTTCCCGCTTTTTTTTGCAAGGCGCTTACATGAACGGATAAAGTGGGATCAATAGGAGCAGTGATGGTTTTCAAATGGTCATAAAACGCTGATAACTGTTCTTTTTCAGCTCCGAGTGTTAGCTGTAAGCTACTGTTTTTCCTGACCAGTTCATTCAGCACTGCCGGTTCTCCGGCAAAAAGCTGATCCACGGTAATATTTAGTTTTTTCATCAGCTTAGCTGCTTTTTCTTCCACTATCAAAAAGGAATTGCGTAATAAGAGCACAGGATAAGGAATGTTATAATGCCTGAACATGTCTTTCAATTCGAGCCAGTAGCCTATCTCAGAGCCACCGCCGATAAAAGCTATATTTGGCAGGATGGTTTCCTGGAATAACCCACGCAGCACCACATTCGGACTGAATCTTTCAGGAAAATCATTCATCTCGGCGTTCATCTCATCCCCGGAAAAAGTAATATCAGTGTTATTGACCCTGAATATTTCATTTTCGGCAACTATCCTTTCCCGTATATTGCCTTTCATATAGAAAAGGTTAATTTCCCTGGGGTTCACCTGGATATGGTACCGGTCTGAAAGCGCTGCTATGGTATTGGTTACGATAGCTGAAGGGGTATGCCTGAAAAGGTCATCTTCAAATACAGTAAGCATTTCTTTTTTAAGTAAAGGAGTATCTGCAATTAATACTACCAATCCAAAACTGTTGAAAATGCTGTCAACAAACCGGAAAGTGCCTTCCTGTATAGAGGCAGCTTCGAGGTAAGATCTTTCCAGCAAGCTAATTAATTCTGCTCCATGCTTATCTATGATCAATTGTCCTTTTATCTGTTTAATCACTGCTTCAAGCCCGCTGGTCCGCATTCTGCCTACTGCACCGCTTTGATCGGTTTGCCACACTAACCGCTCCCCGCCTAAATAAATCCGGTTCAGCTCTTCCAGGTCATTGTCTTCGCTACCCATATAATATACAGGCACAAATTCATATTCGGGAAATGCAACTTTCAATTCATCTGCCACTTTTATGGCATGGAGAATTTTATAAATAAAATAAAGGTATCCGGTAAATAAATTAGGCTGGTGAGCAGTGCAAACGGTAAAGGTTGAGGCAGCCTGTAATTTGGCAATATTGGTCATCACTTTTTCCGAACTGCTGATAGTCTTATATTGCTGCTGTAATACCTCTAATAATAATTTCCTGTTACCCGGTCGGAGCGACCTTTCCTTTATCGCGGCTGATATTCCCTGCAAGGAAGGAGGGTATTGTTGAAAAGTTGTCAGGAAATCATTCTGACTGATATAATCTGTTGCTAAAGCAGAAAAGGCATTAGTACTCCTGTAGCTGGTCCATTGAGCTGAATAGTTCATTTCATCGCCGTGATTAAGCGGCAAATTAATTATTTCATCCAACAAATGACCGATTGAAAAAATCAATACTTATACCGCGAAACATATTGCCCTTAAAAAGACACAACCTCCGTATAGGAGGTTGTTCTTGAAGTTGATTGACACTAACCCACCACATTTAGATGATTACATTGAATATTTCCCAGATATGGAAAAATAATATGGGTTTAAATGTTACTTTAAAGTTAGAAAATCTATTATCCAATGTCAATACCCTTTAGTGGTTAGTTTTGTTAAAATTTTGAATATTAGATAAGTAGAAATATGTATATTTCTTTATGCTTTTTATTATTGATAAAATGTTTAAAGATTAATGCAAAAAGAATTGGAAAGTTTTCCCTGGAAGAAATTTACCGGAGCGCCTGTAATACCGGGTTTCACAGAGAATATGCCCCCGCTGGAGGGATGCTCATTTAACTGCTTTGCTGTCATGCCTTCCCTTGCAGTTGAAATAAATAAAATATCAAGATTCTTGCCACCAAAAGCGCAGGAAGCTACATGTGGCGCCGGCACTTCTATTTTTTGTAACAGGTCGCCGGTAAGTGGATCAAACCTGCCGACACAATAACCACCCCAGAGAGCAACCCACAGTTTTCCTTCCGTATCAATAGCCATACCATCAGGATCACCTAAGCCATCCGGGATAGCGGCAACAATTCGTCGGTTATTGATTGCACCGGAAACATCATCATAGTCGAAAGCATCAATGGTTCTCAGCGGGGAATCTATATAATACATGGTTTTTTTGTCGTGCGACCAGGTGATCCCGTTGGAAACTGTTATTCCTTTCAATACTTCGTGTACAGAAGCATCTTTATCCATACAGTAAAGAGCTGCAGCGCCTGCTTTTTGATCCAGGTGCATGCTTCCCACCCAAAACCTTCCTGACGGATCACATTTGCCGTCGTTGAACCGGATAGTCTTGTCGGGGAGCGGATTATTAATAAAATGAAATGAGCCTGTGACAGTATCGAAAAAATATATTCCATTTTG
This sequence comes from uncultured Terrimonas sp., assembly GCA_964461595.1. Classification (GTDB taxonomy): domain Bacteria; phylum Bacteroidota; class Bacteroidia; order Chitinophagales; family Chitinophagaceae; genus Agriterribacter. The sequence continues at coordinate 38,241 of CAYWVB010000018.1, read as the reverse complement.
TAATGCCAGCAATACCCCTCCTCCTGCTACCGGTACTACCGTGCCTATTCTTTGATTTGTTGCAAACTCGCTGTCTGCGCCGGTCTCCGGATCATATATATGGAGTTTTTGTCCTTCTATGTCTACCCAGTATAAACGATTTTCCAGAGGGTGCCATATAGTGCCTTCTCCTAAGATAGCTTTTGCATCAATTTCAAGTGAGACAGTCAGATTTTTTTTCATACAACAATATTTTCAGCTTCATAGAGCCGCAAATCAGGCTGATATACCGTATTAAGATATAATTAATATCAAATTCTGTGGCATTTTGAGTAATGCAGACCGTAAGCTAATTCCTATTTAGGTTAGTTTGTTTATTTTCGCAACGCACAAAAATAAAATTACACATCAATATTATACGTATATGAGACCCACATTAGTGATTATGGCTGCCGGGATGGCATCGCGCTATGGAAGCCTGAAACAGATACAACGTTTTGGTCCGTCCGGTGAAACGATCATGGACTACTCGATTTATGATGCCATAAAAGCCGGATTTAGTAAGGTAGTATTTATTATCCGTAAAGACTTTGTGGAAGATTTTAAAGAGATATTCGAAGCAAAGCTTAAGGACAAGATTGATATTGAATATGTTTTCCAGGACTTGCAATCGTTCGTGGAAGGATATGAGATCCCTCAGGACAGAACAAAACCATGGGGCACAGCTCATGCGGTATTATGTGCGTCAGAAGCTGTTCATGAACCTTTTATAGTAATTAACGCCGATGATTTTTACGGAAGAGATGCATTTGAAAAAGCATATCAGTTTTTAAGCAAAGAAGCCGATGATCATACTTTCGGGCTTATTGGTTATGAGCTTATAAAAACCCTCTCTGATAATGGCTCTGTAAGCCGCGGTGTTTGTAAGGTAGATCAGGCGGGAAATCTTATTGAAATAGCAGAGCGCACCAAGATATACGCAGAAGGTGATCGCATAGTATATGCAGAAGGTGATACAAAGGTTGAAGTCCCTGCTGATTCAAAAGTATCTATGAATTTCTGGTGTTTTACCCCCTATGTATTCAGCATCTGCAAGGGATTGTTTGATACTTTTTTGAAAACCAATCTCCATCAGCCTAAAGCGGAAATATATGTAGTAGATGTTGCGGCCAAGTTTATCACTATGCCCGACAATGTTCTGAAGGTGATCCCTACTGCTGCCAAATGGTTTGGAGTGACTTATAAAGAGGACGCACCCGATGTTAAAAGCAATATTAATACATTGATATCCAAAGGAGAATATCCTGAACGCCTATGGTAAACGCATAATTTGCCATAGATCAAAATTGTGTAATTATTTGTGAAAGTTCGTTTTGAATTGCGGTAAATAGCCGTATTTTGGACTTATTGGCAGTGAATTTGTCATAATAGAGATCTTAATATCCTGTTCCGTTGTTAAACACATTCATTTAAAAACAAAACAGTGAAACAGATTTTATTTGGCGTCTCATTCCTATTTGCATCAGTAGCATCCCATTCCCAAAATCTTTTATACCGGGTAATAGAACGTGTCAGCTTCGAGGGTTTTGGAGGATTTGCCAACTACCAGGGAGAATTACAGGAGAGCCCCTATACCTTTTCCCAATCGAAAGCTGCTCTTTCCTTAGGCGGCAGGATTGAACTTCTGGACAAGGTTTTTTTGAGGGGACTTGCTACCTACGGTCATATAAGCGCATCCGATAAGTATAGCAGCAACTCTTTCAGGCGCGCACGAAACCTTGATTTCACCTCAAAAATATACGATGCCAGCGCCACCATTGTGTACGAGGTATTTAATCTTTCCGAAAAAAGATATACTCCCTATGTCTTTGCAGGTGTCTCCTTGTTTCATTTTTCTCCCTATACTTATGATTCATCTGGTACAATGCGTTGGCTTGCGTCGTTCAGGACGGAAGGCCAGGGACTTCCACAGTACCCCGATCGCAAAATATATAAACTCAACCAGCTCTCCCTTCCTTTTGGTGCAGGAATAAAATTTGCTGTTAATAAAAATGTAGCTATTGGCTGGGAATTCCGGTTTAATAAGACCTTTACCGATTATCTGGATGATGTTAGCACTACATACGCAGATTACAACATCCTGATAACAGGTAACCAGGGGATTAAATCTGCAGAACTGGCATACCGGGGAGGGGAACTAAAGGGGGGAAGCCAGACTTATCCGGCTGCCGGCACTAAAAGAGGAAATCCTAAAACCAAAGACTGGTATTACTTTTCGGGTCTTACACTGACATATACTTTATTTCCTAAAGAAAACATGTCTGGTAAACGCGGAAGCCTCAGGAGCCTTGACTGTCCTAAAAATGTTTATTAATATTTGACGCTATCTTTGCTTCCCGGAGAGAAGTAAAGTATGGCTTATCGCAATCAGGATGATTTTATCAACGCCCTCCAAAGGGAGGGTGAGCTGCTAAGAATAAAAACCTTTGTTGATCCCAGGCTTGAAATAGCCGAAATAACCGACCGTATAAGTAAAAGTGGCGATGGCGGTAAAGCCCTGCTGTTTGAAAATACCGGTTTTGATTTTCCCGTGCTGATGAATGCATACGGAAGCGAGAAACGCATGTGCATGGCGCTTGGTGTGGATCGCCTGGATGATGTGGCTTTTGAAATAGAACAGCTTTTTAAATTGCTGACCAAGCCTAAAGAAAGTATTCTTGATAAACTTGGGCTACTTCCCAAGCTTAGCCAGTTTGCTTCCTGGATGCCCAAGATTAAAAAGGGCAGAGGGGCATGCCAGGAAATAATACTTCGTGATCCTGATTTATCAAAGCTGCCGGTCATCACCTGTTGGCCAAAAGATGGCGGTCCTTTTATTACCCTACCGATTATTCATACCAAAGATATCCATACCGGTATCCGCAATGTAGGAATGTACCGGATGCAGATATTGAGCCCGACTACTACGGGCATGCACTGGCACAAGCATAAGGTTTCTGCCCGGCATTATAATGGCTATAAAGAAGCAGGGAAGAGAATGCCGGTTGCTGTGGCATTGGGCGGTGATCCTGTATATGCGTATTCCGCCACTGCTCCTCTGCCTGAAAATGTGGACGAATATATGCTTGCGGGTTTTTTACGAAAGAAGAAAGTAGAGCTTGTAAAATGCATAACGCAACCTGAGCTGGAAGTGCCTGCAGACGCTGATTTTGTTATTGAAGGTTATGTTGACCCCGGCGATGAGCTTATATGGGAAGGGCCTTTTGGCGATCATACCGGTTATTATTCGCTGCCCGACTGGTACCCGAGATTTCATGTTACCTGCATTACACACAAGAAGAATCCTGTATATCCGGCGACGATCGTTGGCATTCCTCCGCAGGAAGATGCATGGCTTGGAAAAGCTACTGAACGGATATTCCTGGCACCTATTAAAATGATGATGGTGCCGGAAATTATTGACATGGATATGCCGGTAGAAGGAGTTTTCCACAATCTGGTGATCGCCCAGATCAAAAAAGAATATGCAGGACAGGCACAGAAAGTAATGAATGCAATGTGGGGTGCCGGACAAATGATGTTTAATAAAATCCTTGTGGTTGCTGATGCGCAGGCTGATATCAAAAATTATCACCGGCTTGCGCAAACCATATTCAAAAATATGAATGTTGCTGCTGATATTTTTTTTACTACCGGTCCAATGGATGTATTGGATCATAGCTGCAGTAAATTAGGTTTTGGCGGGAAAATGTGCATTGACGGTACGCGGCAGTTTGAAGAAGAAGCGGATGAACGATATATAATGCCGGAGACTGCTGCTGAAATAAAGGAAAACGATATAGTAGCTGCTTTCCCGGAAGTAATTAGAGCTAACGTATTATCAGGTACGTTAAATATTCCCTGTATAATTATTTCGGTACAGAAAAACAGGAACGGTCATATAAAAGAACTTCATAAAAGCATTTGCGAAGCAATACCCGGGATAGAGCAGGTAAAAATGATACTATATGTTGAGCAAACTGTCAACCCGTTCAATCTTGGGGCTGCGCTGTGGAGGCTGTGCAATAATCTCGATCCTAAAAGGGATCATGTTCTGTACGAGGCCGCTTCAAAAAATTATGCCGGGAAAGTATTTGCATGTATCGGGCTTGATGGTACAAGGAAAACCAGGGAGTTTGACGGGTTTGAACGGGACTGGCCCAATATTATAGTGGCAGATGATGCCACCATCAGGTCGGTTGATAACAAATGGAATCAGCTTAATATCGGCACTTTCATCAGCTCTCCTTCGTTGCAATATAAAAACCAGATGTATGGCGAGGAGGCAGCAGTGGAATAAAGATAGTGCTTATGCCAGTTTATTGGCAGGAAAATACAAAATCCACTTATCTTTGCGCCACTTTTTAAAAAAATTGAAATATGGCTAATACAGCAGATATCAGCAGGGGCATGATCCTTAAATTAGACGGCAGCCTATATAGTGTCGTAGAATTTGGTGAAAATAAAACAGCCCGCGCAGCAGCTAAGGTTTGGGCAAAGCTGAAGGGAGTTGATAATAACAGAAGCATTGAAAAAACCTGGAATTCCGGCGATAATATATACCCGGTGAGAGTAGAAAAAAAGAGTTTCCAGTTTCTGTATAAAGATGATTCCGGCTATAATTTTATGGATAATGAAACATTTGAGCAGATCGCCATACAGGAGCAATTGATAGATGCTCCCCAATTTTTGAAGGAAGGACAGGAAGTGGGCGTATTGATAAATACCGAGACAGAACAACCGATGAGCGTTGAATTGCCGGATAAAATAGTAGTATTGGTAACCTATAGTGAGCCTGGTGTAAAAGGTGATACTGCTACCCGCACGCTGAAGGCTGCTACCGTAGAAACCGGGGCTACTGTAATGGTTCCCCTGTTTGTTGAGGAAGGTGAATTGATAAGGATTAATACCAAAACAGGAGAATACGTAGAAAGAGTAAAAAACTGATTTGGGTATTTTTGGACTGAATCATTATCTTAGTTGTCTGTTTTCTTATTATTTGCGGTTAAAACCTTAAATAAAAATCACACATGGATTTTAAACAAATTCAGGAGTTGATAAAGCTTATCAACAAATCCAATATCGGGGAACTTACTTTAGAAGAAAAAGATTTCAAGATTACCATAAAGCAGAAAGAAGATCACGTTACCCAGCTCGTTTCGCCCGCATTGCCTGCTGCTGCTTATATGCCCGCATTGCCTGCGGCCTCCGTTACTACTGCTGAAGCGGCAGGAGAAAAGTCAAAGGCGTCGGCGCCTCCCAAAACAGATAACCTGATTACTATAAAAAGTCCGATGATCGGCACATTTTATCGCCGCCCCTCCCCGGACAAACCTATATTAGTTGAAGTTGGAGATGAAGTAACTCCCGGTAAGGTGGTTTGTATTATTGAGGCGATGAAGCTTTTCAATGAAATTGAAAGTGAGATCAGCGGCAGGTTGGTGAAAGTGTTGGTAGAAGACGCCAGCCCGGTAGAATACGACCAACCGTTGTTTTTGGTAGAACCTAATTAATTTTAAAATTTGGAAATGTGCTGATTTGAAAGTGAGCCATGCTCATTTTTAATTTCCCGGCGATTTTCAGGTTTTCAAATGCCCGAATTTTCAAATTGACTGCATGTTCAAAAAAATATTGATTGCCAACCGCGGCGAAATTGCGTTACGGATTATCCGTACCTGCAGGGAGATGGGTATCAAAACCGTTGCGGTATATTCTACTGCCGACAAAGACAGCCTGCATGTAAAGTTTGCGGACGAAGCAGTGTGCATTGGCAGACCACAAAGCGCAGATTCTTATTTAAATATTCCTCACCTCATGGCTGCTGCAGAAATTACCGCTGCAGATGCTATTCATCCGGGCTATGGGTTCCTGGCGGAAAATGCAAGGTTTGCCCAGATATGCGGTGAGCATGGCATAAAATTCATAGGGCCTACTCCTGAGATGATCAACGCTATGGGCGACAAGATCACCGCCAAGGAAACCATGATCAGAGCAGGAGTGCCGGTAGTACCGGGGGGAGAAGGATTGCTTTCGAGTGTGGAAGAGGCCAAAGTCCTGGCAAAGGATATCGGGTATCCTGTTATACTCAAGGCCACTGCCGGAGGCGGGGGAAAAGGTATGCGTGTAGTGTGGGAAGACAGCGAAATGGAAAGGGCATATACCACTGCAAAAGCTGAAGCAGGCGCGTCATTTAAAAATGATGGTGTGTATATGGAAAAATTTGTGGAAGAACCCAGGCATATAGAAATACAGATCGCCGGCGACAGGTATGGAAAGGTATGTCACATGAGTGAAAGAGATTGTTCTATTCAGCGCCGTCATCAAAAGCTGGTAGAAGAATCACCCTCTCCGTTCATGACCAATGATCTTCGTGAAAAAATGGGGGAAGCTGCGGTGAAAGCAGCCTCTGCCATTAACTATGAAAGTGTAGGAACAATAGAATTTCTTGTGGACAAACACAAGAATTTTTATTTTATGGAGATGAATACCCGTATACAGGTTGAGCACTGCGTTACGGAAGAGGTTACTAATTTCGATCTTATCAAAGAGCAGATAAAAATTGCTTCCGGTGAATCTATTTCCGGGCGGAATTACTACCCTGAAATGCATGCTATTGAATGCAGGATCAATGCGGAAGATCCTTATAATGATTTTCGCCCTTCCCCCGGTAAAATAACAGTATTGCATCAGCCCGGAGGACATGGTGTAAGGATTGACTCTCATACTTATGCCGGCTATATTATTCCGCCATATTATGATTCGATGATCGGAAAAATAATTGCCATAGCCCGCACCCGTGAAGAAGCCATCAATACCATGAGCCGGGCGCTGAGCGAGTATGTTGTGGAAGGGGTAAAAACAACAATCCCGTTTCACCAGCAACTCATGCGGAATGAAGACTTCCGGAAGGGCAACTTCACTACTAAATTCCTTGAAGGCTTTACGATGTTGTAGCCACTGCTATCTGTTTTATCCGGAAAACCTCTGCTTGCGGAGGTTTTTGACTTTTAAGCAGTAGTGGTGATTTTATGCAACTAAGATAATTCTTTGTTTGAGGAAGAGTGAATATTTGGGCGTATTTCAAGTAATGCCTTTCCCTTATTTTTGAAATCCCTGTTAACACAGATACGATATGACTATACACATCAGGAAAGCTATAAAAGAAGATTGCGGACGGCTCATGGAGCTGGTGAATGAGCTGGCATTGTATGAAAAAGCGCCGCAGGAAGTAACCGTAACACCTGAGCATTTTATAGAAAGCGGTTTTGGCGAAAAGCCGGTATGGTGGGCGTTTGTGGCAGAATCAGGAGGTATTATCGCAGGCTTTGCCCTCTATTATATCCGTTATTCCACCTGGAAGGGACAGGCAATGTACTTAGAGGATATACTGGTTACGAAAGCGATGCGCGGAAAAGGTATTGGCGGGCTGTTATTTGAGCAACTGCTTGAGGAAGCCCGGGAAAGAGGGTTCAGGCGTATATGCTGGCAGGTGCTCGACTGGAATGAACCTGCGATCAGCTTTTATAAAAAATATAATGCTGCCTTTGACGGAGAGTGGATCAACTGTGCCATTGATGTATAGTATGTATTTCCGCAAAAAAGTAAACTATTGGTTAATATTTCTGTTTTTTCTAACCTGAGAGATCATTTCACCGTACCATTAGGGTTATCTGACATAATTTTAACTTAATAATTCACCTGTATGAAATACAGACAATGCGTTCTGCTGTTGCTTCTTTTCCCGGGGGCATCTTTGCTCCTGGTACCTTCCTGTAAAAAAGATACTAATAATGGAAACACCTCTTTGGATTCCCTGGATTTAGTTAATAAAGTAAAAGACACTGCCTGGATGTATGCACAGGAGCTTTATTTGTGGTACGATCATTTACCTCGTTCATTCAATCCCCAAAGCTATAGCGACCCCAATGCTGTTATGGAAGCTATCCGGCCTTACAGCATAGAGCCTGGTTTTACCGACCCCGTAGACCGGTGGAGCTTTGGCATTAAGCAATCAGAATGGAATAATGTAAGCTCGGGCATCAGCGGCGATTTCGGGCTGAGCATATTTTTCAATAGCACCAATGACCTGCGGGTGTCGTATGTAGAGCCTGCTTCTCCTGCCGGTGCCGCGGGCATTACCCGGAGCTGGCGTATCATGTCTGTTAATAATAATGCTACCATCAATACGGATGATGCTACAATATCACGCATCTCAACAGCCGTGTTCAATAGCGCATCCACCAGTTTTGTTTTCAGGCGGCCGGACAATACAGATACCGCTATCACGCTTACTGCCGCATCTTACCAGGAGCAGCCCATTTTACTGGATACCATTTATACTGTTGGTGCTGAAAAAGTGGGGTATATGGTATATAATTCTTTTTTGGGGAATACTACTGCCATAAAAAAAGATTTTGACTCCCTGTTCAATAATTTCAACAGTGCCGGCATACAGGATATTATTGTGGATCTGAGATATAATGGCGGGGGATATGTAGAATTGCAGAATGAGCTTGCCAATTATCTTGTGCCTGCTGCAGGTAACGGGGGAGTGATGCTGCAGGAAAAGTATAATGATAAGTACAGCCGGTATTATGATACTACCATCAACTATGCCAAGAAAGGGTCGCTGAACCTTCCCCGTATATTTTTTATCACTGCAAAAAACACGGCATCGGCAAGTGAGCTGCTTATCAACAGCCTTAAGCCTTATATGGATGTAAAACTGGTAGGAAGAGCCACACATGGCAAGCCGGTTGGCTTTTTCGATATTCCCGATGGCGACTGGGTTGTCTTCCCGGTATCCTTCAGGAGTGTGAACAAAAATGGTGAGGGCAATTATTTCAACGGGCTGCAGCCGGATGCCGGAGTAAGCGACGGGCTGGATAAGCAATGGGGGGATGTAAATGAGAGCTGCCTGGCAAGCGCATTGCATTATATCAGTGATGGCGTGTTTTCCAATATTTCGGCGCGTGGTGCGCAGGATGCGGCGATGGATGCCGGTAATACAAAATTTGATGCGAGGCGCTTCAAAGGAGCAATAACAGACAGAAAGCCTTTGATGATCGTAAAATGACGAGGATGCTGATGTTTCCCAACCTTCTAAAGGTTGAGCCTCCGTGATTCAAATGCTTGTCGGGTTACCATTTGTTATTTAAGCAAACGATTGCAGTATTTCGCCTGATATAAAACAAATCTTCATAGAAGCAGCACCAGCTTTGAAACAGGAGTTGATATACCCATTTCTACGTGATATCATACAAAAGGTGTCCCGGTATATCGTGGTTAAATAGTAATAATATCTTCAGGTTAAAAAAAATCCTTTTATATTGCGGCGAATTTTTTAAGAGATTTTTCACTTATGACGTCATTTACAAATTTCAAAGTGCCCTACAACTCAATTGATGAAAGATACACCAGGAAAGTAGCTTATTTTTCAATGGAATTTGCTATTCACCAGCCGCTCAAGATCTACAGCGGGGGGTTAGGCTTTCTTGCAGGCTCGCATATGCGCAGCGCTTATGAGCTCAGGCAGAATCTTGTTGGTATCGGTATTTTATGGAAATACGGCTATTATGACCAGGCCCGCAACCAGGATCAGACCCTGCAGGTGCAGTGGAATGAAAAGATTTATAACTTTCTCGAAGATCATAATATAAAATTCCAGATCAATATCCACGATCACCCGGTGTGGGTAAAGGCTTATTACCTTAACCCTGAAACTTTTAAATCTGCACCGGTGTTTTTATTAAGCACTGATCTTCCCGAGAACGACTATATCTCTCAAACCATTACCCATCGTTTGTATGATGCCAATGTGGCTACCAAGGTGGCGCAGTTCATTTTGCTGGGAGTAGCCGGCGCCAAGCTGATGGATGAGATCGGCTTTGGTCCTGATGAGTACCATCTCAATGAGGCACATGGATTTTCAGCCGCCTTTTACCTGTACAAAAAATTCGGAAGTAAGGAGGAAGTAAAAAAACGCCTTGTATTTACTACGCATACGCCGGAAGAAGCGGGCAATGAAAAGCATGATATTTATCTCTGCGAAAAAATGAGCTATTTCTGCGGCATTCCTCTTAATGAAATACGAAGGTTAACCGGTATTACAGACGATCAGTTCAACCATTCTTTAGCTGCGCTGAGATTTGCGCGCATAGCCAATGGCGTTAGTGAGCTGCATGGCCATGTAAGCAGGGCTATGTGGGGCAAATATGAAGGTATATGCCCGATCGTTCATATCACCAATGCGCAAAACTGGCGGTACTGGGCGGATAAGCAATTGTATGCGGCAGCAGAGGAACCTACCGACGACAATTTTATGGACCGTAAATGGTTCTTGAAAAAAAGATCTTTTGACGTAGTTGCTGATCAGACCGGAAAACTGCTTGACCCTAATGTGCTGACAATTGTCTGGGCAAGGAGGTTTGCAGGATATAAACGGGCAGAGCTGATCACCCGCGACAAGCGTCGTTTTGAAGCATTATTGAACAATACAAAATATCCTGTCCAGATCATTTGGGCCGGTAAGCCGTACCCTGTGGATTACCCTGCCATCAGCGATTTCAATTATCTTGTTAACTTAAGCAAGAATTACCGTAATGTAGCGGTTTGCGTAGGATACGAGCTTACATTGAGCAAGAGGCTTAAGCAGGCTGCCGATGTATGGCTGAATAATCCCCGTGTGCCAAGGGAAGCCTCCGGCACCAGCGGTATGACGGCAGCAATGAATGGCGCAGTTAATTTTTCTACAGACGACGGCTGGATACCGGAATTTATTCACCAGGGACATAATGGCTTTGTGATACCCAAGGCAGACTATGCCAATATGAGTGTGCACGACCAGGATGAATATGATCTGCACAAACTGTATGAAATTCTTGAAAATGACATTCTCCCGTTATATTATGAGCGCCCTGAAGTGTGGAGGCAGATCATGAAGAACGGAATGAGAGACGTTCGTTATCGTTTCGAGTCGGGGAGAATGGCTGATGAATATTACCGGTTGTTATATAACGCCTGATATGGATACCTATACCAAAACGGCAGAAGTGCGCTGGGCAGATCTTGATCCAAATTTTCATATGCTGCATTCCCGTTATTACGACCTGGGAGCGTATGTCAGGATGAGCTTTTTGTCGGAGCATGGACTTACCGGGCAGGCAATGGCAGATGAAAAGCTCGGACCGATCCTCTTCCGCGAAGAATGTATATTCAAAAGGGAAATTAAATTTGGTGATGTAGTGGAGATCAGCCTTTACATGCTCAAGGCCCGTAAAGACGGTTCCCGCTGGACCATACAGCACCATATCACCATAAACGGCAATACGCTTGCTGCCATTATTACTGTTGATGGCGCATGGATCAATACTGAACGCAGGCGGCTGGCTACACCCACTGAAGCATTTGCTGCTGTGTTCGATAAGATCCCCAAAGCAGATAACTTTGAATGGATGGTATAAAAAATAGCCACGAATCAACGAATAAATAGATCAAAATACATTCGCGCATCCGTGGCTATCAAGAGCTGATTACACTATCTCAACCAGCTCCACATCAAATACAAGGTCTTTCCCTGCGAGTGAATGATTGGCATCCAACACTACAACGTCTTCTTTCACTTCCGATACAACCACGGGAACCGGGTGTCCCTGCTGGTTTTGTAATGTTAACTGCATGCCGGGCTCCAGCTTCATGCCGGCAGGTACCTGTTCCATCGGGAATTCAATAACAGCTTCTTCATTGCGTGGTCCATAACCGTCCTGGAATGCTATGTTGATAATTTTCTTTTCTCCTATTGACATGCCTTCAACGCCCGCATCAAATCCTTTGATCATCTGACCTGCGCCAACAGTAAATTCCAGGGGCTCACGTCCCGCAGAAGAATCGAATTGCTCACCGCTGGTCAAACGGCCTGTATAATGTACGCGTACCACATCTCCCTTTTTTGCCTGTTGCATAAAATATATTTTTGATGATATAAACGCGGAAAGGTATATGATTCTCACTGATTATACAAAAAGAATAAGGATATTTGAAAATCGTTTTATTATCATTAGAAGAGCCATTAAGATATATGATCATGATGACAATATACCGCCTGTTTTATTTTTCAATCGTTCCTTTATTATGCTGGCTGGCCTGTCGGCAGCAGGTGCTGGTCGCTAAAAATACAGCGCCTGTTGCGGATGAAAAAAAAACGGCAGAAAATATACTTCCCGGGGCATACCGCTTTGATCAGTATCTTCCTTTGATCAAAGGAAGGTCTGTTGCACTTTTTGCCAATCAAACCTCTATAGTAGGAGATGCTCATCTGGTGGATACGCTTAAAAAGCTCGGCATTGTTCCCGTGAAAATATTTTCTCCTGAGCATGGCTTCAGAGGCACAGCAGATGCAGGAGAAAAAGTGGGCAGCTATACAGATAAAGCCACCGGCATTCCTATTGTCTCTCTGTATGGCAGCAAATCCAAGCCATCGGCCGAGGATCTGAAAGATGTGGATATCCTGCTGTTCGATATGCAGGACGTCGGCGCCAGGTTTTACACCTATCTGGCTTCACTGCAGGAATATATCGAAGCTGCTATAGTTTATCGCAAGCCAGTAATAGTGCTCGACCGTCCTAATCCCAACGGTTTTTATGTGGATGGTCCTGTGCTCGATCTTACCTATAGATCTCATGTGGGCATGCAAAGGGTGCCTGTAGTATACGGTATGACCATTGGCGAATACGCCAACATGCTTTTAGGAGAAAAATGGCTGGATACCAAAATGGCTATGCCGCCGGTTTATACTGACGCTGACAACAAAAGCATTGTATTGAATAAATGCAGCATTACCATTATCCGCTGTTCGGGCTATACACATGACAGCAAATACGTGCTGCCTGTCCGCCCTTCTCCCAACCTGCCTGATATGCAATCCATATACCTTTATCCTTCTACCTGCTTTTTCGAAGGTACTGTGTTGAGTGAAGGGAGAGGAACCACAAGACCTTTCCAGATATTTGGTCATCCTTTATTACCCGAAAATCTTTTTTCATTTACTCCCCATCCTACAGAGGGCGCTAAAAGCTCAAAATGTTATGGACAAAAATGTTATGGATGGGACCTCGGTGGTACGGTGGAAGAGGTATTGCAGAAAGTGGATCATAAAGTTCAACTGAAATGGCTGATGGAAGCTTATAAGCTGTTCCCGGTGAAAGACAGCTTTTTTATTGTCCCCAAATCAGGAATGATGAAGCAATCTTTCTTTAATAAGCTGGCAGGTAATAATGACCTGTGGCAGCAGCTCAGGGATGGCGTTTCAGAAGAAGCTATACGCAAAAGCTGGGAACCTCAGCTAAGCGCATTTAAGCAGATGAGGAAGAAATACCTGCTGTATAAAGATTTTTCTTACAATAATTAATCGAAATAATACTTCTACAGTGTTATCAATATTATGATGGAATTTCAGGGAGACAGGATGCGGGATAAAAGAGCGCTGAGGATCGTTTTTATGGGTACGCCGGAGTTTGCGGTAGCATCCCTGGATGCACTAATAAAAAATGGGTATAATGTTGTTGCTGTGATCACAGCTCCCGATAAACCTTCAGGAAGAGGTATGAAACTCAATGAAAGCGCTGTCAAAAAGTATGCTGTGGAGCATGGCTTGCCTTTGCTTCAACCGGAAAAGCTGAGAAACCCGGAATTCTTATCAGCATTAAAATCCCTTCATGCCGATTTGCAGATCGTGGTAGCATTCAGGATGTTGCCGGAAATAGTATGGAATATGCCTCCGATGGGCACTATCAACGTGCATGGATCGCTGCTGCCCCGGTACCGTGGTGCAGCGCCTATCAACTGGGCAATCATCAACGGGGAAAAAGGAACAGGCGTCACGACATTTAAGCTGCAACATGATATTGATACAGGTGATATTCTTTTGCAGGAGCGCATATCCATAGGCGATGATGAGACGGCGGGACAGCTTCACGACCGCATGAAGGATATTGGCGCTGCGTTGCTCGTGAAAACAGTGGATGGGTTGCTTCATGGCACGCTTGAAGAAAAGTCGCAGTCGGGTTTAATGCATTCTGGCGCTGACCAGGCTACGCTTAAGCATGCCCCCAGGATCTTTACCGAAACCTGCCGTATAGACTGGGAGCAGTCTGTAGATCATATTTATAATCTTATCCGCGGGCTTTCTCCCTATCCCGCTGCTTTCACTATGCTGGATGGTAAAGCAGTAAAGATCTTCGGCTGCAAGAAATCATATCAGCCTCCAACTCAACCTGCGGGCAGTCATGCTACAGACGGCAAAACCTTTCTCCGGTTTTTTGCAGGCGACGGTTGTATTGATATAACTGATCTCCAGATAGAAGGAAAGAAAAGAATGCCGGTTGCTGATTTTTTACGGGGGTACAGGTGATGATACAAAAGACAAATGCTCATTGAAATTCAGAAACCGGTTGAATCAATGACTTTTTTTACCGCAGGGGCAACTTTTGTCCCGAAAAGTTCTATAGATTTCATCATATCAGCATGAGAAGGCGCTCCAACGTCCATGTGAGCAATGAAGCGGGTAATGCCAAAAAGTTCATGCATATACAATATCTTGTCTGTTACCTCAGTATGATCTCCGACAAACAACGCGCCTTCGCGGGAGCGGCCGCCGTCGTACTGTGCTTTTGAATAGGGTCCCCAGCCCCGCTCAGCGCCTATACGGTTCATTTGGGCCGCATAGTTGAAATAATACCCTTCCACTGTCTGGGGATTAGCGCTTACAAAAGTATGGGAATGTATGCCTAACTGCATTTGCTGTGCATTATGCCCATGCTTAACATATTCCTGCTTATAATATTCCATCAGCGGTTGAAACTGTCTTGGCATTCCTCCGATGATCGCCACCATGAGTGGCAACCCCAGCTTTGCGGCACGCAATACGGACTGCGGTGTTCCTCCAACGGCTATCCATACCGGAAGTTTTCCGCCATTGGCAGCCCGGGGATATACGGTTTGCTGTATCACCGGCGCCCTGAGCTTACCTTTCCAGTTCACTACCATATTGTTATTGATATTGAGGAGCAGGTCAAGCTTTTCTTCAAACAACTGGTCGTAATCTTTAAGATCGTAGCCGAACAATGGAAATGACTCAGTAAAGCTGCCGCGTCCTACACCTATCTCCGCTCTTCCGCCGGAGATCAGGTCAATAGTGGCAAAGTCCTGGTATACTTTTACCGGTTCAGCAGAGCTGAGCACAGTGACCGTGCTCATCAGCCTGATATTTTTGGTAATGGCAGCCGCTGCTGCCAAAACGATCTCAGGAGAAGAGACGGCATAATCGGGACGGTGATGTTCGCCTAACCCGAATACATCCAGCCCAAGCTCATCTGCCAGCTTTATCTCTTCCAGTATTTCCTTTAGCTTCAATGCCGGGTCTCCGGGCTTTCTGGTTTGAGCATCAAATGCGAGGTCGCCAAACATGCCGATCCCTAATTCCATAAATGTATGATTTGAACCTGCAAAATTACAGGGTGCAGGAGTATATTAAAATTTCGCTTAATGATTTTTTAATGGTTTTTGCAGTTTTATAAATGAGCGCTGCATCATAAACATGATGTAAAACTATCAGCTCCTTACCGTTTTGCGATCGCAACCTAAGATCGGAGGAAGCAATCCTCATGCAAAGCAAAATCTGTGAGGTGCGAATGTCCCAATACTTTATTATCCTGAATGAACTTTGTGGAACTATCTGTTATAATGATAGCCGGCACTTCTTCTGAAATCCCGGATGAGCGGGATACAAGAAGATGCACATGCTCAGGATTTGCATAAATGCTATACATTTTTGAGTTATTGTTATTAACTATACCTGTGATATACTTTTCTAATCTTTCCCGATGATGTTGAAGAATTATCGGTTGCCGGCCTGTTGCCAAAGGTTTTAAATGGGCGATGGAATTGCATACCGCGCCTGGCGCCGTATTGCCGTTCAGAACAATCCGTCAGCAACAAATTTAGGTCGCTGCTGCTGATTTCAGCTACAGCCTCTATTGCACAAAAGGACATATTGAAAAAAGCCCGCAGGACAAGCAATATGTTTTCAGACTATATCCCGACAATAACATAATAGCCTGTAGCAATGGAAGATGATTGAGGATATTTGCTCTCCGCTTCGATAAGTCTTCGGGCTTATTTGTTTTTTCGTAGTGTATTTCAGCCCGGGATGCATACGATTGCACAGTTTTTAAAAAGGGCAATCGGGAATTTATGTATTTTTAACTGCGGGATTGACGAAAAGAATATCATTGAACCATTAAGTAATTATTATCAAAACCTGCTGCGTGAATAGCAAAGAAGCAATAGATGAACGCTATCTTCTTGGTCAACTGGCTGACGGAGATCTTGCTGCATTCCGCCTGTTGTATGACAATTACCACAACAAAGTATTCTTTTACATATTACGCTTCACCGGATCACGACAATTGGCAGAAGATATATTGCAGGAAGTCTTTATTAAAGTGTGGGTGGGCAGGGAGAAGATGAAGGATATCCGCAGCCTTGATGCATGGCTGTTCACCCTGGCAAAGCATAAGATCATCAATGGCTTTAAACGGCTTTCCCTGGAACATACTGTTATTGCCGAGATAGCTGATACTATGGAAGAGCCTGTAGATGCTACTACACAGGTTGTGGATTACAACGAGATAAAAAGAGCTTTGCAAACTGCCATAGAACAGCTTCCCCCTCAGCAAAAAATCGTTTACCGCCTGCGTCGCGAACAGGGATTGAAGAATGACGAAATTGCAAGCAAGCTGAATATCTCTCCGCTTACTGTTAAAAAGCATATTGCACAGGCTTCCCAGGCTATCCGCATCCTTCTTGCCAAGCAAGCCAGCATTCCTGTTTCTTTGCTGGTCGTGTTCTTAAAAATTTTTTGAATAATTTTTTGTCCCCTGCTACTCCTTTTTTATCTGCCGGTTGTCTACAGGTATAGACACGGTTACGTTAACTATCACAAGTCGCATCATTTTGTGAATGGTGAATAGTGATTGGTGAATGAATTCACTATAGCCCATTCACCCTCAGTACTACCAATTATTAACCGGGTAGCTCAAAAGAAGGTTTATGGATAAAGAAAGGTTTTTGTACTTACTGGAAAAGCATTTTCAAAAAACGATATCATTGGCAGAGCGGCAGGAGCTTTCGCAAATGATGTCTGACCTGCAACATGATGCTGTGCTGGAAGAATGGATGCATGAGAAATGGCGTTCATTTTCTACGGAGGAGAGGCTGCCGGAAGAAGAAGCAGCGCAATATTTTGGTTCCATTATGGCGACTGCCAATGAAATGGATAAGAATAAGGCGCGGCCTTATCGTAGCAGCGCAATACTTATGCGCCGCTCGCTTAGTATAGCCGCAGTATTGCTTATTGCGCTCACCGGTACGCTCACCTATATTTTTATAAGAAAAGATACGGGTAAACCAAAAGAAGCCGTTGCAGCGCTTATTCAGAAGCAGGATATTGTACCGGGCGGCAATTTTGCCACATTAACACTTGGTGACGGCAGCCGGGTAGTGCTCGACAGCTCCATGGATGGAATAGTGGCCCGACAGGGAAATACAAAGGTGTTGAAATTGAGGAACGGGGAAATAAAATATGAGCACAGTAAAAGTACGGGCAGTATATTTTACAATACGATGGCTACTCCCGCCGGCGGCCAGTATCACCTGGTATTGCCGGACGGCACGGGGGTATGGCTCAATGCCGCTTCTTCCATTACCTATCCCACTGCTTTTTCCGGCAGGGAAAGAAATGTATCGGTTACGGGTGAAGTATATTTTGAGGTAACTAAAAATGCCGCCATGCCTTTTAAAGTAAAAACAGGAGAACAGACGATCGAAGTGCTGGGGACGCACTTCAATGTAAATGCATATGAGAACGAAAGTGCCGTAAAAACAACTCTGGCGGAAGGCAAAGTAAAAGTAACAGATAAGGATAAAACGATGCTCCTTCAACCCGGGCAGCAGGCACAAAACGACAGGAATGGCAGATTGTCCTTAATAGGTCATCCTGATATGGAAGAAACACTGGCATGGAAAGACGGGCTGTTCCGCTTTAACGGCACTGATATTGAAACCATCATGCGGCAGGTGGCAAGGTGGTATAATGTGGAGGTAATATATAAGGATAAGATCAGTGAGCAGTTTGTTGCTGAGATCCCGAGAAGCGTAAATGTATCCAAGCTGCTGGAGCTGCTGGAGCTGACAAAGCAGGTTCATTTTATTATTAATAGCAGGACCATTACCGTCACTAAATAATAAAAATTACATAACCACTTAAATCATTAGCATATGCATACAAATACCGAGGTATAATTTTTATGTGAAGCAGGCATTAAAAACCGGAAGTGTTGGAACCACTCCCGGCTGAATGTGCAGGCTACAGTCAAACAATCCGCAAACGATCATTTAATTAAATAACCCAAACAAAACAAAGCTATGCGATTCATTGCTTATCGCCAAGCACTGCTGTGCAGGTACCGGAACTGTAATATTTTTTTTCGAAAAATCTGCTTAGTTATGAGACTGACTGTCATTTTACTCTTCAGTTGCCTTTTGGAGGCTAATGCCGGCGGCTACGCGCAGGGCATTACACTGAAGATGAACAATGCGAGCATCGAAGTGGTATTGAAGAAGATCACGAAGCAAACCGGCTATCGTATTATTTATGGCAAAAACGAAATAGCCAAAGCCTCGAAAATTGATATTGATGTTACCAACGCTTCGCTCGAAGATGCGTTGGCACTGGTGTTCAGGAGCCAGTCATTATCCTATACCATACGCGACGGCTTTATTGTCATCGCCCCCAGGCCGGCCCCGGCGCCTGCTATACCGCAAAGCGAATTCCCGCCGCTCCCCCCTGTGGAAGTAAAAGGGAGGGTTACTGCCGAAACAAACGCCGGTCAGCCCCTTGAGGGAGCTTCCGTTAAAATAAAAGGCTCGGATGCAGGGACAAGCACCAATGCCAACGGAGAATTCTCCTTACAAATTCCGGGTGAGCAGGCTATCCTTGTCATTTCCTATGTGGGATACCAGACTGCCGAACTGCGGGTTTCAAGGGCAAATACCAGTGTAAATATTGCCTTAAAGACGGTGGAAACACAGACGGATGAAGTGGTAGTGATAGGATATGGCACTCAAAAGAAACGAGACCTTACCGGTGCTGTTTCTTCTGTAAAAACCAAGGATCTCGTATTGTCGTCAGGTCCTGAAATAGGCAATATGCTAAAAGGTAAGGTAGCGGGGCTGACCATCCGCCAGAACAGCGCTCAGCCGGGCGGCGGGCTGGACATACTGGTGCGCGGCGCCGGCTCTGTGAATGCAAGCAATGCTCCATTGTTTGTGGTAGACGGATTCCCTATTGTTGACCTTGAGCAGCCGGAGAGCGGCGGGCGGTATAATGCCGGTACCCAAAGCATTCTCAATTCCTTTAACCCCAACGATATTGAATCCGTGGAGGTTTTAAAAGATGCCAGCGCCACTTCTATCTATGGTTCGAGAGCTGCCAACGGGGTAATACTGATTACTACCAAACGGGGAAGCGAAGGCGCATTAAAAGTGCAGTATTCCAATGATTTCTCCTTCCAGAAATACAATAATCCTTTTGACGTGCTGCCGCTGAATGAATGGATGCAGGTGCGCAATGAAGCAGCATGGGAGCAGTGGCAGTTTGATAACAACGTATACCCCTATGGTACCCGTACACAGGAAGAAGCCGAAGCCAATCCTGTGAACGGCCCATTCAGAAAATTATATACACAAAATGCCATCAATAATGTAGGGCGTGGTACCGACTGGTTTGGGCTTGTTACCCGCGATGGGAAAACCATGCAGCACAATATCTCTTTATCGGGAGGGACAAAGTATACAAAGTATCTTATCTCCGGCAACTATTACGACCAGGATGGTATCATAAAAAATGCTTCTTTTAAAAGATATTCGGTAAGGGCAAATATTGACCAGGAGATCAACAGGTTTGTAAAAACCGGGGTGAATTTTACCGCCAGCAGGATTGATAATAAAAACAGCCAGCTTGGTGCAGACCAGTATGAGAACTCCGGTATCATACGCGCTGCCATACAGCAGGGACCGCATATCCCGGCAATTGATGAAAACGGGGATTATCCTTTGAACCCTCAACTGGCTTTGCAGCCTAATCCCTATTCGCTGCTCACTATAAGCGACGAGGGCAGGATAGAGCGTTTCCTGGGTAACTTTTTTGTGGACATCACGCCGCTGAAAGGGCTTACCGTTAAATTAAAAGCAGGCATAGACCGCGGGAGTTCCATACGGCAAAACTATCTTCCCACGACCACGCTTCACGGAGCGCTGGAGCACGGCAGGGCATACATATCGAGTGTAGATAACAATTCGTACCTGCTGGAAGCCACAGCCAATTACAACACCAGCATTGCAGCGCATAATATAGACCTGCTGGGTGGTGTGTCGCAACAAAAATTTATTACCGGCACGCATAGTGAAGGGGCGTCAGGATTTATTACCGATGCATTTTTGTGGAATAACCTTGGCGCGGGCAGTGTACAGTTACCCACCAATTCCGCAGGCTCCAAAAATATGATCGCCTCTTATTTCGGAAGAGTTAACTACAATTTCAAACGGCGGTATTATGTTACCGCAACAGTGCGCACTGACGGGGCCAGCGTATTTGCCGCTAATCATAAATGGGGCACTTTCCCCTCGGCGGCTGTGGCATGGAACATGGCAGAAGAACCTTTCCTCGGATTCCTGAAAAATACTTTTTCACAACTGAAGCTGAGGGTAAGCTACGGGCAAACGGGGAATGCTACCATCAACAGCAATGCTTTTGCCGCCTATGCCGCTTACCCTGCATGGCTGAGCGGAAGCGATGCCCGTATGATCGGCGTATCGCTGGCAAGGCTGGAAAATCCTGACCTGAAATGGGAGACCACTACCGGCGCTAACCTGGGGCTTGATTTCTCTATACTTAACGGGCGGATTGATGGGTCAATAGAGTTGTTCAATAATATCATCTCGGATCTGCTGGCAACAAAATCACTGAACTCCTACCAGGAAGTAAATACTATCATTGCCAATATAGGAAAGACACAAAGCAAAGGATTTGAGATCACTGTCAATAGCCGCAATATACAAAGCAAGGATTTTCAGTGGCGGACCATGTTTGTGATTTCCCGATATAAAGATACCTGGAAGGGAAGAGCTCCTGACTGGAAACCTGCAGTATATGAAAACGCCAATGATCCCATACGCTCGGTGTATAGCCGGGAAGCAGATGGCATTCTGCAGGTGGGCGAGCAGGTGCCTGCATCACAGCCGGAGCTTAAGCCGGGCATGATCAAAATAAAAGATATTGACGGTTTTGAAAGAGACGGTAGTGGTAACCCTCTGGTAGATGCCAATGGCAGGTTTATACGCCTGGGCAAGCCCGACGGGAGGATTGATGAGGCAGATACAAAGCTGATGGGCACTTCCGATCCCAGCTTTATGGCAGGGCTCACCAATATATTTACGTATAAAAATTTCAGCCTGAATTTTGACTTTAATGCATTGTTTGGAAGAAGATTTGCCGATCCTAATTACACCACTTACGGTGTAAGTGCCGCCGGCATATATTCCAATGGCTACAATGCGTTGAGAACAGTTAAAGACAGGTGGACGCCTGAAAATCCTTCTGCCACGCATCCAAGCTCGTTTTACGGGTGGTCGCCATACGGTGTAGGTGATTTCTTTGTGGAGGATGCCTGGTTCATCAGGCTGCAAAATGTTTCGCTTGGATATGATCTTCCGCATAAGTGGTTTGGGAAAGTGCTCAGTGCTGCGCGTATACATGCAGACGCACAGAACCTGTTTGTAATTACACCCTATAGCGGTGTGGATCCTGAAACAGATTCTTACACTGCCGCCTATCCTTATATCAGGACATATACCATAGGCTTAAATCTTAATTTCTAAACCGAATTAACTGTGCAGTATATGAAAAAATATATCAGCTTTATTTTCATGGCATTTGCGGTATGGCTGAATAGTTGTACCAAAGACCTGGTGCCTATAGATTATTCTGAGATCAACCCGAATATATTTCCCAAATCAGCTTCAGACCTGGAAGCAATGGTCAACGCCTGCTATTACCCGTTGCGGGGCTCATGGAGCGATGGCATCTTTTCCACTTCAGAAAGAGGCGTAATGTTTCTGAGCGATGCTACCACGGAAATATTACATGGTAAATACGGTGATCAGAATATAGCCTCGTTGCAGAATTACCAGTCAAACAGCCCGGGGTTTACCCGCTATTATGATGATTTTTATAATAAGATCAGCCGTATGACAATGACTATTTACCTCATCTCACAGTCAGCAGTAAGCGAAGACCTGAAGAAAAAAGCGATTGCAGAAGTGAGGTGCGCAAGGGGGTTGCTGGCATATACGCTTTTTGACCTGTATGGCCCTCTTGTAATAGCGCCGCTGGAAGTATTGAAAAATCCCCTGAAAGAGGAGCCTTTGGCAAGAATGGATTATAATGAAATGGTAGATTTTATTGAAGCAGACCTGGAAGCTGCCGCCACAGATCTCCCTATGCCGCAGGATGCAGAATACGGACGTTTCAGCAAAGCGCTGGCTAAAATGATTGATATAAGGCTTAACCTGCATGAAAAAAGATGGAACAAAGTAAAGACCCTGTGCGATGATATTATAGCCTATAATGCCTACACGCTTGATAATGATTATGCCGCAATATGGGATCTTGAAGGTGCGAAGAACAGCAAGGAAGTGATATGGGCCATCCCCTGCGATTATATGGGCACCAGTGAAAACCAGTGGCAGCTAATGGTATTGCCATCCAATTATACACCCAAAGGCGGATGGGGCACTATATCCAGTACCTGGTGGTTTTACGACAGGTTTGAGCCGAATGATAAGCGGAAAAAAATGCTTATTGCAGAATATACCGGCAGTGATGGCATCACTTACAACAGGGCTAATCCCGGGGCCATCCTGGATTGGGGGCCTATTCCTTTAAAGATCAACGAAGACGCCGACCGCACTACCAGCCTCACTACGGTGGATATTGTGATGTACCGCTATCCGGATGTGCTGCTTTCCAAGGCAGAAGCTATTGCCAATGCCGGCGCTCCTACTGAAGAAGCAATGGAGCTGGTGAATGTGGTAAGAAGAAGGGCAGGGCTGGAAGATAAAAAGTTGTCTGACTATGCTTCCCTTGATGCATTCAATAACCTGATACTGCTGGAAAGAAGCCATGAGTTCTGGTGCGAAAATGGACAGTATCGTGCAGATCTTATCCGCCATGGAAAATTTGTGAGCCGTTGCCAGGAAGTAACACAATCCGCCTACACCAATCCCAATAAAGCATTGTTTCCCTTCTCACTGGAAGCCGTAAGCGAAGGAAAGGGGAAATTTATTCAAAACCCCGGCTACCAGTAAACACAACATTTCATAAAAAAAACTGACATGGCACTAAAAAACATATATACACTTTGTTTCTGGCTGCTGGCTGCCACCGGCTTTTGCGGATGTAAGCGGTCAGAGGCTGGCAAAGACACGACGGAAGACCGCATACAATACGAGGTTTCCAATGCAATATTCCCAAACCCTGAACGCGGGTTCATCAAGACCATGAACGTATTTTCTGAAGGCAACAAGCTTGGGGCAGGCGAGGTAAACCTGCTGAGAAACCAGAATGTAACGATGATCCTGCGGGTCTTTTATCTTGATGCATTTAAAGATAAAGCTATCAGCAGCACAGAGCTCTCCCTGATAGAAAGTGATCTTGAAACCATAAGGAATGCAGGTCTAAAAGCAATACTGCGCTTTGCCTACACCGATGATATGCAGGGAACGGATGCCCCGTACGCCATTATTGAGCAGCATCTTGACCAACTCAAAACGGTGTTTGAAAATAACAGGGATATTATCGCATTTGTGCAGGCGGGATTTATCGGCGCCTGGGGCGAATGGCACAGTTCCAGCAACGGACTGGCAACGGTGGATAATGAAAGACTGGTGCTGAACAAATTGCTGCGCGTGCTGCCGGCGGATATCATGGTGCAGGTGAGAACGCCCTCTGCAAAACAGCAGATATTCAATACCACTTCTCCGCTGACTGCCGAGCTGGCCTATACAGGAGAAAACCGCGCAAGGGTAGGGCACCACAATGACTGCTTTCTCACAGGAGGTACAGACTATGGCACTTATAATAATGTAGAAGCAGAAAAGCAATATATCAGCACAGAAGCGCTATATGTGCCTACCGGCGGAGAAACCTGCCCGCCAACCGATGGCTATGACCCTACCTGTGCGGAAGGGCGCAAGGAAATGGCATTGCTGAAATGGACCTACCTCAACCTCGACTGGTACCAGCCTACCATCAATGCCTGGAAAAATTCCGGGTGCTTTGATGAATTCCAACGGTATCTCGGTTACAGGCTGACGTTAGTAGATGCCCTGTTCCCGGATAAGGCAGCAGCAAACGGGAATATGCCGGTTGACATTAACATCACTAATAAGGGATATGCGCCTTTGTACAATAAAAAGAAAATATACCTGGTATTCAAAAACATGGCTACAGGTGATTTCTATGACAAAGAACTGTCTGCAGATCTGAGGCTGTGCAAGCCTGCTGTCACTCAAAATATCGGTGGATCAGTAAGCCTTACCGGTATCCCCGCGGGGGGGTATGAGCTGTTCCTTCGTATCACAGACCAGGCCCCTTCGCTTGCTGAGAGACCCGAATACGCGGTACAACTGGCTAATAAAAATGGCTGGCTTGCTGAGCATAATGGCATAAACCGGCTGAACAAACAGATCACTATTACTAATAATTAACTATAGCGATCAGAAACTGGTCGTAAAAAATAAAAAACATGAAACGGAATCTCATTAATATACTAGCCTGGTGGCTGATCATTATCACTGCCGCTGCCTGTAAAAAGGATAAAGACAACGGTAATCTTAAATCTGTATTCAGCTATGTGGCGGATGGGTTTAAAGTGACCTTCACCAATTTTTCCTCTGGCGCTAAAACCTATCACTGGAATTTTAACGACAAGCCCGGTGACAGTTCATCACTTAAGTCGCCACAGCATATTTTTTCCAGGAAGGGAGATTTCCTTGTATCGCTCACGGCTACCAACGGAGCTCAAACAGATATATTTACGGATACCGTAAGCATATTGGGACCTAATATTAAAATTGACGGCGACTTTACGGATTGGGAATATGTAGAATACCTTCATACCAACAGTGAAGATTTTGGAGGAAATATCCGCGCCATCAAGGCTTTTGCCACCGCACAGGATATTAACTTCCTGGTGGAAGGCACTACTGCCATGAAGCTGGATATGATAGATATGTACATAGATGCAGATAACAACCCGGCTACAGGGTATTTCGTGGCGGATTATGCCGGCGGATCAGGCATGGATTATTTGCTGGAAGGTCCCGCCACATCCCCTAGCTGGGGGTCGGGATATGAGCACTCGGGAGCGCCGGCAGACTGGTCCTTTAACGCTGTTTTCAGTTTTGATACAGATATGCACTTTTCTGCTGTTAAAACAGTGAGTGGAAAAAATATTATCGAATTTTCCATAAAAAAGTCCGCACTGGGGAGTATAAAGGGAGCTATCAATTTTGCCCTGGTTGAGCTGGATGCCGGCTGGTCTCCTGTCGGCAGAATTCCTGAAAATGCAAACCCGGAAGCAAAGTTCATACCGTTGCAGCTTTAATTGTTGTGGACTGGATTTATTTCACGCAAAGCGGCAAAGAAGGCAAAGCAGCAAAGTTTTATTTTCAATCTTTTATCGCGTGCTTTGCCTTCCTGGCGTCTTTGCAGCATACCAGGGCAGTATAGCCCCATCCTGGTCTGTACGCACATTATGGTAACTCAATGATGAATCTCTTGTAAGGTATATGCGTTCGCCGGTAATGCTGTCTTCGGCTGCATGTATCATGTGGTCGTCCAGCCCGGCATAGGCTGCGGAGGGAGGGCGGCTGCATGATGACAGGAGCTGCAGCAATGCAATAGCCGACGCAGTGATTGTAGAAAAACAATATTTCATGTAGTTGGTTTAACCGGTTAAAACTATAGGAGCTGTAATTTATTATAAATCTTACAGGATGGCAAGATTCCTGTAGTACCTTTGTGTAGCTAAACTTTCCTCCTGCAGTATAGCCTGGTTCTTTTCACAATAAAATATATTGATATGAAAATGTTCATTACATGCCTGATGCTTCTTGCAGCATGCTCTGCTGCTGCACAGGACAAGTCCACGCATAGGAAACACGACTGGAAAGACATGGAGAAATACCTGCCTTCTATCACCCGGTCCCTCGGCGGCAGCTTTCAGCAATTCGATAAATTGAACGGGCGTGTGGCAAATTTACCCCAGTATGTATCGCTTAAAGGATATACGGCTACACTTGGTCTTGGCATGATGCGCGAAATGAACCGGGTAGTGTCCGATATGAATATTAATATAGGCAGCAGCCTTAGCGCCCACAGGGACCGGAAAAGCAGTACGATCCATTATATCGGTTTCAATGCCAACATGGGCTACGATGTGCTGAATAAGAAGATGGTATCGCTTTATCCTTTTGTTGGATTGGGATACCAGATGTACCAGGCTGTCTTTTACCGTGATAATACCGGGGTGGATTTTAATAGTGTGCTGGGCCTCCCCGGAATTCAGGAAACCATCAGCCCTATAAAATTCAACAACGATTTCTTTGTGTACCGTGCGGGTATAGGCGTTCAGTTGAAATCTGTACGTTATCCTTCCAATGCTATCGGGCTGCAGGCAGGCTACACAGGCAGCTTCAGGAAGAACGCATGGCGGTCAAAAGACGGGCAGGCACTGAACAATGCGCCGCGTGACGGTATCAGCCAGTTTTACTTCAGCGTGATACTGAGCAGTGCGCCATGGCAGATGATGCATCATAAAGATTAAAACCGGGCTTTCAACCGCAAAGCGCCCCCGAGTAGGCATAAAGTTCACAATGAGATGTTGAAAATACCTGTACTGTTAAAATTTTACAATACCTTTCGTTGCTGAACATTTAATGGAAAGGTATTATGGATATAGGTCATTTCAGGGAGCTGGCAGAAAAAATAAGTAATGATGTTATTGACAACCGCCGCTATCTGCATGCACATCCCGAATTGTCTTTTTCAGAATATGAAACAGCCGCTTTCGTAAAGGAACGATTAGAGGCTATGGGCATTGATGCAGCGCCGATAGCTGCTACAGGCATTGTAGCCGTTATAAAAGGAACATTGCCTTCTGATAATATTATAGCGCTCCGCGCTGATATGGACGCGCTTCCCATTACCGAAGCCAATGATATTTCTTATGTATCCAGGCATAAAGGAGTAATGCATGCCTGCGGTCATGATGCCCACACTGCTTCGCTGCTGGGCACCGCACAGATTCTGCAATCGCTGAAAAACGAATTTGGCGGCACGGTAAAGCTGATCTTCCAGCCGGGCGAAGAAAAATTACCGGGAGGCGCCAGCCTGATGATAAAAGACGGTGTGCTGGAAAGCCCGTCGCCTTCTGCAGTGATCGGGCAGCATGTAATGCCTTCCCTTCCTGCCGGTAAAATTGCAATACGGCCGGGAAAGTATATGGCATCAATGGATGAGATCATAGTAAAGGTGATCGGAAAGGGAGGTCACGGCGCTCAGCCGCACCTTAATATTGATCCTGTGGTGATAACCTCGCATATTGTGATCGCATTACAGCAGATTGTAAGCCGTATGGCAAAGCCCTATGTGCCTACTGTGCTGTCTTTTGGAAAAGTGATTGCCGATGGCGCTATCAATGTGATCCCCAATGAAGTGTATATGGAGGGTACTTTCCGCACCATGGATGAGGGCTGGCGTGAGGAAGCGCACAGTCGCATGAAGAAAATGGCGGAAGACATTGCAGAAAGCATGGGTGGGCGTTGCGAATTTGATATTCACAAGGGATACCCTTTCCTCATCAACAATGAAGCGCTTACCCGTGAAGTGCACGACCACGCCTGTGCCTACCTGGGCAGAGAAAATGTAATAGATGCCGATATATGGATGGCCTCGGAGGATTTTTCGTATTATTCCCAGGTGACTCCTTCCTGTTTTTACTTACTGGGTGCAGGCAATGTGCAAAAAGGTATATCGTCTTCACTGCATACGCCTACTTTCAATATTGATGAAGATGCGTTGAAGATCAGCACGGGGCTGATGGCTTATATTGCGCTTAAGCGATTAGGAAATTAAAAAGAAGCCGCATTTGTGTATGCGGCTATTATTAAAAAAAAAGAAACATAGCTTATCTTATCAGGTATGCTCTTCTGCGGCTTCCCAGTTAATGGCATTTTCAGCTATCTCAGTTAAGCCGGTATCTGCATTTTTTTCTTCTTCCAGTGTTTCTGCAAGCACATTTGCCGCATCAGCATAGCCTAATGTTTTTGCAAAAGTTACCAGTCCGCCGTAGGTGGCTATCTCGTAGTGCTCTACTTTTTGTGCAGCCATTATAACAGCGGCGTCACGGGTGGCTGTTCCTTCTTCTGTTTCTTCCACAATACTGTCGCATTCTTTCAGAAGTCCTTCCATTGCTTCACATTTTTTTGCCTGTACTTTTTGTCCCAGCATTTCAAACACATTTTCCAGGCGCGTTACATGCCCTTTGGTCTGCTCCAGGTGATCTTCAATTGCAGTTTGTAATTGTTCCGAGGATGCAGCTTTAATCATTTTGGGCAATGCTCTGGTAAGATGCTTTTCCGCCCAATAAATATCCTTCATCGCATCTACGAAGAATTTATACAATTCACTGTCCTGTTTCATGCCACTATTCTCTCTTTTAGTGGCTGGTTTACCGTTTGTCATAGTAAGTAAGTTTTTAATTGAATAAAATATGATATATAGTCTGCCTGACTTAACACATACCAGTGTACTGTACTTCAAAGGGCATGCCATGCCAATAGCTATATGCGTTAAAGAGGTATTTGGGGAATACTTTATTGAATACGTTCCTTGAAACTCCCGAAGAATTTGCTGTTAACCTTATCACCATTCGGTTATAGCGGCAAGGTATCCGTTAAGGACTGGATTGTAGTGGGAAGGAAATTTCTCCGTAATGATAAAAATGGGTATAAAAATTCCCTGCTTTTCCGCATTAAGTATCTAAATTGTTTTAAGTAATATACGGGAACTGATTAAAAAGCAGAAGTGGTGATCCCCAGACCGGGAGAGGAGGCAATGCTGATTCTGCCGTGATCATATTGCAGCCCTGATGCCACATCTTCTTCCAGCAGCAGCGGCCCGTCGGCATCTAAATAATCTGCCTGTGGCGCCAGGTGCACAATGGCTGCCGACCCTATCGTGCTCTCGTTCATGCAGCCCAGCATGATCTTCATACCTGTGCTGCGTGCTTCTTTTATCATGCGCAGCGCCGGAGTAATGCCGCTGCATTTGGTGAGCTTGATATTGATGCCGTGAAAATATCCGTTGCATTTTTGTACGTCGCTTTCCAATACGCAGCTTTCGTCGGCGATGACCGGCAAAGGCGACTTCTCGTATAATATTTTCATTCCTTCCCAGTCATCTTTTGCCAGGGGCTGCTCTACGAGCTCTACCCCCAGATCCTTAAGGACAGGCAATATCTCAAGCGCTTCCTGCAGCTTCCATCCGGCGTTGGCATCTACCCTGAAAGCCGCATTGGAATTTCTCCTGAGCGCCTCCATGATGGGTATATCTTCTTTGGTTCCCAGCTTGATCTTATATACCGGCCAGGGCTTCTCCTGCATTTTTACGATCATCTTTTCAACAGTGTCAATGCCAATAGTATAGTCTGTAAGCGGCGCGGCGGCAATATCTGTGCTCCATATCCTGTATAAAGGTTGCTGCTGCAGCTTACCATAAATATCCCATGCGGCAATATCCAGTGCTGCTACCAGAAAAGGATTGCCGGGAAAAAGATGATGGAGGTAATGCCAGTAACGGTCGGGGTGCGTAAAGGAAAATTGCTCAATGAATCTTTTTTTGCTTTCTATATCCGATATCATTTTTTCTACCGGGATATTGTAGTAAGTAATGGCCGGTGCTTCACCATAACCGCTGATACCATTAAACTGCAGCTCCACCAGCAGCGCAGGCTGATGTGTTTTAGTGCCTTTGGATATGGTGAAAGGATAGCGGAATTTGAGATTGCTCTGCCGGTATTTGATATGTAAGCCCATTGCTAATTAAAATTATTTTTTCCTCTTCCGCTGAGCGTAATATAACTCAGCAATTCTTTGTTGAAATCGGTGGCTTTCAGCAACTGCTCCAGCGGGATATGCATACGGTACCGCCAGTAATACCGCGGTATGGCAGGTATATTGATCCGCTCTTCAGCCGGGTCTTTTCTTCTCAGCTTACTGTCTATCCCCATAATATCCTGCAATTGAAAAATGCTCCACATCGCCGGTGAGTACAGGTGCTGTATGATAATGAATTTATCAATCCATGGCTCGCAATAAAAAGGTGCAAGACCGGGATGCTGCATTTCATTATTAAAAAAACGCTGCGTCTTTTCCCTGTCTTCTTCCCACCATGCGCGTATAGTGCTCATGTCGTGCGTGGAGGGAGTGATCACAGACAAATAGCGGGCTGTAGCCGGGTTAAAAAACTCAACACCCGGTTGTTTGGGCATCCTTTGTATATCAAGGCTTAGTATACCGAGTATACGCATGATCCCGGGCACGCAGGCAGGCACCATTCCCAGGTCTTCCCCGCAGATCAGCATATTGGTAGATCTTTTCAGTGCCGGCAACTTTCGCATGGCACTGGATGCCCAGTGATCGTCCTGGCGCCTGTAAAAATAATCTACATATAATTCTTTCACCAGGTATTGTGTATGTGCATCAAGATGCCTGAACGAGCTGGTTTTATCAATGTCTATCCTGAAATGAAAGTGCTGTGCCGGCGACTGCTCTGCTTCAAATACAATGACATTTGATACGAGGTCATAGAGCACGGACTGCAGCTGCACGTTTTCACCGGTTATTTCCTGCGTGACGAAATACGCTTCTACCTGGCGCTGTGTGGCAAATGCTTCTTTAAGGCTGTATGTTCCGTCATTATGCGCTGTCAAAAAATCCATTACAGGAGCTGTATTTTCCCCCAGTAATTCCCGCAATACGTCATCGTTGATAAAAGGCCGGCAAAACCTGGCGTACTCGAATGTGATCCCTTTCCGGGCAAATTCGTTGATGTGCACAGGAACAGCGGGAACAAAATGCCCCATCACACCCTCCACTGCATGTGAGGGTATGCTCCAGATCCTGAAAAAGCCGAGTATATGATCTATGCGAAAGGCATCAAAATAACAGCTCATCTGCTCAAACCGCCGCTTCCACCATTCAAAATGGTCGTGCTCCATCAGGTCCCAGTTATAGGTAGGGAACCCCCAGTTTTGTCCTTTATCCGCAAAATCATCCGGGGGAGCGCCTGCCTGCATATCCATGTAAAACAGCTCCGGGCTCATCCAGGCATCACAGCTATACCGGTTTACTCCAATGGGAATATCCCCTTTCAGAATGATCCCTTTTTTGTGCGCATAATCGGCTGCCGATTGTAATTGCTTATGCAAATGGTATTGTATAAAGAAATAAATACCTGCCTGGTCAAAGTCTTTTTGTGAAGGGCTGCATAGCTCTTCAACAGCTTCGGCATTGAAGACAGCATGTTCTTCCCATGCAGTGAAATCGGCAGTCTTGTTTTTATCGCGGAGGTAGCTGTATGCTGCATAGGGCACCAGCCACGACCGGTTTTTTTCAAAAAAATCAAGATAAGAAGGATCTTTAAAAAAGGATCTTTTCTGTTGGCGGTATAGCTTTTTAATGATATCCCATTTATACAGCATCACTTTTTCATAATCCACTTCAGGCAGTTCATTCAGCGCTTTTTTCTTTTTTGAATATTGTTCAAGAATGGCTTTGTCTTCTGTGCGCGCCACCTCTTCAAGATCGAGGTATAACGGATGAAGCGCAAAAGCGGAGATGGCATTATAAGGATAGGAGTCGCGCCAGGTTTTAGTGTGTATCGTGTCGTTTACGGGCAGCAGCTGTATCAGTTGCAATCCTGCTTTTTTTGCCCAGTCTGCCAACAGCTTTATATCGGTAAATTCCCCAACCCCTGATCCGCTGCTGCTGCGGAGGCTGAATACGGGAATGGATACGCCTGCGCCCCGCCATGTATTGTTGGAAAAATGAACAAAGCCATCGTGGAGGATAGTTACCTTCTTCTTACTGTTGTTGTCATGCAGCAAACGGTTATCCCCGTCCTCATAGCGTATAAATGTTTTTGTTGCTGCATTAAATACAGCATACTTGTAGGCTGCCGGGAATGTGTCGTGCCCCAGGTTAAGCTTCACTGTCCACCAGATACCTTCTTTGCCCATCCACACTGCTTTGGCGATATCCCATGATCCCAGCACCGGCGAAGACCCAAGCAGACATATTACCTCGTCTTTCTGCAACAGAGGTGCCTTGACTTTAAATATATGCGTGTTGCCGCGGTAAGGGCGGGGTTTTACCGGGGAGACTGCTGCAGCCAAAAGTACCTGCTGGAACGGATCACTATATAGTGCATTTTCGTTCTGTCCTGCAAAATTCCAGGTATCTGTTACACAAATTTCTTCTGCTGTGATCTTTTTAATATCAATGCATTTGCCGTCAGGCCATTCCTCCTGTATGCTGCCGTTTTTTTCCCTGAACAAATACCTGTATTCAATACGCGGCGGCAGTGCAGCAGGATCGCTGTCGAGCTGCAGCTCATAGTGCCAGAAGCTATCGTTCAGGTATTGCATGTTTACAGCCCGGGTCGTATCGCCATTGCCTAATGGCGCAATATTGCCTGAAAGCAGCAGCCCCTGCCCGAATTGTGTGCTGAAGCGGATATAAAAATGAATGGTAGCCATGTCAGGATTAAACAGTAATAAATCAATAAGCAGCGTAAATGAGCTTTCGCATCCGATTTTTCATTTACTTACGCCAAAGAAAGCAAATCATTCCTATATTTGCTCAAATTTATTACAGGTATGGATACTGCCAACAACAAGTCCAAGGGTTTATACTGGGTACTTTTTTTGCTTTCTGTAGTGGCTTTTTTTGTGGTATACGCTTCTCCTGCGGGCAATTTTATTACGCTTACCCTCCCTTTTATCGGTTACTTTTTCGTTAAGGCGCTTGATGTAATATAGTTCCTTTGTGAATGGCAAACCAGGCATTTTACGAAGAAAAGATCAGGTGGTATAACAGTGCTGTAGCAGTCTTAAAAACTAAGATATCTTTATTCGGGATCCTGCGCCTGGCTGTGTTTGTCTTATGCGCTCTCTTTGTCTATTACACCTTCACTAAAGCTCCCTTACCTTATGCGCCGCTTGCTATAATTTTTCTTATAGGGTTTGTTATGCTCGTCAGGCATGCCGTGCGGCTTAATGAGCGCCGGGCATTGCTGAAGCAGCTGTTGTTTGTAAATGAAAATGAATTGCAGATGCTCAATGGAGGGTTGAACCGTTTTGAGGATGGTAAAGCACCTGCCGGAGATACTCATTATAGTGATGACCTTGATATATTCGGGCAGCGTTCTTTATATCATTTATTAAACCGCTGTTCCACTTCTCATGGACGGGAACGCCTGGCTGCCGTTTTGAAACAACCCCTGTTTTCGCGGGATGAAATTATACAAAGACAGGCTTCCATAAGCCAGCTCGCTCCCCAGGCAGATCTGAGGCAATTGATCGCTGCATACGGGCTGCTGCATAAAGAAGAGGAAGGCAACCTGTACAGTGTAGGGCAATGGCTCGGATCCGGGGAACAATTAGATAAAAACCGCCTGCTGCAGGCAGCGCGGTGGATTCTGCCGTTATACAATATTCCCTGCCTGCTTATCTATATTGCTACCGGTAATTTTTTATACCTGTTGGCTGGGGTTGCCCTCGGCTGGCTGATAACAGGGCGCCACCTGAAATATATTCATCAGCAGCATCAGTTGATCGGAAAAAAACAGGAAGTGCTTGATCAGTATGCTGATATTCTAAAAACTTTTGCTGCTGCAGATGCAGGTAAGGCTTTCCTGTTGCAGCAACTGCAGCAGACCGCCGCGAATGCTTATAAGTCAATAGCGTCTCTCGCAAGGCTTTCTTCTTTCTTTGACCAGCGGCTGAATCTTTTGGTCAATCTTTTCCTCAACAGTATTGTGTTGTACGACCTGCATTGCATCACTACGCTTGAGCAATGGAAGAGCAAGCACAGGAAAGATTTTCCCCAATGGCTGCAGGTGGTAGGGGATATTGAATGTTTGAATGCGCTGGCATCTTTTGCTTTTAATAATCCTTCATTTGCTTTTCCTGTAATTGCGGAGGGATCCTCGATGATCATCAGGGCGCAGCAGATGGGTCATCCGCTGATAGTAGAGGGGGAGCGTGTATCCAATGATTTTGACCCTGGTGCTGCTACAAAGCTATTGCTGGTGACCGGCTCCAATATGTCGGGCAAAACTACTTTTCTCAGAACGCTTGGTGTAAATCTTGTGCTGGCGCAATGCGGCGCACCGGTCTGTGCTGCTTCATTTGAGTTTTCTCCCATGCAGATACTCACTTCCATAAGGGTAAGCGATTCGCTGCAGGAGCATACTTCTTATTTCATGGCAGAGCTTAAACAATTGCAGTACATTATCGAAGCATTAAAGGAGGGTCGGCCTGCACTGGTGCTGATTGATGAGATATTGCGGGGGACGAATTCAGAAGACAAAACCTATGGATCGGAACAATATATCATGCAATTGATCAGATATAATTGCATCACTTTATTTGCTACGCACGACCTGGCACTGGCAACCATGGAGGAAACCTGTAAAGACGTGATCAGGAATTATTGCTTTGAAAGCGTGATCCGTAATGATGAGCTGTATTTTGATTACAAACTGCAAAAAGGCATTGCCAAAAATAAAAATGCTTCTTTTCTTATGAAGCAGATGGGGATCATAGAAAGGAGAAAGGTGTAAGGTTTTGATCTATACCTTGCTCCTTATACGCCTCAGAACGGTTCCCCGTGCGTCTGGCGGATCAGCTTTTCTACCAGTGAAGGGAATGGCGATAACGCCCTGATGAATATATTGGTGATCCATCCTTTGCCAAATAATCCCTGTATGATCCTTCCTGCGGTCACCCTTCTTTTGAAGTGGCTGTTCCAGTCCGCCTGGTATTCCGCTTCCATGTCATCCCGGCTGATCTTCCCCTCCAGGAAAGGAGTGATTTTTGAAAAAGCGATCTTGCTGCCGTGCATAGCCATGCTCATGCCATTACCACATAGCGGTGCGATCATGCCGGCTGCATCCCCTATCATAAGCAGGTGATGTTCTACCTGTGATTTTTTTTCAAAGCTGATCTGCGCGATGGTTTCGGGCGTTTCATATAAAAATGCTGAAGAGGAAAATATCTGATCAAGAAAGGGATTTTTTCTCAGCACTTTCTGTTCCAGTTCGGAAATGGAATTATTGCAACGCTTTAGATTCCTGGCTGTAGTGAGGTAGCAGAGGCAGTATTTGTCATCTTCTATTCTTGAAATACCACAATAGCCATCCTCGAAGTTGTGCAGTGCAATATGATCAGGCGGAAAATCAGCTTTGATATGGTACTTTACCCCGATATAGTTGTTGAGCTTTCCCGGTCTTTTCAGTGCAAAGGGACGTTTCATTTTTATATCGAGGTTGCTTCTTTTGCCAAAAGTCCCTGCGGCGAGCTTTGCCTTGCACATATCGTCGCCATACCGGATATGAAAATGTGATTTGCTGAACCAGATATTATCCACGCGGGTAGCTTCCATTACTGTTGTCCCGAATTTCCTGGCAAGCGCTGCAAGATAAGCGTCGAGCTTATAGCGGCTGATGCCGAATCCTCCAAGAGGGAGAATGTGCCGGATGGTTTTCCCTGAGGACGCAGACACCAGGAGCCGTCTTATATGGGGCAGGCTCCAGTCGCTGAGCGGCACGCCCATTTCTTCCAGGAAGTTCCAGCATTCAAAGCTGATATACTCCCCGCAAACTTTATGAAAAGGATATTTTTCTTTTTCAAACAAAATAACATTGTATCCTGCCCGGGATAATTGTATAGATAGACATAGCCCGGCAAGACCACCGCCAATTATGGCAACGTCGTATGTTTTTTGCTCATTCATTTCCCAATGATCAGCCACCGGAAAGCCCATTTCCAGTGAATTGAGTAGCCCTGTATGCCTGCACGTTGCATGAAACCCTGCCAGTCTTTTCTTCTAAAGCCCCGTTTCACCGACAGCGGAGCGTCATTTTTTACCAGGTAGCTTTTTGAAAAGAGACCTGTCAATATTTTTATGGATGCATACGCTATCATATGCCTGTGCAGATCGTTGATAAAAAAGCCTGTCTTGCTGTTGTGTTGCATCCATTGCAGCATCGTCACCATTTCATCATCCGTAAAATGATGGCAGAACAGGGAGGAGAAAATAATATCCGGCGCAATGGCAGCAATGTCTGCTGTCTCGTATGTAGAACAGATCCATGAATACTTTACATCGCTGTTTTTTTCGCCTGCAAGATCAATGCATTCCTTTTTTTTATCAATGCCGGTAAGCCGTACTGCAATATGTTGTTGTGTTGCCCATGTATCAATTGCCCTGAGATTGTCGCCTCCGCCGCAGCCTATTTCGCATATGCTGAATGTTTTGCCCGAGGAAGGAGAAGCAGATAACAGCTTCCTGACTCCCTCTATGGTAATATGATGCCCGCCCAGCCATGTATTGATAAAGTCGAGCTCCTTCATATTCTGCCTGAGGTCTTCAAACGGAACATTGTCATTATCGAGCAGCTCTTTCTGATATGATCGGAGGGAGAGAAACATTGCCTAATATACGCAAGTTGGATGATTTCTGGTTGCGTGGTATACTTGGAAGCCGGTTTCCCGGGAAAGAAATTAATAGTGCCTGTTTGCCGGTGCGTTATGTATTGCCCGCTTTGATGAAATCGCTTACCAGGTCGGTGATAAGCCTGCCGGTATACGCATCGGATTGCCCGTTGGTGAGCTGTGCGGCGCCTTCGCAGATATGAAGATAGGCTACCTGGGAATAGCTGGCGGCGAAGCTGATATACTGGCGTGCCTGTAATACAGTAAAGCCGCATTTGCCGCTACTGCCGGTTAATGCCTGTTCAATACAATTAAGCGAAAGTTCAATGCCGGTAAAGCTTTCTTCGGTGAAGCTGATCGCCTGCACCACCGCCTGCCGGAAATTGAATTTTTCGCGCACGCATATATCTTCAAAGAAGGTATACTGTATGTTGATATTGCTGTAGAGTTCATCGAGCATGCGCTGGCTGTTGTAGTTTTCCTGCAGCCCTATGACGGCATATTTTTTTAAAAAACCTTCCTCCATAGCATACCGGAAGCTGTTGCCGCTATGCCTGCCTTCTGTATGCAGGTATCCTCCCTGTGCACCGGCATTGATAACGTTGATCTGTACGTTATTCATCATGCCTGCCCTATGCAGTCCTTTGGCCGTGCCTTTGATCAGCGGGTAAGCGTTGTTGTGCCCTCCGCCAATGACGACAGGTATTTTGCCGGTAGCGGCGATCTGTTTTATCAGCGCTTCTACTTCGATATCAATGATATTGGCAACGGCATGCCTGCAGGCGTCAATCATCTCGTCCTGGTTTTTTGCATTGGCCATGATCAGCGCTTTTACATCGGTAAAGTCAAAATGCCCAAGCGCCAGCACTTCTTCGCCGGTAAAGATATCGGTGCTTTGCACATTGCAGAAGGACTGCAGGAAAGGCAGCCATGCAGTATCTGCCCCGCCTATGCCATAGTTGCCGGCAACGCCAATGTCTTCAGGTATACCGAGCAATATAAATCTGGCTCTGGAACCGGCGATGGCCTCTGTAAGCGGAGCGCCATTAATGGTTTGCAGGCATTCGCCTAATTTTGTCTCGAAGCGGCGTAAACGTGTGAGGTTGAGAATGTCCTGCCGCTTATAAAACCTGAAATGGGGATATTCCATGGTAGTGACTTTCTAATAAATATAAGGAAATAAGGGATAAGGAGTAAGGTATAAGGAGTAAGGGGCGTATTTCAAATTTTCGCTATTTCAGGCTGCTACTTTCAGAAAGTCCTTTTT
>CAYWVB010000017.1:65656-86478 GCA_964461595.1 uncultured Terrimonas sp. | reverse complement strand
TGATGATCTTGTAACTTTCAAGCTAAAGCAAGCCCGCAAATAATCCACACTTGTCGTCGCTGCAAGCCACGTATAGAACCCTTAGTTGTGAGCGGTGCCTCCAAAGTGGTGAAGCAGCCCTCGCAGTTGGCAGAAGGATAGCTGCACGAGGATGTCTTCAGCGCATTAAGTGGCGGCTGGTGCCGGGGCAATGGCTCTGCGCTTCGCCAGGACGTGCAACGGGTTGATGATCTTGCAACTTTCAAGGTAAAGCAAGCCCGAAAATCATCCACACCTCCTATGCAGGGATATTGTCATTATTTTTTTAGCATGCTGGCCGTTGCTGAATAGCGAACAGAACGTGGAAGTGTGCGACGCAACGGAAGCAGCATAGTAGCACTGCCGCCGGGTCCATAGTAATACATACTGCTTTGCTAACAGAAAGAAACGCTTTACCAGTTATTCAATATTCTTTTCGCTTCGGTTACCATATCTTTTGCAGGAACAGTCTTCAGCTTTTGTATATCAAATGTTTTCAGCAATGCATCCAGCTTTTCCAGCGAAGCCTTGTCATTTTTCTGCAAAAAGCTTTCTCTCAGTATCCTTATTTTTTCAAAATCCCGGATGCCTTCGATCAGCTTTTCAAAACGTATGGAAGTCCTGGGACCGGGATATACCTGGTAAGTGTCGCCGGCAGGCCAGGCCCTGAAGCGGGAATCCGTTAAAGGATCTGCTACCCAACTGTTGTACGCCCAGCGCAGGTATCCTGTAAAGCCTTTTGCGGCGGCATACCATCCTATCCATACATTTTCATCCGGCGGCGAAAATGTGAACCCGTTAGGATAGTTTTCGGTGCAGCAGGTATAGTAGGTGCAGGGCTTCCCTTCCTGTAATCTTTTTTGCAACACAGCAGGAGGGAATTCATGCGCAGATGCCAGGCAGTAATCGTATATGTATTTTTCTATCTGGGGATGATAATCGCCCGCCAGCGCGATCTTCCATTTGGGATCAATGGTATTGAGCAAAGAAATGACGACCATCATGTCTTTCATCGGGCGCTCATCCATGGCGATGGTAGTAATGTTAAACCAGCCTTTGGCTTTTAAGTGTTTTGTAAAATCATTCAGCATTCGGGTCCAGTGCACATTGTATTCCGGGGAGCCGATGGCTGCTTTCAGCACAGTATCTTTTTGAGCTGTCTCGTCAAAATAGCGGAACGAGGTAGCCCAGGGCACCATGCTGTAGCAGTTGATGCTTTGCTTTATGCCGCAGTCCATCACAAAGGATATATATTTATCGAAAAGCGTGTAGTTGTAGCTCCAGCTTCCATCGCGATGCTTTGTCCATTTGATAAGCCCCGGAAAATCGTCATAGGTCTGATGTCCCCAGGGCTCGTCCATAATGCTGGCAGTGATGCATTTTTGACCTGCCGATGCAAGCATGGTGTAGTATGGACGCATATATTCAAAATGCTGATCGCTCCACAGGGGCACGCCGTGCACGCGCGCAATGGCGGCAGGATGCTGCCATAGATCAAGGTGAAAGCTCCATGCTGAAGGCGGCGGGAGAACGTGATCTTTTACAGTGATGCTGTAACTGAGGCGGAATGTCTTTGACGCATGAACAGTGAGCATTCCCCTGTAGAGACCGGGAGCGGCATCCTGCGGCACTTCAATGCTGAGCCACATGGGCTGTACGTTCTTCGCATTCACCGGCAATTCGGTTACGGCATCTATTACATCCGCTACGGTAGAAGAATCAAAATCCTGTGGCTTGCGGTAACCGCAGCCGCCGGCAAATTCATCGGTAATGACAAAGCGCACAAAGCGCAACTGAATATTACCGGCGGGAATAGCGCTGCCTTCCAAAGTTTTGAGCTCACCGATAGTATATGTTACTGCAGGTATATCCTGCTTTGTCCAGATCAGTATCTGTGTATGCACTTTTTCACCTTTCCACGATGCGGCATGCCATTCATTGCGTAATGGGATGTCCGGGACAATATCTTTCGCAAAACGGGTATCGCTGCCTGCAAAACTTGCTTCCACCGTATTGCTCATGGATGGCCACCCGCTCTCCGCGGCAGAAGGGATTACAGGGTCTTTATAGTATACGCCGGCAGCGGGGCTGACCTGCGCCTCTGCGGCAAAAAACGTTAAACAGAAAACCGGAGCTAATAACTTTTTCATTATACATTATTATTGGAGGTGGCTAAAACTACATGATTAAATGATAAAGAATACAGTCAAACGATTGCATGATTTGTTAAGTTAAAAAATTTATCTTCGGTATCGCTATGTCAGAAAAAGTACCTACCATAAAGGAAATTGCCAGGCGGCTCAATATTTCTATTTCCACTGTGTCGAGAGCGCTGCATGACCATCCGAGCATTGGCCTGCGCACAAAAATGCAGGTGCAGAAGCTTGCCGCGGAAATGAATTATGAGCCCAACCAGACCGCAATACAATTTAAGCAGGGGAAGACCTTCACTATCGGGCTCATATTGCCTAATCTTATGGAAGAGTACTTTTCGCTGGCCATAAATGGTGTGGAGCAGGTTGCCCTGGAAAATAATTACAATGTGCTGATAGGGCAAAGTCATGATAATCTTGAGAGGGAGCAGAAGATACTGGAAGCGATGCGCCGGCACCGTGTGGATGGTATAGTGGTGTCTATATCCAAGCAGACCAATAATATTGAGCATTTTGAGCATCTGGAAAAGTATAAAATACCTGTAGTGTTTTTCGATCGTGTGCCTAACGCCCCTAATATTCATTCTGTGTGGTGCAGCCTCTATTACAGTACCATAGATGCAGTAGAGCTTCTGTTCCGTAAAGGGCATAAACGGGTTGCTTATATGCAGGGACCGCTTTCGCTCAATATCAAAAATGAAAGGCTGGAAGGCTATTATGAAGCGCATGAACGTAATAAGGTACCCGTAAATGAATCCCTGATCGTTACTACAGACCTCTCGAAAGAAGACACGGAGAGAGTGTTTGAAAAATTATTATCATTAAAAGAAAAGCCTACTGCTATCCTTGCTTTCAACGACACGGTGGCGCTGGATACCATACAATATGCCAAGAAAAAGAAACTGAAGATTGATAAGGATATAAGCGTGGTAAGCTATGCCAACTGGCCTATTACCAGTTATCTTGATTTTCCGCCTATCGCTTCAGTAGAGCAATTCCCCTATGAGCAGGGAGTGCGCGCCACTGAGCTCCTGTTCAAATTGCTTAATACCAGATCTCCCGAAGGTTCTATCCCTTATGAAAATGTGGTGCTTAAAAGCGAGCTGATCGTCCATTAGGAAAATGCAGGATAAGTGCTTAAGGATATTAGCTGAAACCTGATAGCTGAAACCTGATAGCTGAAACCTGATAGCTGAAACCTGGCATGTTGTTCGTATTATTGCACTAAATATTTTTTAATGCTTCGGAAGAACTGGTGGAAGGCGCTCTGTATCTTATTCGTTTTTTCTATACTTTTTATAGGTCTCTTTATGCCGGTACCTGCCCGGCCGAACCTGAATGAATCCATAAGAAACTATTTTTTTCATCCGCCGCTCTGGGTAGCGATGATGACATTTTTTACTACCTCGCTTATATATGCTTTTAAATATCTGAGAAGCGGCAAGATCCGCCACGATCTGGTTTCCAAAGAATTTGCCTATACGGGATTATTCTTCGGGCTGCTCGGGTTATGTACAGGAATGTTTTGGGCAAAATACACATGGGGAGCATACTGGACGGGCGATCCCAAGCTGACAGGTACCGTGATAGGGCTTTTGATTTACAGTGCCTACACTATACTGAGAGGATCGTTCACTGATATGGATAAGCGGGCTAAGGTATCGGCGGTCTATAATATTTTTGCGTATGTAATGCTCTTCCCCACATTGTTTATCATACCCCGGATGATGGAAAGCCTGCATCCGGGAGGTACGGGTAATCCTGCCATCAATCCTAAAGATGTAGACCGCAGGATGTTCATTATTTTCTGGACTATAGCAGTACCGGGCTGGGTATTGCTGGGATGCTGGGTCACTTCCTTAAAAATAAGGATAGGTAAGCTTAAGG
This sequence comes from uncultured Terrimonas sp., assembly GCA_964461595.1. Lineage (GTDB taxonomy): Bacteria > Bacteroidota > Bacteroidia > Chitinophagales > Chitinophagaceae > Agriterribacter. The sequence goes on along the minus strand of CAYWVB010000017.1, from coordinate 82,420 downwards.
GCGACGAGTTGCTCTGATTAGTGGTGAGGTAATCATAATATTATATTGCCTATTCACTGCTGAGCCTGGCAGGTATATGCAATAGCTTTCCCTATGCAGAGTTTCTTCCTGCATTGATGATACCAAATGAACAACGCATTACCAGCTTCTCATAAGTGTCTTTGTTGGGAGATTGCAGCACTGCTTCTTCCAGCTCACGCACTTTGGTAATAGCATATTGCTGTATGGTTACCAATGGCAATACGATCCGTTCTCTCATTTGTACGGAAAGCTGCTCTACAGGATAATCGGCCATAAGTTCGTTTTTACCCGTAAGCTTGAAAATATATGTCTTGGTCAGCTCATATTCATTGTATACTTTATTCCATATCTCACCGTATACCGGATGTTTGGACAAAAACGAGGTCATAGGAAAGAAGCTTTTTTTCATTGACATTTCGCAGTTGCCGATCAGTGTTTTGAAAAAAGTGGAATGATCGTACAGGTCTTTGATCTCCTTCCATCGCCCCCGTTCTTCCATTTGTTTGAAGGCGGTGCCCACACCATAATAACCGGTTACATTTTGCTTAAGCTGGCTCCATGCGCCTACAAAAGGGATGGCCCTCAGATCTTTTAAGGATAATTTTCCCGAACCGCCGCGCTTGGCAGGGCGGCTGCCGATATTGGTTGCAGCATAAAACCGCAGCGGACTAGCATGCCCCAGGTATTCTAAAAATTTAGGATCGTTTTTAAGTTCCATATATGCATCAAAGCTGATCTCGGATACCTGCTGGATCAGTTCTTTTTGCGCATCGTTTAAGGTTAACCGTTGTGAAGCAAAGAGATCGTTGGATATCCCGGCGTTGATGAGCTGTTCAATATTGAACTGCGCGGAATCTATAGTGCCGAAATTGGAGCTTACGGTCTGTCCCTGGATGGTAAGCTGGATTTCTTCATTGGCGATATTTTTACCCAGAGAGGCATAGAACTTATGTGTCTTACCTCCGCCGCGGGCGGGAGGACCGCCACGCCCGTCAAAGAAGGCAACATTCACGCCATACCTTCTTGATATCTGGGTGAGCTCTTCTTTTGCCTTGTATATGCTCCAGTTGGCCATCAGGTATCCGCCATCCTTGGTGCCGTCAGAAAACCCGAGCATAATGGTTTGCTTGTTCTTCCTGCGCTCAAGATGCGCCCGGTATTCCGGGAGGGTATACAATTCTTCCATTATAGAAGAGGCGTGCTTCAGGTCGTCAATAGTCTCAAAAAGCGGAACGATATCAATGCTCAGGCTTTCTGCTTTCCATCCGCTCATTAAAAACAACCCGTATACCTCCATTGCATTCAGGGCGCTGTTGCACTGGCTGATAATGTACCTGTCACAGCCATACTCCCCGTTGGAAGCCTGGATTTGCTTCAATGCCGACATTACGCAGAGCGTATCTTTATGCACTTCGTCGGTAAGTATTGCGGGATCAACGGGCGATTTAATTTGTGCCAGCAATCTGATCTTTTCCCCGGCGCTTAGCGATGCATAGTTGTCAGGAAGCACATTTGAATGTTTTGCAATTTCTTCGATGATCATTGTGTGCACTGTGCTCTCCTGCCTTATATCAAGGGATGCAAAATACAACCCGAATATTTCCACTTTACTGATCAGTATTTCTACCATATCGAGGAATAGCCCGCCATGTTGCTCTACCAGGATGTCGCGGATACTATTCAGCGTTTCCAGTATTTCCGACCTGGTAAGATCACTGATGTGACCGGGAATAAAAACATTGTTGTACAGCTTGGTCTCCAGTTGCTGTATAAGGGTATCCACTCCTTTAAATGTCAACCTTCGTTTAAGCCTTCTCACATCAAGATAGTAGCATTTCAAAATGCTTTCGCGCAGCGCCCCGCTCACTTTAAAGGTAGTGGGTGTTTTTACAAAGGGATTACCATCCCTGTCGCCGCCGGGCCAAAACCCCATCCTGATAATAGGGTGCTCTTCCGAAATAGCTTCCGGCATATTGGTTTTCATAAATGAAACTATTCTGCCGGCAGCATGATAAAACACATTTTCCAGGTACCAGATCAGGCTTATAGCCTCATCATAAGGCGTTGGCTTTTGTTTTTTGAAAAATGGCGTTTTTCCCAATTGCTGCAGGTACATATTGATATTGTTGATATTGTTCTCTGCAATAGCCCGGGCCAGATCATATATGATCCCTAAAACCGCGCCGGGATAAAACTGGGTGGGATGCGCGGTAAGCACCAGCCTTATATTAAAGCTTTCTGATTTTCTTTTCAGCTCACCCTCTTTATCAAACTGAACGACTTCAGACTGCAGATTTTTAAGCGTGCCCGGTCCTGTCATATCATTTACTGTAGTAAAAGCGGCATCTTCAAGCGCATCAAACAATACTACCTGCCTTTCCACGTACTGGACAAAACGGAACAGGAGGTCGAGCTTTTCTTCCTCTTTCACATAAGTGGTCTGCCTGCTGAAAAAATCTTCAATGATCTGCGAGGGGCTGAGACCATTGCCGTATCCTTCTTCGCAATAGGAGAGCAGCATGGCTAACAGTATACCTGTTTTTTCAATACGATGAAAGGGCAAAGATGTAAAAAGACTGTTGTACAATTGAAATTTACGCCCTACAAGATTCTGAAATTGTGTAAGAGATGCAGTAGATGAGCTAGGCATGTTTTGTATATCCTGGTTTAATCCTTAAAATAATAGACGATTGCCTGCAGCGACCCGGCAGGCACATAATGTTATGCATCAAAAGGCAAGCAAACGGCGTGAAATTAGTCAAAAAAAAAGGAAAAATCTCAGTTGTATAATTTTTTTGGAATTGAAAAAATCTGTTTTTAACTTCGGCGCCGTAAAAAAAGAATGGCAGACCAGTTTATACATATCCCGTCCTCAATATTTACTTCATTTCCCGGGGTTGCTGCTATTATTACTACTACAACCACCACCACCCTCGGTTGAGGGTCGTATTCACGCATATTAACCATTGGGCAAAAAGCTGCAATTATCTGAAAGGACAGGTGAACAGGTATTACAAAAATTTTCAAAAAAATATATATGCAGGTGTTGAAATTCGGCGGTACTTCAGTAGGAAGCGCTGATAATATCAGGAAGGTCATTGAAATTGTAAAAGGAAAAATAGAAAAAGACGATACTATAGTGGTGGTGTCGGCCCTGGGCGGTACCACCGACGCCCTGCTGAATGCAGGTCTCCTGGCATCGCAGGGAAATGAGCAGTATAAAAATGAATTGCAGCGCATTGAGCAGCGCCATCTTGAAACGGTAAAGCAACTGATACCGGTGCAGCAGCAAAGCAGCATGCTTAGCCAGGTAAAGAAAATGTGCAATGAAATAGAAGATATCTGCAACGGCGTTTTTTTGCTGGGTGAATTTTCTCTTCGTACCCGCGACCGGATCCTGAGCTATGGCGAATTGATGTCTTCCCGGATCATTACGGGCGCATTCAACAGCACAGGTATTCCCGCCGTATGGAAAGATTCGAGAAAGCTCATACGAACCGATTCCAATTTTGGAAATGCTGCCGTAGACACAGAGGCTACCGGTAAACTTGCGGGTGACAGCTTCTCTGCCGGCAAAGACAAACTGGTGATCGTGCCGGGATTTATTGCTTCCAATACCGGCAATGAAACCACAACGCTTGGGCGTGGCGGTTCTGATTATACGGCTGCATTGCTGGCTGTTGCTACCGGCGCCAGCCTGGTGGAAATATGGACAGATGTGCCCGGAATGATGACTGCCGATCCGCGTTGGGTAAGCGGCGCTAAAGTAATTCCTTCCATCTCTTACCAGGAAGCTATGGAACTTTCGCATTTCGGCGCCAAAGTACTGTATCCTCCCACTATCCAGCCTGTGCTGGGCAAAGGCATCCCGGTGGTTATTAAAAATACTTTCCGCCCGGAAGATGCCGGCACCGTTATCACCCGCAAGCCGGTCACCAATGGCAATGCCATCATGGGCATCTCAAGTATCAGCAATATGGCGCTCCTCAGCCTGGAAGGAAGCGGGATGATAGGAGTGCCGGGGTTTTCAAGACGTTTGTTTGAAGCATTATCCCTGGCAGGCATTAATGTTATACTCATCACACAGGGATCCTCAGAGCACTCAATCTGTGTGGGTATAGAATCAATCTCCGTTCAAAAGGCAAAGGAAGTAGTGGATGCGGCTTTTGCAGATGAGATAAGCAGGGAAAAAGTACAGCCATTAAAACTGGAGAGCGATCTTTCTATCATAGCCCTGGTGGGAGAGAACATGAAAAGTCATCCGGGCATCAGCGGCAAAATGTTTGGAGCGCTGGGAAGAAACGGCGTCAATGTGCGGGCTATCGCCCAGGGTTCTTCCGAAAGGAATATCTCCGCGGTAGTGTCTGCAAAGGATGTGCGCAAAGCCATCAATGTGCTGCATGAAGAGTTTTTTGAAACAACTTACAAGCAGATCCATCTCTTTATTGCAGGCACCGGCAATGTAGGCAGTAAGCTGCTTGGTCAGTTGCAGCAGCAGCAATCCTGGCTGGCGGAGCATCTCAGGCTGCACGTTAAAGTAGTAGGGCTGGCTAACAGCAGGAAAATGATCATTGACGACAGCGGGATTGATTTCAACCACTGGCAGGAAAAGCTGCAGTCGGGAGAATCTGCGAACATCAACGATTTCATAAATATAATCATCGGCAAAAATCTCAGCAACACTATATTCATTGACGTGACAGCCAGCGATACTGTAGCTGGTATATATGATGAGCTGCTGCAGAAAAGCGTTTCTGTGGTCGCCTGTAATAAGGTAGCCGCTTCTTCTTCTTATACTTATTATAAAAGGCTGAAGGATCTTGCCAGGGAATTTAATTGCCAGTACCTGTTTGAAACCAATGTAGGGGCAGCCCTGCCTGTCATCGGTACCCTGAATGATCTTATGCGGAGTGGGGACAAAGTAAACCGGATAGAAGCGGTGTTGAGCGGAACGCTCAATTTTGTATTCAACAATTATGATGGTAAAAAACCTTTTGCAGATATTGTACAACAGGCGCAGGACGAAGGGTATACCGAGCCCGATCCGCGGCTTGACCTGAGCGGTACCGATGTAATGAGAAAAATACTGATTCTGGCAAGGGAATCCGGGGCACAGGCAGAAATGGAAGAGGTCACATGCCGTGGTTTCCTGCCTGAGAGCTGTATGAAAGGAGATGTGCCTGCGTTTTATACAGAAATGAGAAAGCACGAAAGTCACTTTAAAGCGCTTTATGATAAAGCGGCTACAGCAAACTGTAAGCTTAAATTTGTAGCCAAATACGAGCATGGCAAGGCTGCTGTGGGGCTGGAACATATACCGCCTGAGCATGACCTGTATCACCTGTATGGAAAAGATAATGTGGTATTGTTTTACACAGAACGGTACCCGCTGCAGCCACTGGTGGTGAAAGGCGCAGGCGCAGGGGCAGACGTGACAGCATCTGGTGTTTTTGCAGACATTATAAGAGCGACAGCGTGAGAAGGAGGTAAGGTATGAGGGGGAAGGTATAAGGAGTAAGGCGGGTGCTACACCCTAAAAAATATTAATTATGGAAAATGAACTGACAGCAACATTATCTTCTTCCGGCATACGGCAGGCCATTGCTGCCGCTATGGGCAGGCAATGCACTATCCAGTCCCCGGGAACGGTAGCCAACCTGGTTTGCGGCTTCGATATACTTGGACTGGCGTTGAATGATCCCTGTGATATAATGACGGTAAAGCTGATAGACAAACCGGAAGTGATCATTCACAATGCGGATGACTATAATTTGCCCACCGATCCTCAAAAAAATGTAGCAGGAGTTCCCCTACTTGATATGATAGAGCGGCTGGACAAGCAGGCCGGCTTTGAGGTTACGATCGAAAAGAGGATAAAGCCCGGCAGCGGGCTGGGATCGAGCGCAGCCAGTGCGGCAGGAGGCGTTGTGGCTGCCAATCACCTGCTGGGGAATATCTTCTCCCGTAACGACCTGGTGCAAATGGCTATGCTGGGAGAAAGACTGGCATCCGGTGTAAAGCACGCCGACAATATTGCTCCCTGCATCATGGGCGGCGTTACACTCATACGGAGCATCCTTCCCCTGGACATTACCAGCATATCTTCTCCTCTTTTATATGTTACGATCGTGCACCCGCAGATCGAAGTGCGCACCGAAGATGCCAGGCAGATATTGCGGAAGCAGATATTGCTCAAAGATGCCATAAAGCAATGGGGAAACATTGCGGGGCTTGTTGCAGGACTGATGAAAGGGGATTACGAGCTGATCAGCCGTTCTCTTGAAGATGTGCTGATTGAGCCGGTAAGAAGCATTCTGATCCCTGCATTTGCTGAAGTAAAAGCAAAAAGTCTGGAGTCCGGCGCTTTGGGCGGCGGTATTTCGGGTTCCGGTCCTTCCATATTTATGTTAAGCAAAGACAAAGCTACAGCCCTGGCGGTAGAAAGCGCAATGCAGGAAGTATATACCCAGACCGGCATTGCCTATTATACTTATGTGACTATGATCAATACAGAAGGCGTTAAGATAATAGAATAAAAATTGAAGTGACAGACGGATGAAATATTATAGTTTAAATAATCAGTCTCCAGAAGTGAGTTTTAAAGAGGCTACCATCAAAGGGCAGGCTCCCGACAAAGGATTATATTTTCCAAAATCTTTACCGAAGCTTGATAAAAGCTGGATGGATGGCATTAAAGAAAAGACCAATGAACAGATAGCCTTTGATGTGATCCGCCCGTATGCAGGAGAGGATATTCCGGAGGCGGAGCTGCAAAAGATCGTAAAAGAGACCATTGATTTTCCCATCCCGCTGGTAAGGATAAACGATCATATTTTTTCACTTGAACTTTTTCATGGTCCAACATTAGCGTTCAAGGATGTAGGCGCAAGGTTCATGAGCCGTTGCCTCGGCTATTTTGCAAAGGAAAGAAGTGAAAAAATTACTGTTCTGGTGGCCACATCCGGCGATACCGGGGGGGCGGTTGCAAACGGGTTCTATGATGTGGATGGCGTGGAAGTGGTCATTCTTTACCCCTCTGGAAAAGTCAGCCTGGTGCAGGAAAAGCAGCTTACTACGTTGGGTAAGAACATTCACGCGCTTGAAGTCAATGGCAGTTTTGACGATTGCCAGCAGATGGTAAAGCGTGCGTTCGCTGATACCGGGCTCACCTCAAAGCAATTTCTCACTTCCGCCAATTCTATCAATGTCGCCCGCTGGCTGCCGCAGCAGTTCTATTATTTCTTTGCTTACAGGCAGTGGGCGATCAAAGAGCGGCCGCCGGTTTTTTGTGTGCCCAGCGGTAATTTCGGCAATATCTGTGCAGGCATGCTGGCTCATATTTCGGGCTTGCCGGCAACGCATTTTATTGCTGCCTGCAATGCCAATAATGTGGTGCCAAGATTTCTGGATAATGGAAATTATGAAGTGCATCCCGCCGTGCCTACTTTATCCAATGCTATGGATGTGGGCAACCCCAGCAATTTTGTGCGGATACTCGAATTGTTCAGCCATCAGTTCCCTGAGCTGAAAAAAGCGCTTACCGGATACACTATTACAGATGCTGAAACTAAAGAGACCATAAGAGCGGTAAAGGAACGGGAGGGCTATTTGCTCGATCCTCATGGCGCCGTGGGCTATCTGGCGCTGCAGCGCTATCTTGCAGCGCATCCCGGGGAAAGCGGGATATTTCTTGAAACGGCGCATCCCGTGAAATTTTATGATGTGGTAGAGCCGGTCATTAAAGAAAGGGTCGCTGTGCCGCCTGCTATTCAGCAGATATTGCCGCTTCAAAAGCATAGTGTCAAAATTGATGCGGAGTATGATTTGCTGAAGGAATATTTGCTGCGACGTTGAGGAGATTTCACGCAAAGAGCAAAGAAAGCAAAGAGGCAAAGAAAATAGGTTTACAGGAGATAAGAATCACTATAAGTATTACGTAGAAATATAATTTGGAGTGAATAATACCCATAGCATCCTTACTTTTTTTCCTTTGCTTTCTTTGCCTCTTTGCGTGCAAAATATCTTTATGCCAAATCTCCCCAATCTGCGATATTTGCAGCAAGAGCGGTTGGTATGCATGATATTGAACCTTTTTACAACTGGCACCATCTCTATACATCGTCTGAGGATCCGCGGTCTCCTTTTTTTGGAAGGGAACATAGCGAGTTTGTATATTCTCAAACGATCTACAATTATTATATACATCCGCAGTGGGATGAGTTTGGGTCGCGCACGCTCTATATGAAAATATTGTATGCCGATTATGAGCAGGGGTATGCCATCATAGAACTGATAGGAGAGTGGAATGATGCCATTGAGAATGATATCCGGACATTGCGCAGGGAAGTTACTGATGTTTTGTTTTATGAAGGCATCAGCAAGTTTATTCTAATAGCAGACAATGTGCTCAACTTTCACAGCAGCGACGACAGCTATTATGAAGACTGGTTCCAGGAGCTGAATGAAGAAGGCGGATGGATTGTTTTGCTCAATATGCCGGAGCAGTCGCAGCAGGATTTTAAGAAGGCTCATCTCAACCGCTATATAGAGCTGCTCGAATTTCCTAACTGGCGCACACTGCAGCCGCAGCATCTTTTTCAAATGGTAGATAATTATTTGCACAACAGGATTGATAGCTAAAAAAAACAACAAACTGATTTTTGTCAGCGTTTGTGTGTTACTTTTGTAGGGATTATCTAACCACTTCTTCTGAATATGACCTGGAAACAAATCTTCACATCTTCCATTGGGAAGAAATTTGTGATGGCGCTTACGGGCGTTTCTTTGATTGCTTTTTTAGTTGTACATGTTGGTATAAACGCTTGTATATGGGCAAATGATGATGGGGCAATGTTTAACCGCGCTGCTCACTTTATGGGCGCTACTGTTGTAATCCGCATCCTTGAAGTGGGACTCTTTGCAGGTATAATCCTTCATATCGTGCAGGGACTTATACTTGAATTTGAAAACAGGAGCAAGCGCAGCATTGGCTACCAGGTGCCGCTGGGCAACAGGGGCAGCAAGTGGTACAGCCGCAGTATGGGATTGCTGGGAACGCTTATCCTTTTATTTCTTATCATGCATATTTACCATTTCTGGACGCCCAGCCGGCTCGGAGGCATTGGCAATATACATGAGCTGGGCATCACAACTATTGACGGAAAAGAATACCACGATCTGTATAGGGAAATGGTTATAGTGTTCCAGTCGCTTGCTATAGTTATTTTATATGTGCTGGGATGTATTTCGCTGGCATATCATCTTATGCATGGCTTTGCGAGCGCATTCAGGACACTTGGATTGCATAATCAGCGTTATTACAGGATCGTAAAGGGAGTTGGAAATGTGTTTTCCGTTGTGGTGCCTTTTACATTTGCAATGATGCCGGTATCCATTTACCTGGGCTGGATCGGGTAAATGCTTTGTCGTCCGGTTAACTAAACTTGTCATCAATCTGATCATATCATCAACGTAATTGAACTATGTTGAATTCAAAAATACCTCCTGGAAAATTAGAAGATAAATGGACCGATTATAAGGGGCATGTAAAGCTGGTAAACCCGGCCAATAAACGTAAGCTTGAAGTGATAGTTGTGGGCACAGGGCTTGCAGGAGCTTCGGCTGCAGCATCTCTGGGTGAGCTGGGATACAGAGTAAAGGCTTACTGCTTCCAGGACTCCCCCCGCAGGGCGCATTCCATTGCTGCGCAGGGAGGGATCAATGCGGCAAAGAATTATCAGAATGACGGAGATTCGGTATTCCGTCTTTTTTATGATACTATCAAAGGCGGGGACTACAGGTCCCGGGAGTCTAATGTGCACCGGCTGGCAGAGATCAGCGCTAATATTATTGACCAGTGTGTGGCCCAGGGAGTGCCTTTTGCAAGGGAATATGGAGGACTGCTTGCCAACCGTTCTTTTGGAGGCGTGCAGGTAAAGAGAACTTTTTATGCTGCGGGACAAACCGGTCAGCAATTGCTGATAGGGGCATACCAGGCGCTGGAAAGGCAGGTGGCTTTAGGCAATGTGACGATGTATACCCGTCATGAAATGCATGACGTGGTAGTGATAGACGGAAAAGCAAGGGGCATTATCTGCCGGAACCTGGTGACCGGTGAGCTGGAAAGGCATTTCGGCCATGCGGTACTGTTATGTACCGGCGGATATGGTAATGTATTTTATCTTTCTACCAATGCAATGGGCAGCAATGTTACCGCTGCATGGAAAGCGCATAAAAAAGGCGCATTTTTTGCCAACCCCTGCTTTACTCAAATTCACCCTACCTGTATACCGGTAACCGGCGATCACCAGAGCAAGCTGACCCTCATGTCGGAATCTTTACGTAATGACGGTCGCATCTGGGTGCCTAAAAAGAAAGACGATACCCGCAAAGCCAATGATATTCCTGAAGAGGAAAGAGATTATTACCTCGAAAGGAAATACCCGGCCTTCGGGAACCTGGTGCCGAGGGATGTGGCATCGCGGGCTGCCAAGGAAAGATGTGATGCGGGATATGGCGTAGGTACTACAAAGCAGGCGGTATACCTTGATTTCAAATATAATCTCATCAATAAATACGGAAGGGCGGAAGCCAGTAAGCAGGGTATTGATAATCCAGACACGGAAACTTTGATAAGGCTGGGTAAGGAAGTGGTAAAAGAGGAATATGGTAATCTTTTCGATATGTATGAAAAAATTACCGGTGAAAATCCTTATGAAGTGCCTATGCGCATATATCCCGCGGTGCATTATACCATGGGGGGGCTGTGGGTAGACTATGAGCTGAAGACTTCTGTGGACGGGCTTTATGCATTAGGTGAAGCGAATTTCAGCGACCATGGGGCTAACCGTCTTGGCGCATCTGCGCTGATGCAGGGGCTGGCAGACGGGTATTTTGTAATACCCTACACGCTGGGTAATTACCTTGCAGGCGAAATCGGCACCAGGCCTATCCCTACCACGCATGAGGCTTTTGAAGCTTCGGAAAAAGAAGTAAAAGAGCGTATTGATAAGCTCATGAGCATCAAGGGTAAGCAATCGGTAGAAAGCTTCCATAAGCGGTTGGGCAAAATAATGTGGGAAAAATGTGGCATGGCGCGCAATGCACAGGGACTTAAAGAAGCGATTGAAGAGATAAGAGATTTACGAAATGAGTTCTGGAGCGATGTGCGTATCCCCGGAGATATTAAGGAAATGAATAATGAGCTCGACAAGGCGAACAGGGTGGCAGACTTTATAGAGCTTGGCGAGCTGATGTGCTTAGACGCCCTGGAGCGGGCGGAGAGCTGTGGCGGCCATTTCCGTGAAGAGAGCCAGACTGAAGAAGGAGAGGCGTTGCGCAATGATGATAAGTTTATGTATGTAGCTGCATGGGAGTATAAAGGAGATAGCAACTGGCAACTCAATAAAGAAGACCTGGTATATGAAGAAATAAAGCCAACGCAAAGGAATTATAAATAATCATTGGTAGAAAAGTTGATCATACGAAATTTTGGGCCAATTAAGAATATTGAGATTGAGTTACGTAAGTTGAATATCTTAATTGGAGAACAAGCTACTGGAAAAAGTACTGTAGCGAAAGTTCTATGTGTCTGTAGATATTTTTCCTATATAATTCCTAATAATTATAATCAATTATCCATACCCGATACGCCGTTTAGCGAAGGATTGAACGCTTGGGGATTGTATGGATTTTTGCAACCTAATAGTTACATTGAGTATTCTTGTAAACATTATCGTTTAATTGCTAAGAATGAGATAAAAGTTGAAAAAGAATTTGATGAGGATTCTGGTGAAACTAAGGACTTTCATACTAGGGAGTTTACTGCTAAGCTTGAGGATATTTCTGAGGATTTTAAGAAATTACGACAAGATCTTGAAGCTGTAAGAATAAAAGTGGATAACGATTATGATCCTAGAATATACGAGTGGAGAATTCCTGAAACCTTTTTTCAAAATCAAGTTAAAAAAGTCCTTGATAATCCCATCTATATTCCAGCCGATAGGGGCTTGCAATCTATATTTTCCTTAGGCAAAAGTTCAATTCAGAATATTTCAGATGCTTTATTCAATTTCTTTGCCAAGTCTGATCAAATAGTTCGTTCTTTCCGAATAGAGACTTTTATTGATCCTATTGATGTGATTTATAAAAATGAGAATGGAAAAGGACTCTTTAAAAGGAAAGGTGATGATTCGTTTTATAATCTATCTTCGGGTGCAGATGGATATAAATCAACTATTCCTATAGTATTATTGACAAAATATTATAGTGAGAGAAAGAGAAAAAAAACACTTGTTATTGAGGAGCCTGAAATAAGCCTGTTCCCAATAACACAAAAAAAGATAGTTGAATTTCTAGTAAATCAAATCAACGATTACGAACATCAAATATTTCTTACTACTCATAGTCCTTATGTTTTAACTTCTTTGAATAATCTAATATATGCATTTGAAGTTGGAAAGAAGAATGATGAAGTCGGCAAAATAGTTGATAAGAAATATTGGATAAATAAAGATGATGTGAGCGCTTACATTCTAAAGTATGATAAGAAATTACAAGGGACAATTCAAGAAGAAATTTTAGATAGTGAGGGACTTTTAGAAGCTCAAAAGATTGATGGAGTTAGTGCGATCTTAAATAGCGATTTCGATAAATTGATGAATATTGAATTAGGTATAGCTAATGAAAACACTAATTGAGTGTATTATACAGGAAAGCGGTAACACTATTTGCAAGGAGGAGGAGGGAAAAAAGATTTGCTTTGTATATGATGAATATGAAATGGTGTGTGATGCTGTGCCTATTGATAAATGTGTTTTTAATAAAGTTAAAGGAGTTAGAAAGTGCGATTTTTTATTTCTTTTTGATAAGAATAAGCAGAAGTATATGATATTGGATAAGTCAATTGCTTACTATGTTGAGCTAAAGGGAGTTGATTTAATATATGCGTGTGAACAAATATGGAATTCAATTGATAAAACTAAAGACCAAATTGAAGAGTTTGATATTAATGCAATTGTTGTTTCTTCAAGAGCATTTATACCCAAATATGATAATAATGAATTTTACAGATCAGTAAAACGGCTAATAAAGAAAAATATACAATTTAGATTGACGCCGTTTATTGTAGAAAAATTTAAGATATAATTTCTATGGAACATTATACAATGAATCTGACCTTAAAGGTCTGGAAACAAAAAAATAAAAATGACCGTGGGCATTTTGAAACATTTCAGGTAAAAGGTATCTCTTCCGAAATGTCGTTTCTCGAAATGTTTGACGTGCTCAATGAGCAATTGATAGAAGAAGGGAAAGAGCCGATCGCTTTTGACCACGACTGCCGCGAAGGCATCTGTGGCATGTGCTCAATGTATATCAATGGCCGGCCGCACGGGCCATGGCATGGTACTACCACCTGCCAGTTGCACATGCGTGCGTTTAAAGACGGAGATACGATAGTGGTGGAACCCTGGAGAGCCAACGCATTTCCTGTGATTAAAGATCTTATTGTTGACCGGCGTGCCTTTGATCATATTATCCAGGCCGGAGGGTTTATCTCTGTGAACACTGGCAATGCAGTAGACGGGAATTCTATTCCAATTGAAAGGGAAAAAGCCGATCAGTCTTTTGCCGCTGCTGCCTGTATAGGCTGCGGCGCCTGCGTGGCTGCCTGCAAAAACAGCTCGGCAATGTTGTTCGTGTCGGCTAAGGTTTCGCATCTGGCGCTGCTTCCACAGGGTGTTCCCGAAAAGAAGACCCGCGTAATGAATATGATCGCACAAATGGATAAGGAAGGCTTTGGCGCATGTACCAATACCGGCGCCTGCGAGGCTGTTTGTCCCAAAGAGATCTCACTGGAAAACATAGCAAGGCTTAACCAGGAATATCTCGGCGCTTCATTTACCTCAGACAAAGTATAAGCAATCCATATTCGGTAAAAGCTGTTTTCTCCATCTGATCAGTATCGCAGACATTACGTCAGTTGATAGGTTATATTTCCAATGGACATTAATCAGCCCATACATTCAGGACGGGTTACCATTGACCCAGTTGAATCAGAGCTTACTGCGGGAAAAAATATTAAGCTTCATATTTTAAGGCTCGACAAACTTCATCCCGTCATTTCAGGCAATAAATGGTTTAAGCTGAAATATTATTTAGCCGATGCCGCTGATAAAGGGTATACAAAGATAGTTACCTTCGGTGGGCCTTACTCAAATCATATTGCCGCTACTGCTTATGCGGCAAAACAGCTTCACTTCGGCGCTACGGGTATTATTAGGGGAGAACAACCCGCATTGCCCGGTCATACTTTATCCGCAGCCAGGGAGCTTGGCATGGATCTTCACTTTCTTTCCCGCGATGATTACAACCTGTCAAAAAGAAGCACCGGCTCCGATCTTATTATTAAGCGTTTCAAAAGCCATTACTTCATCCCCGAAGGCGGCTTCGGCAGCATGGGAGTAGCAGGTGCTGCAGAGATCCTTCAATCAGGAGATATGAGTAAATATACTCATATTGTAGCCGCTATTGGCACAGGAACTACCATTGCCGGGGTATTACAGGCGGCATCCCCGCAGCAGGAAGTGATGGGTATAAGTGCAATGAAAAACAATACGGCCCTGGCGGATGAAATATCGTCCCTGCTGGCGGGGACCATTCCCGGCAACCTCCGTATTATTCATGATTATCATTTTGGAGGCTACGCAAAAAAATCTCAGGCTTTATTAGACTTCATCAACAGGTTTTATCGTTTATCAAATATCCCGTTGGATTTTGTGTATACCGGCAAAGTGATGTATGGCATATTCGACCTGATCAGTAAAAATTATTTTTCACCAGGCGCAGCAATTTTAATGATACATACGGGAGGGCTTCAGGGTAACCGCTCTCTTCCGCCGGGAATTTTGGAATTCCGGGAGAAACTGTAGCATTATCTTTGCATTGCTAAAAAGAAAATTACCGTTGTCCTGATGTCTTTATCTATGAAGCTGATCGTAAGTATTTTGCTGGCCGCCATGCTTTTGTTTTCTGGCTACACATCAGAAGCCCAGGATACTTTGCCGGGATTTACCGTTAGAAATGTCAACGGGAAAGTGATCTTAAGCTGGGTAAATCAATTTCCAGTGATCAAACAATTAAGTATACAGCGCTCGGCAGACAGCCTCAAAGGATTCCGGACTATTCTTACCTTACCTGATCCGTCCTCTGTTACCAATGGCTTTTTAGACAATAACGCTCCTGATACAGGATCATTTTACAAGCTTTATATCCTGCTTGACAGCGGTAAATATGTTTTCAGCGGATCTCAGAAACCTCATAAAGTGCAATCACCGCCGGTGACTAAAAAGGAGGAGAATAAGACCCCGGATATATCAACCGCCTCTGCTGCATATAATACCGGGAACGCTGCATCACCGGCAGCGGTTGCTGCCAATACTGCCGCTTCACAAGCTGCTCAGCCGGATCCTGAGCTGCCATCAAAGCAGTACCAGCCTGAATTGACCCGGGTATCCAATAAAAAAAGAAGCGACGGCTTAAAGGCCGATACTGTTGCTATGGTGCGCCCGGAAACATTTACCCCCTCCGGGTTTGTATATACCAACCCCTTTGGCAATATTACTGTAGTGGTACCGGTGGATAAACGGGGTGAGTATACCATCAAATTCTTCAACGACGATGGAGATGAGATATTCAGGATAGCCAACATACAGGAGCATATCTTCTCCATTGACAAATCCAACTTCCTTCGCTCCGGCTGGTACAGATTTGAGCTTTACGACAACAATGTGCTCAGGGAGAAGAATAAAGTGCTGGTACCTAAGGACAGCTCTATCCGTTAACCAGCCTGCTTTCAAATACTTTTTCAAAACAGCGTTGCACAAGTGCTTTGACTTCTTCGATATCCGGCTCATAGCCAAGCTCTTTTGCTATGGAGGTTACCTGCTTGTCTGCAATACCGCAGGGAATGATATGATTGAAATAGCTTAGGTCTGTATTTACATTCAGTGCAAAGCCATGCATGGTCACCCACCTGCTGCAACGTACACCCATAGCGCAGATCTTCCTTTCCCTTCCCTTTACAAAGGGATCTATCCATACGCCTGTTTCTCCCGGCGAACGTTGCCCGGCAATATTGTAGTGACTCAAAGCAAGTATGATCACTTCCTCGAGGTTGCGCAGGTATTTACCGATATCGGTATAATATTTTTCGAGATCCAGTATAGGATAGCCAACTATCTGCCCGGGCCCGTGAAAAGTAATGTCACCGCCCCGGTTGGTATGGTAATATGCAATCCCTCTTTTGTCCATTTCTTCCTGCGACAGCAGCACGTTGGACTCATGCCCGCTTTTCCCCAGTGTATATACCGGCGGATGCTCGCACAGCAGAAAATAGTGAGGAGCAGCGGGGATAGCAACTGCCGGCTCACCGCTTTCACTGGCTTCCAGGTGATGGAGAAGATTGTTTCGTGTAGCCGTTGCTGCAATGGATTTGGCCTGTACGTGCTGCTGCAACAGCTTTTCCTGGTAGTCCCATGCTTCTTTATACCCGATAACGCCCAGGTCTTTTAAAATAACTTGCTCCATGCTGCAAAATTATTGGAAAAAATGATTTTAAAAGCTCCGCAATGATATGCCGTCAAATTGATTGTTGGATCCCGTTAAATATCAGAGGGGATATTTGTTAACCATTAAGGAGTTAAGGATAGTTAAGTCTTAATGTTCCTTAATGCCTTAATGGTT
>CAYWVB010000017.1:0-65556 GCA_964461595.1 uncultured Terrimonas sp. | reverse complement strand
TAGTTTTAATCTTAAACCATTAAGAAGTTAAGAATAGTTAAGTCTTAATGTCCCTTAATGCCTTAATGGTTTAGTTTTAATCTTAAACCATTAAGAAGTTAAGAATAGTTAAGTCTTAATGTCCCTCAATGCCTTAATGGTTTAGTTTTAATTTTCAACCATTAAGAAGTTAAGGATAGCTAAGCCTTAATGTCCCTCAATGCCTTAATGGTTTATTTACCGGTAAGCTGTCATCTTGTTGCATAAACTTGCGCCAACTGTTTATCTTTGCCCGATGCATTATGTATCTGCCGAAGGATTGGGAAAATCATACGGAGTAAAGCCCCTTTTCAGCAATCTCAGCTTTCATATAGAAGAAGGAGATAAGATCGCTCTTGTTGCCCGCAACGGGTATGGCAAATCCACTTTGCTTAAGATCATCGCCGGCAGGGAAGTACCGGAAGAGGGGAAAGTGTGGATACACAAAGACGTAACGGTTGCCCTGTTTGAGCAGGAGCCGGTATTTTACGAAGACCTCAGCATTCTTGATAATATCTTTCACCACGCTCACCCGGTGATCAATGCTATTAAAGCATTTGAAGCGGCAGGCGAAACGGAAGACAGTCATCTTGTTGCAGAAGCTATAGTGAGGATGGATGAGCTTGGCGCCTGGGACTTCGACAGCAAGGTAAAGCAGATATTCGGCAAGCTCAATATCCATCACCTGCAGCAAAAAGTGGGGAGCCTGTCGGGAGGGCAGCGCAAACGTGTAGCGCTTGCCCGCACACTTATTGATATAGGGTTCGAACATAAGCATGTGTTGCTGATAATGGATGAGCCTACCAATCACCTGGATGTGGAAACGGTGGAGTGGCTGGAACATTACCTGAACCAGGAAAAAGTTACACTGCTGCTGGTGACGCACGACCGTTATTTCCTGGATGCTGTTTGCAATGAGATATGGGAACTGGAGGGAAGCGAGCTGTATATTCATAAGGGAGACTACGAAAATTATATAGAAAAAAAAGCGGCGCGGATGGAACAGCAAAGCGCCAGCATTGATAAAGCGAAAAACCTGTACCGTAAAGAACTGGAATGGATGCGCAAGCAGCCCAGGGCGCGCACTACCAAATCCAAAAGCCGTATTGATGCTTTCGGCGCCGTAGAAGCAAAAGCCCGGCAAAAGATGGAAGACCAACAGGTGCAGCTCCAGGTAAAGATGAGCAGGCTGGGCGGCAAAATTGCCGAGCTTAAGAAAGTATATAAGTCTTATGGTGGCAAGGTCATCCTGAAAGGCTTCGACTACACTTTTGCGAAAGGAGAAAGAATAGGAGTGGTGGGAAAGAATGGCGCCGGTAAATCTACCTTTTTAAATATTCTCCAGGAGATTGAAAAAGCAGACAGCGGAAAGATCAATATCGGTGAAACAGTGGTGTTTGGCTATTACTCGCAGCAGGGACTGGAGGTAAAAGAAGATAAGCGGGTGATTGAATACGTTAAGGATATAGCAGAGAATTTTCCTCTTGCCGGCGGCGGATCGCTGAGCGCCGCCCAGTTCCTGCAGCTCTTTCTCTTCAACCCCGACCAGCAGTACACATTTATATCAAAGCTCAGCGGCGGAGAAAAAAAGCGGTTGATGCTGCTGTCCATACTTTTTCGTAATCCTAATTTCCTGATACTCGATGAGCCTACCAATGATCTTGACCTGCCAACGCTCAGCGTACTGGAAAACTTTCTGAATGAGTATAAAGGATGCCTGCTCATTGTTTCGCACGACAGGTATTTTATGGACAGGCTCTGCGATCATCTCTTTGTTTTTGAAGGAAATGGTGAGATCCGGGATTTTCCGGGGAACTATACCCAATACAGGGAATGGAAAAAAGAGCAGGAAGATATAAAAGCAGAATTCGCCCGGAAGAAGATCAGCGACAGCCCTGGTGCACCAGCTATGCCGGATAAAGCGCAAACAGGCGCTGATATTGCAAAAAGGAAACCTTCCTATAAAGAGAAAAGAGAGTTTGAGGTATTGCAGCAGGAGATTGAAACGCTTGAAAAAGAAAAATTATCCATCCAGGAGCAGCTTAATGCAGGCTCGCTTCCATACACACAACTGCAGGAGCTTTCGGGGCGTATCGGCGAAATAACTTCCCTGCTTGATGAGAAAGAAATGCGATGGCTGGAGCTGAGCGAATGGATAGAAGTATAGTAGTGTGAAGCTAACATAGCAGTAGCTTATACTTCAAGCTCAACTTTCAGCGTAAAGCCATTCCCGGGTGATGTGATCATATCAATAGTGCCGTGATATAGCTCAATCCGGTTACGGATATTGCGCAGGCCGGATCCCTCATTGTTTTCAATGGACAGATCCGCACCCTTGCCGTCATCCTTTATGATCAACTGCAATTTTTCGTCCACCTTCCGGAAATTGATCTCCACGTTCTTGGCTTCAGCGTGCTTTATAATATTATTCAGTTGCTCCTGAACAATGCGGTACAGCATAAGCTTGTGGCTTTCCGTCAGCTCATCCTCGTCGAAATCGAGCATATCCACGATCACGGAAACATGCTGCACTTCGGAGATTGCTTCGGCAAGGCTTGTTATGGAGTGCTCGAGCCCCAGCTCGGCAAGCAGGGGAGGCGACAGGTTCTTGGAAAGGTTTCTCAGCTCTTCGATCACCTTGTCAATATACTGGTTGCTCTTTTTTAAAAGCCCCTCCCGAATGTTTTCATTTGTTATGGAGTGCTCTATATACAGCTTCACTACTCCGAGTAACTGGTTAACGTTATCGTGCAGCTCTTCAGCAAGCTTTTTCCGCTCATTTTCCTGGGTATCAAGAACGGTGCGGGCTAATTGTCTCCTGTATATGGCTTCTTTTTCCGCCAGTTGTTTTTGCAGGTTCCTTTGTTCTGTAAAGTCCTGCATAGAAACGATCAGTCTTACCGGCTGCCCTTCAGCATTCCTCATGATCGAAAAACAGTCGGCAATTATCTTATAGGTACCATCCTTACAGGCAAACCGGTATTCATTATTAAGGCTTGTGATATTAGGCAGCAGCAAAGCGGCATTGATCTTGTCGAGTATTTTTTCTTTATCATCAGGATGGATATTTGCCTTCCACCATTCAAACCCCGCTTCAAGGTCATCATCATGATACCCTAAAAGGGTTTTTACATTATTGTTATAATATAATTGCCCTGTTTTCATATTCCAGTCCCACAGCCCTTCCACCGTTGCCTTACCGAGAATAGTATACCGCACCAGGTTTTCCCTGAGCGCTTTATCTTCGGAGATCTTTTCAGAGATATTTTCAATAATAAGGAGATAGGTGATTTTCCCCTGATCGCTCTTTACCTGATGGATGATCCCGTTACAAATGATCTTTTTATTGTCCCTGGTAGTAATGCCAACCAGGTTAGTCATTTTCTCAAGCTTTCCTCTTTGCAAAAGTGAATCCCAGTATTCCAGCTCCACATTATCATGTTCTTTCACGAACAGGCTGTAATGCTGCTGCTCCAGCTCTTCTGCCGGATACCCGGTTATTTTGCAAAGAGCGGGATTAGCATAGGTCAGTTTGCCATCTGCATTCATCCTGGCTACGCCAATGTTAATATTGGCAAGCAGTATGGCAGTCTCATTATTATCAAAATGCAGGTCGGTCATATTTGGTTCAGATCGCCCCAAATTAATAACTTATTTTTTAATTTAAAGGAATATATATTTATTGTAAATATGACATATTAAGAATGCTGGAAGAAATACATGAGGAAATGGATCCCCTGCCTGATAAAAAACCGGTATATGAAAATACGGAAGGCAGCGGGAAGGTATGGATAAGAACAATTATAAGCATTGCGCTTTATATTGCCGCTTATTATATTTTTTTCCACCGCGACCTGCAGTGGATCTTACTGCTTACAGGCGCCATATTACTCCATGAGGCAGGGCATTTCATTGCGATGAAAATATTCGGATACAGGGATGTCCATATGCTTTTTGTGCCTTTCCTGGGCGCTTATGTTTCGGGCAGCCCGCAAAAAATATCCCGGAAGCAGCGTATCATTACATTGCTGGCAGGCCCGTTGCCTGGCATTATTGTGGGCATGATATGCCTGCTTGCGTTTATATCCACATCAAATATTTTTTACTATAGGCTGTCCCTGATCTTTATATTGTTAAATGGCTTCAACCTGCTGCCTGTTACGCCTTTAGACGGGGGGCAACTGCTGGAAAATATTTTTGTGCGTACCGGTAAGGCAGTTCAGCCTTTTTTCCTGATAGCTTCAGCGATTTGTTTATTCTATATAGCGGTTGTCTCACATAATTATCTTATCATTCTTTTGGTTTGGCTGGTTGTAATGCGTTTCAGGAGCATTCAAAGGCTGTCTGCTATAAGACAGGACCTTGATGCGGCCGGTATTGCTTATGATAGGAGTTATGAGGCGCTAAGCGATGCCGGCTATATGGCGATCAGGAAAATATTGATCAGGCATATTCCCGCCATGAGGGAGTATGATCCGGAAAAGATATCCGGCGATGAAGGCATAATAGTGGCGTATATGAATAAGGTACTTACCGGTTCTGTAAATATGGATCTTAGCAGGAACTGGAAAATTGTTGTGCTAAGCTTATGGATCATCTTTATATTTGCGCCGGTGATCTGTCTTATATATGTTTCACCACATTATTTTTTTTAGTGAGCCTGTGTAAAAGCGGTGGCTATTAATAATCTTCATACATGTTTCAGCACTATTCTTTTACGGTTGAAGACCGGTTTATAAAATATGTTCAGGTGGATACGCAGTCTGATCCGCATTCCACCGGCTTTCCCTCTACAGAAAAACAAAAAGACCTTTCGCGTATTTTGGTGGAAGAATTGCTTGCAATGGGTATTGCTGATGCAGCGCTGGATGAGCACGGGTATGTATATGCGACAATCCCGTCCAACACTACTAAAAAAGTCCCTGTTATATGCTTCTGCGCCCATGTGGATACTTCCCCGGATTGTAGCGGGGCTGGGGTAAAGCCTTTGATCCACCGGAATTACCAGGGAGAAGATATTGTGCTGCCTGATGACCAGCAGCAGGTGATCAGTGTAAAAGACCATCCTTACCTCGCTGCAAAGAAGGGTGAAGATATCGTAACTGCTTCCGGCGCCACATTGCTTGGGGCCGATGACAAATCCGGGGTAGCGGTCATTATGGATATGGCCAATTACTTTATGCTGCACCCGGAATTGAAGCATGGCGCCATAAAGCTATTATTTACGCCTGATGAAGAGATCGGCAGGGGAGTGGATAAAGTGGATCTGAACAGGCTGGGAGCCGACTTCGGATATACGCTCGACGGTGGTGAAAGGGGCGCCTTTGAAGACGAGACTTTTTCAGCAGACAGTGTGAGCATCACCTTTACCGGTGTGAGCGCTCACCCGGGATATGGAAAAAATAAGCTGGTGAATGCCATCAAGGCTGCAGGCGCTTATCTCGAATTTTTACCTGCCCATGCACTTTCCCCCGAGACCACAGAAAAAAGAGAGGGATTTGTGCATCCTGTTCATATTAATGGTATTGCAGAAAAGGTGACCCTTCAGTTCATTATACGCGACTTCATTACTGCCAAGCTGTATGAATACGAAGTATTGCTGCGGCAGTATATTGATGAAACGACCAGGAAATTCCCGGGTGTGACCATTACTATGGATGTAAAGGAACAATACAGGAACATGAAGGAAGTGCTTGACCGCCATCCGGAAGTGAGCGAATATGCGCTCGAAGCCATCAGCCGGGCGGGAGTGCAACCTCTCCGGACAAGCGCCAGGGGCGGTACAGACGGATCACGCCTGTCGTTCCTGGGATTGCCCTGCCCCAATATTTTTACAGGAGAAATGGCCTTTCACGGTAAGCAGGAATATGTAAGCATACAGGATATGCAGAAAAGTGTGGAGACGATAGTGCACCTGGCCATGATATGGGAAGAAAAAAGCTGATGATGATAAACTCACAAAACAGATGTGGCGTCAATTTTTTACTGATATCCTTTAAAGCAAATTGCAATTGCTTCAATTAATTCCTCATTGCATTTCGGATATATTCTTAAGCTTTTTTTTAAGGACTAATTCTTCTTTAACAATAAGAAGATCATTTTTTATACCCGATAATTCATTTTGTATCAGTTCGGATAAGTATTTTATGGCGTCAGGATTGCCCTTATACTTTTTATACATTTTTTCGAGTTCAGTATCGAATTTTGGTGTACCGGTTAATGTGATTAAATTTTCCAGTTCTTTTTCCATAATTAACTTTTTAAATCTTCAAGCAATTTTCTTAGTTCGTTGATGGTGTCGAGAATGAAATCTATCTGATTTTGAACAAACGTTGTATCCATTTCCATTGCTTCAGCCAGCCTGATAAAATCTTTCAGCTTTTTCTTATGCAATTCAATAAGCGCTACAATCTCTTTGTCTTTCATATTAGTTAGCCTGGTAGATTAGTTTGAAGAGTAGGATAAAGGTAACAGTCTTTTGGTAAATGAGCTATTTTTTCGCTACCATATACTACGAAGATGGTCTACGCTCAACGTTTTTATGCTGAAGCCGTCTCCGGATGAAATTACCATATCCGTATAACCGGATGTCGGAAAGAAGATAGCGGTAAGCACAGATAAACCCTTGTCTGCAAAAAGCTCTACAGAGGCAACATCAATGATCAAAGTAATGTCTGTCTCTTTATTAACGGAAAGCCGTGGCGCAACGATCTTATTCCCGAAATCTTTTGAAAAGCCAACGTTGCCGGACTGGCTCCTGTCAATAAAATATTGATTGTTTACCCGGTCGTAGCCGATCACTACTTTTTCACCGGCGCTATTAGATAGGGTAATATTGAACGCCTTCAGTTCCTTAGCCGTCAGTTTTAATATGGCCGGGCCATTCAGCTTACCGGCTTTTGCCGTAATGTTTATGTTTTTTGCTTTTACATTGCCGGTATTATATGATGCTGCTTTCAACGTGTCCAGCTCTTTTACCGGGGCAGAGGAGACCAGGTATTTATCACCTGCTTTTTCTATCACCAGTTCCCTCGCTATGGTATTAGCGCTTCTCCATTTTTCCGTAGGTACAATATTCGCATATTTCCAGTTGCTCATCCACCCCAGGAAAACTTTCCTGTCGCCGGTATTTGACCAGGTGATCCCTGCATAGTCATCAGGGCCATAGTCTATCCATTTGGTATCTGTTTCATTTGGAGTAAAAACATGCCCGTCAAATTTCCCGGTAAAATATTGCGTTGCGGACCCGCCATTGGGGCCGCCGGGGTTGATATTCACTATCAACACCCATACTTCTTCGCCGTTGTACGACAAAGGAAACAGGTCAGGACATTCCCATACACCACCATGCGCGCCCAGATTTTTTCCAAACTCACTTTCCTTTGTCCAGTTCTTTAAGTCGGGCGACGAATAGAAACCAATATGATCCGTAACTGCCAGAGTCATGATCCATTTTTTTGCAGGGGCATACCAGGAGACTTTAGGATCGCGGAAATCGCGTATACCTGGATTGGGCAATACCGGGTTGCCTTTATATTTTGTCCATGTTTTTCCTTCATCCAGGCTGTAGGCAATGCTTTGTGTTTCTATCTTATCAAAACCATCTTTTTCCATAGCATGATTATGACTGGTATAAATAGCCACCATTGCATTGGCGCCGAATCCTGCCGTATTATCCTTATCAATTACAGCGCTTCCTGAAAAAATGGTTCCCAATGCATCAGGATACAAAGCAATCGGCAATTCTTCCCAATGTACAAGGTCAGTACTGACCGCATGCCCCCAGTGCATAGGCCCCCATACAGGCTTATCGGGATTGTGCTGATAAAACAAATGGTACATGCCATTGAGATATACCATCCCGTTGGGGTCATTCATCCATCCCTTCTTAGGAGAGAAATGGATCTGGGGACGGTGTTTATCCGCGTATGCGTCACTCTGGCTATATAATGTTTGAAAAGAAATAGCAAAGGAGGCTAACAATATCCATTTGGCTTTTACGATCATGATATTTTTTTTGTATTACCAGATACTTTTCAACTCATACACTTCAAGCCCTGAAACCTTAGCTGTGCCTCCTTTGGCCGACAATGATAAGGAACGGTTGCCGTCGTCAATATTAATATTAACAGGCATGAACATGAGACCATTGTTGGCAAAAATTTCAAGGCCTGTTCTGTCGGCATATACCAGCAGGCTCAGCTTACCATTCAGCAGAGGTGCAGGCGCTTTCACTCCGTCCACCACTATTTGCTGACCGGTCACATCATATACCACGTCCACCCCGCGAATATTGAGATCCACTTCTTTTGCCTTGCCCGGTATAATTTCCACATGCAGTTCTGCCAGCTCTATATTTATATCCTTCAGGGGATTGGCGCTGTTCTCTTTTATACTTTTATTTCCCAGCTTGTACACTTTACCGCTGCGGAGATTTTCAACTTCTTTCACAGGCATGCGTGTAAGCCTGATGCCCTCTGGTGTTTTTACCAGCTTATGTTCCATCGGTAAGCTCATGGATTGGTTGAAGGTCATATCCTCTTTGGCGGTATTGGTACGCCACCAGCCGATTTCTATCCGCCTGCCTGTAGGCTCATCACTGAATGTTTGCGGTGCATAAAAATCGCGGCCATGCTGGTTTTGTAACCTGCTTTCTTCTGCCGTAAAAGTTGTGCCGTCAAAAGTTCCGATAGCGTACTCCGTGTTGGCGCCGGTAAGCACCCATTTTTTTATACCATCCATGCCCTGTACAGGCAGCTCATAAAATTCAGGGCATTCGAACAAATAACGATCATTGCCGATACCGCCATAAGTAATACTGGCGGGTGTCCAGTGCTTCAGGTCAGGCGAAGTGAGAAACTGCATGCTGTGCTGCTCATTATTACCACGTTCTACCCAAAAAACCATCACCCATTTTTTTGTTGGCTCATACCATATCACTTTGGGGTCGCGGTTGTCTTTGTTGATGCGGGGCACTACGGCTTTATCGTACCAGTGAAAGCTGCGGCCATCTGTGCTCCAGGTCATATACTGCCCCCAACCCCTTGCGCCGGTATGGAACATCACCATCGCAGGCTTCCCGTTTTCACCCAGACCGCTTGTGTTATTTTTATCTACAACAGCGCCACCGCTGAATACAGGTCCTCCCTGGTTGGGATGTATGGCATCGTCCAGTTCCGTCCAGTGTATCAGATCTTTGCTTACGGCGTGTCCCCAGGTCATGTTGCCCCAATTGCGGCCGTAAGGATTGTGCTGAAAAAATAAATGATATTCCCCGTTAAAATACACCATGCCATTGGGATCATTGGTCCAACCGCGTTTGGGTGAAAAATGAAACTGTGCACGCAACTTTTCCCTGTATTGACTGGCATTGGTATCTTCATCGCTTTGCATTACCGGGTCAAACACTTTTGATGAAGCAGCCACCTTATCTACTCTTAATTCGACCTGTTTTCCTTTCCATTCATCAATGCGCATATAGGCATACCAGTCCGGTTTATCTTCTGCCAGCTCCATATCCCAGAAGCGGGTATTCACGCCATCTACCCATAGTTCAAGATTACGCTTCTGGGCACCATTTTTAACAGGCAAAACAAGATATTTCTTCTCAGCGGTAAAATAGGTGCTGATGCTTTTTATTGCAGGCGTTTGCTGAGCAATAGCAGGCAATGCAAAGAAAAATGGAAGAAATGCCTGTAGCAGGTTTTTGATCATGACTTATTGTTTTGATAGTGAAAATGGTGGAAGTTACAGGTTACAGGTTTCAGGTTTCAGGTTTCAGGTTGCAAGTTTCAGGTGCGCATCTTACATCTCACGTTTCACCTTACCACTTCTCACTTACCGCTTTCCACTTACTTTACCATCCTGTATTTTGCTGGTACAATCCGCGGCTGTAATTTATCTGGTTTAAAGGTATTGGAAAATATTCATCCCTGCCTTTGGTAAATTTCGCGTCAGACAGATGCGAGGATCTTGCTTTCTCAACCAGGAAATATGCGGACATGGTTTCTGCTGCCACTCCCCAACGAACAAGATCGAAGAAATGATAACCCTCTGTAGCGAATTCCAGGCGCCTTTCCCAACGCAAGGCCTGGCGGGCATATCCCTGCGTCCAGGTGCAATTTACGCCGGGCTGGTAGGTGCTTATGCCATAGTGAGAAGTTGGATCACCATTGGCTTGTACTAATAAGGCTGCGCTCCCTGCCGCACGTGTACGTAGCTGGTTGATCAAAGATACCGCTTCATCCTGCCTGCCAAGCTCAATTAATGCTTCCGCTTTAAATAACAATACATCAGCATAGCGGATAATGTCCCAGTTTTTTGAGCTTGACATGAATGGAGGCACTTTTTGAAAAGAGGCATCATCGTACAAAACCGCTTCCTTAAGGCTGGCAAATGCTCCGTATACTTCCGGGGCCCGCGCCCATGATTTCTGAAATAAGAAATCGGTTTTATATTTATAAGGATAGCCCGGCTTTGCTACTGTGTGATCTAAGCGCTCATCAAAAGTATTGGTTTGATAATTGCCTGATGCCGCCACATCATTATCATTGTAATGATCAAATATAGGTAGTCCGTCAGCGCCGGTTTTGAAAGCGTTGATCAAATCATGACTGGGCACATTAAATCCGCAGCAACCATATTCCTGGTTCATAGGATAGTTCAATGCATGCCCGTAATCCAATCTTCCTTTCGGCGTACCGTCGTCTTTTGAATACTGTATCGCAAATACTGATTCACGTGAATTTTCGTGCGCAGTTAAAAAATTATAAGCAAAATCCGTATTAAGCGAATATTTCCCCGAATTGATAACAGCATCGCAAAGCGTATTCACCTCGTTAAGCATATCAGCGTCAACAGACGTTACCGCATTATTATCATCCTGCTTATATGCAGCATATAACAGGACTTTTGCGAGATAGGCGCTGGCAGTATATTTATTCGGGCGTCCAACATCTTCCTGCGATTCCGGGAGGTTGGCTGATGCAAAGCGAAAATCCTCTGCAATTTTTGCCCATATTGCATCACTGGAATAGCTGCGGTTTGATATAGTGTCATATGAAGCTTTGTCAATGGTTTCGTCTATATATGGAATGCGCTTGAACAATATCTTGGCTAAGAAATAGAAATGCCCCCGCAGGAAGCGTACTTCTGCCTGGCGTTTTGTTTTTTGGGGAAATACGTCTTCACCTACCGCATTCAACCTGCGCAGCGCGTCATTGGCTCGGCCGATATCAACATATAACCTGTACCATAATTCATCTATCAGTCCGTTGTCAACACGGTTTAGTGAGAAAGTTTCAAACAGGTGGAATTCACTCAGGTCACCGGGGCCATCTCCTCCCTTATAAGTATCACCGCCACGCACACTTCCATAAGGCCAAAGGCTTGAGTAAGGCGATGTGTAATGGTCGTTGCCTAAGGCGGAATAGGCGGCTATTACCATCTTATCTATATTTTCAGGTGTGTTCAGGTCTTCGCCGGATACAACACCCTGCGGCGCTTCATCCAATCCTTTTTTACAGGAAGAAAGGATGATGCCTGCCGTAATGATTGCACATAATATTTTTTTCATGAGCTGTATTTTCAGTAAGAATTATAATGTTACGTTTAAACCAATGGTAGCGATAACAGGAACAGGGAAACCACCATTGCCCGGCACTTCGGGATCAGGCGCCGTAAATGATTTGCTTTTGATCATGAACAGGTTTGAAGCCTGTATGTATATTCTTGCATTTTGAATATTCATATTATGCAGCGTATTTTTCAGGTTATAGCCTAATTGAATATTACGCAGCTTGATATACGAACCTTTCTCATAAAAGTATGTGGATGTTCTTCCCTCATTATTACGGTTCACAAGGGTAAGCGCAGGTATCGTTGAATTAGGGTTCTGCGGCGTCCATGCATCGAGTGTTCTTTGCCCCCAGTTGCTGCCTACCCAGAGCGATGAAAAATCTGTCCATGTTTTATAATCGTTGAATACCGTAATGCCTTCCACGCCCTGCAGGAAAAAGCTGAAATCAAAGTTTTTGTAATTAAGCTCAACGTTTAACCCGTATAAGAACCTGGGATTGTTATCGCCGATATAATCACGGTCTTTATCATCAATGACATTGTCCCCGTTTAGATCCTTATACCTTATCCTTCCAAGCCCTTTGCCTACCTGGTCAGGCGCTTTATCTACCTCATCCTGTGTTTTAAATAATCCATCAGCAACATAACCGAAGAATGAATTTATGGGCCTGCCTAAAATTGTTTTATCTGTGCCATTACCGGGATAAGATGTGAGCACTTCATTCGGCAGGTAGGTCACTTTGTTCCTGTAAGATGAAAAGTTGCCTGTAACGCTCAGGGAAAGATCATTAGCAATGTTGCCATTATAAGTTGCCTGCACTTCTATACCCTTATTACGCATAGACGCTCCATTGAACCAATGGTTACCGCCTTCGCCTACTACCGCAAGATAGCCCGGGCTTATAAGGATATTTGAAGTATTCTTTATAAAATAATCTATCGATCCGGTTATTTTATTGTGAAGAATACCGAAGTCAAGCCCGATATTATTTTCTTTTGTAGACTCCCATTTTAAAGCCTGGTTGCCGGTTTGTATTGCCGTAAACCCTGATGGCAACTGCCCGGTACCGTTGCCGGATATATCATAAGCGCTGCCATTATCAAATGTCCAGGTAGGGTCAATACCATAGATGGCCGAATACAAGGAATAGGTTGGATAGGCAGCGGGGAAATCCTGGTTGCCGGATACGCCATAGCCGTACCGTAATTTAAGATCGGAAATAAAATCCTGCTTTTGCATAAACGCTTCTTCGCTTATACGCCAGCCAAGCGAGAATGCGGGAAACACACCATAACGATAGTCTTTACCAAAGCGGGAAGATCCATCTCGGCGAACGGTAACGGATGCCAGGTATTTTTTGTTGTACACATAGTTCACCTTTGCAAAATAAGATTGCAACGAATAGGCATTGCCTGATCCTCCATTGTCTTTGTTGGTTGAACCTGCATCCAAATAAGCGTAATCAATATTTTCCAAAGCATATCCCTGCCTGCTGCCAAAGTAAGTCTGGTATATATAATTTATATTTTCAGAGCCCAGTAAGGCGTCTACATGATGGTCTCCAAAATCCGCATTATAATTAAGCGTGTTTTGCCATATCCTGTTGCCATCATACCATTGTGTTTCTGCAACCTGGTTTGACGGGTCTGATAAAAATCCTGATACATAGGATTTACGCAACGTGCGCTGAAATGTTCCGTCATAGTCAACCCCGTAAGAGCTTTTTAAATGCAGGTTGGGCAATATCGCGAGATCAACATAAGCATTACCCAATACCCGGAAAAAGTCGCTGTGGTTTTGTTTATTGTCTTCTATCAGGCGAACGGGGTTGTGGCGGTCAGTCATACCGGGTGCAGGACCGCCCCAGCCTCCGTCTACTGTATGCACCGGTACCACAGGCTGCTGCACAAGCGAAGCAAACATAATATCGCCAATAGGTAATAATGCATTACGTATGTATGTTACATTAAGATTTTCACCAATTTTGAGCCGGTTCTTAAAGAAATTGAAATCCGAATTAAAACGTCCTACCGCTTTCTGACTGTGTGATGCTTTTACAACGCCCTTATTATCGTAATAATTTACAGAAAACATGGTATTACCCTTCTCGTTTCCATTGCTTACAGATACGTTGTAGTTCTGTATAATTGAAGTCTGCGCTATTTCATCATACCAGTATGTGTTGGCTGGTTTCATTGTCTTTGCCGCATCAATAAAGTCCGGATAAATGATCTTATTGAGCACCGGATTATCATAATTTCCATTCCAGTCGTACTGGTATATCTGGTTTTGGTTGGGATCTACCCGGTCATTCACGGCAGCCTGCCAGTACGCTTTGCCATGCCCGTCTGCATCAAGTGTTTTTATCTTTGTGTTGTAATATTGAAGTGAAGTGGATGCATCGGCATTGATACGGCTTACACCTTTTTTTCCTCTTTTGGTTGTAACAATAATAACGCCGTTGCCTGCTCTGGCGCCATATATAGTAGCGGAAGAGGCATCTTTCAGCACCTGGATAGATTCAACATCGTCCTGGTTAATTTCCTGCAATCCGCGTTTGGTTGGTATACCATCAATTACATACAACGGGTCATTATTATTCAATGTGCCGATACCCCGGATACGAACCGTAGCGCCTCCCTGCGGAGAACCATCAGTGGTGATAAATACACCAGGTACGCGTCCCTGCAAAGCCTTTACAGGGTTGCCCACCGGGATATTTTTTATGTCTCCCACATCAACCACAGATACGGCGCCGGTAAGGTCTGCCTTTTTTTGTGTCTGGTAGCCGGTAACCACAACAGCGGTCAGGCTGCCGGAGGCTGCATCCATGGCTACATCTAAATTACCCGTAGCCGGCGCTTTTGTTTTGAAGGTTTGCATGCCCACAAAAGAAAAGCTCAGGCTTTCGCCGGGTGACACCCTGATAGAAAACCGGCCTGCTGAATCCGTTGTGGCAGCATTGGTTTCGCCGGCAACCGTTACACCGGCAAGTGGTAACCCGTCTGTGTTACTGGTTACAACCCCCTTAACTTCTTTTTGCTGCGCAAAGCAAAAAGTGGTTATTAAAATGCAAACAACAGTCATGATTTTTTTCATACTTCTATCGTTTTAGTTTTGATTGATAACATATTTGTTTATAATTAACTGATCATGGAAGACTGTGACTGAATAAACCTTTGAATATCATCACCGGTGTATGAAGGACAGCCTCCTGTTTGTGTAGCCACAAAAGCGCCCAGCGCAGATGCAAACTGCAGCGCTTCCGCAGGCGATTTATGATTGATGATACCCGAGAGATAGCCGGCAACAAAGCTGTCGCCGCTGCCTATAGTATCGGCAACGCGTACACGATAACCATCATGATAATAAAAATCATCGTTGCTGTTGATAACAGCCCCTTTGGCGCCTCTTGTTACAATAATATCGGGAACCTGGAAGCGGTTTTGCAGGAAGCGGATCTTATCTTCAATGGTTTTGAACTGCACATACCATGCTGTGATAGCATCCAGCTCTTCTTCATTCATTTTAAGTATATCCGCTTTGCTGAACTGGTATTCCAGCCTGCTTTGATCTACAAAAGGCTGTCGCAGGTTTACGTCAAATACTCTTACTACAGGGTTGTCGAGCAAATTGAATAAGGTACTACATGAAGTTTTACTCCGGGTAATAAGGCTGCCGAAAATGAAATACCCCGCATTTTTTACCAGCGCTTCATGCTGAGGTTCCGGTTCAATACAATCCCATGCGGCGCCCTGCTTTATGTCGTACTTCATATCGCCAGCAGCATCAGGCTGCGCCAGTACAATACCGGTGGGATATGTTGCATCAACCTGTATATGTTCTGTGTGCAGTTTCTTTTCTTTAAGAATGGCGGTCAGTGCTTTGCCATGGTCATCATTACCGATCCTGGAGATAAGTGCGGTTGGTTGCCCCAGCGTAGTAAGGTGATACGCTACATTCATCGGCGCACCGCCGGCTTTTATTTCATGCGGCAATACATCAAATAATACCTCTCCAAAGCAAACACAGGTAAAATCCATACAGCAGTTTTTTAGTGTAATACAAGATTGGTTTCAAGTTCCTCAAGCGATTTGCCTTTTGTTTCGGGCATATATTTTATTACGAAGCCTAACTGCAGCATCATCATACAGCAGAAGAAAAAGAAGATGACGCCCTCTCCCAGGTTTTCGCTGATGACAGGAAAAATAAAAGTGATAATGGCTGCCATCACCCAATGGGTAAGACTGCCGAGGGTTTGTCCTTTTGCCCTTACTATGTTTGGAAAAATCTCTGAAATAAATACCCATATACAGGCCCCCTGCGACATGGCGAAGAATGCTATATAGGCTAACAATAAAACAACAATGGCATAAGGATTTGATGAAGGATGCATGAATAACCAGGCCACGATACCAAGCGTAATGATCAACCCGATAGTACCGGTGAGCATTAGTTTTCGCCTGCCGAACTTGTCTATTAAGCTTAATGCCAATAAGGTGAACAGGAGGTTTACAGAACCTATAGCAACACTCGACAGCAATGACGATTCGGTTGCAAGCCCGGAAGATTCAAAAATGCGGGGTGCATAATATATAATAGCATTTATACCCGATACCTGGTTGAATATGGCAAATGCTACTGCCAGGAAAATAGGGAACCTGTATTTTGATGAAAACAGCTTTTCCTGAGGCTTATGCTTGTTTTCTTCATTGGTTTTTAAAATAGTAGCGATCTCCTCTTCGTATTTTTCAGGGTCAATGATGCGGAGCGTGTTTTTTGCATCGTCTATATTTTTATTGTGCAGTATCAGCCAGCGGGGACTTTCCGGCACAAATCTTAACAATACCAAGAAAAGAAATGAGGGGATCACCATAATGCCGAGCATCAGCCGCCAGGAATGGTCACCGCCGGCAATACCAATCAGGTAGTTTGACAGGTAAGATATGAGTATACCCATTACTACATTGAACTGGAAAAGCGCTACCAGCCTTCCCCTGTTTTTGGCAGAAGATATTTCCGATATATAAATAGGCGCTGTAACAGATGACGCGCCTACGCCTAAGCCGCCGATAAAACGGAATAATAAAAACATCGCCCAGTTGGTTGCCAGGGCAGTAGCCGCAGATGATATAAGAAAAAGGAATGCTATAATAATAAGTGTTCTTTTTCTTCCCAGTTTGTCGGAGGGTAAGCTGCCCAGCGCAGCGCCGATAACAGTACCCAACAGCGCAACAGACATGGTAACCCCATGCTGAAAGGAAGAAAGCTGCCAGTAAGCCTGAATGGATTTTTCCGCACCGGAGATAACAGCGGTATCAAAGCCAAAGAGAAAGCCGCCAAGGGCTACAACAATACTCCAGAATAGTAATGGTTTCTTCATAACAAGAATCGTTGGTCAATCGTGATTGATGAACCAAATATATTATGGAGGAACACCCTTAGCCGTTCAATTTTGTATCAATTCGTTTTAAATACGGATTTTAGCAGTATTAAAAATACTTTTTTGATCTTCAATAACTTAGGAAGTAATTGCTACGATGTCCACCGTAAATAAATTTAAAATTTGTAGTGGTTTCTTTTAAAATAGTACCATCTTTACGCTATATATTTATGCAGGATGGATTTTGTAAAGACGGTTGCCGCATCTGCTGAATAATGATCTGCAGATGAACGGAGCGTCGCCGATGTCGCTCAATCGAAGCAATGAGGCCGGTCAACAAAAAACTTACAGCATGCCTCCGCAGGAAATATAGAAACTGTGCCCGGTAATTATTCCTCTTCGTGTATGCAAAAAATAACGAATGCCGCCATTTATCTGTTGCTGGTCATTGCTACAGCATGCCAGCTTTCGTGCAGTACGCAAGCTTCTCATAAATACAGGATAGGCATATCCCAATTAGGCGAAGCAGATGAGTGGCGGAAAGACATGAAGGAGGAATTGTATCGTGAACTTGTATTTTACCCTGATATAGAAGCCATTTACAGGCAGGCAGATTACAGCAGCGAAAAACAGGTGGAACAAATAAAGGAATTAATGCAGGAAGGCATTGACCTGCTGATCGTTTGCCCTTACGAAGCTGCGCCGTTGACCCCGGTAGTTGAAGAGGCCTACAATAAAGGAATAAAGGTTGTGATAGTAGACAGGAATGTTAATTCCGAGCTGTATAATAGTTATATAGGTGCAGACAATTTCCAGGTTGGCTATTTTGCGGGTGTGTATGCTGCAAGGTATTTGCATAACAAGGGAAATATAATTGAAATAACAGGCTTGCAGACTTCCACCCCGGCAAGGGAAAGAGAAAAAGGATTTGCTGAGGCGGTCAAGAAATTTCCCGGTGTACATATTCAAAAAGTAATTAACGGCGACTGGCTTGAAGGCAGCGTGGAAAGCCAGCTCCCGGCATTTACCGGCGAATTGAAAAATACACAGTTGATCTTTGCGCACAATGATGTAATGGCCAGAACGGCGTCGGGTATATGTAAAAAAGCGGGGATAGAGGATATAAAAATAATTGGTGTGGATGCATTGCCCGGCACCGGGCTGAGCATGGTAGAAGATCACACGCTGCTCGCTTCTGTATTATACCCTACAGGAGGCAGCGAAGCTATACGGGTTGCGGATAAATTGCTGCGCAACCAAAATGTGCCGAGGAGAAATATACTGGAAACCATAGTTGTGGACAGTACGAATGCCATTATGCTGCTGCAGCAGGCAAATAAGATCACGGCACAACAAAAAGATATCGTTCGCCAGCAACAGTTGCTGGCACAGCAAACCAAAACCTTTAAAACGCAACGCAACCTGATATTTATACTGGTCGGCTCGCTGGTATTGTCGCTTATGCTTGCCGGGTTGCTTGTTTACTCCAGGAGCAAGAATATCAAGGCAAATAAAAGGCTCCATGAACAAAACGAGGAAATATCTGAGCAAAGCCGCCAGATCGTATTAATGGCTGATAAAGCCCGTGAAGCGAATGAAGAAAAGCTGAATTTCTTTACCAATATCTCGCATGAATTAAAAACACCGCTTACTTTGATATTAGCGCCAACAGAAGAAGCGCTGCGCGGCAAACTTTCTGTTACCATACGCAACCAGTTTTCACTTGTGAAAAAAAATGCCACCCGCCTGTTGCTGCTGGTAAACCAGTTGATGGATTTCAGGAAGCTGGAGCTGAATAAAATGAAGCTGGAGCTGCAGGAAACCGATCTTGTACAATTTTTGCAGGAGATCGTGAATGCATTTGCAGTATTTGCAAAGCAGCATCATATTGACTGCAGGGTCATTACCAATGAAACCACGCTGCCGGTATGGATTGATTGTGAAAAGATTGAGAAGGTATTTTTTAATATCCTTTCCAACGCATTCAAGTTTACAGGGGATAACGGCTTTATACATTTAACCATTAAGAAAGATGATGTGAGCAACGAGGCTGTAATTAAAGTACAGGATTCTGGCATCGGCATGGGTAAAGAAGAGCAGGGACATTTATTTGAAATGTTTTACCAGGCGAGCTACGACAGCAATAAAGGAACAGGATTGGGACTGGCGCTTTCTAAAGAATTGCTTGAGCTGCATAAAGGAAATATAGCAGTACAAAGCGAAAAGGATAAAGGTTCCGTATTCACTATCAGCCTGAAGTTGGGAAATGCACATTTCAGTGAAGAGCAAATGCACCCCGGTAAAGAAACGTATAACAGCCAGGTGAGCGCCTGGATAGAAAATTATTATGCGCCTGAGACCAAACCACTGTTACCCTTACCCGAAGATGAAATGACGGCTAAAAGCGGGGAGAATAAAGAAACGGTTTTAATTGTGGAGGATCATGATGATCTGCGGGAGTTTTTATTTCAGCGGCTTTCTGCAGAATACAATGTGATCACAGCCCATGATGGCGCCGAAGGCATTCAAAAGATATTTGATGAAATACCTGATGTGGTAATAAGCGATGTGATGATGCCGAAGACAGATGGCATAGCAATGACAAAATCGCTGAAGGATGATATAAGGACCAGGCATATACCGGTGATATTGCTAACCGCCAAAACAACGGAGGAAAACAAGCTGCAGGGCATTAATGTTCATGCAGATGCGTACATCACCAAGCCATTCAATGTAGATATACTGGAAGGAACGATCAGCAGCCTGCTGGAGAACAGGGCAAAGCTTAAAGAACATTATTCCGCGGAAATACCTTCGGGTATTAATGGAGGGATCGCTAAAAGATCCGACCGGGCTTTTGCCGCTCATTTAAATGCCGTTATTGAGCAGAATATTGCTAATGAAAATTTTTCGGTGGACGATATCTGCCGCGAAATGCATATATCCCGGATACAGCTTTACCGGAAGGTCAAGTTGCTTTTTGACGCCAGTGTAAACGACCATATACTATTGATGCGGATCCAGCGTGCCAAACATTATCTTCAGAACGAAGATCTGTCTATCGCTGAAATTGCTGCCCGGACTGGGTTTTCTACCGCTTCGTATTTCTCTACTACATTTAAAAAATTCGTGCATGAGAGCCCGAAGGGATACAGGGAAAGGTTCAGGTAAGAAATATGAGCTATAAAATGCTCCGGAAGGCCAATGACATTTCAAAGACTCCAAATGGGTGCTTTGAATGCGATCCTCTTTATAGAACCAGGGTAGCGTCTATGGCGCATACTTGAAAATTACCTGTCTACAAACGGGTTGTGCCGATGGCACAGAAAACCCGGTATATCCAACAGCGTTTAGTATAGAGGGATACGGACTAAAAGTATTTTATTTGTCTGGGATTACGCATCTGAAACATGCCGCATAGCGGCTGCCTGTTTGTAGAAAAAATGCCGGACGTCGTTTTATTTGCCCCGTCAGGGGCTACCCTTAATGTAAAGTGACCGGTGAAATACTACATAAAGCTATTCCTCTATACAATAATAAAATATGAGAAAATTTAAAACGCAGCCATATCAGCTTTTTTCCACTTCCATATAGCTTTCCACGGGCTCGCAGGTGCATATGAGATTACGGTCGCCATAGGTATTGTTCACTCTGGAAACGCTGGGCCAGAACTTGTTCTGAGCCACATAAGCCAGCGGGAAGGCGGCTTCCTGGCGGGTATAGGAATGTGCCCATTCATTGGCACATACTACCTGCATCGTATGAGGCGCATGTTGCAGAGGGTTGTCTGCCTTATCCGACTTCCCTTCTTCAATGGCTTTTATTTCATGGTAAATGCTGATCATTGCTTCGCAAAAACGGTCAAGCTCTGCTTTGTCCTCGCTTTCGGTGGGCTCGATCATGATCGTGCCCGGCACGGGAAAGCTCAGGGTGGGGGCATGGAATCCATAGTCCATCAGGCGCTTTGCCACGTCTTCCGCTTCTATTCCTGTCTGGCTTTTGAAAGGTCTGATGTCTACAATAAATTCATGCGCACAGGTGCCGTTGCTGCCTAAGTATAATATATCATAATATTTTTCCAGCCTTGCCCGCATATAATTCGCGTTCAGGATGGCATATTCCGTAGCTGCTTTAACGCCTTCTGCGCCAAGCATGCGGATATACCCGTAGCTTATCAGCAGTATGGATGCCGAGCCGTAGGGCGCTGCGCTTACCGCGTGGTATTTCGTATGCCCGTTGCTGTTAGCTGCAGCGCCGGCAGCTATATGCGAAGGCAGGTAAGGGGCAAGATGTTCTTTTACACAAATAGGCCCCATCCCGGGACCGCCGCCGCCATGCGGGATGGCAAAGGTCTTATGCAGGTTGAGGTGGCACACATCCGCGCCTATCTCCCCGGGTGAGGTAAGCCCGCATTGCGCATTCATATTGGCGCCGTCCATATACACCTGACCGCCGTTGTTGTGCACTATCTCGCATATCTGCCGGATGCTTTCTTCAAACACTCCGTGCGTGGAAGGATAGGTGACCATCAGCGCCGCAAGAGAAGCCGCATATTGCTCGGCTTTGGACCTGAGGTCAGCTACATCTATATGCCCTTCGCTATCGCTTTTTACCACTACCACTTTCAGCCCGGCCAGCACTGCCGAGGCAGGATTGGTGCCGTGAGCCGAAATAGGGATCAGCACGACGTTCCTGTGCCCATCACCCTTTGCTTTATGAAAATTCCTGATCGTGAGCAGCCCGGCATATTCGCCCTGCGCACCGCTGTTAGGTTGCAGGCTGCAGGCATCTAAGCCGGTAATAGCGCAAAGGTATTTGCCCAGTTCATCTGTTATCTGCCGGTAACCTTTGGTTTGATCCTGTGGGGCGAAAGGATGGATATGCGCAAATTCCGGCCAGCTTACGGGGATCATTTCCGAAGCCGCATTCAGTTTCATGGTGCAGCTCCCGAGCGATATCATGGAAGTGACCAGCGAGAGGTCTTTGTTCTCAAGAAACCTGATGTACCGCATCATCTCTGTTTCACTATGATGGGTATTAAACACGGAATGGGTGAGGTAAGCCGATTGCCTTACTGCAGAAGCAGGGATATTCTCAAACACCTGCTCATCGCTGAAAGTCACCGATGCACCGCTTTGACCCGAGGCTTCCGCAAATACATAGAGTATATCAAGCACATCTTTCTGGGAGGTTGTTTCATCTACCGTAATACCGATGAAGCGGTCATCAGAATACCGGAAGTTGATCTCATGCGCTTCTGCTGTTTTCCGTATGGCGGTGATATTGGTTGCCTGCACTTTAAGTGTATCAAAATAATAATGATTGACATTGTTATATCCCAGGTCAGCCAGTCCTTCGGCAAGCGTTTTTGCGAGTAATGTTACTCTTGACGCAATATTTTTCAGTCCCTGCGGGCCATGATATACCGCATACATTGCCGCCATATTGGCCAGGAGCGCCTGGGCGGTACAAATATTTGAAGTGGCTTTTTCTCTCTTGATATGCTGTTCCCTTGTCTGCAATGCCATGCGCAATGCCCTGTTGCCCTGGGCGTCCACACTTACACCGATGATCCTTCCGGGCATTCCTCTTTTGAATTCTTCTTTGGTAGCAAAGTAGGCAGCATGCGGGCCGCCAAATCCCATGGGTACGCCAAAGCGCTGAGCTGAGCCCACGGTCACATCAGCGCCTATCTCACCGGGACTGGTAAGCAGGGTGAGCGCAAGTATATCGGCTGCCATTACCACATATCCATTCCGGCTGTGCACCTCCTCAATAAAGCTGCGGTAATCTTCAATACTGCCATTGCCATTGGGATATTGCACTATAGCGCCGAAATAACTGTCATCTATATTGGCGGTGGTATAATCTCCTGTTACCAGTTGTATACCTATGGGCTCGGCACGTGTTGCCAGCACATCCAGTGTTTGAGGGAATATTGCCTGATCTACAAAAAACCTGGGTTTGCTGATCTTATCTGTTTTATTGATATGGTGAAAGAGCATTGCCATAGCCTCGGCAGCAGCAGTGCCTTCGTCCAGCAGGGAGGCATTGGCAAAAGGTAATCCCGTGAGATCTGCTACCAGGGTCTGAAAATTAAGAAGGCTCTCCAGGCGCCCCTGGGATATCTCTGCCTGGTAAGGTGTGTACTGGGTATACCAGCCCGGGTTTTCAAAGATGTTCCTTAGGATCACCGGGGGAGTAATGGTGCCATAATATCCCTGTCCTATATAGCTCTTAAACACTTTATTCCTGCCGGCCACTTTTTTGAGCTCATGAAGATATTCATATTCATTTTGAGCTGCGGGGAGTGCCAGCGGATGGCGGAACCGGATGGAAGGAGGGATCGTTTGGTCTACCAGCGCCTCCAGAGAGGGAACGCCTATGGTATCCAGCATCTCTTTGGTTTCAGCAGGGTTGGGGCCTATATGACGACTACGGAACTCGGCGGACAGGGACTCAAATATGCTCATATATGTAAAGTGTTAAATCAATCAGCTATTGTGAAAAGTGAGAGGAAAGGTGTTACAGGTTTCGGGTTACAGGTTTCAGGTTGTACCTCAAATCTGTAATGTCCTATACCACTTATCTCTTACCACTTACCACTCCTTCTGCTCACATGTGTTTTATGCTTAAAAAAGACGGGCAAAGTTACGAGGAAAGTAGCAGATAAAATATGGATGTGCGCTGTATGCGGGATGATGTGGATAAGCAGGTTATGCAAACGTTTTAAATGAAAAATGCTGTGAGGTACTTACATTTGTCGCCTGTCGTTTCACGTTTGATATAACACTTAAGTGTATTGTGACGCCTGTCGGTACCGCTACCGGACATTATCGGCTTTACCCGTTGAGGAGGGCATCCATGCAGGACGACCGGTCTGGCTTTCCTCATCGGAATTACCGGATTCCTGCTGCCTCATTTCTTCGCTGGTGAGGCGGCTGCCGTCGTGGCTCCAGCCGGGCGGTCCGAAAAGATAGCCTATGCGCTCGCGCCAGCCAATATCCTTTCTGCTGATATCTTTCCATATGCTGCTCCACTCATGAAAGATAATAGTGCTGAAGTTCTCTTTTTCAATGGGCTTTGTCAGTCCGTACCTGACAGGCTGATACTCGGCTTCCGGCAGTTCTGCCTGGAAAGTCCCAAACATTTTATCCCAGATGATAAGGAACATGCCCATATTCTTATCTAAGTATTTGGGGTTGGAAGCATGATGCACGCGGTGGTGGGACGGGGTGACCAGGATATATTCGAGCCAGCCCATTTTGTGAATGAGCCTGGTATGTACAAAGATCCCCCATATCTGTGTGGCAGAATATATGAAAACTATATCAATGGGTCTGAACCCCATTAGCGCCAGCGGGATAAAATAAAAAAAACGGTACAGGGGCTGGAATACCGATGACCGGAAGCCTACCGTAAAATTGAGATGCTCCGAAGAATGGTGGGTTACATGCACCGCCCAAAACAATCTTATCTCATGGTCAAAACGGTGCAGCCAGTAATACAGGAAGTCTTCGAGCAGGAGCAGCAGGATCCAGTATGTTACCACATTGCTGAAGGAGATAAGCTGGTGCCGGTAGAAATAATCCAGGATAACCAGGTATACTCCCCGGAACAAAAGGTCTATTGCACCGTTCACTATCATGAGATAGATATTGGCAATAGTATCTTTCCATGAGTACAGCTTCCGGTGGCGGTAATTGCTCAGCAATACTTCAATACCAATGATGATGATATAAGCAGGCGTGCTTAAAAGTATTAATATTTGTTCACGAACTGAATCCATTGTCATTATTAAGAAGCTGCGAAATTAACTATAATGGATCAATTCGGGCGTATTTCAAACTTTGGCAATCAAAGCATACCATATTATTTATGGATTGGGCATTGAAGCAGGGGTAGATTCCTCCTCCGTCGGAATGACAAACAGTAGGGCTTCGTTCAGCAATAGTGCAATTGTTCAGCATTTGTATTATAGCTCAACATAGCACTTCAGCCTGTCATTCCGATCCCGACCTTCGGTTGGGAAGGAATCTGCATCATAACATTCATGCTGACAATAGCATCACAACCTTTTCGCCTGAAGCGAAGAATTGAAATACGCCCATTCTTGTGTAAATTGCACAGGTTAACATGTATTTAAATTTTATGGAAAAAGGAGAGCATACTGCTGCGTTCGTGTCGGGTGAATGGGAAAATAAGCAGTGGCAAAGAAAAGCCGCGGAGAGATATAAAGCATATGCACGCTTCCTGCAGAAGCCTGATAAGAAAAAAGTGCTGAAGCTTTTACCGGAGCTGCATGAGGAAGCTTTTTCCCATATTGACTGCCTGCATTGTGCGGCCTGCTGCAAAAATTATTCCCCCCGTTTTAAGACGCCCGATATCAGGCGTATAAGCAAACACCTGAAGCTGAAAGAGAGTGTATTTATTGACACCTATCTCCGGCTTGATGAAGACGGCGATTACGTGGTCAGGCAAACGCCCTGCCCTTTTTTAGGAAAGGATAACCGGTGCAGCATCTATGATGTTCGTCCTTCCGACTGCGCGCGCTTTCCCTACACTGATGAAGATGTGCTGGTGGACCGTGCCCGCATCACCCTGAAAAATTCCAGCTTCTGTCCTGCAGTTTTTTATGTCATGGAGCGGCTGTTAGCGTTGAAATGATTAAATTTGTACGATCCTGTGCAGATACGGCTTTCATCACAGCAATAGTATAATCCGGCCCATCACGCGGCTTGCATTTTCAACGACCGGCAGCGGACACCAGGACGTATCTCACATTGTACTATAGATGTGCTTGTCATATTGCGCATCATTGCATAAAAGCGATTATAATTCAATTTATGGGGCATTTGCCAAAGTTAATAGAAGATCTGGCGCTGATACTGGGTGCGGGCGCGGTAATTACATTACTGTTCCGGCGAATGAAGCAGCCTTTGGTATTAGGGTATATTATAGCAGGCTTCCTGGTAGGGCCACATATATCTATATTCCCTACCGTAGCAGATGAAGAGAATATCAAAACTTTTGCCGAGATGGGCGTGATCTTTTTGCTGTTCAGCCTCGGCCTGGAGTTCAGCTTCAAAAAGCTGCTCCGTGTTGGCGGCGCGGCATCTGTTACGGCTACAGTGGAGATCATTGTAATATTGGTGCTTGGCTATGCCGTAGGGAGATGGATGAACTGGTCATTTATGGACAGTCTCTTTCTTGGAGGTTTGCTGGCAAGCTCATCCACTACCATTATTATAAGGGCTTTTTCTGAATTGGGAGTGAAGCGCCAGCAGTTTGCCGGTATCGTATTCGGGGTACTGATAGTGGAGGATATCGTGGTGATATTGCTGATGGTATTGTTGTCCACCATGGCTGTCACACAGCAGTTCAACGGAACAGAGATGATATCCTCTGTGCTGAAATTGCTGTTTTTCCTGACAGTATGGTTCATTGCCGGTATTTTCCTGCTGCCGAGTTTTTTAAGACGGGCAAAAAAGATCCTCGACGAAGAAACGCTGCTGATACTCTCCATAGGGCTTTGTCTTGGTATGGTAGTATTGGCCACAGAGATAGGCTTCTCCGCAGAGCTTGGTGCATTTGTAATGGGGTCAATACTGGCAGAAACCACCTCGGCTGAAAAAATAGAACATATCCTTAAGCCGGTGAAGGACCTGTTTGGTGCGGTGTTCTTTGTATCTATAGGCATGTTGATAGATCCCGCTGCTATTTTTGAGCACCGCATGGCAATACTTTGGGTCACCCTGCTCACTATTTTCGGTAAAATGCTTGCTACCACCTTAGGTGCATTATTATCCGGGCAACCGCTGAAACAGTCCATACAGGTGGGGATGAGCATGGCACAGATCGGGGAGTTTGCATTTATCGTGGCTACGCTTGGCATTACCCTGAAAGTGACCAGCGACTTCCTGTTCCCCGTTGCCGTTGGAGCATCAGCGATCACAACTTTTACCACCCCCTATTTTATCAAATATTCAGAAGCGTTCTATAATTTCATCAGCCGCTTTATACCGCCACGACTGCTTACTATGCTCAACAGGTATTCTGCCGGAGCCCAGAACATCCAGGCAGAAAGCGAATGGAAGATAGTGCTCAAATCTTATGCAATGATCGTAGGTACCAATGCCATAATTATCATAGCGCTGGTGCTTGCTTCTTTTACTTTTTTATATCCCTTTTTTAATGAAAAATTCAGCAACCTTGCGCTCAGCAAGACTATATTTCTTATAGTGACCTTTGCTATCATTGCCCCTTTCCTGTGGGCGCTGATGGCGCGTAAGCCTAATAATTCCGCCTATACTACTTTATGGCTCGATAAAAAATATAACCAGGGACCATTGCTGGTGCTCGAGATTTGCAGGGTGTTTTTTGCAGTGGTGCTGGTAGGGTTCCTTGTCGACAGGATCTATTCCGGAACAGTGGCTTTCCTGGTGATAATACCTGTGGCGCTGATCGTATTGTTTATTTTTTCAAAAAGGATCCAGAAATTCTACAACCGTATACATGCCCGTTTTCTCGACAACCTGAATGAGCGTGAAATTGAAGCTACCACGGTGAACGGCGATCCCAATGCTTCGCTTTCGCCCTGGGATGCGCACCTGGCAGATTTTGAAGTGAACCCGAATGCAGCATTCGTGGGCCAGCCCCTGCAGGAGCTGGCATGGAGGGAGCAATACGGTATCAATATCGCTTATATCAAGAGAGGAGACCGGATGATCTATGCCCCGGGGGCAAAAGAACGCCTGTACCCCCTGGATGAGCTGGGAGTGATCGGTACTGATGAACAGTTGCAATCTTTCAAGCCGGTCATTGATGTCAAAAGCAGCGCCGATGATGCAGATGCTGAAGACACTGGCGATATTGCCCTGCAGAAAATAGTGGTAGATGAGCATACGCTGCTGAAAGGACTGACCATCCGTGCATCGGGCATCCGCGAAAAGACGAGCGGGCTTGTAGTGGGCATAGAGCGCGACGGTCAGCGTATACTGAACCCTGAATCCCAAACGGTACTGGAATGGAACGATATTGTCTGGATCGTTGGCGACAGGAAAAAAATAC
Organism: uncultured Terrimonas sp.; assembly: GCA_964461595.1. Lineage (GTDB taxonomy): Bacteria > Bacteroidota > Bacteroidia > Chitinophagales > Chitinophagaceae > Agriterribacter. Next base: position 37,507 of record CAYWVB010000017.1, on the reverse strand, counting down.
AGGAGCTGGTGAAGGACTAGAAGTAAAGTAGTGAGGTATAAGGTAGTAAGGTATAAGGTATAAGGTATAAGGTGTAAGGTGTAAGGTGTATTGCCCTATATCTTACACCTTCCTCTCAATATTCCAGTTTTCGCAACCCCGGAGCTTTAATCCACGTGGTAAGCGCTACCACAAGCGTCATACATCCTCCGAAAACCACAGAAGGAACTACTCCCATGAGCTTTGCCATAAGACCGCTCTCAAACTGACCGAGCTCGTTGCTGGAATTTACAAACATGCTGTTCACGCTCATTACTCTTCCTTTCATTTCATCGGGAGTCTTTAACTGCATAATGGTTCCTCTGATTACCACGCTGATACCATCCAGTATACCGCTTATCATCAACGCCAGGAAAGACAACAGGTATAATCTGGAGAGCGCGAAAATGACAATACATATTCCAAAGCCTGATACGGCAATGATCAGCCTTTGCCCCTGGCGCTTTTGCATGGGAAAGATAGTCAGCAGCAACACGCTGCATATTGCGCCGATATCGGCAGCTCCGTTCAGTATACCGAATCCTTCCGGTCCCACTTTTAAAATATCGCTTGCATATACCGGCACCATTGCTACTGCCCCGCCAAAGAAAACGGCAAACATATCGAGCGTGATGGCGCCGAGCAGGTCTTTGGTTTTGAAAACAAAATGTACTCCTTCCTTTACACTGTCCCAGGTTCTTTTCTCACTGCTTTGCATTATGGGAGGTTTGGGTCTCAACCGGGTCAGCAGCAGCAGCCCGCTGAGGATCCCCCCGCATATAAACAGCAAAGTTCCCGGTATACCGGATACGGCAATACAAAATCCCCCCAGTGCATGACCGGATACCGAGGCTGTGAGCCAGGCGCCCTGGTTCCATGTTGTGGCATTCTGCAGTGCCCGGCGCGGTACTATCAAAGCCAGCAGCACATTGAATGTGGGTCCGGCAAAAGCACGAACGATGCCTGTACAGAAAATCACAGCGTAAATGCAGATGGCGATCCAGTGATTGGTAAGGCGGGATGCCGTAAACCTGGTAGAAAGAAAGAACAAAATGCCGGCAGCGCAAAAATACAGGAAGACACCTGTAAGCAACAGCTTCCTCTTTTCACTGGTATCTATAAAATGACCGGCATATAGTGCAAGTGTAAGGGCGGGCACTACTTCCGACAGACCAATCAGCCCGATGGCAAAAGGAGCGCTGGTAAGCTTATATATCCACCATCCCACGAGGGTGCTCATCATACGCAATGACAGAATGAACAAAAAGCGCCCCATCAGCAGGTTTCTGAATTCGCGTATTTTGACTGACTCAAAGGGGTTGTTATTTATAGAAGATGGGATGCTCATAATTTACAAAAAAATCAGGGCAGTGTAAGGAAATGCTGCCCGCCTTCATAGTCTTTTTCCAATGCCTCCGTAATTACTTTCAGGTGTTTTTCATTTCCTAAAAAATCTGCGTTGGATGCATCTACAAACAGAGTTTTGATATTATGCTGTTTGATATAATGAGTATAAGTTTGCTGAATGCTGAACAGGTAGGTGTCCGGGATGGACTGCTCGTAGGGCCGTCCGCGTTTGCGTATGCTTGCCTGCAAAGTGCTTACCGGCGCATGCAGGTATATGAGTATATCCGGCTGCACAAGCTGCTGCTGTATTATTTCAAACAGCCGCTGGTAAAGCATAAACTCTTCGTCCGGAAGATTTACTTTGGCAAAGAGCAGGCATTTGGTAAAAAGATAATCGGATATGGTAATATTCTGAAAAAGATCCTGGGTATGGAGCAGCTCCTTGAGCTGCTTGTAACGTTCCGCCATAAAAAACAATTCAAGCGGAAATGCATTTTGTTTAGGATTTTCATAAAACTTTGCGAGGAATGGATTGTCTGCAAACTGCTCAAGGATGAGCCGGGCATTATAATGTTTACTTAATAAATGCGCTAAAGTCGTTTTCCCTGCACCGATATTCCCTTCAATAGTAACAAAATGATAATTCATAAAGAAAGCCAAACTTAAACAACCTTTCAAAATAAACGGAGACCGTGGAAAACTAATTTTCCATTTTTTTCACCGGCAGCTCATCTTTGCAGTAGAGCAATAATTTGCCGATTGTTTCCTGTAGTATAGGATGAACATAATGCGGAGCGATCTCCGCAAGGGGCGTAAGCGCAAACCGCCTGCCGGCCAGTTGGGCGTGAGGAATGATCAATCCCGGCTCATTAATGATGGCGTTATTATACAGCAGGATGTCTATATCTATAATACGGGGACCAAACTTTTCCTGCCGGAAACGGCCCATTTTTGCCTCGATGGATAATACCCCGGTCAAAACTTCGCGGGCAGAAAGCACAGTAGTTACTTCGAGCGCCTGATTGAGAAAGGACGGCTGATCTGCCTTTCCCCATGCTGCTGTTTCATATATTTCTGAGCAGGCGGATATTGTCCCTATCTCTTTTTGTATGCCGCTTTTTGCCTGTTCAAGCATTGCCCGCCTGTTGCCCATATTACCGCCCGTCAATAAATATGCCTTGTTCATTAAACAGAATATCTGTTGCCAGATCAAATATCTTTATTTTTACCGGAATAAAATTTTAAGTAGTGAGGAGTTTTTTAAAGTTTTTCCTGGCTGCGCTGGTGGCGCTCATAGTTTTTACAGGTATATGCTTCGTCATTTTGATGATCTTTGCCAGCGCCTTATCGAGCAGCGATAAGGTAACTATAGATCCCAAATCCGTACTGGTGCTCGATCTGTCGCAGTCATTCAGTGACCGGCGGCAGGACAACACTATTTCCAGGCTTAGCGGGGATGTGAGCCTTGAAACTGTACCGCTGTATGATGTGATCCGGCTTATTCATCACGCAAAGACCGATTCATCTATCCGCGCTATTTATATAAAGTGCAATGATAATGCCAACGGCTTTGCTGCCAGCGAGGAACTGCGCAATGCCCTGCTCGATTTCAGGCAAAGCAAAAAATTTGTGGTTGCTTATGGTGAAACTATTACGCAGAAGGCATATTATGTGGGCAATACCGCCGATAAAATTTATTGTAATCCACAGGGAGATTTCGAGTGGAAGGGCTTTGCTTCGCAAATGTTTTTTATTAAAAATGCATTGCAAAAGCTGGAAATTGAGCCGCAGATATTTTATGACGGCAAGTTCAAAAGCGCTACAGAGCCGCTGAGGGAAGAAAAGATGACAGACGCCAACAGGCTGCAGACACAGGCGTGGTTGGGCGACCTGTATAGTAACCTGCTGCTCTCCACTGCTGCTTTGCGTGGCATTGATACTGCTCTGTTGCACCAGTATGCAAACGAGTATGCCATCAGGCGCCCGGGAGATGCAGAAAAATATAAATTAATAGACGGGGCAAAATATGATGATGAGGTGAAAGAAGAGCTCAGGCAGAAAACCGGCACTCCCAAAGATGAAAATATCAGCTTTGTCTCGGTGTCTGCCTATGCTGAGGCCGTTAATCTCAAAAAATACAGCAGCGACAGGATTGCGGTAATATATACAGAAGGAGAAATAGTAAGCGGCAAAGGCAGCGATAGGCAGGTTGGCGCTGATGAATTCCGCAACCTGCTGGCTAAAGCAAGGAAAGATAAAAATATTAAAGCCATAGTATTAAGAGTCAATTCTCCCGGCGGCAGCGCTCTTGCAAGCGATGTGATATGGCGCGAGACACAGCTTGCAAGAAGCGAAGGAAAGCCCGTGATCGTTTCCATGGGAGATCTTGCCGCATCGGGAGGCTACTATATCTCCAGCGGCGCCGACAGCATTTTTGCGCAACCTAATACCATTACCGGGTCTATCGGTGTTTTTGGCATCATTCCCAACTTTAGCGCATTTTTCAAAAACAAGCTCGGCGTTACATTTGACGCGGTAAAAACAGCAACCAATGCAGACATTGGTACTATCAGCCGCCCGCTGACACCTTCAGAAAAGCTGATCATCCAGTCTGAAGTGGATACGGTATATCATACTTTCAAAAGCAGGGTATCGGAAGGGCGTAAAAAAGATCCTGCATTCATTGACAGCATTGCACAGGGCAGGGTGTGGACTGGCGCAAGGGCATTGCAGTTGGGTTTGGTGGATAAGCTTGGCGGCCTGGAAGATGCCCTCGCCTGCGCGGCGCGCATGGCAAAGCTGAAAGAATACAGCATCAGGGAATACCCAGAGCCAAGATCTTTTTGGGATATGCTGAAAAGCGGTTATAGCAAAACGGTAAAGTCCCAATCCATAAAAGAAGAGCTGGGCGAGCAGGAGTACCAGCTGTATATGCAGTTGAAACATATTAAAGAAATTACCGGCACTATACAGGCAAGATTGCCTTATGATATCAGCGTTAACTAACAGTTTGCATATCAAAACTGTTATCTTTACCGCTTCAATTGATCAATGCATGTCGAAATCCTATAGCCAGTTAAAAGCCATGCTCGCCGTTACCAGGGCCGGGCTTATAGCAATGTTCCGCAGCCCTTCCGCAGTCGTTTTCAGTTTTGCCTTCCCGCTGGTATTCATACTTGTGTTTGGTTTCCTTGGAGGCGCGGGTAACGTGTCTCTTCGTGCGTCATTTGACAGCAGCACGGATACTACTACCTACCTGTATAAAGCTATCAATCATATCCCGGGCATTCATATTATCGAAAAAAGTGAAGAAGAGATACGCGAGGATCTTGAAAAGGGGCGGATGACCGCAGTCATCTCCATAAAAAAAAATACGGAAGCGGCATCACCGGCTTATTTTATCAATCTCAAAAGCTCAGAAGCCGTTAATCCCCAGAATATACAGGTACTGCGATCCATTCTTACATCTATTATTGATAATATGGATAAGAAGCAATATCCTAATACGCCAACGGTAGCGGTGATCAATAATAATGTGGAAAAGATCCCCGGGCGGGTATACAGGACCATTGATTTTATTTTGCCGGGGCAGCTCGGCTTTTCCCTGCTTAGCGCAGGCGTCTTTGGCGTGGCATTTCTTTTCTTCAGCCTCAGGCAAACGCTGGTGCTGAAACGTTTTTTTGCAACACCCATCACCCGTACCTATATTGTTTTGGGCGAAGGGCTGAGCCGGGTAATATTCCAGTTGTTCACTGCAATTATAATACTGGTAGTGGGTCATTATTTTTTTCATTTTACGCTCATTCACGGGCTGCTGACTTTCATTGAGCTGCTCGTGCTGAGCTTTATAGGGCTGCTTGTTTTTATGGCTTTTGGCTTTGTGGTAAGCGGTATTGCCAACAGTGAAAGCGCAATCCCGCCGCTGGCCAATATCGTTACATTGCCGCAGTTCCTGCTTGCCGGCACCTTCTTTCCCATTGATAATTTTCCTGCATGGCTGCAGCCCCTGTGTAAGATATTACCGTTAACACATTTAAACGACGCTATGCGCAACGTGGCTTTCGAAGGCGCACATCTTACAGGTTGCTGGAAACAACTGGGCATTCTTGCTATATGGGCGGTAGTGGGCTACACGCTGGCAATCAAAGTCTTTAAATGGGAATAGATTGCAGGTTTAAACAAATTTTATAGCATTTAACCCAGGAAATATCTTATGCGTTTATTGAAGCAGGCACTTATCGGTATTGTAGCTTTCAGCATCCTTCTGTTCCTTCTTTCATTGTTGCTTTCACCCCGCATAAGCGTATCTAAATCAGTACTGGTAAGCGCTCCTAAAGAAAAGATCATTGCCCGGCTGATGGATATGAGAGACTGGAAGAACTGGAATCCCATGCTGCAGGATAGCAGCATTACCTACAGTTTCCCTTCTGCTTCCGCGGTAAAGTGGGAGACGGCAAAGGGGAAAATAAATACTATCGAATTAAAGCCGTATGCGCCCGACAGTATCTTTGTAAATATTTCCACGGACAATGTGCCTTCATTCAATTCGGGATTTACTGTCGCCACCGGCGCTGATATGCCTGGTGTTGCCAAAGTAGAATGGTGGATAAGCGAAGATCTGAAATGGTATCCCTGGGAAAAATTTTATGGTTTATTTTCCGAAAGCCTCAAGGAGAAATACCTGGAAAATACCCTGGAATCATTTAAGCGCTATATGGAAAATCCTGCTGCATATCCCAGGTCTCCGGCCGGGCAATAGTGTTTGCGATATTTTGTGCATCTAAAAAATGTTAACAGTTGTTAGTTTAATAGCCTGTTTCGAATTATTTTTGTTACTCTCAAAAAGCAACTGATGCAATTTCAACTCACCGAAGAACAATTGACGATACAAAAAGCTGCCAGGGATTTTGCACAACAGGAATGCCTTCCCGGGGTAATTGAGCGCGACGAAAAACAAAAATTCCCCAAAGAGCAGGTTGAAAAGCTGGCCGACTTAGGTTTTATGGGAATGATGACTGCCCCGACGTATGGGGGCAGTGGAATGGATACTGCCAGCTATGTGCTGGCTATGGAAGAGCTCAGCAAGGTGGATGCCAGTGTTAGTGTGTGCATGAGCGTTAATAACAGCCTGGTGTGCTGGGGGCTTGAGCATTATGGTACTGAAGAGCAAAAACAGCGATACCTCCTGCCGCTGGCGCAGGGTAAAAAAAATAATGAGCTGTATATAGGTGCTTTTTTACTGAGCGAACCTGAAGCCGGCAGCGATGCGACTTCACAGCACACCACTGCAGAAGACAGGGGAGACCATTACATATTGAACGGCACTAAAAACTGGATTACCAACGGCGGCAGCGCCAGCGTATACCTGGTGATAGCGCAAACGGATATAGCGAAAGGCAGCAAGGGCATCAATGTCTTTGTCGTAGAAAAAAATACGGACGGCATTACAGTTGGGCCTAAGGAAAACAAAATGGGCATTCGTGGCAGCGATACGCATTCCATCATGTTTCAGGATGTAATAGTGCCGAAGGAAAACCGTATCGGCGATGATGGTTTTGGATTCACTTTTGCCATGAAGACCTTAGCCGGCGGCAGAATAGGTATAGCGGCGCAGGCGCTGGGCATAGCATCCGGTGCGTACGAAAGAGCAGTGGCTTATGCCAAAGAACGTAAAGCGTTTGGCAAAGAGATCTCCCGGCACCAGGCTATCCAGTTTAAGCTGGCCGATATGGCTACCCGCATTGAAGCGGCAAGATTGCTGTGCCTGAGGGCTGCCTGGGAAAAAGATAACGGTTTTGATTACACGCTCAGCAGCTCTATGGCAAAAGTATATGCATCGGAAACAGCTATGTGGGTGACCACCGAGGCGGTTCAGATCCACGGGGGGTATGGTTATGTAAAAGAATATCATGTAGAAAGGCTGATGCGGGATGCCAAGATCACCCAGATCTATGAAGGCACCAGCGAAGTGCAGCGTATTGTGATCGGGCGGAGCATACTCAAATAAACGGATTGGTTTTATAATATCTGTACTCTGTAAATTGCCATATCCATCGTAAGTTCGCATTGTTATGGCTGTTAACGAAATTGTTTTTAAGCAAATTGCCGAAGAGCTGAGCGCAAAGCATGCTACGCTGGTTGCAGTATCCAAAACCAAACCCGCAATAGATATACAGCAGCTGTACGATCTCGGGCAAAGAGATTTTGGTGAAAACTATGTGCAGGAAATAGTAGAAAAGCAGGCTGTTCTTCCCGCTGATATCCGCTGGCATTTCATCGGTCATCTCCAGAGCAATAAGGTAAAGTACCTGGCGCCCTTTGTATATATGATACATGGTGTGGACAGCCTGAAGCTTTTGACAGAAATCAACAGGCAGGCATTAAAAAACAACAGGATAATACCTGTTCTGCTACAGGTGCATATTGCTCTGGAAGAAACAAAATTCGGACTTGATGAGGATGAACTGAATGAAATGATGAACGCTTTACCCGGTCTTCCCAATATTACTTTAAAAGGACTGATGGGCATGGCTTCCTTCACAGATGATCATGATATCGTCAGGCAGGAATTTCGCCGCCTCAAAGCGCTGTATGAAAAGATCAATATATTATATGCTGCGCTGTTTCCCGGCTTGCAACTGACTACCCTCTCTATGGGGATGAGCGCAGATTATCATATTGCTCTGGAAGAAGGAAGTAATATGGTAAGAATAGGAAGCCTTTTGTTTGGAACACGGAATTAGTAGAAGATTGTATGCAAAGAGGAAGCGGTAAACGGTAAACGATAAACGTCAAGCGACAGGCCCGAACCTCTCCGGCAACTTTGTACATACTCCATGCAGAAAACGCAGGTTACCAAAACAAAACACTCTCGCACTGCGAACCACGTATAATTTACAACCACGTCATTCTCCCGCTGAAGCCCACGGCCATTACAGGGTATGGTTGAGAAAAAATATTTTAATCATTTGATTAAAATATTTGATTAAATCAGAAAAATGATCATACTTTTGCCTCAATGGCAAAAGCAAAGCATTCTATAGCGATCTCAGCCGAAGAAAAGATCAGGGAAGCGGCAAGGCGTGTTTTTATGAAGAAAGGATATGCAGCTACCCGTACCCGTGATATTGCCGAAGAAGCCGGTTTAAATCTTGCGCTGCTCAATTATTATTTCAGGAGCAAGGAAAAGCTGTTCGGCATTGTTATGGAAGAGCGGATGAAGCAGTTCTTTGGGACCATTACGCCCTTGATGTATGATGCTGCAACAACGCTAGACCGGAAGATTGAGATGATCGTATCTCATTATGTGGATATGCTGCTTCAAAACCCTGATCTGCCTCTGTTCGTATTGAACGAGATACGACATAACTCGGATCTGTTCAACAGGTTCCAGGCAGGCAGGCTGATACAGAACTCTTATTTTGTAACACAGCTCAAAGAGAAGCAGCCCGGGATCCATCCGTTGCATTTTGTTGTTTCTATTCTGGGCATGACCATTTTCCCGTTTGTGGCTAAACCGGTTTTACAATCCACAGGAGGTATTGACCAGCAAATGTTTGTCGCAATGATGGAGGAGAGAAAAAAATTAGTGCCGAAATGGGCGAAGGCAATGATAAAAATGAAATGACAAGGGTACGCATAGATGAAGCATCAATATAAATATAGAAATGATGAAACAATTTATTTTATGCTGCGGTTTGGTGCTGCTTTTACACACCATTAATGCACAGACGCTTACCATAGAGCATTGTTATGAGCTGGCGAGGGAAAACTATCCGCTCACCAGGCAGCATGACCTGATTGCCAAAAGCCGCCGGTACACTATAGAGAATATTGCATCGGGCTACCTGCCCCAGATCAATATCAATGGCCAGGCAACATATCAGTCTGAGGTGACACAGATCCCGGTAAAGATCCCCGCTATTGACATCCCGGGACTGGATAAGGATCAATATAAGTTGTATGCAGATATTTCCCAGGTATTGTACGATGGCGGCGTGCTCCGGCAGCAGGAAAGGCTGCAACAGATCAGCAGTGAGGTGGAAGAGCAATCGCTTGAAGTGGAGCTATATAAGCTTAAAGACAGGATCAATCAGTTGTTTTTCGGTATCCTGATGATTGATGAGCAGGTAAAGCAGGCTGGCATTACAAGAAAGGATATGGAGAGCATGCTGAAAAAAACAGAAGCGCTTGTTGCTAACGGAGCCGCTTTAAAAAGCAATGCAGATGTATTGAAGGCTGAGATCATTCAAACAGACCAAACGGTGATCGGGCTCAAATCGCTTAGGAAGGCTTATACAGCCATGCTTGGCACATTTATCAACAGGAATGTTGATGAAAATGTAACCTTTATGAAGCCTTCCCCTCCGCAGGCTGCCACGGCTATTAGCAGACCCGAGCTCTCCTTATATAATAAGCAAATGGCGCTTTATGGCGTACAAAAGAAAATGATAACGGCGAAAAACCTGCCCCGCATAGGGCTTTTTATACAGGGTGGTGTGGGCAAGCCTGCGCTCAACATGCTCAGCAATAAGTTTGAAGGTTATTACCTGGGAGGGTTCAGGCTCAACTGGTCTTTATCAGGATGGTATACTGCAAAAAAGGAAAAGCTGCTGCTTGATATCAGGGAAAAGAATACAGACCTGCAACGACAGACTTTTCTTTTCAATACAGGTATGCTGTTACAGCAACAGCAGACGGAACAGGAGAAATGGCGGTCATTGCTTGGCACGGATGAAGAGATCATTGGGTTGAGAGAGAATGTGAAGAACGCGGCTGCAGCTCAATTGGAAAATGGTGTTATTACCGGGAGTGATTATATACGCGAAGTCAATGCCGAAAGCCAGGCCAGGCAAAACCGTACCCTGCATGAAATACAGTGGCTGCTTTCAGCATATAACCAGAAGTGGACAACAAATCAATAATTGATACAATACAGCATCAGAAAAAATTATTCAGAATGAAATATATACATGACAAGTTATACAGCAGGCTTGGGAAAATAGTAATGAGCAGTGCGCTGCCGGCGCTGTTATTTTCCTGCTCCGGCAATAAGAATGCTTATGATGCTTCAGGGAGTTTTGAAGCAGTAGAGACCATTGTTTCCGCAGAAGCGACAGGCACGATTGAATCTTTCAAAGTGGAAGAAGGCCAAATGCTGGAAGGCGGAGCGGTAGTAGGCTATATTGACAGTACACAGCTTGCGCTCAGGAAGAAGCAGTTGGAGGCCCAGGTAAAAGCTATGGGGAGCAGGTTACCTGATATTGCCCGGCAAACCGGCTATTATAAGCAACAGCTGGCTGCCGCTCAAATACGGCTTGACAACCTGAAACGGGAGCAGACCCGTATTCAGAACCTGGTGAAAGCGGATGCGGCAACACAAAAGCAATTAGATGATATCAATGCCCAGACAGAAGAATCGGAGAAACAATTAATGATCATCAAAAAGCAGGATGCGGCACAGGTGTCGGCGCTTACCACACAAAGCTCCGGTTTGCGCGGCGATGTGCTGCCTTTGCTGGTCCAGATCGAGCAGGTAAATGATCAGCTCAGCAAATGCATTATTGTGAACAGGGCGCCGGGCACTGTGCTGACAAAATATGCTGAAGAGAATGAAATGGCAACTACCGGGAAACCGCTGTATAAGATCGCCGATCTGAGGACAATTATTTTACGTGCTTATATTACCGGGGACCAGCTTGCAAAGGTAAAGCTTAACCAAAAGGTGAATGTGATGATTGATACCGCCAGGGATAGTGTTAGGCACTACAATGGAGTAGTGGAGTGGATAAGCGATAAAGCGGAGTTTACCCCCAAGACCATTCAGACGCGGGATGAAAGAGCTAACCTCGTATATGCAATGAAAATAAGAGTAATAAATGACGGTGCATTGAAAATAGGGATGTATGCAGATGTAAAATTATAATGCATGGAATCTGTAAAAGCGGAAAGCCTGAGGAAGACCTATGGCAGGGAAAAACTTCTTGCGGTAGATGACGTATCTTTTTCTGTCAGTAAAGGAGAGATATTTGGACTGATAGGGCCTGACGGCGCGGGTAAAACATCTGTATTCAGGGTACTTACCACACTGTTGTTGCCCGACAGCGGAACTGCCACTGTAGATGGTCTGGATATAATAAAAGATTACGAACGTATAAGAAAACGTATCGGCTATATGCCCGGTCGTTTTTCACTCTATAGCGATCTTAGCGTAGAAGAGAACCTGAATTTTTTTGCTACAGTGTTCGGTACTACTGTAAAAGAAAACTATGATCTTATCCGGGATATCTACATACAAATAGAACCTTTTAAAAAAAGAAGGGCGGGAAAGCTCTCAGGAGGAATGAAGCAGAAGCTGGCTTTGTGCTGTGCGCTTATACATAAGCCGGAAGTGCTTTTCCTGGATGAACCTACCACAGGTGTGGACCCTGTTTCGAGGAAGGAGTTCTGGGAAATGCTGAAACGGCTGAAGATGCTGGGCATCACTATCCTGGTATCTACTCCCTATATGGATGAAGCCACCTTGTGCGACAGGATAGCGCTTATGCAGAGAGGGCAGATACTTTCTATAGATACCCCTCAAAGCATCATCAATGCTTTTCCTGATCATCTTTTTGCAGTAAAGGCAGGGAATATGTACGACCTGCTCAGAGCCTTGCAAAGCAATAAAAATATCACGGACAGCTATGCATTTGGAGAATATGCGCACGTGGTATTGCCTCCCTCGGGCATATCGCCTGAAGATGTGCAGGCTTACCTGCAACAGCAGGGGTTAGCCGGTATGGACTGGAGAAAAGCGGACGTGACTATAGAAGATTGTTTTATCAAATTATTAAAAGTATAGCATGGCAGAATATGTTATAAAAGCCGAAAAGCTTACCAAAAAATTTGGTGATTTCATAGCCGCTAATGCCATAACATTTGAAGTGGAAAAAGGAGAGGTTTTTGGCTTTCTCGGAGCAAATGGTGCCGGGAAAACCACGGCCATGCGCATGCTCTGCGGTTTGTCAAAGCCTACCTCAGGCAAAGCTACCATCGCAGGGTTTGATATATACCGTCAAACAGAGCAGATCAAAAAGAATATTGGTTATATGAGCCAGAAGTTTTCTTTGTATGATGACCTGACGGTGATGGAAAACATCAGGTTCTTTGGAGGAATATATGGCTTAAACAGGCAGGAATTAAAAACCAAGACCGGGCAATTGCTGCATGACCTTGGATTGGAGCAGGAAGCGAAGAAGCTGGTGTCGGAGATCCCGCTGGGATGGAAACAAAAGCTCTCTTTCTCCGTGGCCGTGCTGCACAACCCGGCTATTGTTTTTCTGGATGAGCCCACCGGCGGTGTTGATCCCGTTACACGCAGGCAGTTCTGGGATATGATATACGAAGCCGCCCATCGTGGTGTTACAGTATTTGTTACAACGCACTATATGGATGAAGCGGAATACTGTAGCAGGATCTCAATAATGGTAGATGGAAGAATAGAAGCGCTGGACACTCCTTCAAAGTTAAAGGAGCGCTTTAATGCATTCTCTATGGATCAGGTGTTTTACCAGTTGGCAAGAGGTGCAAAACGGGTTGAATAATATTCGGGATTGTAAACAATATACCATGAAGCAATTTCTGGCATTTGTGCGAAAGGAGTTTTACCATGTGCTGCGCGATAAAAAAACGCTGCTGATATTGTTTGGTATGCCTATAGCCCAGATTTTAATATTTGGCTTTGCCCTTACCAATGAAGTAAAGGACTCCAGGATCGTGATCATGGATCAGTCGCGCGACCGGGGCACACAACAGATCATTTCAAAAATAGCAGCCAGCCGTTATTTTGACATTCAGCAGGATATACTAAACCCTCCACAGGTGGAAGCGGCATTTAAGAAAGGTAAAATAAAAGCGGCTGTTATTTTTCCACAGGGTTTTTATGAAGACCTGATGCATCAGCATACCGCCCGGGTACAGATAATAGCAGACGCTTCGGATCCTAACATAGCAACCACCATCACCAATTATATCTCCGCTATAATACTCGAATACCAGCAGGAGCTCAATGAAACCTTCCGGCAGCCATACCGCATTACCGCAGAAACCAGGATGTTGTACAATCCCCAGCAAAAAAGCGTTCATTCAATGGTGCCGGGAGTGATGGCATTGGTATTGATGCTGGTTTGTGTAATGATGACCGCCATATCTATTGTAAGGGAAAAAGAAACCGGTACAATGGAAGTATTGCTGGTAAGTCCTTTGCGGCCTATGATGGTGATAGTTGCTAAAGCCATTCCTTATTTATTGCTGTCATTTATCAATATCGTTACCATACTTCTACTCAGTGTAGCCTTACTGGAATTGCCTGTTAATGGAAGCATCCTGCTGTTGCTTGCAGTGAGCACCTTATATATTATAACCTGCCTGAGCCTCGGGATACTGATATCTATAAAAGCGGCAACCCAGCAGGCTGCTATGACTATATCGCTTATGGGGATGCTGTTGCCTACCATTATGCTCAGCGGCTTTATGTTCCCTGTTGAAAACATGCCGGTGGCGCTCCAGGTCATTTCTAATATAGTGCCTGCCAAATGGTTCAATATAATTATCAAAGCGGTAATGATCAAAGGGCTTGGGCCTGGCGCTATATGGAAAGAGGTGCTTATCCTTACGGGGATGACCGTATTCTTCCTCGTAGTAAGTTTGAAAAGCTTTAAAATAAGATTAGGATGAGAACGCTGAAGTTTTTGTTGCAAAAGGAATTCAGGCAGATATTGCGCAATAATACTATCCGCCTCGCAATATTTGTGATGCCGGTGGTTCAGCTGATCATTATTCCGCTGACGGCAGACTATGAAGTAAAGAATATCAATCTTGCCGTGACAGACCACGATCACAGCACTTATTCACAGCAACTGATTTCCAAGATCACCGCTTCAGGTTATTTCAGGCTGACATCTTACAATAATTCTTTTAAAGCGGCTTTCAAAGCGATTGAAAGCGACAAAGCAGACCTTATACTGGAAATTCCACAGGGTTTTGAAAAAGGTCTGATAAGGGAAAATGAACAAAAGCTTTTTGTTGCGGTAAATGCCATCAATGGAACCAAAGCGAGCCTCGGAGGGGCTTACCTCGGAGAAATTATTAAGGACTACAACAATGATATCAGGCTGAAATTAATTGCGCCGGAATCTTTTAGCCCTTTTCCTGTAATAGAGATAACCTCTTCCAACTGGTTTAATGCAGGGATGAACTATTACTTTTTCATGGTACCCGGCATATTGGCCATACTGGTGACAATGGTAGGAGGATTCATGTCTGCATTAAATATTGTAAAAGAAAAAGAAGCCGGGACAATTGAGCAGATCAATGTAACGCCAATAAAGAAATACCACTTTATTCTGGGAAAGCTTATTCCTTTCTGGGTACTGGGAAATATCATTTTCAGCATTGGATTAATAGTAGCCCGGGTGGTGTATGGCATTGTACCGGCGGGCAGCCTGCTGGTATTATATGTCTGTATTTCCATGTACCTTTTAGCAATACTCGGTTTCGGGCTGCTGATCTCTACTTTTTGTGAAACACAGCAGCAGGCTATGCTGATCATGTTCTTTTTCATGATGATCTTCATACTTATGGGAGGGCTGTATACTCCTATAGAAAGTATGCCCGGCTGGGCGCAGGTGATCGCTCAGTTCAACCCTGCCAGTTATCTCATTGAAGTGATCAGGATGGTAGTATTAAAGGGCAGTGGCTTTAAAGATATTATTCCTCATCTTATTAAGCTCGGGGTATTTGCCATTGTGCTTAATGGCTGGGCCGTATTCAACTACAAAAAAACGAACTGAAATAACCTGACGGAGGGTGTATTTCAATTTTTCGCAAGCGGAAATGTGCAACGATTGAAATCCGTTGGAGCAAAATGCTAGCGAGCCTGCGGCTCTTGCTGTTCCCTATTCCAGAGCCGTAGGCTCGATAACATATATTTCACCGGGATTTCAATCCCATGCGAAAAATTGAAATGCGCCCCCTGACAGAAGATTTGAATATTTTTGAGTAAATTACACCGTTATGAAAAAGATAAGTACAAACGATTTGCTGATGGTAGCAGCAGCCGGAGCGGTGGCCGGAGTTTTGATATATCTCGCACGTCGTTTTCAGAATCACCAGATGCTCAAAGAAATAGCAGAAGAAGGATACGAGACCGCGCATGAAGTGCTTTTTCCCGATAAAAAGCAGATAGGGCAAAAGCTTCATTATGGTCCTGTGCTCCCCGAAGATTATACAAACTGATTGACCGGTTAATAAAAAAAAGCACTTCCCCGGTGAAAAGGAAGTGCCTGTAACTTGCGACCTGTATCCCGCAACTGCCTGTTACGCATTACGATTGATACAGTTCAGATCTTCGAATGCTGTTTCAAGACGTTTGATGAATGATTCTTCTCCTTTACGCAGCCATACTCTCGGATCGTAATATTTTTTATTAGGCTTGTCGGCGCCTTCGGGGTTACCGAGCTGTCCCTGCAGGTAGCCTTCATTCTTTTTATAATTGTTCAGCACACCTTCCCAGAAAGCCCATTGAAGGTCAGTATCCAGGTTCATTTTAATGGCCCCGTAGCCGATGGCTTCACGTATCTGATCCTGCGGAGAGCCGCTTCCCCCGTGGAATACAAAATATACAGGCTTGGGCGCTGTCTTTAATTCTTTTTCAATATACACCTGGCTGTTGTGCAATATGACCGGGCGCAGCTCTACATTGCCCGGCTTATATACGCCATGTACATTGCCAAATGCCGCAGCGATGGTGAACATCTTTCCCACTTTACCGAGTTCCGTATAAGCATACGCTACATGCTGAGGTTGTGTATACAGTTTTTCGTTTTCCACATCGCTGTTGTCAATACCGTCTTCTTCGCCCCCTGTTACGCCAAGCTCTATTTCCAGGCTCATGCCCAGGGGCTGCATGCGTTTAAAGAACTTCACAGAAGTCTCAATATTTTCTTCAATGCTTTCTTCACTCAGATCAAGCATGTGAGAGCTGAAGAGCGGCTGCTTTTTTTCTTTGTAAAACTGCTCTCCGGCATCCAGCAGACCGCTTACCCAGGGAAGCCATTTTTTAGCTGCATGATCGGTATGCAGCACTACAGGAACCCCGTAATATTTTGCCACATTGTGCACATGCAGCGCTCCGGATACCCCTCCGGCAATATTTGCCTGCAGGTTGTCATTGGGCATTCCCTTGCCGGCGATAAACTGTGCTCCTCCGTTGGAAAACTGGACAATGACAGGAGAATTTACTTTTGCCGCCGTTTCCAGAACGGCATTGATGGTATTGGTACCGATAGTATTTACCGCGGGTAAAGCAAACTGGTTATCTCTCGCATCATTGTATAGAGCTTCCAGTTCTTCACCAAATAGAACTCCTGCTTTGTATTTTTTCATGTGTATTCTTTTATTTTTTTATTACCCGATCACCAAACCCATTCTTCTGATTATACCGTATATATTCAGAAATATAGAAGACGGGAACGGGGATCATTCATATACGATTAATTTCTATGTGACATACGTGGCTATAACCTTTAACGTCAAACACTTTCACTGCCAATACAGGGAAGCGCGAAGATAATATACTTGTCTTTCTTAGAAAAGTTCTTGTAAACCTTCTTAACCTTACCTTCGTATTATATACAAAAAAATATTTTTCTTAATCAACGTTTTGGTGATAATCATTGTCCTATTAATGCATATTTAAATTCCCTGCTATGAGGAAACCTAAAAAGTTTGATCACTTTTCCCCCTTTTTTTCATCTTTTCTTTCCTGTATGTTGCTTGCTTCTGCCGTATATGCAGGCGATCATACTCGTGAGAAAATTCCGGAAAAAGCTTCTCTGCAGGATACGACAGCAGTAAGAGGCAAAGTAACCGATGCAGATGACAATACCCCGCTCAATGGCGTTTCTATAGAGAATCTCCGTACACACCGGGGAACTACTACAAATGCTTCCGGCGAATTTTCCCTAGGAGCCCAGACCGGAGACCAGATTGAATTTACGTTTATAGGTAAAGCTCCTAAAACCGTAATTTTTGCAGGGCAGACTTTTCTGGCAGTAACACTTTCTAAAGCCGACGGTGCACTGTCGGAGGTAATTGTGACCGGATTTCAAAACCTTGATAAAAAGAAGTTTTCCGGCGCCGCGGCTTCATTAAAAGCGGCTGATGTAAAAATAGACGGTGTGGCAGATGTGAGCCGTATGCTGGAAGGAAGAGCGGCAGGCGTATCTGTTCAGAATGTATCAGGCACATTTGGAGCGGCTCCCAAGATAAGAATAAGAGGCGCTACTTCTATAAATGGTGACAATAAACCACTGTGGGTAGTGGATGGAGTGGTACTGGAAGATATTGTAAATATATCCAACGACCAGCTTGCCAGCGGCGACCCCACCACTTTGCTGGGCTCTTCTGTAGCAGGTATTAATGTAAACGATATTGAAAGCTTTGATATCCTGAAAGATGCGGCTGCCACTGCATTATACGGGGCAAGAGCTATGAACGGGGTAGTGGTCATCACTACCAAAAAAGGGCGCGCCGGGCGTCAGGTAGTAAACTATACAGGTAATTACAGCACGCAGTTCAAACCCCGATACTCGGATTACAATATCATGAATTCTGTGGAGCAGATGTCTGTATTGTCGGAGCTTGACCGTAAAGGATGGCTTACTACCAATGTGCTTGCCAAAGGCAACTACGGCGTATACGGAAAATATTTTGACCTGATCAATACGGTATTGCCCGACGGCAGCTTCGCTATGGCTAATACCGAGGAAGCCAAAAAAGAATACCTGCTTCGCTATGCCAGGGCTAATACAGACTGGTTTGATCTGCTGTTCCGCCAGTCATTTATCCAGGAGCATTCCCTGAGCATATCTTCCGGAACTGACCGTTTGCAATCCTTCTTCTCCACCAGCTTTTACAATGATAACGGGTGGACGGTGGCAGATAATGTTAAACGATATACCCTCAACTTCAGGAATAACTATAAGTTTTCCGACAGGTTTTCCGCCGGTTTTTTGACTACCGGCTCTTACCGGCAACAGGAAGCTCCCGGCACAATTGACAGGACGCCAAATGTTGTTACGGGCTCGTACGACAGGAATTTTGATATCAATCCCTTCAGCTTTGCATTGAATACCAACCGGGCTTTAACTGCTTTTGATGAAAACGGCGACCGGGAATATTTTACCCGCAACTTTGCGCCTTTCAATATTCTTACCGAGCTTGAAAACAACAGGCTTAAAATTAATGTTATTGATCTGAAGCTACAGGGAGAAGCTACTTATAAATTCACTCCCCATCTCCGTTACGAATTTATAGGGGCGCTGCGCTATGTGCGCTCTACCCGGGAACAGGAAGTAACGGAAAATGCAAATATGGCCAATGCTTATCGTGCTGCGGGAACTGCAGAAATAAGAGATAATAATCCCTTCCTCTATCAGGATCCCGAAAACCTGAGTGCAGAAAAAGTAGTTGTCCTGCCTTATGGCGGGTTCTACAACCGGGTAGAAGACCAGTTGCTGAACTTTGATGTGCGCAACAGTTTGAATTATGCCAATAAATTCGGCGCAGATGATGAGCATGATGTAAACCTGTTGATAGGCCAGCAGATCAAATATGCCGACCGCCAGAATGCATCTTCTAACGGCTATGGATACCAGTACGATAATGGAGGGGTAGCCACTCCGGATTTTCGGATATTAAAACAAATGATCGAGCAAAATTTCCCCTACTACGGGATGAGCAAGGATTTCGACCGCTTTGCAGCTTTTTATTTTAATGCCCAGTATACTTATAAAGACAAATATAATTTTTATGGTACGGTACGGTACGATGGTTCCAACCGCCTCGGCGCTTCCAGGCAGGCCAGATGGTTGCCCACCTGGAGCTTTGGCGGAGCCTGGAATATAAATGAAGAAGGCTTTTTGCATGATGTGGAAGCAGTGGATTATCTTAAACTCCGTGCAAGCTATGGGCTTACTGCCAGTATGGGACCGGCTACCAACTCCAATATTATTTTGCGCAATATCAATATTCACCGTCCTTATTTATCCGACGTTGAAACTATCATATATATTGCCAATCTGGCCAATGACGATCTTACCTGGGAAAAAAATTATACTGTAAACATAGGACTGGATGCAGGGCTGTTCAACAACAGGCTTACCACCAGCATTGATGTATACCATCGCAAAAGCTTTGACCTGATCGGTTTATTAAAAACATCCGGCATAGGAGGGGAATACCTCAAGACCGCTAACTATGCGGATATGACCTCCCAGGGTGCAGAGCTGTTACTGGGAGGACAACCCATTGTAAGAAAAAACTGGAGCTGGAAAGTAAACTTTACGTTTGGGTATAATACCACCAAAATCACCAGGTCGGAATACCTTCCCCAGATATTTGACCTGGTAAAGCAGGAGGGTGGCAACCTGCAGGGGTATCCCGTCAACAGCCTGTTCTCCATAAAATTTGCCGGGCTGAATCCCACTACCGGTGTGCCTGAATTTATTAATGAAGAAGGGAAAACATCTTCTGCAGTATTTATGCAGTCTGACAGCATCCGCAATCTAAAATTTGAGGGCTCTATTGATCCCAGGTTCACAGGAGGGCTGAACAATACCTTTACTTATAAAGATTTTTCATTGAACATATTTATCACTTACCAGGCGGGCAATATGATACGACTTGCTCCTGCATTTAAAAACAGCTATTCGGAGTGGGATGCTTCGCCTAAAGAATTCTACGACAGGTGGGTAATGCCCGGAGACCAAAATACCACTAATATTCCTTCCATAATGGATTATTTCCAGTATACGCGTGCCAATCAGACATCTTTTAATTATCCGTACAATAATTATAATTATTCAACGGAACGTGTGGCGAGGGGAGATTTTATCCGGCTGAAATCCGTGTCGCTTACTTATCAGGTGCCGCCGGCAATGCTGCAAAAAACCGATTTTTTCAAAACGGTTTCCCTGACTGCCGCTGCGATCAATCCGTGGTTGATATATGCTGACAAAAAATTAAACGGACAGGATCCTGAGTTTTTTAACGCCGGTGGCGTAGCTCAGCCTGTGCAAAAACAAATAACCCTTTCCTTAAAAGTAGGGCTGTAATTAAAGATACGCTATGAAGTATAAACTTAGTTGTGCATTAGTGCTGCTTGTGTTATTAAGCGCATGCGATAAGTATCTTGAGAGAGAGCCAGACAACAGGGCAAAACTCACAGATCCGGCAAAAGTATCGCAATTGCTGGCAAGCGCATACCCGCAGGGCAGCTATATGCCTTTTGCAGAGGCCATGTCGGACAATGCCGGCGACAAAGGTTCTGGAGAAGCTGATGTTACCAACTCCGCTCCTTATGCATTTGAGAGCGTTTCCAATTCCGATCAGGATTCGCCCGACTATTACTGGCATGCCTGCTATACTGCTATTGCATCGGCCAACCAGGCATTGCAGGCTTGTAATGAAGCAGCCAGCCCTGAAGATTATCAAAGCCAGAAGGGAGAAGCATTGGTCGCCCGTGCGTATGCCCATTTTATGCTGGTTACTTTATATGCAAAGCCATACGATCCGGCTACCGCGGCCTCCAATCCCGGCATTCCCTACGTGACTGAGCCGGAAACTATAGTGAACAAGCAGTACAGCAGAGGTACTGTGGCTGATGTATACGAGCATATTGAAAAGGACCTGACGGAGGGGTTGCCTTTGCTTGATGACGCTTCGTATAAAGTGCCCCGTTACCATTTTACCCGTTCCGCAGCCAATGCATTCGCTGCAAGATTTTATTTGTATAAAAAAGACTATGAAAAAACAGTGCAATATGCCAATGCTGCTGTGCCCGATCTCCTGCCTAACCTCCGGCCCTGGAACACCACTTATCAAACCTATGGGATCAACAACCTGCCGGCGGAATATCAAAAAACAACAGAGCTTGCAAACCTCTTGCTGATGACCTGCCCCTCTAACTATACCTATGGTCTTCTCTTTATAAGATACCGTTACGGGCTTACGCCATCTATCAAGGATGAAATATTTGACACCCCGCTGGAAGTGACCGGCGGCGATTGGGCTTATATTACCGGCTATGTAGGCTCGCAAAAGAACCCGGGAGTACCCAAGCTCAACTATACTGACTTTGCACAGGATGATCCTTCTTCAAATTATGGATTACCTTATGGCACCGTTTGTCTGTTAACCACAGAAGAAGTTTTATTTAACAAGGCTGAGGCAAATGTTTATCTCGGTAACTATGATGCAGCTATTAAAGACCTCAACACATTTTTAAGCACGAGGCTTACCGGTGTACCCCCCGGCGCTCTTCCCGGAAATATGGCCGTTACCCAGTCTAAAGTAAGACTACATTACAACAACGCTTATAATATACAGGAGGCGCTTATAAGATATATCCTGGAGTTGCGGCGCCTTGAATTTGTTCATGAAGGAATGCGGTGGATGGATATTTTGAGATACGGGCTTACCGTAACGCACGATTTTGTGGGGGCAGGCGGTGTGATCACCAATTCAATAACGATAGATGCTGATAATAAGCTCCGCCAGTTAAAACTGCCGGATGGCGTGAAGCTTTCAGGAATAACTGACCTGAACAGATAATGGGCGTAGTGCTTGCTGGATGTGAAAGATGAGGCATGAGATGAGAAACGTCGACATGTGGAGAGTAGGTGCGAGGCATGCCTTGCGCTTGTACAGGTGAGAGGTGAAAAAGCGAGATGGACTAACATCATACATATTTTGATTGACTTAACATTAATATATGAAGAATATCGTCATTGGGCTTTTAGGATTATACATAGTGGCGGGGCTGATGTCTTGCAGGAAAGAAAAATTTGATCCTTCCGGGGCGGATGAAATTATAGATCTTGGCGGAAGCACCTGGGCACAGGGAGATATAGATAAATGGATCGGTGACTCTCTTACCACACCTTATAATATCAGCGCAAAATACAAGTGGGATGCTTTTGAGGATCTCAACGATATTACCTATAATATCGTGCCGCCGAAAGAAGAGTATATAGTGCCTATCTTAAGCGCTATACGCAAAACATGGATTTCACCTTATACGGCCACTGCGTCTGAAGAGTTTTTCAATAAGATATCTCCCAAGATCATTTATATGATAGGAAGCCCCGCTTTCGAGGAAAGCGGCGCTATTAAGCTTGGCGTGGCGGAAGGAGGTAAAAAGATCATCCTGCTTGCCATTAACTATACCAAAGTAAAGGGAATGGAAGGCTATAATGTTGCCGATAGCTTCTGGATCAAACAGATGTTCCTGACTATTCATCATGAATTTGGGCATATCCTTCACCAGAATATATTATACCCTATTGACTTTAAAAACCTTAATCCAAGTTTGATCACTTCCAACTGGCAGGATTATTCTGATGAAGAAGCTTTACGCGATGGCTTTATTACCGCTTATTCCATGAATACCGTAGACGATGATTTTGTAGAGATGATCTCTCATCTGCTGGTGAACGGCGATGCATGGTTTGAGCAGATGCTGTCATCTATTCCCGAAGGCGTCTCAGACAGGGGCACTACACGCGATCAGGCGGTGACAAGGCTACGGACAAAAAGATCCCTTATCATAAATTATTATAAGCAGGCATGGAACATTGATTTTGCCGAATTACAGGCAAAAGTGAGAACGGCGGTGAATGCCCTGCTTTATTAAGGAACAATTATAGCTCAAAGATTATGAGAAAATTATCCGGATATCTTTTGCTGCTTATTGCATTGGTATCATCCTGCCGCAAAGACAACGATCATGTATTTAGCGAGTCTGTAGATCAGAGGTTGTCAAAAAAACTGAGTGCTTACCAGGAGCAGCTCAGCGGCGCTCCTTATGGCTGGAAAATGATCATAGCTCCCGCCGGTGGAGGAGCGTATGGTTTTTATATGAAATTCAATGATGCCAACAGGGTAGATATGGTTTCAGATTTTGACTCTGCATCTGCTGTTACGCTCAAAGAAAGCAGCTATCGTCTCAAAGCGATGCAGCAACCCAGTATCATATTCGATACTTATTCTTATCTTCACGTGCTTGCTGATCCTGACGGCTCTGTGAATGGCGGCAAAGACGGAGTGG
Organism: uncultured Terrimonas sp.; assembly: GCA_964461595.1. Lineage (GTDB taxonomy): Bacteria > Bacteroidota > Bacteroidia > Chitinophagales > Chitinophagaceae > Agriterribacter. The sequence continues at coordinate 13,992 of CAYWVB010000017.1, read as the reverse complement.
GATTGGAATCAGATTTTGAATTCTTCTTCAACGATTCCACAACCGCCGATACCATTAAGCTTACAGGACGGGTCAACGGGAGCAAAGCTATCCTGGTAAAGGCAAGCCGGGAAGAAGCCGATGTGTATACATCGGGAACATTCAATGTAAACCTGTTTCATAATATACTGCGAAAAATATTACAGTATTTCAAGCAGCTTACTGTATCCGGGAAATCTTACGATCTTAATATCAATCCCGGCACCCGTACTATCATTATTACATCGGTGGATGACCAGGGAAACCCAAACAGCTTTACAACTTCTTTTTATTTTTCACTGAATGGTATAGAGTTCTCACAGCCTTTTCTGGCAGGCAGCACTATAGTGACCGGTTTTTATGGCCCGGTTTGGTCGGGCGCTGCACAAACCATTACAGCCGATGTGGGCAATAATACCAGTGCAACTATCAAAGGTGTGGCAAAACCCCAGGTGCTGGATACGGAAGCCCCACGGAGATGGTGGCAGCAGGCGGTTGATGATGGCGGATACTGGGAATCGTATTGGGGATTTCATAAAAATGGAGTAGACGATGCGTTTGGTATTAATAGTGTAGAAAGCTACTATAGCCTTATTTATTGGCCGGGATATGATCCTGGTATTGACCTGCTGGCGCCCACTTTCATAAATAATGCGGGTACGGGGCTTGAGCTGCGTTATGGCGCTGGTTTAGGTACTCCTACTTTTACTACAGGCGGCAAAGCTATATTTGACCTGAAAGGTTTTTACGGGGCATATCCTGATTCGGGACCGGTATATGAAACCTTAGTACAATTAATGATACCCCAGGGATATTATTTCGTTCAGACAGGCGAAACTTCATTTGATATGGTAAGCGCTGATGATGCAAAAACCTGGCTTACCTGGTATCATTGAATTTTATAGGTTTTAATTTATTATTTTAGTATCATTAATAAACCAAATATATACTTTATGAAAAGAATGACGCTGCAGATCCTTGCTACCTTTTTAGTAGCAATAGCAATATCTTTTTCTTCCTGTTCAAAAGAAGGACCGGCTGGGCCGCAGGGACCGCAGGGTGCCCAGGGCGCTCAGGGCGCCCAGGGTGCTCAGGGCCCGCAGGGAAATCCGGGAACAGCTAACGTGATTTATTCGGCATGGATAGATACCACCCATTGGCTTCCGGATACCGTCCATAACGGCGCCAAAATAGATACCGTTTCATATACTGCTATACTCTCTGCATCTAAACTGGATCTTACCATACTCAATACCGGCTCTGTGAAAGTATATGCGGATTTTAATGCTGATGCAACAGACCCTACCGTTGTAGCATTGCCATACCTGGGAGGTTCTTTTTATATAGATGTTTTATTTTACCTGAATACAATTCAGGTAACTTCAAATGTAAATTTTGGAGGACTTCCTCTAAGATATATATTAATTCCCGGCGGCACTGCCGCTCGAAAATCAGGCAACCCTGTTGACTGGAATAACTACAATGCAGTCAAGCAATATCTTAAACTAAAGGATTAAGCAATATTTGTTGTATACACAGTATAGAGGCGGCTTGGAAAAAGCCGCCTTTTTTATGAATAGTACTTCGCACCTTTCCCGTAAATTCTGAAGTTTGCTATGAAGGCGTTTGTAAACTTTATGCTATTGACAATAATCTCTTTGATGTTTTTTTGTGGTGTTGAAATGTAAGAGAAAATAGCTTTAGAGCATTGCCTTCAGCCTGTCTGCATTTACTTCATTATTAAAATGAGAAAGTAATAAGGTATTACGCACTTCAATGTCCCGTTGTGTGAATGGAGTATGATAAATATCATTGATCATCTCACGGAACGCTTTCCCGGTCTCTGCAAAATAACATGCCGGTTCCAGCCCTGTTCCTTCCGCCATTTTTCCGTTAACGATACAATGCCGCCCGCAAAAGACGGCATGCAGCAGTTTTAATTTTATACCGGAGGAGCTGAAAGAGGGAAGGAGATTGATCTGTGCATCGCTTACCAGTTGCTCCATCTTTTTTTCGTCAGGGTCGCCTATGATCTCAATGTTTGGATGGGCAGAGGAAGCAGCTATTAATTTTTGAGAAGGATGCTTACCTGCTATCTTTAATGGAATGTGCAGATCAGCAAATACAGCTCTTACCAGCCACAGTGCGGCTGTTTCATTTTCAGCAACCGATAAATTACCATGATATAAGCAATAATGCCCTGTTCCCAATGGGGAGCTGACCTTGTTCCACCCTGTGAAAACCGGCAGATAATCTGTATGTTTTGCAATATCCTTTATATGTAAAGCGTCTCTTTCCGATACCGTAATCACATGGTCTGCTTTTGCTATAACTACAGGCTCATATTTTTTTAGCAGCCTGCTTTCATTCAGGTAATACAGTTTTCTGAAAAGATTATTTGTCATTCCTGCCATCTGCCTGTAATATTCCGATTCAATGTTGTGCAGCCGCAGTATTACTTTCCTGCTCCCGAGTATATTTTTCCATAGCGGTAAAGTACAGTGTATACCTTCCAGCAAAACCGGATAATCGTCATTCTCCAGGCGTTTTAATAATGCATGGTCATCGCGGGATTTAACAATATATGGTATGACCGGCGACAATGCACCGATACCTCGTTTGCGTTTATAGTAATACACCTTTTCACAATATTGATCTAAAGCTGGCTGTCGGCCCCGCCCATATTCAAAGCAATGCAGTATCACCTTTACCTCCCGCTCCTGTAAATACCTGAGCTTATAAAAAAGATCAAAAACACCTCCGTAATCAGACGGGTAAGGCACGTCGAGGCACACGATATGTAAATGCTTCTCCAAATTATTGTTCCATGATTTTGCCGTAAAATGCAATCAGTTTCTCTTCTTCGTTCTCCCAGTTATATACTTCCCTTGCCCTGAAACAGTTATTACGCAGCCTTTCATAGAACTCCGGGTCGCATAATTGCCGGTATGCTGCCACGATGCTTTCCGTATCCGGTGTTTCAATCAGCACCGCTATTTCATACCGGTCATTGATATACTGGTATTCGGGAAATTTCATAGTGATCTGCGGCAGCCCGGCATGCATATAGTCAAAAAACTTATTCGCCAGTGAGTAATATTGATTCAGCCCGACAGGCTCAACGAGATTTATACCAATATAATGATTCGGTGTAATCATACGGAGTATATCGGGGGGCTGCTTTCCAAAGAGAAAGATCTTATCCCGGGCTTTGTATTTTTCAATTAATTGCTTTAACCGGGCGAGGTAATTGCCTTCGCCATACACATAGAGCCTGGAGGGGATCTGCAGGACGGCAGGCACCAGGTATTCAAATCCTCTCGCTTCGTTTACGGCCCCCTGGTATACCAGCCTTTTTTCTTCAAAGCCAAATGAATCAATTGCCGTGTATGGAGAATATAAAGGCATATTCCTGATCACCTGGTATTGCACCCCATATCTTTTGTAAAGCTCTTTGGCAATGCTTTGGGAAACGGTATATCCGTTTGGGAAAAGCGGGATATACTTTTTTTCAATACCCTGCCATAATCTTTGTATGCGGGGGCGTGTGATAACTTCCTTCATTTCGGAAAAGAGCTCATGGGCATCGTATATTCTTTTAATTTTTTTCAGCCGTGAAATAAGAAAGCAGGGAACGATGGTGTCAAGGTCAATGGCGCATATTACATCCATTTTTCTGAACAATAAAAAAAGCAAAAGGCGAAGGTTGAACTCCAGGTAATATAGTTTCCCTTTTGTAAAAAGGCAGGGGAGGCGGTGCTGGTGATACATCTCTTTGCCAGGAGGAACAGATGATCTGGATTTTTTCCCTACAAGCGTTACTTCAAAGCCATTTGCTGCCAGTGTCCGGCAAATGCGCTGCATGCGCTGATCGTAGGTGAGATCGTTGATTACTGTAAGATAAATATGAGCCACGCTGCCTGTTTTCCGGAAATGTACCCGTTTAATAAAGATTGGCGTAAATTACTGATTAATAAAAATCTTTATTACACTTGTATAACTAAATCTGCTTTTTGTTTATGGAAGATTATCAATCACCTGCTCAGCCGGCAGTTACCAAGCCTGCCCGTCCTGTATTTTTAACTGTATTATGTATTCTCACCTTTATAGGAAGCGGATGGGCTATTGTAAGCGGGATAAGCTCATACCTGACAGCCGATACCACCGCTGATATTGTGCAGGCTGCAATGGAAGATGCGAAAGATAAAATTGATGATGCCGGCGGCAGTTCAAAGATGGCTGAGAAAATGATTTCCGGAGCAAGTGAAATGGTAAAGCCTGAAAACTTAAAGAAGAGCGCCCTCTTTAGCATTATAGCGGCAGTATGTACGCTTGGAGGAGCTATCCTCATGTTTACGCTTAAAAAAACAGGATACTGGCTTTATATCTTAGGTACGGCTATTAGCATCGCAGGCCCCTTTTATATTTTTGGAGGGAATTTAATTTCAATGTTATCTACAGTACTGATCGGCATTGTAGGGATCGTATTTGTTATCTTATATGGTCTTAATCTTAAATACCTGAAATAAAATTAAATTCATTTTTTTCTCATATTTTACTACCTTTGCCGCCAAATTATAGAAGAATATTTTTTGGGATGTTTTAAAAAAATTGAGATGCCAACATTGACCGCAGAAAAAAAAGCGAAAATTTTTACAGATTTCGGTGGTAAAGCCGCTAACACGGGTTCTATAGAAGCCCAGATCGCGATTCTTACAGAACGGATCACTCATATTTCCCAGCACCTCCAGGGAAATAAAAAAGACTTTTCCAGCAACAGGGGGCTTTTACAACTTGTAGGGGAGAGAAAAAGATTGTTATCTTATCTGAGTAAACATAACCTCAAGGGATACCGCGAATTAATTGAAAAGCTCGGACTAAGGAAGTAATTTTAAATTATTATTATACCTATTCCCAACAATAATTGTTGGGAATATTAATTTTCAGACCTCTTCTATTTATTACTAACACAACTTACAGTAATACTGTATCTGCTCTCTCTTACCGTTTGCTGTACGTTTTAAATGCAAAATTATTTATGCTCGCTCAACCAACAAATGTATCATTTGATTTAGGCGGCGGCCGCACCGTCACCATAGAAACAGGTAAGCTTGCCCGGCAGGCTGACGGGGCAGTTACCATTCGCCAGGGAAACTGTATATTACTGGCAACTGCTGTAGCTAATAAGCAGCCCAAACCCGGCCAGGAATTTTTCCCCTTAAGTGTAGACTATATGGAGAAATTTTCATCGGCAGGACGTATACCGGGATCATTTTTTAAACGTGAAGGAAGGCTTAGTGACTATGAAGTATTGATCAGCCGTTTGGTAGACCGCGCACTTCGCCCCTTATTTCCGGAAGACTATTATTGTGAGGTTCAGGTAATTATAACGCTCATTTCAAGTGATAGTGAAATAATGCCCGATGCTCTTGCATGCCTGGCAGCCTCTGCAGCCCTGGCTGTTTCAGATATTCCCATCAAAGAAATTATTTCTGAAGTAAGGGTTGCCCGTGTGGACGGAGAATTTGTGGTCAATCCATCCCGTACACAACTAAGCAACGCCGACATGGACTTTATGGTGGGCGCTACCGACCGCAACCTGATGATGGTGGAAGGAGAATCGAAGGAATGTAGTGAAGAAGATCTCGTAAAAGCGCTTGAGATTGCCCATGAAGCGATCAAGATACAGGTAAAAGCACAGCAGGAGCTCAGAGATAAGCTGGGCATCACCGGGAAAAGAGATTACGAAAAACCTGTACAGAAAGAAGACATCCTGGAAAAGGTAAAAAGCTTTGCAGGGCAGAAGATTTATGAAATATCAAAGTCAGGCACTTCCAAACATGAAAGAAGCGACGCTTTCTCCAAGCTGAAAGAAGAACTGATCGCAAGCTTCGGAGAGGAACCGGAAGAAGAAAACCTCAAGCTGGCCGGAAAATACTTTGAAGACCTGCAGTGGGAGATCGTGAGAAACATGATCCTGGATGATAATATCCGTCTCGACGGGCGAAGGCTTGATGAAGTAAGGCCCCTTGCAATGGAAACGGATATATTGCCCACTCCTCACGGGTCTGCTTTATTTACCAGAGGTGAAACTCAATCACTTACAACGGTTACTTTAGGAACTCCTTTAGATGAGCTGCTGGTAGAGAGCGCTGCAAAATCAGATTATTCTAAATTTATTCTTCACTATAATTTCCCTCCTTTCTCCACAAACGAAATCAAGTTTCTGAGAGCGCCGGGAAGACGTGAAGTTGGTCATGGAAATCTCGCCATGCGCTCACTAAAACAAATGATGCCGGGAAATGACTATCCTTATACTGTACGTGTGGTAAGTGATATTCTTGAGTCAAATGGTTCTTCCTCAATGGCTACGGTATGTGCCGGATCGCTCGCGCTTATGGATGCAGGTGTTCCCTTCCCCAAGCATGTAAGCGGTGTGGCTATGGGATTAATTACACGCAGCAGCGATAAAAAATACGCTATCCTGACAGATATACTTGGCGATGAAGACCATCTTGGCGATATGGATTTTAAAGTTACCGGAACAAAAGATGGAATATGCGGCGTCCAGATGGACATCAAGATTGACGGGCTGAGCATGGATACGATGCGCCAGGCTTTGGAGCAGGCACGCAGTGGGCGTCTGCATATCCTGGATGCTATGTATAACTGCGTAGCTGCTGCCCGCGAAGAAGTTAAGCCCCATGCACCGCGGATGGAGAAGCTGTTCATTGACAAAGAATTTATTGGTGCAGTGATAGGACCGCAGGGTAAAGTGATCCAGGAGATACAGCGTTCCACAGGCACAACCATCAATATCGAAGAAGTGGGTACCGTTGGGGAAGTAAGTATTTTCTCTCCTGCCAAGGAAGGTTTGGATAAGGCAGTGGCCTGGATCAAGGGCATTGTGGCCGTTCCTTCAGTAGGCGAAGTGTATGAAGCTACTGTAAAAGGTATAAAGGAATTTGGTGCATTTGTTGAATTCCTTCCCGGTAAACAGGGATTGCTGCATATCAGCGAGATCAGCTGGAAGCGCCTTGAAAGTATGGATGGGGTACTGAAAGAGGGAGATACCGTAAAAGTGAAACTGATCGGTGTGGATCACAAAACCGGTAAATTCAAGCTCAGCAGGAAAGCATTGATGCCTAAACCTGATTTTGCGCCCAGGAATAATGCTCCGCAGCAAAAAGAGAATAAACCGGGAAACGAAGCCAATTGATTTTTTCTGCATTTTTTGATCAAAGCCACCTGATTTATCTTCAGTTGGCTTTTTTTAATTAGACCGACTAAATTATATCCATGCGCTATCGTGAAAAGTGAAAGGATAAGGGTGAAAAATAATATACCCTTCTAACAATTCACATAATATTAAAATATGAACGGGCCTTACCTACAGATTGAAATGTTCCCTCAGGATACAGAGACGGCAGATATATTGCTGGCAAGGTTGCAGGGAGCGCTTGACGTGGAGGGGTTTGAGCTGATTGAAAATGTTGTTGTAATGTATATTAATAAGGATCATTTCGATGAAAAAATATTTAATAAAATATTATCAATAAACAACATAAAATATAATAAATCAACTATTTATAATAAAAATTGGAATGAGGAATGGGAAGCTTCCTTTACACCTGTCGTTATTGAAGATTTTATAGCGGTAAGGGCAGGTTTTCATCAAAGCCAGCCGGGGGTAAAATATGACATAGTCATCACTCCTAAAATGAGCTTTGGCACCGGTCATCATGCCACCACTTCCATGATGCTTGAATCCCTGCGGCAATTTGACCCTGCCGGGAAATCAGTGATTGATTTTGGAACGGGTACCGGCATACTGGCAATACTGGCAGAAAAAATGGGAGCGGCCAAAGTTACAGCCATTGACAATGATGACCGGTGCATTGAAAATGCCGCTGAAAATATTGCTGCAAACAATTGTTCTGTTATTGAATTGCAAAAAGCTGATCAGTTTCCTTCAAACAATATTTGGGATATTATTCTTGCCAATATTAATCTGAATGTGATCCTGGACAATCTGCAAGCCTTTGCAGACAATATGAATAAGCATAGCGTTTTGATAATCAGTGGCATTTTAAAAGAAGACATGGAAAAGCTTGCCGGCGCTGCCCAATCCGGGAAATTAGTGCCGGAAAAACAAAATGAAAGAAATAACTGGCTCTGTGTCGCGTTTAAAAAAATGGATATATTGTAAAACTTCAGTGATTACAAATACATTATATTTGTAGACCAACTTCAACCTGATATCTGTATGAACGAGCTGACACTGGCAATATTGGCTTATTTAATAGGTTCAATTCCGACCGCCCTTTGGGTGAGCCAATATTTTTTTAATATTGATATCCGCGATTACGGAAGCGGGAATTCCGGGGCTACCAATACTTACAGGGTGCTTGGGCAGAAATGGGGTACCATGGTAATGCTGATAGATATGCTCAAGGGTTTCATTGCCGTTAAGCTCGCTTTTTTACTGCCTTTTTATGTTGCAGACGAATTTGCAAGAACCAATCTTCAGATAGGACTTGGGCTGGCAGCGGTATTGGGCCATATATATCCTGTCTGGGCACAGTTCAGAGGAGGAAAAGGCGTGGCTACATTGTTTGGGCTGGTATTGGGCATTTCCCCGTGGACGGCATTGTGTTGCATTGGTGTATTTCTGCTGGTACTTTTTCTGACAAGATTTGTTTCATTAAGCAGTATCCTGGCCAGCATGGCGTTCCCTGTTTTTATTTTGGTTATTTTCAATGTTGACAACCACGCCTATCGCATTTTCGCTGTAGTAGTGGCTTTGCTGGTCATACTTACACATCAGAAAAATATTTCCCGCCTGCTAAGGGGCAGTGAGAGCAAGGCCCCCATTCTGAAATACAGGGATAAAAGGAAGGGCAGGCGTTCTTTGTAGTCACAGAGCTGTATTTTCAACACTTTTTGGTATAACAATTGAAATAAACATTGCTGTCAATGTTAAATTAAAACACATGCGCACCAGACTATTCTTATCTTTATTAGCCGCCGGATGCTTTTTTTCTTCCTGCACACAGAATGCAATTACCGGCAGAAGCCAATTGCAACTACTGCCTGAATCTGATTTGCAGTCTATGGCAAAGTCAGAATACCAGACTTTTCTCTCCCAAAACAAAGTAGTGGCTACCACTGTGAGTAAAGATGCCGAAATGGTAAAGAGGGTAGGTAGCCGGATTGCTGCCGCTATTACAAATTATTATACCAAAGAAAATAAGGGAAGTGTTTTGCAGGGATACCAATGGGAATTCAATCTTGTAGATTCCAAAGAGGTGAATGCCTGGTGCATGCCCGGGGGCAAAGTGGTAGTATATACCGGATTGCTGCCCATTACACAAAACGAGGCGGCCCTGGCGGTGGTAATGGGGCACGAAATAGCACACGCCATTGCCCAGCATGGTAATGAAAGAATGAGCCAGGAAATGATTGCACAGGGATTGGGAACAGTAGGAAGCATATTGACTTCGGGGAATGCCACCGTAAATAATATTTTTAATTCGGTATATGCACCCGGAGCCCAGATAGGAGTACTCCTGCCTAATTCGCGTAAACAGGAACTTGAAGCTGATCATTTTGGGTTGATATTTGCCGCCATGGCCGGTTATAATCCTAATGAGGCTGTTCCTTTTTGGGAAAGAATGTCAAAAGCCAGCAGCGGGCAAAAGCCCCCTGAATTCCTGAGCACACACCCTTCGGATGAAACACGTATTCAGAAAGTAAAGCTATACGCTGAGGAAGCCATGAAGTATTATAAACCCATGAAATGACCCTTATGATTTGATACATTCGCATGGTAAAGCATAGTTATTTGATAAAAACTTGACAGCAACCGATAATTTTATTATTTTTGCAACTCTTTTTGCAATCTTAAAAATTTCGTTGAAGCATGATGCAGACTATGTTTGAAAAACTTCAACTATCTGAAGAAAAAAATCTACTTATTCAGGGCTTGCCTTCTTCCATTGAAAAACAATTCGCAAAAATTTCATTTGCCAAAAATGTTACTCCCTTATTAAAAACCCGGGGGATTGATTTTGCATTGGTCTTTGCCATTAATCAGAATCAGCTGAATGGCATCTTAAAAGAGGTGCTCCCGGCATTGGATGAAGGAGGCAAGCTTTGGGTGGCTTACCCCAAAACAGCCTCAAAGATCGTAAGCGATCTTAACAGGGATTGCAGTTGGCAGATGCTGAATCAAAGTGGCTATGAGAGCGAGTACCAGGTTACCCTTGACCATGTATGGACTGCATTGCGCTTTATTAAGCCTGAATGCAATAAAGAAGGAGTGACAAGGATAATAAAAAGAAGCCAGGACACTTCTATTGCCGGAGTAGATAATAAAGCCCGCACGGTCACAGCTCCCGCTGATCTTCAAACGCAATTGAACAAGAACAGGAAAGCTGCCGTTTTTTTTGAAAAACTCTCCTTTACCAACAAGAAGGAGTATATGAAATGGCTTGGAGAAACAGTTGACAAAGCAGAAAGGCGTGAAAGGATTACCGGGCTTATTCAAAAATTGGCCGGGGGTAAAAAAAATCCTTCAGAGAAATAATATAGAATTGCGTGAGAGGTGAAAAGTGAGAGAAGCATTCAACATTCACAGTTGCCATTCACTTATAAATGACTGTTCCATAATCCCTGATCAGCTCTATTTCCATTTGTTTCAGGTGCTGATGTGTCTGCAAAAGATTTAACTGATCTTCGGGTGAATCAGCTTTTTCAAGATCCCTTTGATTTTCGATGATCAGCCGTTTTATTTTCCTGATTTTTAGGTAGGTCAGCGTTGAAGCCACTTCTTCCTTATACAGCTCTTCCCTTGTAGGCATAGGACCATCATAATGTTCTTTCCAGTTCTGGCTGAGCTCATACCGGGTATCCATTAATCCTACTGCTACAGTGCTTATAGCCATATCCTCGTGGTATAAAAAGCTTTTGGGGGTAGGCATTATTCCTTCATCTACCCATTTGCGGTAGGTGTTGATAATATGCAGCAATTGTTTATTGTCAATAAGCTCCTGTAATCCATAATGGTCAAGCTCATAGAAAATATACCGGGCAACATTCCGTTGTTCATCCCAGGAATAATTTCCAAATTCAAGCAGCGCTCTTGTCATATTTCTTTCAACAAGCTCATCTTTACTGATCAGGTCAAGTATATCTTCTTCCTGTGAAGCTGTGCCGGCGGGAGCTTCTTCTTTATTCCTTTCTTCGGTGGCGGCCGCTTTGTTTTCCTGCTTTGCGATGCGCTCCCGGATGAACTTGTTTACCAGCGCATTCAACCCTTCTTCGTCAATACTGAGCAGGGATGCACATTGCCTGATATAATCCTGCTGTTTTGTAAAATCTTCAGCTTTGTTGAGCCGGGAAATGGTTTCTGCAATCCTGTTGACAACCGCCGACTTTTTATTGAGGTCATTGCCGGCATCCTTTAAAGAAACTTCCAGTTGAAAAAGAACAATATCTTTCTTGTTGCCTTCAATAAACTGCCTGAAGGCTTCCCTGCCCGTTTTTCTTACATAACTGTCCGGGTCTTCTTTGTCGGGTATTAATACAAGCTGTACGTTAAGCCCTTCTTCCAGCGCAAGATCAAGTCCTCTTAATGCTGCTTTTATCCCGGCTGCATCTCCATCATAGATAATGGTAAGATTGTGGGTGTATTTTTTTATCAGCCTTAGCTGGTCAGGAGTGAGAGAGGTACCCCCGCTGGCGACCACATTTTCAATACCCGCCTGGTGAAGAGATATTACATCTGTATATCCTTCCACAAGCAGGCATTCATCTGCTTTGTCAATCGCCTGTCTTGCAAAATAGGAGCCGTATAGTATCCTGCTCTTTACATATATCTCATTTTCAGGAGTATTAATGTATTTTGGCGCTTTGTCATTTTTACCAATTACGCGTGCTCCAAAACCGATAATCTTTCCTGTTTGATTGTGTACAGGGAAGATGATACGCCCACGGTAATTATCAGTCAGCTTCTCATCGCGGAGCGCTACCAGCCCTGTTCTTAGCAGATATTCCGGGTTATATTGTGCGGTAGTGGCAGCCGTAGCAAATGCGTTCCGGTCGTGGCTGCAGTATCCCAGCTGGAACTTTTGAATGATATCTTCTCCGAAGCCGCGCTCATGCAGGTAGCTTAGCCCGATGTCCCTGCCTTCTTCATTGTTCCAAAGGTTATCGGAAAAGAATTTTTGGGCAAAGCTGTTGATGATATAAAGACTGTCGGCAGTTTGCTGCAGCTCTTTCTCTGCCTGGCTTACTTCTGTTTCTTCAACTTCAACATTATAGCGTGCCGCCAGCCATTTAAGGGCCTCAACATAACTGTATTTTTCATGCTCCATCAAAAAGCTGATGGAGTTACCGCTCTTGCCGCACCCAAAGCATTTATATATTTCTTTGGCTGGTGAAACAGTGAAGGAAGGTGTCTTTTCATTATGGAAAGGACATAACCCAAGATAGTTGGTACCCCTCTTTTTCAGTTTCACAAAACTGCCGACAATATCAATAATATCAATCCTTGATAATATCTGTTGTATGGTATGCTCGGTGATCACCGCCTGGTAATATATTAAGGTCAGGCAAGTTAATATCAATAGGGGGATTCCTGAATTTTTTTTAATAAGGTGGTTTGCAACAATTTAAAAATATCTTATACGTTATTACCTCCGGTGTCTATATCCTCGAATAACTAAGAATAATTTCCTATGAAGCGAATTATGCTGTTAGCACCTGCATTGCTGTTGATGTATATCAATTCTTTTGCGGGTGGCACTACAGGGGGCAATAGTCCTCTTGCCGTAGTTGCAAATTTTACTGCTTCCGTTACAACCGGTTGTGCGCCATTGGCTACACAATTTACCAGCACGTCAACATCCGATGCCGGTGATCCTATTGTTAGCTATAGCTGGGATTTCGGGGACGGGAGTCCGTTGAGCAATGCCGTGAGCCCAACCCATATTTACACTTCTCAAAGTCCTTCCGGTGGGTATGATGTAAAACTGACGGTTACTACCCAAAGTGGTGCAACAAATACCACGACAAAAGCGAAATACATAGTATCTCTTAAACCGGTTGCAGATTTGGGACCGGATATTGTTGTATGTGAAGGTGAAATCACATCGCTTCAAACTACTCCGATGTCAGGGTATACATATACATGGGGCGGAGGTGCACTTTCAACAACATGGAATGCTCAGGTAACACCTTCTGCGGGTGCTCACATATATTGGGTAGAGACTTCAGATGGTACATGTACTGCCAGAGATACTATTAATGTTACGGCAGACCCGGTATTGAGCCCTAACTGGGGGTATAAAGTGTCAAATAATTGCGGTAATGTAGAAGTGGTTTTTCAGGATAGCAGCAAGTCTTGCGATCCTTCAAATGTATTGGAGGTATTATGGTCGTTTGATGGCGGGAATAATTGGGTTGATGGACCAACAGTTACCCATATTTTTCCTACTGGCGGACCACAGACAATCTCCTATTATATATCAGAGAAAAATAGCTATTCGGACTATTATGAAGAATATACAATAACACTTCCCAATCCAACTCCCGGTCCGGCCCCGATAGACTTTGGCGGGGATAAGACCATCTGCCAGGGCAACAGCGTACAGCTTGACGCAGGCGATGAGCCCGGCGCTACATATGCCTGGTCACCTGCTACTGGACTGAGCAGCACATCAATATATAACCCTGTAGCCTCGCCTTCTTCAACACAAACATATAGCGTTACTAAAACTAAATGCAGTATTCCTGTAACGGGTACTGTTACAGTGAATGTAAATCCGCCATTGACAGTGAACCTTGGAGCGGATGCGAGCATTTGTTCCGGTGATGCAGTGACCCTTGATGCGGGCAATGCAGGAGCAACTTACAGTTGGAGCCCCGGTGGAGCTACTACACAAACCATCACTGTAAACCCGACAACAAATA
>CAYWVB010000016.1:60432-97737 GCA_964461595.1 uncultured Terrimonas sp. | reverse complement strand
TAGCTCAGATCTTCATGGGTCAGTTGTTCCAGGTAGTCATATTTCAGTCTTGTTATTTGCCGGATATGCAGATAATCATGAGCAAGCCAGTTTGATAAAAACATTTTGGCTGTCATTTTCCCGAATTTCGGATGTGTATAAGCATTAGCCCAGTCAGGATGGGAAAGGTTTTGAAGCCACTCAACGGATCGCTCTCTTTCTGTGAGGAAGTCGTTCAGCCTGTCATAATAATTTTGCTGCATATAGTTTCTCGATTCAACCCAACCCGGTGGATCAATCGGGGACAGGGGCTCTGCGGGAGTTTCAAGAACAAGCTTTGTCCGCGCCCTGAAATCTTCCCGCTCTATATCATATAAATGGCAAACGATCTCAAGCAGGCACCATTTTTCAGGATTGGGTTTCCATAAGTATATTTCTCCTGTCAGGTCCGATAACAACTCCTTAAAAACATTGCTGTTTTTTGAAAGCTCATTTATAATTATTGCATAATTCATTTCTGCAACAAATTTACGCAAATGCTTCGGCTATGGTTTCCCTTTGTTTCTGGTACAGGATTACAAAAGTCGTTGATATGGCATAGCTATGCTGTCCAGCATTCAATAGAGGTCAATATCCGCATCATCCGGGTATTTACCAGGCTTAGGGAATACACGCTTGCCCATACAGAAATATTGAGACAGCTTGCAAAGCTGGAAAAAGAAGTTGATTGAAAGAACATAGTATCACACTCTCTTATTCCTTTTCATTGCCATATATTCTGATGGCAGGGTATTAAACTCTTTCTTAAAATATTTCGTGAAATATTTGGGATTGCTGAACCCCACTTCATAAGCAATTTCAGACACGCTCATCTGCGTTTTCTCCAGTAATTGCGCTGCTCTTTTCATACGGATAGTCCGGATGAAATCCAGGGGTGCCTTGCCGGTAAGGGAAAGCAGTTTCTTGTACAATGCTACCCTGCTCATAAGCAGCGCTTTGCTCAGGTCTTCTACCGAAAATTCCGTTTCCATTATGTTCTTCTCCACTACTTCCACTGCGCGCGCAATAAAATTTTCGTCTACCGGGCTTGAAGCGATCTCCGCAGGATTGATCTCAATCTGCCGCTGGAAAAGCTTTCTCATGGATTCCTGCTGCGCCATAATATTCTTTATTCTCGCCTGCAGTATTTCAAAGCTGAACGGCTTGGTGATGTAGTCAATAGCGCCTGTGCTGAATCCTTCCAGCTTTTGATCATCGGTGCTGCGGGCAGTAAGCAGGATAACAGGTATATGAGAAGTGCGCGGATCGTTTTTGATTTTCCTGCAAAACGTTATCCCATCCATATCAGGCATCATGATATCAGATATTACCAGGTCAGGTTGGAATTCTTCTGTTTTGCGCCACCCCTCCCTGCCATTGGCAGCCTGGTAAACGATATAGTTATGCCGGAGATTATCTTTTATATAGAACCTGATATCGTCATTGTCATCAACGACCAGCACTGTTTTTTTTCTTTTGGCTGCGTTCCCGGGAGTCTCGTCGTGCGAATGCTCGGTTGCCTTATACATAAGCATTTCGGTTTCACCATGATCCTGCTGTGATAACGTCCCCGTATATCCTGTAATAGGCAGCGATACTGTAAGTACCGTGCCGCCACCTGGTCTGCCGGCCGCCCTGATCTCCCCGCCATGGAGCCTTACAAACTCCTTTGAAATGGCCAGTCCTATACCGCTCCCCTGCCCCAGCAGGTTATCCGAAGTATCATGCTGAAAGTAGCGCTCAAATATTTTCTGGCGGCTCTCCTCCGGGATACCGATCCCGCTGTCGCTCACTTTGATATCCACCATCCCCTGCCCTTCTTTCTGGCAGACTGTTATATCTACAGCTACCTTTCCATGCTCTGGAGTGAACTTAAAAGCATTGGACAAAAGATTGAACATAACACGCTCCATCTTATCAGGATCAAAAGAAGTTTGAACAGCTTCCGGTACAGCATTGAAGGTAAAATCAATATTTTTCTTTTCGGCAAGATCAGTGAACGACAATACAAGCTCTTTTACAAACGATACAATATCCCCCACGGAAGCGTATAAACGAAGCTCTTTCATTTCCAGCTTTCTGAAATCAAGCAGTTGGTTGACAAGCCCCAGCAGCCGTCTGGCATTCCGGTAGATCAGCTGGTATTGCTTTTTTTGCGGCCCGTCTTCCGCCTGCTTCATCATTTTCTCCACAGGAGCCAGTATCAGTGATATGGGTGTTCTGAACTCATGGCTCACATTGGTAAAGAATTTCAGCTTCAGCATATCCAGCTCGTGGATACGCTCCGCTTCCTTTTTTTGCTGCGCCATCTGGAAGCGCATATTGGCCCGTTGTATAGTAAAATGCCTCGCCACCAGCAGTATAGCAATACCCGCCAAAGCATATAATAAAAATGCAGGGATGGTTTTCCAGAACGGAGGCAGTATATTCACTTCCAGTATGGCTGTATTTTCCATACCCGGCACGCCGTCAGGCTTTATTTTAAGCGTATATTGTCCAGGGTCTATATTGGTATAAGTAACTGTTCTTTGCCTTCCGTCCGTCGTCAGCCATTCTTTATTAAACCCTTCCAGCTTATACTGGAATTTATCTCTTGCCGACATCCCCAAACCCAGTGCCGAAAAAGAAACGGAAAATACATTCTGGTTATATTTCAGCGTGATGGTTTTGGTTTGGGTGATAGATTCCGGCAGAACAATCTGCCCGTCTAATTCCTCTCCCGGCGATACATTTTTATTAAATATCTGTAAGCCGGTCAATACGATCCGGGGAGGATTTTTGTAGGAAAGGAATTTATCCGGTGAAAAAATATTGAAGCCATACGGGCCGCCAAAGATCAGCTCTCCTGCACGGGTCTTATAGGCAGCCTTATCGTTAAACTCCCGCCCCTGCAGTCCGTTCGATTCGTCATAGTTCACAAAATGAGCCGAAACGGTCCCGGAGTCATTATAATTTACGATCACATGGCTAAGTCCGTTCGGCGTTCCCACCCAAAGATTATGCTTGTTGTCTTCCAGTATGGTGAGAATAGTATTATCCACCAGCCCATCGCTTTTCCTGAATACGGAAAAGCTTTTCCTGTCTTTATGCATAACATTCAGCCCTTCCCTCGTGCCTGCCCATATTAAACCCCGCCCGTCTTCAAGCATTGACATTACATTATTATTGCTTAGCGATGCGCTATTGGCATCATCATGCCCGAAGTAGGTAAATTTGCCCGAAGCTTTCTCCAGCATATCAATGCCGTTGGACGTTCCGAACAGGAGATTGCCTTTGCTGTCTTCCACAATAACAGAAATATAGTTGGAATGTAGAGAACGGTTCTCCACATCAAAATGCCTGAATTTTTTTGTTTTCCTGTCATACAGGTTCATCCCGCCCGATAATGTGCCCATCCAGAGGTCATGGTCTGAGTCTTCAAATATCTCCCAGATACTGTCATCCGATACACTGCCGGGATCAGCAGGATCGTGCCTGAAATGGATAAATCTTTTTCCATCAAAACAATTCAGCCCTCCAAAATAAGTGCCTACCCATAAATTATTTTCGTGATCAATGCATAGTGAAACAACCACATCACTGCTGATGCTATTGGGATCGCCGGGATCGTGGCGAAAGGATCTGTAGGTATTTAAGGCCCTGTTATAATACAATAGCCCGCCTCCGTTCGTGCCGATCCATAAATTACCCCGCTCGTCTTCAGCAAATTTATTGATGTCTTCAAAAGGCAGGCTGGCGGCATCTAATGTTTTGTGCTTATACAGATCAAACAGGGCGAGCTGATTGCTGTAATAATTAATGCCCTGCTTAAAAGTGCCCAGCCATATCACCCCGTTGTTATCTTTATAAATGCTCCAGATGGTGTTTTGCGAAATACTGGTATGATCTTCAGCGTCATTAAGGAGATACCGGATAGTGTTATTTTTTTTGTCAATAATATTTACACCACCGTGATCAGTCCCGATCCATATTTTGCCCTCGTCGTCCTGCACAACGCCGGCTACAATATTCGTATTAAGACGGAATTGCCCCGACTCCTTTGATAAGCGCTCAAGCGAATCCCGGGCAGGCTTATACCAGTATATGCCACCGGGTATTCCCGACAGGAGCACTGTTATCCAAAGCTCATCATCGCTGTCAATAAACAGGGAGTAATTCTCATTTTTGCCACTGTTCCTTTTTTTCAACCGGTCTGTCCTGAATGTTATTTTGTGGGTAAGGCGATCAAGCTTTTCAATAATACCATTGCGATGCACCACCCAGGTATTATTTTGATGATCATGCGCCAGCACCGCCACATCGCTGGTAGCAATGCTTAAGCTGTCATTGGGCACATAGGAGAATTTCAGGATACTCTTATTACCGGGGGAATACCTGTAAATCCCGCCCAGGTTCTGGTATACAAACCAAAAATTGCCCTGTCTGTCTTTTGAAACAAAAGTAACAGAACCTCCGGGCAAAGAAAGGGAGGCGAGATAACGCTGATCGTTGCGGGAGAATGACTCAGTGGACGGGTCATAAATATTGTTGCCGTTCCGGGTTACGATCCACATTTTATTCCCTGGCAATTCAAAAATATTGCTGATATAATTATCGCTGAGCGAGGTGGAATCATTCAGGTCATTCCGGAACACTTTAAAATCATAACCATCATAACGGTTAAGCCCCGACATGGTGCCAAACCATAAAAATCCGGTGCCATCCTTGAATATTGTATTTACCTGGTTATGCGAAAGCCCCTGGCGAACATCCAGCCGCATAAACTGGTAGGTCTTCCGCTGGGCGTGAATAGTGATACAGGCAATAAGGCAAACACAAAAAACCAGGAACTTTTTTCTCATATATGCTAACCGTCTGGCTTGAACTGCAATAAAATCGTATAAAGTTAAATAATTGACATCGCAAGATGCCGCAGCCATTCATTTATATCTTTATCAAGATAGGTATTTTATATTAATACCCGCCGGGTGCATTTCAATTTTCGCATTGGATTGAAAATCCACGCGGGAATATGCGATCGAGCCGATGGCTTTGGGGAATACAAAGATTTGTACTGGGATTGAAATCCCAGTGAAATATATTTTATCGAGCCTATGGCTCTGGAACGTGAGGCTGCAAGAGCCATAGGCTCGGTAGCATATTGTTCCAACGGATTTTGAAATACATCCATACCCGCCCGGTACTGCCCATCGGACAAGGCAAACACATCTAAATTTTTATAGAGCCGTTTGATGATTACCGCTTTTCCATTACCGCTTAACATTTCATATCCTTCAAATAAACAAAATATACCCTTAAGGTAACATTCGATTACCCATTTTTAAACATCTGTAGCACCAGTCTTGCTTCTCCGGATAGTAGTTTTGAGTATTGATATTCAGGGAATACCAAAAATGTATTGCGCTCCGATGACTGTCTGCCGAAAAGTATATATTATCCTGACTGCTGCTTGTATTAATTTTATTTTAATATTTTCCGGCTGTACGTTTAATAAAGATATTGACCTTCTTTCTGACGGTATTATAGTGCATATAAAACAGCCTCCGCCCAGCGGAGCTGCTTTGATCAGGCTTTCCGTCATTTCTTCCAGGATCATACAGGTTGCAGCCTGCGCAGCAGGTAAAAGTTTTTCCGGGAAAAGCAGCCTTATGCGCGACAGTGCAAGCTTACCCTCAGCCGCCTGGATACATGAAAGCACCAAAACATCCGAAACAATCAAAACCTCCTCCATATCAGCAACCATTTCCAAACTGACTGGCGAAATTGTTTTCAGGGACAGTACCGGTAATATTATACTGCAGGAAAAAAAAGGAGGTGGAAAGAAGCTTATACCGGCAACGGTTGACAACAAATCCCTTTACGGCATCAGCCAGGTTTTTGAGTCGCCCACCGAAGAAGCTTTTTACGGGCTCGGCCAACCACAAACCGGCATCTTCAATTATAAGGATAAGGATGTTGACCTTACACAATATAATTCTGTGGTAGCTGTGCCTTTTCTGGTATCCAGCAGGCATTATGGCATTCTCTGGGATAACTATTCTATCACTCATTTCGGCGATAACCGGGAAAAGCGGCAGCTTTCTTCTTTTGTGCCCAAAGGAAAAGATGGAGTATCCCCCGGGCTGACCGCTACTTATAGCGACCGTACCGACAGCACAAAAGTGTTTGCCAGCAGGCAGGAAAATAAAATAGACTATTCTTTTCTTCCTTCATTAAAAAAAATACCGGAACAATTTCCAATGGACCGGGGGAGAGTGACATGGGAAGGGTTTATTACTCCCGACACCACTGGTATGCATAAGTTTTACCTCTCTTCATCAGGATACCTCAAATTATGGCTGGACGGCCAATTGGTCTTTGACAAATGGCGGGAAGGATGGAATCCCGGTCCCTCTTATATTGAATATCCTATGCAGGCAGGCAGACCATGCTCACTGAAAGTAACCTGGATCCCTGAGTCAACCCAGGCATTTGTTTCGTTTCAATGGCTCCCTCCTACCCCTGTAGCCATGCATAATACAATGAGGCTGTCATCTGAAGCAGCAGAACAGCTCGATTATTATTTTGTATACGGTGAAAGCACTGACAAAGTAATAGAGGGTTACCGCCTGCTGACCGGCAAAGCTGCTATACTTCCTAAATGGGCTTATGGCTTCTGGCAAAGCAGGGAACGGTATAAAACCCAGGCAGAAATTGAAAATACGGTTGCTGAATTCCGAAAAAGAAAAATAGGACTTGACAATATTGTGCTCGACTGGAGCTACTGGAAAGAAGACCAGTGGGGCAGCCAGGAATTTGACAGCAGCAGGTTTCCGGATCCGGCAGGCATGATAAAAAAACTACACGATGAGTACAATGCTCATTTCATGATCTCCGTTTGGCCAAAATTTTATGAAGGCATTGAACCGTATAAACTGTTTGATGAACATAGCTGGCTTTACAAACAAAATGTAAAAGACCAGACCCGGGACTGGATCGGCAAAGGATACGTATCCACTTTTTATGATGCTTATAATGGAGACGCCCGCAAAGCATTCTGGCGCCTGATTGATACAAGGCTTTTCAGCAAAGGCGTTGATGCATGGTGGCTGGACGCCACCGAACCGGACATCTTATCCAATGCCACTATTGAAAAGCGCAAAGCGCTGATGAATCCCACGGCGCTGGGACCCTCATCTGAATATTTTAATGGGTATGCGCTGGCAAATGCAAAAGGTATCTATGAAGGCCAGCGTACCACGAGCCCTGACCGGCGCGTATTCATCCTTACCCGCTCCGCCTATGCCGGATTGCAGCGTTACGCTGCGGCCACCTGGAGCGGAGATATTGCCGCCCGCTTTGATGAGCTGGAAAGAGAGATCCCGGCGGGGATCAATTTCTCCTTATCCGGATTACCTTACTGGACAACCGATATCGGCGGCTTTTTTGTAGAAGACAAATATGACAAGCCTGCACCGCAGGGTGCCGCCCTTGAAGAATGGAGAGAGCTTAATACACGCTGGTACCAGTTCGGTGCGTTCTGTCCTTTATTCCGCTCTCATGGTCAATACCCGTACAGGGAGATTTTCAATATAGCTCCCGAAACACACCCGGCATACAAAAGCATGCTGTACTACAACCGGCTGCGATACCGCCTGATGCCGTATATCTATTCTCTTGCGGGAAGCACTTATCACAATAACTTCACGCTCATGCGGGGGCTGATCATGGATTTTGCGGCCGATCCTGAGGTAAAAAATATCGGGGATCAGTATATGTTTGGTCCCTCTTTGCTGATCAGTCCCGTATACAAATACCAGGCAAGGAGCCGGGAAGTATACCTTCCTGCCGGGCAGGGATGGTACGATTTTAATACAGGTAAATATATAGACGGAGGACAGGTTATTACGGCTGCTGCGCCTTATGAGCGTATGCCTGTATATGTTAAAGAAGGCTCGATAATTCCTGTAGGACCGGACATGCAGTATACTACTGAAAAATCCCCGGATATGATCACCCTGTATGTATATACCGGAAAGGATGCCTCCTTTACCCTGTATGAAGATGAGGGAATAAACTACAACTATGAGAAAGGAAAATATTGCACTATTCCCATCAGCTATAACGAGTCTGGCAAAACGCTGACAATAGGCAAATGCAGGGGCGGTTTTAACGGCATGCTGAAAAATAAGATTTTCCGGGTGGTCTGGATTACTCATGGCAAGGCTACTACACAGGAAATACCCGATCAGGCGGACACTGCCATATCATATAACGGGAACGAACAAACGATAAAAATGAATATTAAATACTGATTATCATTATATTTCAAAACCATAATTGCACGCATATGAACAAAAACAAAACGGCGGTAAAAATGAAAGCCCTGCTATGGTCTGTTTTATCGCTACTGCTTATTACATCCGTGTATGCCCAGAATACGAGGGTGATCACGGGTACCGTCAAAGACGACAAGGGTAATACGCTGCCCGGAGTAACTATTGAGGTAAAGGGCGCCAGGGCCTATGCCGCAACGAATACGTCAGGCGTTTTTTCAGTTACTGTTCCTTCCGGCGCAAAAACACTGATCATAACCTCCGTGGGGATGAAGCAAAAAGAAGTGAACATAGGCGCTTCAAATATCATAGAAATAACACTGGAGCCTACGGTACAAAACCTGAATGAAGTAGTAGTAATAGGATATGGCACTGCAAAAAGAGCCAGTATAACCAGTTCTATTTCTTCAGTAAGCGCCAAAGACATTAAAGACCTCCCTGTTGCCGGTGTTGACCAGGCAATACAGGGAAAAGTGGCCGGCGTTACCGTTACCAATAACAGCGGGCAGCCCGGCGGCGGCGTAAGCATCAAAGTACGTGGCGTTACCACCATTAACAGCAACGATCCGTTGATCGTGATTGATGGCGTGCCTTTTATATCCAATACAAAAAACAGTGCAGGATACGCCGGTTTGGGAGGGTCTGACGGGCAAACGGGAAATAGTGTGATGGCTACACTGAACCCAAACGATATTGAAAGTATAGATGTATTGAAAGATGCTTCGGCCCAGGCAATCTACGGATCGCAGGCAGCTAACGGCGTTATCTTAATCACAACCAAAAAAGGGAAATCTGGTGAAGGAAAGATCAATTATGATACTTATTATGGTATATCTGATGTAGTAAAGAAGTTAGATGTAATGAACCTGAGGGAATTTGCAAAATATCAAAACGAAGTAGTTTCCATATTGGGTATTCAGCCCACGGAAGAATTTGCGGATCCTTCAGTGCTTGGTAACGGAACCGATTGGCAGGAAGCCATGTTTCGCAAAGGCCAGGTGCAAAACCATCAATTGAGCTTTTCAGGCGGAAAAGATAAAACAAACTACTATTTATCATTAAACTACTTTGACCAATCCGGTATTTTAGTCGGTTCTGATTTTAAAAGGTACAGTACCCGTTTCAGCCTTGATCATCAATTAAAAAAATGGATAAAAATCGGAGTTTCCACTAATGCAAGCCGAAGCACTCAAAATGTAACATTGGCTGATGCGGCAGAAGGCACCATCTGGTGGGGAGCTATTCAAAATCCTTTAATTCCCGTAAAAAATATAGATGGAAGCTGGGGCGGCGGTAATCAGATCGGCGGGGTAAAATACTACCAGGATAATCCAATTGCCCGGAGTGCCCTACGTGGCAATAAGCTGGTAAACAGCCAGGTTTTCGGAAACATTTATGCTGACATTGAGTTTGTCAAAGGCCTGAGCCTGCGCAACGAAGTGGCATATTCCTTAGGTCTTACCAGCAGCTCTGCCTATCAGTTGAAAGGAGTTATTGGCCCCAACATTTTACAAAGCCAGTTGTACGACAACAGAAGCAACAACTACTACTATGCCATTAGAAACTACCTGAACTTTAACCGGTATTTCGGCAAACATAATATTTCTGCAACCGCCGGGCACGAAGCGCAATATTCTTACTACGAAAATTTAGGTGGCAAACGGGTAAACCTGCAAAACAATATTCTTGATATCAACGCGGGAGATAGCAAAAAAGATACATGGGAATTGAATGGCGGTAAAGGACAATGGGCTATGGAATCATATTTTGCGCGTGCAAATTACTCTTTTGATAATAAGTATTCTTTATCCGCCAGCTTCCGTGCCGACGGATCCGCCAACTTCGGCATCAATAATAAATGGGGCTATTTTCCGGGGGTATCTGCCGCATGGACAGTAAGCAACGAATCTTTTGCCGCATTCTTAAACCCGGTAATCAATTATCTTAAGCTGAGGATAGGATATGGCGCTGTCGGCAATCAAAATCTCCCTTCCGGCGCACCAACGCCTCCATATATATCTACTATTGGATTTTGGCCCGGCCCGGTTGGATTTGGCAACTCAAGCTATTTGAATGGTATAGCCAATCCGGATCTGAGCTGGGAAAGTGTAATTACAAAGAATGCCGGTATTGATATGTCATTCTTTAACGGAAGAATTGACGCGAACTTAGACGTTTATCGTAAAACAACTACTGATATGTTATTGTTTTTAACAGGACCACGGCTGATAGGCGTAGGCGATCAGTGGGATGACCTTAAAGCGCCCATTGGTAACGTAGGGCAAATGTCAAACACCGGTTTTGATTTAAGCGTTAACAGTACTAATATTAAATCGAAGAACTTTACCTGGAAAACCAATATCATTTATTCTCAGTTTAAAAATAAGCTCGATAAAATGGCAAACTCAACCGCGGGGTTAGCCGGCAAGGTATACTACGATAATTATACCATCACATACACCAATCCCGGCTATGCGGTTGGTTCGTTTTTCGGATTGGTTACCGACGGGTTATTCCGTACCCAGGCAGACCTGGATGCAAGTTTGCCCCAGTTTGGCTATACTGTTGATCAGCAGCATACCTGGTTAGGCGATATAAGGTTCAAAGATGTTAATGGTGATAAGGTGATTGATGAAAAAGATATTACTTATATCGGAAGCCCGTTGCCGAAATTCACTTATGGCATTACCAATAGTTTTCAATATAAAGATTTTGATCTGAGTATTTTTCTGCAGGGCAGTTATGGCGCCAAAGTATTTAATTTTCTGAGATGGCAGTTAGAAAAAATGGACAATGCCTATTATAACCAGTTAAGAACTGTTATGGACCGTTATACAGAACAAAATACTAATGGGAAACTACCCAGGTTTGTTAATGGTCAGGTCAACAACATTGCAATGTCTGACAGGTATGTAGAAGATGGTTCATACCTGCGTATTCAGAATCTCACATTAGGCTACAGGGTTCCTTCTAACATCCTGAACAGAGCCAAAATGAATAATGTGAGGCTGTATTTATCTGTTCAGAATTTATGGACGTTCACAAAATACAGCGGTTACGACCCGGAGGTTGGCGCATTTAATAATAATATTCGTTTGATGAATGTAGATGCAGGGCACTATCCTAATCCACGTTCTGTAACTGTTGGCTTAAACGTTGAATTGTAATTACATTTTACTTAAAAGATCATGATATGAAGAAACTACATCAATATAGCTTGTTAA
Source organism: uncultured Terrimonas sp. (assembly GCA_964461595.1). Lineage (GTDB taxonomy): Bacteria > Bacteroidota > Bacteroidia > Chitinophagales > Chitinophagaceae > Agriterribacter. The sequence goes on along the minus strand of CAYWVB010000016.1, from coordinate 86,180 downwards.
TACTGCTGGCGGCTGCCGGAGTATCCTGCAAAAAAGATTTTATTGAACGTTCCTCTCTTGATGGAACAACATTATCCAATTACTATAATACGGCTGAAGAAGTAAGGAGCCTTACCAGCACCCTGTATGGCTTGCCCTGGAGTGGCTATGAAAACAGGGCTATGGATGTGATAGGCGACGTGATGGCCGGCAATGAATATACAGGTGGCGGCAATGCTGACGATGCGCCTTTCCTGAATTTTACATTAGCTTCTACTGCAGTAAGAGTTGCAGACGCGTGGAAGGTGTTTTATAAGATTGGTGGCTGGACCAGTGAATATATGAACGCTTTAGAGTTGAAGAAAAGCCAGGGCGGCAATGCAACATTCATTGATCCTGCTATTGCCGAATGTCATTTTTTCAGAGGTACGGTTTATTTCTACATAGCACGGATCTGGGGCGACGCTCCAATAGTAACAGAGCCGGGTAAAACTGCCATCTCGGGTGATTTTGCGATACCAAGATACCTCAAGGCAGATGTATTGCGCTTTGCTATGGAAGAACTGCAGGCAGCCGAAAGCGGTTTGCCTGAAACTGATCCTGAACCGGGAAGGCTTACTAAATATTCTGCAAAGGGAATGCTGGCTAAATTATACCTGTATAACAAGGATTATGAAAATGCTAAAATAAAAGCAAAAGAAGTAATAGCGTCCGGCAAGTATGATTTATTTCAGGATTACGCAGGTATGTTCAACTCAAGCAGCAATAATAATAATATTGAATCCCTGTTTTCCGTGCAACATCAGCTGACAACTAACCCCTGGGGATCCGGCAATCAAAAAAATCCGGATCGCGGGCCCAGTAACCTGAATACGGATGAGGCGAGCATGTGGGAACTCTATATACCTACTATTGATATAAAAAATGCCTATGAGTTTGGCGATAAGAGAAGAGCCGGTTCGATGATGGAACATGGCTGGACAAAACCGGAATGGAAACCGAAAAATTCAAACGCCGCTTATAATGCTTTTATGGCTAACGGCTACCGGTACGACACATCAGCAGTTGTGGGCGAAGGCGGTCAAAGAAGTATGACGCTCTCCAATATTGCCAAGTACGTTGTGGGTCCCGGGGCAAAATACGGTGGTGAAGCTGTATCCGGTATGAATACAGGAATAAACACCATGATGTTGCGCTATGCCGATATTCTGTTGATCTACGCAGAATCTGTTTTAGCAAACAATACTGCTACAACGGATGCAGAGGCTCTGGCAGCGTTTAACAAAGTAAGAGCAAGGGCCAATTTATCTGCCAGGGCTTCCATTACACCTGATGATATTCTCAAAGAACGCAGAGTTGAATTTGCTTTTGAAGGTGAATACTGGTTCGACATCCAACGCCAGGGTTTTGCAAAAGCCAGGCAAATAATCCAATCACAAAACAGGGGTACTGAACTGGCACCGTTTTACGTAAACAACTTTACAGAACAAATGATGTATTTGCCCATTCCTTCTGGTGAAATACTGCAGGATCCTGCTTTAGCTAAAGATCCTGTCCCTTATTATTAATTGTTAAATAATATGCGATGAAACAACTTAATGCTAAATATACATCCGGAGTAATTTTTACAGCGCTATTGTTCTTTATGGCGGCTTGCTCAAAAGAAGATTTCAATGATGGCAGCCCTAAAACAACACCGGGAGAAATGATTTTCTCAAGTATTGATAAAGACTCAGCCAGCAGCGGTCAATTATTAACATTAAAGGGAAAGGGGGTAGGAGATATCAGGACTATTGTATTTGATAAAAACAATACCCCGGCAGGCTTCTACCCGACCTTAAATACCGAAAGCGCAATACTATTCAGAGTACCGGATACCGTATTAGGAGGCGCTCAAAACATAATACTTACCAATAGTGCAGGTAAATCCATGACGGTTCCTTTTAAAGTATTGGCGTATGCAACGGTTTCCGGAGTTTCAAACTACAATTTTACAGCAGGATCGCAAATAACCCTTACGGGAAATAACCTGGATGATGTAAGTAAAATAACTTTCAGCGGCAGCACGGTTCCTATTACCATATTATCTCAATCAAAAAAAGAGCTTACCATTGAATTGCCGGCTGCAGATATTAACCGGGCCAAGCTTGATATCGTCAATAACACAGGTACAATTACCACAACACAGGAATTTGTGAATATAGACAAGGCGTATCAAATATTCACTGATGCATATGGAGACGGCTGGAGCGATAATTCCTGGGGGGATGGCGCTAAAATATATACTAATGTATTCAAAACAGGTACAGCCTCTGTCGGAAAAACTTATGCTAAAGGCAACTGGCATTTGATTGATTTTGTGAACTGGTGGCCGGGCGCTGCCAAAGATCCTGCTTATAAATTTCTAACCGTATGGATAAAGGGTGGTTCTGCTGATCAAACCCTGTATTTGACCAGCGACAAAAGGCCTGCGGGTTTTGGCAATTCAGATCGTTCCACACCACTGAATGTGCCTGCCAATGTATGGACCTATTTTAAAATCCCGATAGCCGATGCCAATCTTTGGGCAACCGGCGATACCTTCAACCAGCTGGGCTTTTGGATAGCCGGTCCTGAAGGGAGTGATGAGACTTTTTATTTCGACGACTTATTATTAGTAAAATAAGCGAAAAAACTTTCAGCATACGCAGGAGAACCGGCCCGGCACTCGCATTTCATTACGATTGTCCGGGCCTTCTAAATTAATTATTTCGGTTTTGAGATATCCGGTTAGGTAAAAATGAATTATGAAAACAAGCATGAGTATAATATTGTGGTGGCTTGCAACAATGCTGCCTGTTTCCTGCAAAAAAAACAACAGCGCCCCGGTTGATCCTGGTCCGCCTGCAGTGGAAACAGATACTGCAACAGTAAAGCCAGTTGCTGATCCGCCTGTGGCAGCAACGATTGATTTTTTCCTGGATGACTGGCAGGCAAAAACATTTACCGCTCCTGGCTATACAGAAGCCACTATACCTGCCGCTGCCAGCAATATAGTTACCGTAGACGCATCATCTATCATTACCAAAATCCCCCTTACTATTACCGGGCATAATGCCAATACCTGGATGACGCCTATGGTAACCGAACCTGCATTCATGAACCATATTACCAACCTTCACCCGCATATAATCCGTTGGCCCGCAGGAAGCGCCAGTGATACTTATTTCTGGAACCGGCCGGAAGGTTCAGCGCCTTCAGATGCACCTTCACAATTGATGAATGCCAACGGAGCGCTGCAGGATGCCGGCTACTGGTATGGAAAAATAAACAATAACTGGTCGGCGAGCACTGACCAGTACTATCAAATGCGGCAGCAAAGCGGCAACAATGGGGGTGTCATTACTATTAACTATGGGTATGCCCGGTACGGCACCAGTGATGACCCGGTAGCAGCAGCCGCACATCTTGCAGCCGACTGGGTAAGGTATGACAACGGCAGAACCAAATACTGGGAGATCGGCAATGAAAGCTATGGCGACTGGGAAGCGGGCTACCGTATTGATGTTTCAAAAAATAAAGACGGGCAGCCTGAATATTTAACAGGCAAGCTGTATGCCCAACACTTTAAGGTATTTGCCGACTCCATGCGGAAAGCCGCCGCAGAAATTGGTAAAGCCATCTATATAGGCGCTGTAGCTTACGAAGCCGCTACACAAGCATGGCAAACCAATACGGTAAAGACCTGGAACGCAACCATGATACCGGAATTGAACGGCGCAAATGATTACTATATAGTGCACAATTATTTCACTCCATATGAAACAAACTCAAATGCGACTGATATACTGAATGCCGCACTTACTGTTCCGGCAACAATGATGAGTTTTGTTACCATGGAAATTCAAACATATGGGGGCGTTGTTAAACCCATCGCTCTAACTGAATGGAATATGTTTGCTACAGGCTCCAAACAACAGGTGTCGAATATCAGCGGTGTGTTTGCCATCATAGTAATGGGAGAAGTCATCAAAAATAAATACGGGTTAGCTGCACGCTGGGATTTATTAAATGGCTGGAATAATGGAAATGATCATGGCTTGTTCAGTGATGGAGGTGAGCCCAATATATCTAAATGGACGCCCCGCCCCTCTTTTTATTATATGTATTTTTTCCAGAAGCTGCTGGGCGACCGTTTGGTGCCTGTAAGTATACAGGGAAGCAGCGATATTAAAGCCTATGCTTCTACTTTCAGTTCAGGGCAAATCAATACAACGCTGGTGAATACCGGCACAACACCCATATCTGTTCAAATTAAATGGAAGAATTTTAAAGCCGGCAACCGGTTTTACTGGTATACCTTAGAAGGTGGTAATGACAATGGCGAATTTTCCAGGAAAGTAAGTGTGAATGGCAGCAGCACTACACTTGAAGCAGGCGGTACTGGAGATTATGCCTCTGTTAAGGCAAGAGCTGCACTAACCGCTAACGGTGTAAAAGTAACAGTACCCGCACGTGGTGCTGTAATATTGGCAATTGACAAAAAATGATCTGCAGAAAACACAAATTGAAGCTATGAAGCGTAAAATAATAATGCTCCTGTTAACTACTGTAATATACTACTGTCATGCAGGAACACCTGGCATTGTGCTCAACCAATGCGGGTTTTATCCATACGGGCCCAAAATCGCTGTTGTCATCAATTCGCCTGCTTCAGACCATTTTTACATTTTAGGCGCTGATAAGAAAGACACCATATTCAAAGGAGAGCTTCAGCCGCCGGTACGTTCTTCTTATTCATCTGCTGTAACGCGTATCGCCGATTTTTCTTCTTTTGATCAAACAGGCAAATATATCGTATATGTAAAAGGGCTTCCTTCCTCAGCAATATTCTCCATTAATGACAATGTATTTGAACCGCTGGCTGCTGCTGCTTTAAAGGGCTTCTACTATCAGCGGTCTGCTATACCGCTCGAAGAAAAATATGCGGGGCAGTGGAAAAGACCCGCAGGTCATCAGGATACCCATGTGCTCATACATCCTTCAGCCGCCACGGGCGCCAGACCGGCAGGTACGGTTATTTCCTGCCCGGGAGGCTGGTACGATGCAGGCGACTATAATAAATATATTGTCAATTCCGGCATTACCATGGGCACACTGCTTTCAGCCTATGAGGACTTCCCTGGTTATTTTGCCGGTCTGCAAACCCGGATACCTGAAAGCAACAATCAACTGCCCGACCTGCTGGATGAGATATTATATAACCTGAGATGGATGCTGACGATGCAGGATCCTAATGACGGGGGTGTCTATCACAAATGCACAAACGCAGCATTTGACGGGCAGGTGATGCCCGGGGTCACAAAGCTTCCGAGGTATGTAGTGCAAAAAAGCACTGCTGCCACGCTCGATTTCGCGGCGGTTATGGCACAGTCGGCAAGAATATTTCAGCGATTCAGCTCAGTGCTTCCCGGGTTATCTGACAGTTGCCTGAATGCCGCGGTATATGCATGGAAATGGTCAACGCTGCATCCTGAAATTGCTTACGACCAGCCTGCAATGAATGCTTCTTTCTCTCCCCCGGTAACCACAGGCGCTTATGGAGATCACTTTTTCACGGATGAACGATTCTGGGCTGCCGCCGAATTATTTACTGCCACAGGTAAAAATGAATATCTTCCTGCAATTAATGCTTATCCCATACACCAGCTACAACTGGCTTCATGGAGCAATGTGGGTATGCTTGGCTGTTATACTTTACTGCGCCGGTATCGTTCAGCGGAACCTAAATCTCAAAGCATATCATATGATCTGATCCGGGAACAAGTGCTCCGCTTTGCAGGCGACCTGGTTGCCAACGGCGGCAACCGGTCTTTTAAAACCATAATGGGCCAAAGCAGCAAAGATTATATATGGGGTAGTAATGCTGTAGCATTAAATCAAAGTATAGCGCTTATCAACGCTTATATGATCAGCGATACCGCAACTTACCTTCAGTCAGCGCTATCCAACCTGGATTATGTGTTGGGTCGTAATGCCACAGGGTATTGCTTTGTTACCGGAGCAGGATCCAGGTCGCCACTCCACATTCATCACCGTCCTTCCAGGGCCGATGGCATTGCAGCGCCTGTTCCCGGTTTGCTGGCCGGCGGTCCCAACCCCGGTATGCAGGACAAAGTTGCTTACCCTTTCACCGATCCGGAAGCAGCCTACATTGATGACGAGAAAGCTTATGCCTGTAATGAAATTGCCATCAACTGGAATGCACCCCTGGTATATGTGAGCGCTGCATTTGAAGCCCTGCAAAGGAAGGCTGCATTATCCCGTGAATAAAGAATTTACCGTCACATTGTAATCTGATTTATATTGTGCGCAATTATGAGGATACAAAAATTGCTGCTGTTAACAGCATGTGTATGGTGTTGCATTGCAGGACGGGGGCAATCTTATTTACGGGGTAAAATATTTGACAAAGGCTATGACCGGGTGGTTATTGCCGCAACAGTCAGTAACCTTAACAATAAGACCACTTCTACCAGTGATATGGGAGGTAATTACAAGATCGCAGCAAAAGAAGGCGATAATATCATTTTTTCTTCAACCGGGTATTTTCCAGATACGGTCAAGGTAGAGGGTTATATGCTGCGTGGCGGTCTTGATGTTTTTCTTGAGCAGCATTTTATAGAGCTGGAAGAAGTGGGCGTTGGAGAGCTGAGTAAATACCAGGTGGATTCCCTGAGCAGGGCGGATGAGTTTTCACACGCGCTCAATACTCCTACCAGCAAGATCGTTGGCGGCAAAGGCAACAGCATCAGCGATGGCGTAGGCGTTACCTTCAGCCCGTTAAGCCATTTTTCCAAAAAAGAAAAAAATGAACGGAAATTCAAGCGGATGTTCCACAAGCAGGAAGAGGAATACTACATTGATTTTAAATTTCCATACAATTATGTAGCTAAAATAACCGGGCTGGCAGGCGATTCACTTCGCAATTTTATGTATACCTACCGTCCCTCATACCAGTTCTGCCGTGCCAACGACAGGGAAGCCATGCTGGTATATATCAACGACAAATACCGGGAATACAAACATCAGCCTGCTCCCCAAACCGAAGAAAATAAAAAGAAAAAAAAGAAGAAGAAAGATTGATCCTTTACTCAAAAAGTCACATTTTCTACTCTCCCACCCTGTTCTTATCATCCAGCTTCCAATTGTTGTCAAAGAAGCCTGCCGTGATAATGCCTTTGCTGGCATCGCGGAGCATATCCAGCCGGAAGATCATGAAGTCGGGAAAACCACTGCCGCCGGCAAAATACTGGTTGGCATTGGCAGCCTGCATACCTTCTATACCGGTTCCGGCAACAACCCCCGCAAATGTCACCGGCGAATTTTTCATTGGCCAGATAAAATAGGCAGCCAGATCATTGCCTGTAAAAATATCTTTCCCAATGGCGATTTTATTCCTGTCCACCTGTATAGGAGCATCGGAGAGCAACGCTTTCCAGGCACTGTTCGTTTGTGCATTACCGTAAAGTATTACATTGCGCCCGGCATACTTTTCCACAGCAAAGTCCCTATCCGCTATAATATCCACCGCCCCGTTACCCCGGTAATACCACGATTCTGCATCAAACCTGGCCTTATTATATGCCCATTCATTCTCCGGCTTTGTTCCTTTAGTGCCGTATACAAAGATCATATGATGGTTAAACGCCTCTTTAAATGTACCGTATCGCAAAGGATTTTTTTGCATGGGCGAAGGAGCTTCCGAAAGCGTCCATTGCATATTTTGTTTAAGCAGGAAAATACTGTCTTCCGCAGTCATGGTTTTATATACAATAGTATTTAAGCTGTCCAGGGTGATCTTTACGGTACTGCCTGCTCCAAATTGATCCAGCGCCAGCTTCAGCATATTTATATTCTCAGTGCGGCCCTTTATTGTTTGGGCGGCGTTATCCCTGTCAAGTATCATGCGGCTGAAGTCCAGCGGACGCTCCTGCTGCATAATAGCCGCCCAGCGAAAAGCAGGTGAGATACCGGGGCTCGATGTTTTAAAATCAATGTGGTTGACTGCACTGTCCGGAAGGATAACATGCCTTTTAAAGAAATCAAATATTGGTGGCCAGTCAACGCTTTCGTTGCTGATCCAGTGCCCTCCGCCAGGGTATTCCTTGTAGGCAAAGTCAGTATGAAATTGTGCCAGCACTTTTTTCATTTGCCGGGCATACTCCACAGATACCGTTCTGTCTGCATCCCCATGAAAAATATAAACGCCTAATGGCTTATAGTTCTCCGCCAGCTTTACCACATCGCTCTGGTTGCCTGACCGCAGCAATAGCTGTTCTACGGGTGAACCTGTGCTATCCGGGATCTTCCCGTCATGAGAGCCATATTCTTTCAATGTGGGATAACCCGCGCTCGGCGCAATAGCGGCCCATTTATCGGGATAGGTAGCGCCGAGAAACCAGGTGCCATGCCCACCCATACTATGTCCTGTAAGATAAATATGCTGGGGATCAGGTCTGAACTTTTTTTTTGCCAATGCCAATACTTCCATCGCATCCAGCCTGCCCCAGTCCTCCCAGTTAAATCCCCGGGGGCGTCTGTTGGTAGCAGCTACCAGCGTGCCCCAGTCTTTGGACCGGTAAGCCCTCGCCTGTCCTATCGCTTCCACTCCTGCCCCATGCACGGAAAGGAATAATGCAGCATTTTCTTTTGGCAGGAGCGATTGTGGCGTAACGGCATAGTATTGAAGGCTGCCGTCAATATCGCTTACGAAAGTAGTGCTGTAATGCTCTCCCGGCTCCACGCATTCCAGTGGCGTGATAATATCATCCACAGTCTTCTTCCCGCTGATCAGCGTTAGCTGAAGATCATATTTTCCCTTTTGATGAATGTTGCTGGCATTGAATCCGAATATTATTTTTCGTGTAGCCATTGCCGGTATGTCCGGCAATGCGGTTTCTACGGTTCCTTCCGCTATATGACTTTTAATCTTCCAGCCGCTTACCGGCTTTGAACTAGTGTTAATGATCACTATTGCTCCTTTCAATGCTGTATTGTCTTCTGATAGGTTCACCACAGGCAATGTAGGATCAGCGGCATCAAGAAATACTTTTTTGGGGGGAAAAGCCAGATATGCAAGTGTGAAATAGCCTGACCGGATATAAAACTCGTTCAATCCTTTTTTTAATTCAACCGGGATATGCAGCCATCCCAATGCATAAGGGTCGCCGGCATGTATGGCGCCATTTACGTATACCCCACTACTCCCCTGGGTATTTAATATGGCTTTGTGTGCCCCGGGCGACTGATAAGAAACATATAAATATCCGCTGTTGGCAAACATTCTGCCCCCGCCACGGAAGCGATGAAGGCTATCTGCCGTAACCGGTTTCCAAACCAGCGGCTGCCCTTTTTCATCCTTATATAGCAATTCTTCTGTTGTGGGCGCCTGCAGTTTCCCTGAATACATCCGGAAGGCAAGCAGGTCGGTATACAATGCTTCCCTTCCATAATGCTGCACGCCATTCACCTGGAAGCCTTTATCAAAATATATAGTGTCCTGTGCTGCGCAGAACGTAATGCTGCAGCAGGTGTACAGCAAAAGGATGAAGCGACTTTTCATGCGCTGATTATTTTTTCTGAATACATATTGCATCAAAATAACAAATACATAAGAACTCTGATACATCCAAATATACTACTGCTATGTCAAACGTGAAACGGGAGACGTGAAAACGAAGCCACAACTAGCGCGGTACAGCAGCCCTGCTGATCCTGGAGCTGAAATATTTTTTCAGGTATGCTTTCTGCTCATCCCGCCTGCGTGCCAGTTTTTGAATTTTATTGCTCAGCCCCTCTGTGTCATACTGGAAATTCTCGGCTATCTTTCCTATTCCACCCAGTTTTTTTTGAGCAGCATTCAGTAATTCTTCAATGGGAGCCAGCATATTTTCAATGGCCGTATCCGGCTTTACAGGTAAAAAGCTATTATTGCGGTAGGCTATAAACTCATTGAACAAAGTGATCGCGTGGTTGTAATTTTCTACCGCATCGTTATATAAGGTCATATTTTCTTCCTGTCCTATGATCACGATATTCATGCGGTTATAGCTCTGCCATGTTTTTAGCAGCCTGCTGTTGCCTTTTACTTTTTGCATACGTCTTTCAAGGGTAAATAACTGCTGGAGGCTGTCGGATGCAAGAAAAGTTTTGATGGAATCTTTATAATTAAATATAGCCGGAGCGTTTTTTTCGCCGGTATCATACCCCACCGGTTTTTCCAGCAATTGCCACATGGGGTCAAAAGGGATATGCGTGCTTACAAACTCTCCCGGGCTCATAAAAAAATAGCGCGTGTCGCCGGGAGATACGGCATCCCAGGTGGGGTCGCAGAGATACCAGTCCCCACCAAGCTGCACCGCACACCAGCTATGCGCTATATTCAGGCTGTTCCCGCTGCCGTTGGCATACCCGTGCACTACAAAAGCCGGTGTGCCGATCCTCGTTGCCAGATCGGCAAACAGCGCCGCAAAATTCTCACATACCCCCGACCTGCGCCTTAACGTGGCGGCGATCTTCGCTTCAGCGTCCACGCTCCAGTTAAAGTAATAGGAACTGTCCACTTCATACCTGATATTATTGATCACCCAGCGATAGAGCACCTGGAGCTGATCTTCTTTTGTGTCATATTTTTCCTGTACAAAACGGGCAATAGCTGGAGATGAACGGCTTATGCTGTCAGGAATTGATATAGCATTATGGGATATTAGAGCGCTGCTGCGCCAGGTCTGCCCATTCAAACTGGAAAGCATTCCCACCAGGCAATATAACAGCCATCGCCATTTCATACTATAAATTTACCAAAATAGGGAGAATTTTGTTTTAGATGCATTCCAAATGGGCGCATTTCAATTTTTCGCAGCTATATATGGTTCGCAGGGACGGGGTAAGCGTGTGGATGATTTTCATGTCCGAAGTATTGCGAAAGCTACGAAACCATCAACCTCCCGAACGTCTTTGCGATCCCGCCAGCATGAAGATTTAAATTATTAATTGTGTGACTGACGTATTTTGGAGCACATGGCTGCGATGCCCACTCTGCGGGAAACCGTTTTGCCACATGAAAGCAGCGTAATATAATTATAAAAGCCCCCGATAATTACCGGAGGCTTAAAGGTGGTTGCACAATATGAATGGATTTTACAATAATCTATTTCAGGTTTGCCAGCGCATTCTTTACACGGGCCAGCGCTTTTTCAATGTTGGTCATGCTGTTGGCAAAAGACATACGAATACAGGTGGGTTCGCCAAATGCAGTGCCCGTTACGGTGGATACGTGAGCAGTATTCAAAAGATACATACACAGGTCATCAGCATTGGCGATGACGGCATCACCGTCTTTCTTACCAAAATAAGCATCCACTTTGGGGAAAACATAAAAAGCGCCGTCCGGCTCGGAACATGCTACACCGGGTATTTCTTTCAGCAGTCCCAGTATTCTGGCACGACGTTCGGTAAATGCCTTCAGCATTTCCTTGGAAGGAGTAAGATCACCGGTGAGCGCATCAATAGCAGCACGCTGGGTAATAGAACAGGTAGCGCTGGTAAGCTGTCCCTGCAATTTTTCGCAGCCTTTCACGATCGCGGGATCAGCAGCGATATACCCCAGGCGCCAGCCCGTCATGGCAAAGCCTTTGCTGAGCCCGTTCACGATGATCACACGGTCTTTGAGGCCGGGGAACTGTGCAATGCTCTCATGCTTGCCCTCATAATTGATATACTCATATATTTCGTCGGATATGATCAATATATCAGGGTATTTTTTGAACACTTCCGCCAGCCCTTTCAGCTCTTCTTTGCTGTATACCGCTCCGGAGGGATTGCAGGGAGAGGAAAACATGAAGAGCTTTGTTTTCGGTGTGATGGCGGCTTCCAGTTGCTGTGGCGTGATCTTGTAATCGCTCTCCAGCGAAGACTGGATAAATACCGGCTTACCATCAGCAAGCCTTACCAGTTCAGAGTAGGTCACCCAGTAAGGCGTGGGAATGATCACTTCATCGCCAATATCCACTACAGCAAGGATTACATTCGCAAGGCTCTGCTTGGCGCCTGTGGATGCAATAATATTTTCAGGCTTATAGTCTAAATTATTATCACGTTTGAGCTTTGTGCATACCGCTTCGCGCAGGTCAGCATAGCCGGCAACCGGCGTATAATGACTATAATTATCGTCAATAGCTTTTTTGCCTGCCTGCTTTACGTGATCCGGGGTATCAAAATCTGGTTCTCCGAGGCTGAGGTCTATTACATCTATTCCTTTTGCCCTGAGCTCGCGGCCCAGCTTGGCCATCTTAAGAGTTTCGGGTTCGTTAAACTTTTGTAGTCGTGATGACAGTTGCATGTATTGATCGTTTGGTTAAGTCTGTATTAATTTTTTGAAAAAAGCGAGCAAACCTACGGCAAAAAAATTATCCGGCAGTGAATTATAGTGTCATGTTAACGATAATTTGTCGGATTTTTCTGTGAGAAGAGAGACGACAAACGTGAAATGCTCACATTTGTCGCCTGCCGTTTCACGCTTAACATCGCACTATATATACTGGTTGATAATATTTTCCAGCCACTCCTGCCTGCCGCTTATTTGTTTGGGATCACCATTCTGAGCGACATAGTCTCTCAGATCTTCGAGCTTTAATTTCCCGGTCTCAAAATCTTTGCCTTTGCCGCTGTCAAATGAAGCATAGCGCTCTTTCCTGAACTTTTTATAAGATGATTTTTGCAGGATACTGTCAGCAGTGACCAGCGCTCTTGCAAACGCATCTATCCCGCCGATATGCGCGTGAAATATATCTTCAGGATCGGTAGAGTTACGCCGGGTTTTTGCATCAAAGTTCACCCCACCCCCGGCAAATCCGCCTGCCTCCAGGATGATCAGCATACATTCCGTAAGCTCATTGATATTTACAGGGAACTGATCGGTATCCCAGCCGTTCTGATAATCGCCGCGGTTAGCATCCATGCTGCCCAGCATGCCATTGTCGGCCGCTATCTGCAGCTCATGCTGAAAAGTATGACCGGCCAGCGTGGCATGGTTTACTTCGATATTCAGCTTAAAATCCTTATCCAGCCCGTAATGGCGTAAAAAGCCGATCACGGTGGCGCTGTCGTAATCATACTGGTGTTTGGTAGGCTCGCAGGGTTTGGGCTCAATAAAGAAAGTCCCCTTAAATCCCTGCTTGCGCGCATAGTCGCGGGCGATGGTCAGGAACTGCGCCAGATGGTCCAGCTCTCTTTTCATATCCGTATTCAGCAGGGTCATATAGCCTTCCCTTCCACCCCAGAACACGTAATTTTCGCCTCCTAATGCGATAGTGGCGTCCAGCGCATTTTTTACCTGCGCTCCTGCGTAAGCCACAGCAGCAAAATCAGGATTGGTAGAGGCGCCATTCATATAACGGGGATTGGAAAACACATTGGCCGTGCCCCAAAGCAGCTTTACACCACTTGCCTTTTGTTTTTCTTTTGCATATTCCACTATGGTTTGCAAACGGCTTTCATACTCGCTCAAAGAAGCGCCTTCATCTACGAGGTCAATATCATGAAAACAATAATAAGGAGCTCCCAGCTTGGTAATGAACTCAAAGGCTGCATCCGCCTTATCTTTGGCTCTCTGCACAGCATCCGCATTTGCATCCCAGGGAAACTTTTTTGTTCCCGGTCCAAAAGGATCTGCACCTGTGCCGCAGAAGGTATGCCAGTAGGCCACGGCAAAACGGAAATGGTCTTTCATTGATTTTCCTGCCACTATCCTGTTTTCATCATACCATTTGAAGGCAAGGGGATTATCGGACTGAATACCTTCGTATTTGATTTTTCCTATACCGGGAAAATATTCTTTGCTGCCCAGGGTGATGCTCATATTGTATGACTGTTTTAAAAATGAACGAATAATGGTTGTACCCCTTTTTTTGGGGGGCTAAAGATAGGAACATAATGTGAAGGGAGAAAAAGGGAATGAAGGTAATTCGGGCTTTTGTATAGTCAAAGCCTATAAGATTGCCGGCAGCAATGCAGCGCTGCAAATCTTATAAATTTTCATATCTGGGGCAGGGAGTGATATTTCAATTCATTCCAAACAGTTACTGGTCTTTTTTAACCAGCACTATCCTGTTCCGGTCGGACTTGTATACCTGTTCGTAAAACTTTACCAGGTCATTATAATCGGAAGCAGGGAACTCACCGGAGAATTTTTCCATGCTACGGTAATAAAGTATCTGATCTCCTTTTACTTCAACAGAAGAACTGTATTTCCCGAATTTAGTATCGAGGTTCACCGGAGCAGGCACCGCTTCCGGCTGATAGCCCGCCGGCACCTTAATGGCGGCGGTGTCTATATCCCGGTAAGCATAGCTGAATGATACGGGATATTTTCTGGTTTCGTCTTTCTTCAGCTTTGTTCCCGACCGGCTGATTACATTGGGGGTAACAAATAACCGTTTACCTGTGATTGATGCATAATTAAGCGCAGTAAGTTCAAGATTTTCCTCTATGGAAGGAAGAGCAGAAGGATGCTCTTTATAATCAAACTTCACTACATCGTAATGCGGCAGTTCTATTTCCTCCTTCAGGTATTCCAGTTGCTTTTCTTTGGACAGGTCATGAATAAGATGATGCAGATCATCCTGCTGTACCGCCCGGTAAGCGGTTTTAATATCTGCGTTCAAAAGGCCCTCTGCGTTCAGGGAAGCAACAACATTTCTCACCTGGGTATTCTGCGAGATGTTATAAGCAGGCGTTCTTACCAGCTTTCCGCCGTTTTCGCTAATGAGCAGTACAGGCCGGTCTGCGGTGAAGCTGCTCAGGTATCCTGCCGGGAGCGTTTGGCTCGTGCATTCCAGCCATACGGTGTCTTTTTGCAAAGGCACGCACAAAATGGCATGATTAAACTGGTTGCTCGGAAAATCTTCGCGCAAATAGGTAGCTCCCCTCCCCGCCTTTACCAGGGTATAACAGGCAGGTATACCTGCTTCCTTTAAAAGGGAATACATATAATTTGAGAGGGCTTTGCAATCCCCGTATTTTTTCATGGCAACATAGGCTGCATCGAATGGCTGAAAGCCACCTATCCCTAACTGGATGCTTATATAGCGCGTATTTTCCTGCATGTAGCGATAAAGAATACTGATCTTTTCTTTAGGGTCGCTAATCTTATCGGCAAGCTCATGCACTTTCTGCTTTATAGCATCGGGCAGTTTATCCCTTCCCTCATTAAGCGAGTATATAAACTTACCGAAACCCTGCCAGGTAGACATATCTCCTTCATATTTTTCCAACGCAAATTTTGCCGGGGCAAGATATACCATGGGCGCAAGATAATCCCACGACGGATAGGCATATTCAAGCTCTATAGCTTCCAGGTTCTTCGCCTCCCACCTATATATCCTTGAGTTTTTCTCGTTTTGAACGGTGGGTTCATTTTTATAATTGAATGCCTTGTAACGGATCACAAAATCAACTGGGGCTGCAACGGTCATGGCACTCTGTTCTACCGATATCCGCTCATTATCCAGGGGATCCCATGCCGGGAAGAAAAAGCTGCCTGTAAGCTGAACCTCGCTTTCATACTCAACGGTGTAGGGATATAGGCGATGAAAAAAGCTGTGGGCTTTAATGCGGTTGTCATCCATCAGGCTTATGTCGCTCGTTCCGCTGAGATCTTTTACCTCCGACTTTTTAAGCTCCTTGATCTTTTTTCCATCCGCATCATACAGCTTCCCGTCCATACTTTTTATTTCCCTAAGCTTATCATAGCCTAATACCAGCCTGGCATATCTGTCACCATTTTCATTCAGTATCGTTAAAGCATATTTATGATACAACTTTGATTTGCCGGGGTCAACTACTTCAAACCTTACTTCTTCCATCCGCTTTACCACATCTGCATTTTTCAGCAGTTCTGCAGGTATCTTACTTACGGCATAATCGCCGTCGCCGGCCAGCACATTCACCGACAGGCATAGCAAGATGTATATACAAGTGCAATATTTTTTCAGCATCGCTTACTGTTTCTTTTTTAATACTATTGGTTCCGCATGCTTTTTAACAACATAGCTGAAGAACTCCCGGAGGTCATTATATTCCTCCGGGGCAAAAGTGGCGCGCTTGAGCTTAACTCTTGAACGAAGCCGTATAGTGTTTTCAGACTTATCCACGAGGTATTCAAAGAAGCCGTCTGATTCCCCAAAGCTCACTTTTGCAGATTTGGGTATTTCTTCCACGCTATAATCGGCGGGCACTTCAAAAGTGAAAATATAGGTCTCATCAAACACGTAGGGCATTTCAACAGGATAGTTTCTTTCCGCAGCCTTTAAAAAATTCTCTTTATATCCCTCTCCCATCATTGGATTGAAATAGATCATATCATCTTCCTGCTTCATCGTAAAATCGTATTCCACCTTAACAGGAACATCTGGCTCTTTTAGCCTGTCAACTTTTTTTTCTGTCAATTCATAGTCGCCTGTATAGCTTGTTTGTATTGCTTTGAAAAAGGCATCTTCCCCTTTTTCTTTGATGCGGGAGCGGATACCCAATGATTCATAATAGCCCATACTGCTGGCAAAATGTCCCTGCCACTCACCCGGCTTATCGCTATGCAAAAAGACAGTGGTTAATTTTTTTTCAATGAGAGAGTCAGGGTTGAAATAAACAGACAGGGCATTATCATTTGTGATCATCCGGGCATGCCCGTTATAGCATTCATCCGGCAGATGGTTGAAGCCGAGCGAAGGGTCGCTGGCATCAAGGTAATATACCCTGTCATCAATCTTTGCCGCACAAACAACATAGTTAAAGCGATCGAGCAATGGATACAGCTCATTGGTATAGCCGTGGCTCCTGGTGCTGAGCAATACCGGGTAGGCTTCTATTTTTTCATGCTTCAGCATTGCTGTCAGCAATAAATTAATATCTGCTGCATAACCGTTTTTATTTTTGTCAATGGTTTTTAAAGAGGCCGAAAGCCCAAACCCCCTCTTGCCGGTGCAGGTGAACCGGTCTCTTGCATAGGCGTATATTTTTTTAGTTTTTTCAAGCTGGCCGGTCGCGCCCTGTGTTACCTCTTTCATTTCATCATCCAGCCAGTTATTGTTCTTGTTAAGATCCTGCCCAAAATCCTCATACTTCATCAGGTCGGTGGCCATCTTGCTCCAGTTACCCATTATGTCTTCCACAGGAGTGTTGGGAAACCTGTATTGAGACAACTGAAATTCGATCCTGGAAATATGGTTACGAATGGTAGATGTAAAACTCTCTGCCTTAAGCGCGGGGGCATTCTTTGCAACCCATTTATGGCGGGCAAGAATTGCAGGAAGAGTATAATGACCTGAGCTACCGGCAGATGACTGATTAAGAATATTATAGGTTTCTTTTGATGATTCCACGGTATGTTCCAACTGGAAAGTGCCCTGCGAAAGGAAAACATACCCAAAAAAATCAGGGATACCAACCTCATACTGGCTCAGCAATACAGGATAGTTACCCTGGAACGACCAGGGCTGAAGGTTCCGTAGAAAATCTGAAGTAACCAGGTAAGAGTATTCGATAATGCATCCTTCCTTTACGCCGGGCAGCGTAAACTTCACTTCCATATGATTCTTGTCATATTTATCCTTGAAAACAGATTTTTTATCAAGTTCCGTTTCAATGACCTTTCCGTTTTCCAGGATATAGGTAGATGCCTTCAGGCTATTGACTTTTTCTTCCTGCTGCCCGCTGAAATACAGGGGTATTTCCACATTTGCGGCATCCATCCCGTTCTTGTTCAGGATCTTGATGCGGGTATGCCGCCTGAATTCGAGAGAGAACCACCCTTTGGTATTCCCGACAAACCCGGAGCTGCCTATATCGGCGATCACAACGGCGCTTACGCTGGTATCAAAACTGTATTTGGAAAGATCAAAGTCTGCCGGGGTGATCTTTCCATACTTAATATTTAATTTATCCTGCGCAATGAGGTAATTTTGTGAAAGGAACAGCAGGATGATAATGGGTATAACACATTTGCTTTTCATGAGTTTAAGTTTGAATTAGGGGTGGTTGTGGGGCCCAAATATAGTTCATTAAGTAAACCTGATATATCTTTACGCTTAATTTATTTTGATAATTGAACCTGAGCGACCGTACACATATCGTTAAAGAGATAGCAACGCAATCCGGCTTCGATTATTGTGGCATAGCCCGTGCTGTCCCGCTCGATGAAGATGCAAGAAGGTTGGAACAGTGGCTTTCCAAAGGGATGAACGGGGGGATGAAGTATATGGAGAATTACTTTGAGCTAAGGGTAAACCCTCAAAAGCTGGTGCCGGGAGCAAGATCGGTGATCACATTGCTGCTGAATTATTACCCTGCTGTACAGTCCCGGCAAACGAATAACAAGGTATCCCGGTACGCGTTGGGTGAGGATTATCACACAGTGATCAGGACAAAGCTCAATCAGTTCCTGGCCTCCATAAAGGAAAAGCTGGGTGATGTCAACGGACGGGGATTTGTAGATTCCGCCCCGGTATTGGAGCGTACATGGGCGCAGCGCAGCGGGCTGGGATGGGTTGGGAAAAATGGTAACCTTATTAATAAAAATTCAGGGTCGTTCTTTTTCATCGCAACGCTTATTACAGATATCGAACTGGAATATGATGATCCCCTGGCAAAGGATTATTGCGGCAGTTGTACCCGCTGTATTGACGCCTGTCCCACCGGCGCTATTCTTGATAATAAGATCGTAAACGGCAGCCGGTGCATCTCATACTACACTATCGAACTGAAGGATATGCTTATCCCGGAAGAAATGAAAGGGAAATTTGACAACTGGCTGTTTGGCTGTGATGTCTGCCAGGAAGTATGCCCGTGGAACAGGTTCTCTTCCCCCACGCATGAAGCAGCATTTTCGCCTGTCCCCGAAATACTGAACTTCTCCACGCAGGACTGGGAAGAGCTTACAGAAGAAAATTTCAAAAAAATATTCAGGCACTCACCCATCCGGCGGGCAAAATTCTCGGGCATTAAAAGAAACCTCAGGTTTATCAGCCAATAAAAAAGATGCCCGCAAAAGGCATCTTTGTATTATAACCGTCCATATATTGTCTGCATAAGAATTGATCCTGATGGTCAGCGGGCAAAAAATCTCAGTTGTTACTTTTTTTCTTTTTAAAACTGCCAGCCAACCTTTACCATTATGCGGTTAAAGCTATAAGTATAATGCTGCACATTGGTGGTTACTGTCTCCCCCTGCATGTAAGAGGTTGACACATTTTCAGAGAAGTATTTGTGAGAATAGCCTGCACTAAGCAAAATGGCATTACCATTATGAAATTGTATGGCATAGCCGCCACCTGCATCCACATAAGCCCCTCCTTTGTCTTTTTTATCCACTTTGGTTGGCCATGCCCAGACAGATACTTGCTCTTCCCCCTTTTTGCTCCAGGGAAAATTATAGCCGCCATCTCCATAGACGAACAGCCGTCCGCCCTTTGCTATCTTAAAATACCTTTTAACATCTGCAAAAAGAGGTACGGACCGGTAACGGTAAAAATCAAGCCCCACACCAATTCCCGCAAACCAATCCCCTGATTCAAAGCCATTGACGCTTTGCAGGCCCGCAGAGACCGCATCCCTGCCGTTTATCAAACCCACCTGTTGCAGGGAATGGAAAACCGCTTTCCTGGTTTGCTGCGCATACGAGATACAACCTATACCACAGCATAATACAGTAAAAATTATACGGTTTTTCATATAGCTATTTCTATTTTACTTAACAATACAAGGTGAGCGGGATCTGCATAAGCATATTGATACAGCCCTTTAGAAGTTACCACCAATGCTATTCCGTTCATTGCGATCACATCAAAGGTTTCAATATCACTGACAATGGACAGCAGTGATAATTTTGAAACGTCTGTTGCATCATACACTTTTAAGCCATCACGCCCGTCACATATAAACAACAGGTTGCCGTCTTTGGACAAGCCATGCGGGTTGGTCATGCTATAGCTTTTCACCCAGTCCGGATTCTTAACATCGGCAATATCAAGTATATCAAGCTGATCAAGGCCGTTGCAGGCAGTCCCTGTTCTCAGCGTTACGTATGCATAGCTGTCATCTGCGATCACCGGATCACAGCTTTGCACATGGGCGAACTGGCCTTCTTTTGCCGGATGAGCGCCATCGTTGATGTTGTAAATGAACATGCCACCGGTAGAGCCGATAAACAGCTTTTGTTTGAAGGGGTAAATGGTTTCTATATTTTGCCCGATGCTGACTTTATTGCTGAATAAGGGAGACAGGGAATTATTTATACCAAATACATTAAGATCGGAGATAGTTACCGTATACAAATAATTTCCTGCTATCGCAAACCGTGCCATAGAGCCGCCTGCTCCAAATGGAGATACTGATACTGCGGGGAAAGAGGAATTGTATGCTTTTTGAGAGGTATTGGAGAGTATCGCCACATCATTATACATCAGCACTTCGTGTTTATTGAAATTTGTGCCAAAGAAACCCCCGTTGCCGCAATCAACATTTATGGTAGTGTCCCGCTGCATCCAGTCAACGATCACCTTGGATGTATCCGCATAAAAATATCCGTAATACTGTCGAAAAGGAAAAACTCCTTCAACAACAGATGTGAGCTTTGCCTGTAAAGGATCCGTAATATCAATGGTTACAAGATCAGTATATACATCGGCGTATAATGTATTCCCTTTCACTGCCATATCCATATTGCCGGGAATATCAATGAATGCAACATTGCGGGGATCAGACGGGTTAGCGTTGTCAATGATATGAATGCCTTTGTCTGGTTCATTCAAAAAGATATAAGAACCGCGAACATATAACTTACCGGTTCTTTCAATTGTTGCGGGTGCATTGCTTTTAATATTGGCCAGCACCTGCTCAGCAGTTCTGTATACAGGAACGAAATATTTATAGGTTTGAGTGCAGTGGTCTTTTATACAGCCCTGCGATCCTGCCAGGATCACTACTGCAACAGCGAAGCAGGCGGCAAGCATTTGTTTTGGCATAGCGATCTGTTTGCTTAGCTGACAAAGCTTCCCTGTATACCGTTGCGTCAGGAATTATTTTTTTCGAAAAAATGCTTTATTGCTTCCATAGTACTAACCTGGCGCTTATGCCGCCATATATCATATTCTGGTTCTTATAATCACCGGATTTTATCAGGTTGCTAAGGTTATACTGAAATACGGGTCCTATATCCATAGGACGCCTGCTATGCCGGAGCAGCTTTACAGATAGTCCTGTATATATGCCCGCCTGTAACTTATTGAAGCGGCTTTTATCTTCAAAATAAGAACCGGTATTGGCATTATAATGCAATGCATTGGTAGCCGTCAGCCACGACAGGTCGGCTCCCGCATTTAATGCAATGGGGGGAAGCTTAATGCCTTTATTCAGTTGCCATTCTATGCCTACAGGTAATGTTAGGTAATGGTATTTATTGGTATAGGTTTTACCATCCTGCTGGGTATAGGTAGCTGAATACCTGGCATTGGTGGTATTCTGATTGAAGCTTTGCGAAGGGGAAATGATCCTGCCTACTTCCCGCTGAGTGGAAAAATAATTATACATTACCCCCGAAGATAACGACAGCTTTTCCCTCACCTGCAGCCTTACAAAAAGGCCTGCGCGCCAGGCGAGCCCGGGTTTTACAGGAGAAGCGGAAGGCGGAAGGGCGGCGATGTATATATTGTTTTGCCCGGTGATATTGCTGATGGTCGCCCCACTGTTCGGATAGTTAGTGTTGAGCGAGAGATTGTCGGATGCAGACTTATCTATATCTGACTCCATTCTCAAAAGATCTGCGATACCCTTTCCGATTTTTGAGACGCCTGCTCCTGCTTCAATACCCCATTCCCATCTTTTTTTCTTTGATAATTTTACCGGGATTTGTGATGCCCGTGATATATTGCCAATGTATTGCTCACTATTTACATTGCCTGCAAAAGACAAGGGATAGGGCACCCGCTGGGGATAACCGGTTACAGAGGCGGTTTCCTGCCCTGTGGATACATCATTATTTTCAGGCGTGGTTTTGTTTTCATTCCCGGTTTTGGCTATATGCCCATCGGCCGCTCCGGGAAAAAAACTGCTTTCCTTTTGCAATAGCTCGTGCCGCTGTTCTGATGTTTTAGTTACAGGATTAAGATAAGGCGCAGGATTACTGTTTTTATCCGGAGCCTGCGTGTTTACCAACCGTCTACCCTTGGTCTCAGAGATATTTAAAGACAAATGATCAGTCTCTTTGCTATCTTTATTGATAATGTTACCGCCTTGCCGGGGAGCGCTATTTTTTACGACCAGCGCTTTGGGCTGACTATTTTCTTTTAGTGTTTCAGCAGTTTTATCTTTGTTAAATGTGGTAATATTTCCTACTGTTTTTTCCTGCCCGGAAAAGTTTTTTGTTACAGAGTTTTTAGGGTAAGCTACTGTATTTACAGCAGCGGCATTCTCCTGTTTTAGCATCCAGTATCCTCCGGCGCCCAGCAACAATAGCAAGGAAGGAACCCATAAAATAAAACGCCTTCTCCTTTTATCTTTCTGAAGACGGCTATGCACATGTGCCCATACTTCATCAGATGGTTTCAGCTTCAAACCATCGAACAACTGCTGCACATTTTTTTCAAAATCATTTTCCGGCATAATATCCCAGTTTAGCTTCAATGGAATGCTTTTCTATCCAGTTGATCAATAAATTTCTTGCTCTCATATATTGCGACCTGGAAGTCCCCTCGCTTATTCCAAGTATTGCTCCAATCTCCACGTGCGTATACCCTTCAATGGCATGCATGTTAAAAACCGTCTGGTAACCGGTGGGCAGTTGTCTCACCAGGTTAGCCAGCTCTTTTGCCTGCAGGTATAGTTGGGGATTATCTTCTGAAACCGGGTGCATTGTCACATCTGTGAAGGAAAGATCATACTGGTATTTACTGTTTTGCTTCAGGTAATTAATAGCAGTATTTACCATAATACGTCTTATCCATGCGCCGAGTTCTCCGTCTGACCGGTATTGCTGTAAATATTTAAATACTTTCACAAAGCCATCCTGCAATATATCTTCCGCGTCTGCAAGCGATTTGGTATACCGGTAACAAATACCAAGCATCTGCTCAGCAAAAAGCTCATAAAGCTCCCGCTGTGCCTTAGCTTTGCCTTTAAGGCAGTCTTTTACTAATTGTTGATAATCAGCCATCCGGATCTGTCAAAATCTTTGACAATGCTACATTAAAAACCGTTGCACTGTCCGTTTTATTTTATATACTATCTCTGTTTATCTTCGCAATAATGGCAGTATACGCATTACAAAATGCATTAATGTTCCCGCCTGTCCAGATGGCGGAGCCGGATGGCTTACTGGCAATGGGCGGCGATCTGTCGGCAGAGCGGCTGCTGCTGGCATACAAAAGCGGTATATTCCCCTGGTATGACGGAGATATTCCTTTGTGGTGGAGCCCTGATCCTCGGTTTGTGCTGTTTCCCCCCGATCTCCGTGTGAGCAAAAGCATGCAGCAACTGCTGAAAAAGAATACATTTCAATTTACTGTCAATGCCTGCTTCAGCGAAGTCATTCATCATTGTAAAATTATAAAACGGGATAACCAGCATGGCACATGGATTACGGATGAGGTAGAGAGCGCTTATACCAGGCTTCATGCGCTGGGCTATGCGCATAGCGCTGAAACATGGGTAGACGGAAAACTCGCCGGCGGGCTATATGGCGTAAGGCTGGGAAAAGTATTTTTTGGCGAAAGTATGTTCAGTCTTGTAAGTAATGCCAGCAAATATGCTTTTATAAAATATACACAGCAATTGCAGCGGGAGGGAGTATTGCTCACAGACTGTCAGGTATATACACCACATCTTGAAAGCCTGGGCGCAGCGATGATACCCCGGCAGCAGTTCATAGATGCCTTAGCCCGGCTCGTATAGTTCCACAATCAGCAATACAGCGTCATTGCTGAGCGCTTCTGCTTCAATTTCCCTGATATTCCATAGGGCTGATCCGTCTTTGGGTTGCTCAATTTTTCATACTGGTTAAAATTATTAGCAAATATATTTCCACTGCAACGGTTCCTGTTATTTTTGAGGTATACCGGGGAAATCTGAGAGTGACATGGGCTGGTTGCACGAAGGATTTCTTTGCTGACTTTGCTTTCTTCGCGTCAAACTTTAGAGCCGGAAAAAATATTTTAAAATGAACGGGCGATCGCTTATCCTTGAAAAAAAATTGCTCTGAAGAAGTGAAGCAGATGATAAAAGCTGCATTTAACCGGAGGAGAATAACCAACCAATGCAGCATGACATGAATAAACAAGCGCATACAACAACCATACTTCCTTTCAGCGGGTATCAGAAATTCGTGATCTTCCTTCTGGCGACCACCCAGTTTACAGTGATCCTCGATTTCATGGTGATGTCGCCGCTGGGTGATATGCTCATGAAATCCCTTTCACTAAGCCCTTCAAAATTCGGGCTTGCCGTTTCGGCCTATGCTTTCAGCGCTGGTATTTCCGGACTGCTCACGGCGGGATTTGCCGACAGGTTTGACCGGAAAAAATTATTGCTGTTTTTCTACTGCGGCTTTATTGCAGGCACTATATTTTGCGGGTTAGCTACCTCCTACCCTGCCCTGATCGCTGCCCGCATCGTTACCGGGCTTTTTGGCGGTGTTATCGGTTCTATTTCGATGGCTATCATTACAGATCTTTTTACATTAGAGCAGCGCGGGCGTGTAATGGGCTTTGTGCAAATGGGCTTTGGGGCAAGCCAGGTACTGGGCGTACCTATCGGGCTGATACTTGCTAACAACTGGGGATGGGAAGCCACTTTCCTAATGGTAGCGGGCCTTGCCATTATTATGGCGGTAACCATTGCATTGAAGCTGCTGCCGGTAAACAAGCATCTTACTTTGCAGCAAACCAGATCCGCTTTTAAACATTTAAAGCATACTATTATCATACGCGATTACAGGATTGGCTTTACTGCTACTGCCCTCCTGTCTATCGGAGGATTTATGATGATGCCGTTCAGCGCTGCATTTGCCATCAATAATCTTCATATCACCACTTACCAGTTGCCTGCGCTCTTCATGGTATCAGGACTGAGCTCTCTTGTGATCATGCCGGCGGTGGGGCGCCTCAGCGATAAAGTGGACAAGTTCATCATATTTGCCGTTGCTTCATTGTGGATGATGGTGATGGTAACGATATATACCAACCTCGGTCCCACTCCCCTGTGGCTGGTAATGGTGCTGAATGTGCTGATGCTGTCCGGTATCATGAGCCGGATGATCCCCTCTTCCGCCCTCACAAGCGCCATACCCGATGCTGCAGACAGGGGCGCTTTTATGAGCATTAATGCTTCCCTGCAACAAATTGCAGGAGGCATAGCCGCAGCCATTGCCGGGATGATCGTAGTGCAAAAAGACAAATTCAGTCCCCTGGAGAATTACAATAAAGTAGCGTATGTAGTCATCTTTATCTCTATTATCAGCATATACTTACTCTATAGGGTAAGCGAGCTTGTGAAACGAAAAAGCAGGATGCCTGCAGCAGGCATCCTGCCGGATGAGATCCTGGCGGCAGGAGCAGAAAGCTTATAAAAAGTGAGATGTGATAGATGGGACGGCAAATATGAGACGTTAAACTTTCACTCTTTACGTTTATCGTTTCACGTTTCCTGATAGCTGACACCTGACAGCTATTCCACAATCTATC
>CAYWVB010000016.1:0-60332 GCA_964461595.1 uncultured Terrimonas sp. | reverse complement strand
TTATCGTTTCACGTTTCCTGATAGCTGACACCTGACAGCTATTCCACAATCTATCTCCCTGGTACCTGTCTCACGTACCTTTATGCTTAAGTTGACGTTTCACTATTGCCTATTCATCACCTCCCCTACTCCACTATCGCCCTGGTACGTGTCTCACGTACCTTTATGCTTAAGTTGACGTTTCACTATTGTCTATTCATCACCTCCCCTACTCCGCAATCTCCTGCCCTTTCTCAAAATCATACAAAGTCATCCGCCTCAGCATATAGTAAGACTGCCAATATTGCTGCAAAGTGCGCACATAATCTACCACGGCAGCATCTTTTGCCTCCTGTGCCAACCCGAGATCCGTAATGCTGATCTTGCCAAGCATATACCGGTTGCGGGCCACATCATACCTTTTCTGTGCAATAGTGTCGCTTTTGGCAGATATCAGTATTGCCGACTGCAACTGTACAAACTGGTTGACGGTATTTTCCACGTCTAATTCAAAGCTTTTTTTCTGGAATGCGATCTGCGCCTGCACGGATTCAAGATTAGCCTTGCTGCCCGCAATATTATGCTTGTTTTTCCCGAAGCCAAACAACGGCAGGGAATAGCCGATACTGACCTGCTGGAAATCCAGTGGGTTTTGATAAGCACCTGAAAGTGTCATTGCGGTTTGATTGAGTCCATAATTCAGGTTGATGCTGCCGCTGGCAAACGCATTGGACTGGCTTTGTCTCACCTGCATTTTCGCAGCATTCTCATTCAGCTCAAAGTCCAGTATATCACTCCTGTTTTGTTTGGCCTCGGCTACCGCTTGCTTCAGATCTACCAGGAATACCGGTGCATCTGTTACCGGGATAAGCTCAAACTCAGTAGTATTATCAAGTCCGAGCAGGTTGGCCAGCTTTTTGGAATTTGCTTTTACGTTCACTTCTCCCTGGGTTACTGCATTCCTTGCATTCATCAGTTGCAATTCTACCTGCAGCAGCTCATTCTCTGCAATTTTACCTACATTAAAGCGCCCGGTGGATATTTTGTATAAAGTGTCGTTGATCGTTTCATTCTGCTTTGCATTATTAAGCACCATCTTTGACACATACAGGTCAAAATAGGCAGTGGCAATCTGCCCTGAAAGGTTTTCATATAACTCTATCTGCTGCTTGGTCGCTCTTTTCATCCGCAGTTTTTCCTGCTCAAAGTTCCATTTTACAGTGTTGAATAAATTGAGCGGCTGGTTGATGCCGATCACAAAAGGAGAAGTCTGCCACTGGCGCTGGTCGAGCCCCGATCCTTTGTTCGTAAATAAATTAGCGCCGGTAGAAGCATATACATATCCTCCTGTCCAGAAAATGTTTTGTGTAACCTCAAGATTACTTCCGATAAAGGAGCGCCGCACTGATTGTATTTTATAAGAACCATCAGGCTGAACGATATTCAGCAAAGAGCGGTCATAAGAAGGCAGGGTGCCGCTTAAACTCAACTGTGGGCGAAGAGAGGCTTTAAATGACTGGTACCTGTGCACATAGCTGCTGTAATCGGCTTTGATCTGTTTGGAGAGCAGGCTTTGTCCTCTTGCCACCCCGATGGCTTCCTGTAAGGACAATGTCATTTTTTCCTGTGCATAAGCAGACAGGGCAATACATCCGAATATGCCCAGGAAATAAAATTTCTTTTTCAAGTAATTGGTTTTATATGGTTAGAAATAAGAGGTTGCCGGTACGTATAAGAGGAAAGCAGCCACTGATCGCTTAGTCGGAACGCAGGGAAACAACAGGATCGCTTTTTGCAGCCCGCCGTGCCGGGAGTATACCGAATATCAATCCTACCGCTATGGAAATGGTGAACGAAATGGCGATAGAAGCCGGGGAAATGATCGTTTGAATACCGGTAAGATTCCTGATGACGGAGCTCGCCGTTACGCCAAGTATTACGCCTATAAGGCCGCCCGTAACACTGATGCTGACGGCTTCTCCAAGGAACTGCATGACAACATCTTTTTTAGTGGCACCTAATGCCAGCCTCAGCCCTATTTCCCGCGTGCGCTCAAGCACTGATGCCAGCATGATGTTCATAATGCCGATACCGCCTACTATAAGGGATATGGATGCGATAATAGCCAGCACTACATTGAACAGTGCTTTCGTCTTTTGTTCCTGCTTGAGCAGCAGCTCAGGCACCACGATCTCATAATCCTGCACCTGCTGATGCCGCCGGCTGAGCAGCCTGCTGAGAATATCAACCGTAGGCATCATCATTTCACTTTGATCTACATGCACCACTATGCGGTCGAGCTGGTTATAGTTAGACGGTCCCTGATTGCGGCGGTAACGCATCATCCTTATCTTGTTGGCAGTCACCAGCGACCGGTTGCTATACCTGATCAGCACGGTACTTATAGGAGTATATACTTCATTGTTCAGGTTGCGTATGGAAAGCTTCTCCACATCCTTACTGGCAATGTCTTTGCTACCCAAAACACCAACCACCCTCAACCAGTTGTTACCGCATTTCAGGTATTGTCCCAAAGGATTTTTATTCGCAAATAATTTTGACTTGATATTCTTGCCGATGATACAAACCGGTTGTGCATTCTCCATTTGTTCATCAGAAAAGAAATTCCCTTCCGACAGTTGCACATTGCTTGTTTCGAAATAATAGTTTCTCACGCCAATCAGTTTGCCGGGCATATTGAGCCCGTCGAACAAAAGCTGCGTTTGCAATTCTATTTCAGGACTGGCAAATTTTACCGTACTGATATTTTTCATAATATCGTTAACGTCGCCAATGCTTAAGCCGGGTGAAAAATTTTTTTTATCCTGCCGGCTGTTGCCCGATGCCGCAGTTTCACCTGAAGCATCCGCGCTTTCATCCTGATCTTTTTTGGATTGGTCGGGTGTTTTTGATTTTATGATCACATTATTGGACCCTACTTCTTTGATCTGTTCGAGTATTTCTTTTTCAGCTCCCTTGCCTATCGCCAGCATGGCAATGACCGAAGCGACGCCGAAGATAATGCCAAGAGAAGTGAGTACCGCCCTGAACCTGTTTTGGAACAAGGCCTGTAAGCCTATATTGAAGTTTAAAATAAATCTTTGCAGTTGCATGGAAGTATATTAGGATAGTATTAAGTCCATCAAATTATGCCTGTTCATTTCGTGAAACATGAAACGAGCTTCCACGTCTCACATTTGATATAACATTAGTATCAATTAACAATAATGATCCCGCTGTTTGCATCCCCGCCCTGGGTTTTACTTTCTTTACCCGCCTGCTCCTTTAGCTTTTTTGCCTGGGTCGTATCTATGGAAATGAGCTGTTTGGGTTTTATTTCCTTAGTGGAATCCGGGACAATTATTTTAAGCCCGGTGGTATCTGAAGGTAAGCTGTGGTATACCCTGTCGCCATCTTTCACCCCGTTGCTGATAAGCGCATTGCTTTCGTTTACGGCATATACTTTTATATATTGCTTTACCGTTGATCCGTCTGCACG
The DNA here is from genome assembly GCA_964461595.1 of uncultured Terrimonas sp. GTDB lineage: Bacteria > Bacteroidota > Bacteroidia > Chitinophagales > Chitinophagaceae > Agriterribacter. The sequence goes on along the minus strand of CAYWVB010000016.1, from coordinate 56,854 downwards.
CTTAAACACAAAGCTCCCTTTCGCATCATTATAGATAGCTTCAAGGGGCACCTGCAACACGTCTTTATATTTTTCGGCTGATATCTTACAGCTTACCGTCATGGCAGGTTTGATAATAGGATCCTGGGTAAGCACATCTATCAGCACTTCAAATACCTTAGCATCGCTGTTGGGCTTTTCTTCACCGATATTGGCAACGCTTTTTACTATTCCCTTAAGCTTTTTATCCGCCGCAGCATCAAGCCCTATGTCAACAGCCTGCCCCACTTTCACTTTTTGAATATCCACCTCATTCACATACGTGAGCACTTCCATCTGGGAAAGATCCGGCAGCGTGGCAAGCGTTGGATTCCATAGCTCGATCTGGGTGCCCACCGTTTTCTTCTGACCGTTCCAGTTTTTATCATATACCAGCATCCCGCTTTTAGGCGCAGAAATAGTGAGCTGGCTGAGAATGCTGGTGAGACCATCCATATAGTTGGTCAGTTGCTTGAGGTCAGATCCCAGTATCTGCATTTTAGTCTGTGTCTGTATCTGCTTTGTTTTATAATTGTCTTCCTTCTGCCTTAAAGTACGCTGTGCTTTTTCATACTCCAGCTCCACCCTTTTAATCTCTGCGGGAGCTTCATATTTCGACTGCTCTTTTTCGAGGATCTTCTGCTGCAGGTCAAACTTCATGTTCACTATCTCATCGCGCAGTGTCCTGAGCTCCATCATCGTATCAAGAGAAGCCTGCTTGATCTCCGCATTTTTTTTATCAATATTCAGTTGCTGGTCTTTTATTTTAGTCTGCACATCAGAAGGATCGAGCGACACTACGAACTCACCTTCCTTAACAAAAGTGCCTTCAGGCACCATATCGGCAATTTTGATCTGGTATATACCAAGCTGTTGCAGCCTGGTGGGAGCAGATATGCGGGTCATGCTTTTGGAACGGAGCTCTCCGGTGGTAACAATATTTACCTCAAAATCGTTTTTTTTGACGTCAACAAGAATATCTCTGTTTACTTCTTTGCTTTTGAAGAAAAAAGCATAGGCAGTCGCCGATAATATCAATAGTGCGCCTATTGATATCAGTATTTTTTTGGTAGTCATAAAAGGCTCAGGTCTGTTTTAGTAATAAAACTATAAGTTTAGTTTCAAAAACCCATTCCAACACTGTTAAATAAAACCCAAAGAACAATGGCAAGATGCATTAAACAGGAAATTGCATAAAAAAACCACAGATATTTTTTAAAATATCTGTGGTTTGGATGGAAGATGGAAGTTATAGACAAAAATATATCCTGTTTTGCAACGCCGGCACAACGTCTTTTCGCGGCTTAAATGTCAAATATCATTCTGTTTTATTTGATATTGAATACACGCTCTACCTGCTGAAGGTCTTTAAGGTTGAGGTCTTTGTGAAGCGCAAGTTTTGTAGCGTCAATAAGCACGATCTTGGCACGAACAGGCTGTTGGGGAGGATCTATCCCGTTGCCTGATAACGCGCTCATATCCACTTCTATAAAACCATCTCCATGTATGGATCCATAAGTGATCCCGTCAAATACCTGCGGCAATGCCTCATAATAAGAAGTGCCGTTGAAGGAAAGATACACCAGCACTGCGCCATTCTGATAAATAATATTGTCAAGCTCCGGCACATCGAGGCTTACAGCATAGCTCTTACCATTGTCTGAAGTTGTCCAGTCGCCCGGATTAATGGTATAAACGGCAGAAAACGCCTGGTCTACCTGCCGTACTTCAGTAACTTCTTTTTTGCAGGAAGAGAACATAATAAGAGGAAGTGCAAGAAGTAAAATTACTTTGTTCATAATGCTTGTGTTTTTAGATGAACGATGACCTGAACGTTTTGTTACACTGTGGTCAGACAAATATTATTCCCAAGCGTTTAAAAAGAAATGTTAACTTAAATACAATTGCTTTAGCCTTTTTAAACCACGAAGTCAAGGAGACATAAAGTTGCACAAAGGATTTTCTTTGCGGGCTTTGCATTTTGGACTGAAAATATTTTATCTACATTTACAGTTGCTATTCCTAACTATGCATGCAGATCAAAAAATAGAAGTAACGTCAGAAACAGGGTACCTGAGAAGAGTATTGGTGCATACTCCCGACAGCGGGTTGGGAAAAGTGGTGCCCAGCAAAGCGCAGGACTGGCTTTTTGAGGATATTGTTCACCTCGAAACGATTCGCCGCGATGAATATGATCACTATACGAAGCTGCTGCTATACTTTTTGGATCCGGGGAAAATAAAAGGAAAGCTAAAAGATATTGATGCACCGGCGAACAACCGCCGCTTCTATAAGCCTGAACATGAGCATTTTTTCCGTTCTGATAAAGTAGTAGAGCTGCAAAGCCTCCTGGCTGATATACTGGGAGACAATACTATAAAAGCAAAGCTGGCTGCCAGCGTATGCGCTATTGAAGATTGCTCCTATGTTTTGCAAAAGCAATTACAGAGAATACAGGCTGCACAACTGGCAAAAATTTTCATTACCGGCAGCCTGCCGGATAAAACCATGATCTTCCCTCCTATACCCAATTTTATTTTCACAAGGGATATCGGCATCGTGATAAAAGATCATATACTGCTGAACAAGCCGGCCAAAACGGCCCGCATAAGAGAAGCCCTGCTTACCAAATATATTTTCTTCAACCATCCTTTATTTTCATCCTGTCATAATAATATAATCGAACTGGCGGAAGCAGACCGTCATTTCCTGATGCCGGGAGATAGTGAAGACAAAAGGGTAACCCTTGAAGGCGGCGACGTAATGGTAGTGAGCGAAAATCACTTACTCGTTGGCGTTAGTGAGCGTACCAGCATGGAAGCGGCTTACCAGGTAATTCATATTGCTTTTGATAAAGGCCTGGCTGATAAGGTAAGCGTGATACGCATTCCTCGCAAACGGGATTATATGCATATTGATACCATATTTACACAGGTAAAAAAAAATATGTGGGTAATGCTGGGCAGTTTTTCAAAAACCGCTATTCACCAGGAAAACGCCGACGCTGTTCAGCGTATACTCAATACCCCGCGAAAAGAAGATGCCCTGCAGATCATACAATTTCATAAAGCCAATATCAGCACCCCGGTTTATATAGACAATCTCGAGGACCTGCTCACCGATATCAGCATCAACGACCTGCAATGCAGGGAGAGACCGGCATTTGTTTATTCAGGCAATAATGAATTTCCTTTTGATGCCAGGGAACAATGGACGGACTCCTGCAACCTCCTTGCGCTCAAAGAAGGTGTGGTATTGGGCTACGACAGGAATAATAAAACAACAGAAGCGTTCGAAGCACAGGGCTTCCATGCGATCCATGCAAAAGAGCTCATCACCCAACTGGAAGCAGGAAAAGCTGATCCGGCAACCTTGCAGGATACCCTGGTATTAATGCCTTCCGCAGAGCTCTCCCGGGCGAGAGGCGGCTTTCACTGTATGAGCATGCCGCTGCTGAGAGATAAATCCTGACAGCAGGAGCATTCGTATTCTACATTTACTTTATCCATTATGCAAACCACCTCACATATATTAATGATACAGCCGGTAAGCTTCAGCTTCAATGCAGAAACTGCAGTGAATAACGCTTTCCAGTCGGAAAGCCATGACAGGCAGGTTCAGGAAAAAGCATTGAAAGAATTCAAGGATATGGTCCTTCTTTTGCAGGACAACGGTATAGAAGTAACGGTGATGAAAGATACAGCCACCCCTTATACACCGGATGCTATCTTCCCCAACAACTGGATATCATTCCATCATCATCACACTATTTGCCTCTACCCTATGTTTGCCGAGAACCGGCGGAGGGAGAGGAAACCCGCATTGATCGAAGCGCTAAAAGCCCGCTTGCATATCCAAAAGGTAATTGACCTCACTTATTTTGAAAAGGAAGATATTTTCCTGGAAGGCACGGGAAGCATGGTGCTTGACAGGAGCAACCGTATTGCCTACGCCTGCATTTCCCCGCGCACAAGTGAAAAAGCTTTGGCTGCATTTTGCAAAGCAATGGAATACACCCCGGTGGTTTTTGAAGCTTACGACAAAAAAGGGATACCGGTATACCATACCAACGTAATGATGTGCGTGGCAGAAAATTATACAGTGATCTGCCTCGAAAGCATTGCTTCGGATACACAAAAATCAATGCTTACAGATGTCATCAAAAAATCAGGCAAAGCAATAATCCCTGTTTCTTTTGAGCAGATGGATCAGTTTGCCGGCAACATGCTGCAGTTGGAGAACAGGCAGGGAGAAAAACTGCTTGTGATGTCTTCCCGTGCTTATGCTTCACTTACTGCCGCCCAGATCAGCCGGCTACAACAATATAACCGCATATTGCATTCTCCCCTTGCTGCTATTGAAAGCAACGGCGGGGGCAGCGCAAGATGCATGATAGCAGAAATATTTTAGAAGTTGAACAGCGCTGCAACACCGAATAATGATATCTTACTTTCACTCACGGCTTTCATATACGACAACCTGGCTTCAATGGTTTTTTGATGGCTGCCCACAGCGAACCTTGCGCCGATATTGCCGGCGGGGCCATAAGAGTTGCCATATCCTTCCGCATAATCTTCATAGTTATCTACTTTCACTTGCTTCATATAAGAGCCATAGTGATAGCCGAAGCCGCCGCCTACAAAGAACCCGAACCGTTGTTCATTCTCTTTTGTGGAGCCTGCGCCAACGTTGAGGTTCAATATCAAAGGCGCGTTGAACATAACTCTCAGGGTATTTTCTTCCGAGCTTCCGTAATAGGAGCTGTAAGAAGCGCTGTAGCTGCCGGAAAAGCCAATGCTTATGGGTACGCCAAGCGACAGGGAGAGGGATTCGTTTTCCATAAAGTTGAAGCGGGGAGAATAGGTGAGCATACCGCCTACCGCCACGTCTGTGAGCGGCGCATCAGCAACAAATATACCTACACCGGCGCCGTGCATAAAGCTCTGGGAATAACCGGTATACATAGCAATCGTAAAAAAAATAACAGTAAAGGTCTTTTTCATAAAGAAAATTTTGTGTTAGATATATAGGTAAGAACGGAAAATAACGGCTTTAGGTATGCCGTGATAGATGTTTTTGAGGAAGGTGCAGGAATAAGGTATAGGATATAAGGTGTAAACCTGTAAGGTTTGGCCCTTACACCCTCCTCCTTAAGACCATAGCGCTCGCTCCTCCTCCACCGTTGCATATTCCTGCAGCACCGTACCGGGCTTTGTTGATTTCAAGAATATTCAGTAAAGAAACAACTATCCTGGCGCCGCTCGCTCCCAAAGGATGCCCCAGCGATACGGCGCCCCCGTGCACGTTTACTCTTGCAGGGTCAAGGTCCATTCGCCTCGCATTCTCAATAGCCACCACAGAAAAGGCTTCATTGATCTCCCAGTAGTCAATATCACTCATCTTCAACCCTGCTTTTTTTATGGCTTTGGGAGCAGCAAGCGAGGGACTGGTGGTAAACCATTCCGGCGCCTGTTCTGCATCAGCATAGGATACAATACTTGCCAAAGGCGCTATGCCCAATGCTGCAGCTTTCTCACCGCTCATCAATACCAGTGCAGCGGCCCCGTCGTTCAGTGTGGAAGCGTTGGCGGCAGTTACGGTTCCGTCCCTCTGAAATGCAGGGCTAAGGGTTGCGATTTTGTCAAACTTTACATTAAACGGCTCTTCATCTTTTGCAACGATCAGCGGACCTGCTTTACGCTGCGGTATTTCCACGGGGATCACTTCATTTTCAAACCAGCCTTTTTCCCAGGCAGCCTGGCTGCGCTCATAGCTTTGTATGGCAAAATCATCCTGCTGCTGCCGCGAAATACCGCATTCCCTGGCGCAGAGCTCGGCCGCATTGCCCATAGCCTGCCCGTCGTACACATCTGTAAGCCCGTCTTTCACCAGTCCATCAATCAGCCCGGTATTGCCATACTTATTGCCCCAGCGCAAAGTATCTGCATAAAACGGCACATTGCTCATGCTTTCCATACCGCCGGCTACTACAATATCTGCATCGCCCAGCATAATGCTCTGCGCAGCAAAAGCAATGGACTTCATGCCGCTGGCGCAAACCTTATTCACCGTAGTGCAGTTCACGGTATCAGGAAGCCCGGCAAATTTTGCCGCCTGTCTTGCCGGCGCCTGACCAAGATTAGCCTGTATCACACATCCCATCAGTACATCCTGTACCATCCCCGGCTCAATGCCGGCTTTCTGTAATGCCCCTTTAATGGCAACAGCGCCGAGCCTCGTGGCAGATATTCCTTTAAGCGCTCCGCCAAAGCTTCCGATCGGCGTGCGTGCAGCAGATACAATGACTACTTCTTTCATCAGCATGATTGTTAGCCGGTAAAGTTAATCATTGTATACGCGACAGCATAAATTTTCGCCGTACGACTGCACGAATGTATTTTAATACATTTATTCGTGCATTTGCGGCATATTATAAATGATGTATCTTTCAAAAGATAAATAATTACCTTTCCGTCATGGACTATTTACTTGAAATAATTGCATTTAATATCGCATCTGTATCGCTTGCTCAACATTCGGGCGCTCACCGGATAGAGCTCTGTGATAATCCCGGTGAAGGCGGCACCACACCTTCCTACGGGATGATAAAAACTGCAAGGGAAAAAACCACGCTGCTGCTTTACCCTATTATCCGCCCCAGGGGAGGAGATTTTTTATACAATGATGAAGAATTTGAGATAATGAAGAGAGATATATCGCTTTGCAAAGAGTTACAGTGCGATGGCGTTGTTATCGGGTTGCTTCAAAAAGACGGCAGCATTGACAAAGCACGCACAGCCCTGCTTGTAGATGCAGCATATCCCCTGGGGGTTACTTTTCACCGTGCATTTGACAGGGCGGCGAACCCTTTTGAAGCGCTGGAAGATGTTATTGAAGCGGGATGCGAACGTATACTGACGAGCGGTCTTAAGCCCACCGCTCCGGAGGGTGCGGATACTATTGAAGCATTGGTAAGGCAGGCAGATGACCGTATCATTATTATGCCTGGATCAGGAGTCCGGGCTGATAATATTGCCTCACTGGCGCAGCAAACCCAGGCGGTGCAGTTCCATTCTTCCGCGCGTAAAAGCATTGCTTCCGCTATGGATTATATTAATGCGCAGATGAATGAGGAACTGTTGTCTACGCAGCCCGACACAGATGAGGTGGCTAAAATGCTTGAGGCGCTCTCCGCGTTGGATGCCGGCAGGTAAACACCGGCAGCAACCCGGGTTTTCGCTTATTTTAGCCGGGCAATAGTAAAAAAAATATTAACTGAACATGTAAACAATGTGCAAATGCCTGAAATAATTACAAGGAATAATAAGTTGCTTTACGGAATAATATTAATGGTGATCTGCTTAATATGTGCTGATGCTGCAAGTGCCAACAGCGTCTTACGAGACAGTAAACCCGGTAAGCCCAATATTCTTTTTCTGATCAGCAAAGATGTTGATAACTATAAGGCTGATGAAACAGTACCCGTTTACGCTAAAAAGCTACAATCGGAATATGGATTTTCGGTAACCATATTACAGGCTGAGGGAGAAAGAACAGCCGCATCTTTTCCCGGATTGAAGGAAGCCCTGGATAAAGCTGACCTGCTCGTGGTGTTCGCAAGAAGGCTGGCATTACCTGAAGAGCAGATGAACAGCATCAAAGATTATTTTAAAAGAAGTAAGCCACTCGTAGCGATCCGTACTGCCAACCATGCCTTTTCTGTGCAGCCGGCCGACAAAAAAGCAGGGTTTGTTGACTGGTGGGATTTTGTACCGGATATTCTTGGATGCCTGAACAAAGGTTACGGACCGGTGGATCCCGGTACCAATATCAGGATGATAGAAACGCAGAAAAATCACCCTATCCTAAAAGGAATTCCCGCGCAATGGCATAGTAAGGGAAATCTTTATCTGGTTGATTTCACTATTGATCCTCATGCCGTGCCCTTACTGACAGGCAGCGTAGAAGGCAAGATACAGCCCGTTGCCTGGACGCGAATGGCTGGCAAAAGCCATGTTTTTTATACATCACTGGGGTATCCTGCTGATTTTTCAGATGCTGCATTTATTACACTGGTAACCAATGCTGTTTTCTGGGCATTGAATACGGATAGGAAAAAAAGTTGATTTCTTCCGCTGCTTGATAACCTTGTTTTTTAAATTACCTCCACCTACCATTAATATGGGAAAGGCTGAATGAAACCGGATATTTACACTTAATTTTTCAAGATTATCTTTAAAATTATATCCTACTCCAACGGGTAACCGAAAAGCAGAGCTTTTGTACTATTTTTTGATATTATTCTTGTTGCCGTTTTAAAGGCAGGAAATAACCGCTTATAAAAATCTGGCATTAGCACTCTTATATTCAACGCAATTTTTTTTAAATTTGCGGCGAAGAACAATTCCTAATCTACCTGCCCCTGTTCATTTTTATAATAGTTTAGGAAGCCATGATCAAAGCACAGAAATTAAAGTATCAGAAAGGATCAAATGACCAGATCTTCCAGCAGTTACGCTCTGAAGCCAATACCATTGTAAACAATCTGGTGGATAAAAGAAAAAGCGAGATAGTCTTCAAAGCCATATTATTTCCCGCACTCTATTTTGCAGCATGGGCCTGTATTCTCCTGTGGGGTGAAAATCCGGTTGTGCTCTTCACCTGTTATCCGCTCATGGGGGTATTGCTTGTGCTTACTTACCTCAATGTAATCCATGATGCCGTGCATCATACCATTTTTAAAAGCGGATTGCTCAACGATCGGTGGGTATACCTGTTCGACCTCATGGGCGCCAACAGCTATATCTGGAAAACAAGGCATATCCTGTATCACCACAACTACCCTAATGTGGACGGCTGGGACACGGATATTGATCAGAGCGTTCTGGTAAAATTGGTACCGCAGGCGCCTTCGTCCCGATTGCATAAATACCAGCATATTTACCTTCCCTTTATATACCCGTTGTTCCTGTTCAACTGGCTGCTCATCCGCGACTTCAAAGATTTTTTCAGTACCCACAGGATCGTGCAGAAAAGGATCTCCATACCAAAGAAAGAGTTTGTGAAGCTCTTTTTCTTTAAGGCATTGTATTTTGGGTATATGCTGGTTATCCCAAAACTGGTATTGGGTATTTCATGGACAATATTATTGCTCGCATTTATCATCATGATATTTACGGCAAGCATACTGGCCCTGCTTGTTTTGCTGCCGCCCCATGCTAATATTGAAGCTGAATTCCCTTCACCTGACAATAACAAACGGCTTCCTTACGACTGGCTTTTGCACATGCTGAAGACAACCAATGATGTGAACGGGGAGAGCTGGTTTACCCGTTTTGTGCTGGGCAACTACAATTATCATATTGTGCACCATCTGTTCCCCAATATTCATCACAGCTATTATCCCGAAATTACAGAGCGGTTAAAGCTGCATGCAGCCAAAAATCATCTCCCTTACAGGAGTTACCAATTTGGCGCAACATTGAAGAATCATTACCTGCTGCTTAAGCAAAACCGCGCGGACTTTAATATATGGGAAGAAGATATGTGATCAGGGGAAGAGTGAGAGGTGAAATATGAAACGTAGACGCAAGGCATTCCTTGTGTCTACAGGCAACCTGTTACCTGCGTATCTTACCACTAAAAACTTACTGCTGCATTATCAGTCACTTTCCCTTTTTCAGTTCTTATGGTTCTTGCAGGGAATTTATTAATGACCCTGTAATCGTGTGTTGCCATTACAATAGCGGTGCCGAAGTTTTTGGAGATATGAAACAGCAGTTGCATGATCTCATCCGAGGTTTCGGGATCCAGATTGCCGGTAGGCTCATCGGCAAGGATCAGTTTGGGAGAATTCAACAGCGCCCGCGCCACATCCACACGCTGCTGCTCACCGCCCGACAGTTCGAAGGGAAACTTGAATCCTTTTGTCTTTAACCCTACTTTTTCCAATACATCATTTATTTTCTCCTCCACAAGCTTTTCTTCTTTCCAGCCGGTAGCCCTCAGCACAAACCTGAGGTTATCATGCACATTACGATCGGTCAGCAATTGAAAATCCTGGAAAACAATACCGAGATTCCTCCTGAGAAAAGGGATCTTTTTCCAGTCCATGTCCCGCAGCTTATATCCTACAACAGCGCCTTCCCCCTCTTTCAGCTTCAGCTCACCATACAATGTTTTTAGCAGGCTCGATTTGCCTGTACCCGTTTTTCCTACCAGGTACACAAATTCTCCCCTGCTTACTTTAATATTTACATCCTCCAATATAAGCGACTGTCCCTGGTAAATATTTGCATGCTCGAGCTCAAGAATAGTTTCTGCCATACTGTTATGCTATAATATAAATTATTTACTACCCGGTAATCAGTGCAAAGAACGGATACTTTGACTTAAGATAAGGCTAAAACCTAAAAAAATTTATGCTTTAACTAAAAAAATAGTATAAAAACTAAATAATTAGTTTTACATTTGTTTACTGAAATAAAAAATTATGAGCACAATAAAAAGTTTGACCAAGGCAGAAGAGCAGGTGATGCAAACACTCTGGAAGCTGGAAAAAGCTTTCCTGAGAGAGCTGGTAGAGGCGCAACCCCATCCCAAGCCGCATCAGAATACAGTAGCTACTATTTTAAAAATACTGGTGGAAAAAGAATTTGTAGACATAGAAGTATTTGGCCGCATGCACCGGTATTACCCGCTCGTCAGCAAAGAAGCCTATTCAAAAGCCACCATGAAGAATATGGTGAAAAGCTATTTTGAGGGCTCCTTTAGCAACGTGGTTTCTTTTATGGTCAGGGAAAACAACCTCAGCGTGGAAGACCTGGAGCTGCTGTTAAAAGAGCTGAAGAAGCAGGGTAAATAACATGATCACTAAAATTCATCCTTTATTTATGCTCAGCATTGCATACTACCTTCTCAAGGTTATTATTTGCTCCGGCATCCTGTACGGCTATTACAGGCTCGCTCTCCACAATAAAATATTCCATCGGTGGAACAGGTTTTATCTATTGGCTGCGGTAATCATGAGCCTGAGCTTTCCGCTTATTAAGATCAATATATGGCATACCCCGTTTGACGATGACGGGCAGGTAATAAAGTTATTAAATGTGGTAACCACAGGGGATGAAATGGTAATAGAAGCCGGCAAAAACGGAAGCTTTCATCTTACCGGCGAACAGGGCATCTCTATATTATATTTATTGGTGTCATTGGTCTTATTAGTATTGCTGTTACACACTTTATTAAAACTAAGCAACCTCATCAGGCGGCACCAGGTACAAAAAATTGAGCAGATCAACTTTGTAAATACCGAAGCCAGGGGAACGCCTTTTTCTTTCTTCAGGTATATATTCTGGAACCATCATATAGATGTGAACTCAGATACCGGCAAAAAGATCTTCTTACATGAGCTGGTACACGTGCAGGAAAAGCATAGCGCCGACAGGCTGTTTATGAATATCGTGCTGATCTTTTTCTGGTGCAATCCGTTCTTTTGGCTGATACGCAGGGAAATGAATATGATACACGAATTTATTGCCGACAGCAAAGCCGTGGAAGACAGCGATACCAGCGCTTTTGCCGCCATGATCTTACAAGCCGCTTATCCGCAGCAGGCTTTCGGACTGACCAGCAATTTTTTTAACTCATCCATAAAACGCAGATTACTTATGTTGACAAAAATGAAAAATCCACGGGTAAGCTATATAAGCCGTATACTCGCATTGCCGTTGCTCACCGTTATTTTTTTAGCATTCACTATTAAAACAAGAACTTTATCTCCTCACGACAACGACTCGATTAAGCTTGAAAAAACATTCACCGTAGTAGTTGATGCAGGGCACGGTGGTAGCGACGCCGGTGCACGTAGTGAAAATGGGCTTCAGGAAAAAAATATAGCGCTTGCATTGGCGACTAAAGTGAAATCGTTGAATAATAATGCGGAAATTAATATTGTGCTTACAAGAGATAAGGATATTACTGCACCCGTGCAGGAGAAGGTTAATTTCTCTATAAAACAAAATGCCGATGCTTTTATCTCACTACACTTAAACGCTGCCCCGCCAGGCCAATATCAAAAAAATGGGGGCTTTGAAATATATCTCTCAAAAAATCAAACTGCTTACTCTAAAAATGCGCAGTTGCTGGCAAGCCTTATTTCACAGGAAATTCAAACAACATACGGCATCCTTCCTACCCTTCTACAACGGAATGGGGAAAAAGGTATGTGGGTGCTGGATGCACCAACAATTAATTATCCCGCTTTACTTATAGAATGCGGCTACATTACTAACAAAAAAGACCTTGCTTTTATTTCAAATGAAACCAATCAGGAAAGAATAGCTAAAAATATTTTAAGGGCCATAGAAAAATTTGCAAAAGAAGCGCAAACAGTGTCCGGTAACACATCAGCAGAAAATAAAACTGTAACATCATCTCCTGTAAGTTTATCTCACTTTACCACGATACAAACAAATGACAATAAACAAAAGATCGCTGAAAATAACAGACAGGTTGTTTTTACCAAAGGAGAAAGTACAACTGTAGGAAAAGATACATTGCCTGTTAACATCAAATCCATAGATTTCACAAAAGATGATAATGTTATTATCATTTACAAAAATGATAAGGCAGAAAAAATAACCAGGGATGAAGCCGCTAAAAGGGGGATAGTTGCGCCTCCATCGGGAAGCGCGAACATAACTTTAGGAGGAACTGGTACAGATTCTGTCTTATATATAGTTGATGGAGAGGAACAGCCTCATAACAATATCAAAAGTATTGATCCCAATGATATTGAAAGCATAAATGTCATAAGAGACGGGACTGCTGTTGAAAAATACGGCGAAAAAGGACGGAACGGCGTTATAGAAATAATTACGAAAAGCGACAAGGCTGCAAGTTCAGCCAAAGGAGGCAGCAATATTGTTTTTCAAAAAGTGGAAATAGAAGCCAGCTTTCCCGGCGGAGCAGAGGCCTGGGTAAAATATATCAATAATTCGCTGAATAAAAACATAAATGATTTAAGGAAGGAGGGTAAATCGGGCACATGCCTCGTTCGGTTTATAGTGAACAAAGACGGAAGTATCAGGAAGGTGGAAGCGCTTACCATGAAGGGAACAAAGCTTGCAGAAACAATAATAAATGCCGTTAAGAACGGACCTAAATGGAACCCTGCCATGCAAAACGGCAAAAATGTCACTTCCTACCGGAAACAGCCTGTAACATTTCAGGTGGCAGGTTGATGCCATATAAAAAATTATAGTTCACTCTTTTTATCGTCATCTTCCTCTGCAGGAGACTCATTATTTTCTGCATCTTCAGTCCCGGAAGGGTCGGGCGCTTCAGCAATGGGGCGCTCCTCTCCTAACGGATCAGCAGCGGCTTGATCTGCGGCAGCCTCAGGCGAAGCATCCTCTTCTGCATTTTCTATAGTTATGGTGGTCTGCTGCAGCAGCTCGCCATTCTCTCCCACTACCAGATTACTTTCTTCTTCTACTTCAAAATGGCTTGCATTCACAAGGGTAGGCTGCACTACCTGGTCGGCAAGCACTTCCTTTATCTTCGGAAGATCATCGGGCGAATTGATACCGAAATAATCCATAAAGGATTTGGAAGTAGCATATATTAGTGGCTTTCCGGGGAGCTCTTCGTTCCTGCCGGAGATCACTACCAGCTCTTTTTCCAGCAGCTTCTGCACCACATAGTCGCAGTTCACACCCCTTATAGATTCAATCTCGCCTTTGGTAATGGGTTGCTTGTATGCAATGATAGCCAGCGTTTCCATGGCTGCGGCAGAAAGACGCTTAATGAATTTGTCGCCATTCAGTTGAGCAATGGTTTTATGATATGCGCCTTTGGTAAGGAATTGCCAGCCGCCGCCGCTTTGCCTTATTTCAAAAGGATAAAACTCCGTAGCGTACTTCTCCCGGATGCCGTCAATAGCTGCCTCTACCTGTTCAAGCGTTGCCCTGTCTTCAATAAAGCCGAGCGCATTGTTCACCAGTTCAACAAGCTCGATGGCCGTTAAAGGCTTTTCACTGGCAAAAACCAATGCTTCGATATGTAGTATGATCTGAGAAATTTCCATTTTATCCCTGTAAAGCTGCTGCTCCGCTTACGATCTCGGTAAGCTCGGTAGTAATGGCAGCCTGGCGTGCCCTGTTGTAAGAAATACGAAGCCCTTTCAATAATTCATTTGCGTTCTCACTGGCTTTGTCCATAGCGGTCATTCTTGCACCATGCTCACTGGCATTGGCGTCAAGTACAGCTTTGTATAATTGCGTATTCAGGATCTTGGGCATCAGTTCCGCCACAAGCGTTTCCTTTTCCGGCTCAAAAATAAAATCTGCTTTGGTGGCTTTGCCCGATGTATTTTCCACTTTAGGTATGGGAAGAAAACGCTCTACCACAAAACGCTGGGTAGCCGCATTTTTGAACTCACTGTAAACGATCTCTACCACGTCAAACTCTTTCTTCGAAAAACCCTCTACAGCCGTAGCAGCCACCTGCTGCACATTTTCAAAATTCAGGTTCAGGAACACGTCCTTAAAAGCAGCATTGGTATTCATTTTCACACGCTGAAAATAATCAAAGGCTTTTTTCCCGATAGGCCATACTGTAATATTGCCTTTGGAAAGCTGCTGGGCATATTTTTCCTGGGCTATTGAGCGGGCAAGCTTGGTGATGTTGGCATTGTACGCACCGCAAAGCCCCCTGTCCGAAGCGATAACGATCAATAATACTTTCTCAGGAGCTCTTTCTACTGCAAGTGTTCCCCCGGCCTCACCGTCTGAATTACTTACTATATTGCTGAGCATTTCCTGCAGCTTTTTCGCATAAGGACGCATTTGTAATATAGCTTCCTGTGCCCTGCGCAATTTGGCAGCGCTCACCATTTTCATGGCTTTGGTGATCTGCTGCGTGCTTTGTACTGATTTAATACGGTTGCGGACTTCTTTTAATGCTCCCGGCATACGAGAAAGTTAATTAGTTGATTGATAATTAGTTAATTGGAACAAAAATACTCCTGTTCCAAAATGTCCGCAAAGGTATTTGAAATGAATCAAAAAACCATAGAAAGGCTGTCACTACTTTACCACAAGTTGGGAATTTCATTTTATGTTCTACTATAAGGAGTAAGGTATAAGGCTGTCCTCTTTAATACCCTACTCCTTACCGCAATCAGAACATTCTTCTCTCCCTGCGATCCATATCCATGCCCTGCCCCGAAGGCTGCTGTCCTTTAAACTTCATGAGCTTATAAGTGAAGGTGAGCATAAAATACCTGGTAATACGGTTGACGCGGTTGTCAATGATGGCATTACCGGTCACCTGGCGGGAAACACTGGTATTCTGGTTGAATATATCAAACCCGGAAAGGCGCAGAAACCCGTTTTTATTTTTAAAGAAAGTCTTTTCAATAGAAGCATTGAACAGGACAGGGTTGGCATTTACATTGCTGGCAAGGCCGTGGTTGATGGTATAGCTGAGATCATACCTGATGATGACACTGCCCGGTATATCAATGCGGGTAGTATTGGTAAGCGCCCATGCATTCGAGCTTATTCTTTCTCCGTTTTGGGTCAGGTCATATTTGGTGGAATTAAGGCTGTATGCTCCGCCCGCAGTTGTCTGGAGCCATTCCTTAAGATTGATTTCCAGGTTGAGCCGCTGGGTGGTTATCCAGTTATTCCCGATGTTTTTCCTGCTGTCTACAAGCCCTGCATCGTGATTATAGTTCACATTTCCGTTAAATGATATTACATAAGTGCGGTTTTGGAAAGGTATCGAGTAATTATAAAATGCAGAAAGATTATAATAACCATTCACATTTTCGGGGATGCTGAGCTGGGCGCCGCTGCTGTCGAGACGGATATTATTGTTCACGATCCTGTTTTGTATCAGGCCGGCATTCATACCTACAAATAGCACCCTTCCTGTAGTGAAATTAAAATTGTTGAAAAATGCGCGGAAATTATGACTGAACTCCGGTCTGAGATTCGGGTTACCCTGTGTCTGGTATTGCGGGTTGGAAATATCCTTTACCGGCTGCAACTGGTTAAAGCCGGGCTGGTTGTAGCTGGCATTATAGTTCATGTTCAGGCGCTTGGTCCTGGAAAAATTATACGACAGGCGTGCCGAAGGTGAAAAATTAATTCTCTTTTGTGCAGTATAGGCGCTGTCTTTTGTAAGGGAATACCCTGTCATATACACAGGCTGCATAGTGACGCCGAATGAATAATTGTATTTTTTGTTGATGGTGCGCAGGCTCAGTCCCACCCGTTGGTTTATAAATGTATTTTCATAGGCGTTGCTTAGGCTGTCATTCAGATGCAGGTTATCATTTGCAGCATCACGGTCAAAAGTTTCCCGGTCGTTCTTTGAATAGGATGTGTTATATCCGTAGTTGATATCAAGATAACGGTTGCGGGCTACAGGCTCACTATACCTTATATTGATACCATAATTATGATTATTATTGTCCTGCCTGATCAGTTGATCAATGAAAGTTTCAGAATAACCGCCCGCCTTGAGAAATTCTTTGGTATAATTTATTTTGTCATCCTCGCTGTACGGAGATGAAGTGCCCAGATTAATATTTACAGACAGGTTCCTGCCTCTTTTCCGGAACCGGTGGTTATAGCTTATTTCTGCATTGAGATTGGGAGATTTGTTTGATACGGTATCGCCGGAATATCCTTCCTGTGTTTTGAAGCCTGCGTTGGTATAATCAAACTCACCGTTACTCCTGTTGTCAGCATAAGCGTAATTGAAATTGGGTCTTACTTTTACATAGTTAAAGGAATCTACCTGGTATTCAAAGTTCAGGTTCAGCCGGTGATTGTTCCCGATATTGTCTGATAATGTATTCCTGTTGTTTACAAATGTATTCCCGTTATCAAACAGGTTTTGCTGGGAGGTGCTTCTTGTGATCACAGTATTCCTGTTGGCAAAGCTGTAGTTACCGTATAGCGATCCTTTCTTATCAGGGAAATCTGTTCTGAAGTTCAATCCAATTGATTTATTATCTGTGATGCCGTTTTGATCAGCATTAGTATCTGATGTACCGCTACTGCTGCTCCCACCGCTTATGGTGCGCATTCCTCCTCCACCGCCACCCCTCCTGTTGGCGCCGTCGTTGGAAAAATCAAACAGGTTCTGGTTGATATTATTGAGATTTCCCAGCAGCGATAATTGTGTATTTGCACTGAAGGCATTTGCGCTCAGTGTAGCCTGCTTGCGGTTGTCTGTGCCATAGCCGGCTGAAGCCTTTCCGAAAACGCCCTGGCTTTTATCTTTCTTCAGTTGCAGGTTAATTACGATATCCGGGTCGCCCTCTTTGATGCCTGAGACAGCAGCCATGTCGCCGTAATCATCCACCACCTGCACTTTATCTACTATTTCCGCGGGCAGCTCACGGGACGCTGTTTTGGGATCGCCGCCAAAAAAATCTTTCCCGTTCACCTTGATCTTGGTTATGGTCTTTCCCTGGGCGGTGATATTACCATCCTTATCCACCTGTAAGCCGGGCAATTTTTTCAGCAGGTCTTCCACCGAGGAATTAGGCCTTACTTTGAAAGAATCTGCCTTAAATTCAACAGTATCTTCTTTTATAACAATAGGCGGAGGTGCGATCACCACCTCCTGCAATGTCTTAATGGAAGGTACGAGGGTAATGCTGCCTGTATTCAGATCTGTTTTGCTGTCTTCAAAATCAAATGCCTGCTCATTATCTTCCATACCCACGTTTGTGACCCTGATACGGAAGGAGGTGAAACGTACTTTATTAAAAATGAACTGCCCGTCCCTTCCGGTAACGGCTTTCAGGGTATCGGCGGAGCCATCCTTATACAGGAATACTGTGGCACCCTGCAATGCCAGATGGCTGCTGTCATATACCTTTCCCCTTACTGTCCTTTCCGTTTGGGCAAATGAGAAAGAGGAAGAAAATATTAAAATAATGAAGAAGAAATTTCCGGGTTTCATGATGGTTCAGAGAAAATGAATGGATTAATTTAAAATCAAAAATACCCTGAACCTTTAAGAGTACATCTGATCACACGTTAAATATGGTTAATGTTTAAAGGAGCCATTCAAAAAAAAACTGCAAAACCTGATTATCAAAAATCAAATTTTGCAGTTGAATACTGTTTTTTAGTAGCTGAAGCTACAAAAAATATCTACTTTTTCTTTTTCTGGCTCTTTGGTGCAAAGATGATGAGCATACGCTTTCCTTCCAGCTTCGGCAATCCTTCGGGAGCGCCGATCTCTGCCAGCCTTTCCGCAAATTTCAGCAACAGCAGCTCGCCTCTTTCTTTGAACATGATGGCGCGGCCTTTGAACTGAACATACGCTTTTACCTTATTGCCGTCTTTCAGAAAATCTTCTGCATGCTTTGCCTTAAAATTAAAGTCATGCTCATCGGTATTAGGAGTAAAGCGGATTTCCTTTACTTCGGAAACCTTTGAATTGGCCTTCATCTCCTTTTCCTTCTTCTTTTTTTCGTAAAGGAATTTATTGTAGTCAATGATCTTACAAACCGGCGGATCTGCATTGGGTGAAATTTCTACCAGATCCAGGCCTTGTTCATTAGCGATTTTTAACGCTTCCTGTGTGGAATAAACGCCCACCTCCACATTATCGCCTACCAGCCTTACCTGTGGTACCCGAATCATGTGGTTTGTGCGATGCTCCTGTTGTTGTTCTCTTTTGAAACGCGGGTTGAAATTACCCTTTTGAAACTGAGGTCGTGGTGGAAATGCCATTTACGATTTTTAAAGTGATACTCCCTGTTGCGGAGTTTTTAATGCTGTTTTTTTTATTTCTGATAAATTGTTTATATATGCAGCGTCAAGATAAAATGAAAAAATGACTTACACAATAGCTGGTTGCATTATCCGTATTACCCGCCGCTCCTGGTTTTTATTTCTTCCTGTATTTCTTTTATAAATGCTTCCGTTGATGTTGATCCTGCGTCTCCCTTACCCTGGCGCCTTACGGATATTTTCCCTTCGTTCACTTCTTTTTCTCCCACAATGATCATGTAAGGCACTTTTGCCATTTCGGTATCTCTGATCTTTCGTCCTATCTTCTCGTGGCGGTTGTCTATCTCAGCGCGAATATCTGCATTTTTCAATGATTCCAAAACATTTTGTGCATAGTCCGAAAACTTATCGCTTATCGGCAAAACCTTTACCTGGAGCGGCGCAAGCCACACAGGGAACTTTCCTGCATAATGCTCAAGCAAAAACCCGATAAACCTTTCATGGGTGCCTAACGGCGCCCTGTGAATGATCAGTGGCGTTTCGGTCTGATTGTCTGCAGTAGTATATTCCAGCTTAAAACTGCGTCCCTGGGAAAAGTCTACCTGGTTGGTAGCCAATGTAAATTCCCGTCCTATTACACTGAATATCTGCACATCAATTTTAGGGCCATAAAACGCAGCTTCGTCCTGCACTTCCACATAAGGGATGTTGGATTCAATAAGCACCTGCCTTACCATTTCCTCGGTCTCCTTCCACAGTTGGGGTGCATTCACATACTTCTTGCCGAGCTTATCGGGAGAGTGAAGGCTAAGCCGCATCACGTATTTGTCAATGCCGAATATCCTGAAATATTTCTGGTACATCTCATTCACTGCCCTGAACTCAGAAGCAAACTGCTCCCTGGTACAGTAGATATGCGCATCGTTCATGTGCAGGCAGCGTACACGCATCAACCCGAACAATTCACCGCTCTGCTCATAACGGTATACGGTACCGTATTCTGCGATCCTGTAGGGCAGATCACGATAGCTTTTAGGCTCTGCCGCAAAGATCTTATGATGATGCGGGCAGTTCATTGACTTAAGATAGTACTTCTCCCCATCCAGCTCCATCGGGGGATACATGCTGTCGGCATAATATGGCAGGTGACCGCTGGTAAGGTACATGCTCTCTTTGGCAATATGCGGTGTGACCACACGCTTGTATCCTGCAGCGCTCTCCGTTTCCTTGGCCAGCTTCTCCAGTTCTTCAATAATCACGGTGCCGTTGGGCAGCCACATGATAAGTCCCTGCCCCACATCGTCGTCCATAGTATATATCCCCAGCTCTTTCCCCAGTTTGCGGTGGTCTCTTTTTTTAGCTTCTTCCAGCATCAGCAGGTATTCCTCCAGTTCTTTCTGTGTGGGGAAAGTGATGCCGTAAATGCGGGTGAGCTGTTTATTTTTCTCATCGCCTTTCCAGTATGCGCCGGCTATATTGGTCAGCTTTATGGCTTTGATAAGACCTGTCTGTGGGACATGCGGTCCCCGGCACAGGTCTGTAAAGCCTCCCTGCGTATAAAAAGTGATCTTACCGTCGTCGAGTCCCTGCAGCAGGTCAAGCTTATATTCGTCTCCTTTTTTAGAAAAATAATCTATGGCATCCGCCTTGGATATCTCCTTTCGCAGGTACGGGCTGTTGGTTTTCGCCAGCTCATTCATTTTCTTCTCCAGCGCCTGCAGGTCTTCTTCCGATATCTTACGGTCGCCCAGGTCCATATCATAATAAAATCCGTTCTCTACCGGAGGTCCTACCCAAAACTTTACGCCCGGAAATAATGATTCCACAGCTTCTGCCATCAGGTGGGCGGAAGAATGCCAGAAAGTGGATTTCCCTTCCTTTTCATTCCAGGTAAGTAATTTCAGCGTGCTGTCATTATTAATCGGGCGGGTAGCGTCCCATACCTCTCCGTTCACTGAAGCCGCCAGTACTTTTCTTGCAAGCCCTTCGCTGATTGATTTTGCTATATCCAATGATGTTGCTCCCTGCTGATATTCTCTGACTGCGCCATCAGGAAATGTTATTTTGATCATATTGTATACCCTCCTCTTCCTTAAAAAGGAGCGCAAATTTAACGAACTATTGGCGTATCATTTCATTTCCTTCACCGATTTCCTTACTATTGAGGTTATTTTTGCATAATAAAAAGTTTTACCATTAATGAGAGGCTTGTTACTATTGGTGCTGACGTTTCCGGGCATGAGCTATTATTGCAGCGGACAAAACCTGAGCGGGCAATGGCGCGGTTCTTTTAATACTGCAGGGAACGTTGTAGCCAGGGAAGGCGGTAATAACACGGAATATGTTCTTGAGCTGAATGTGGAAGGTGCTGAAGTAACAGGATATTCCTATTCTTATTTCAACTATCCCGAGAAGAGATATTATGTGATATGCCGCCTGGGAGGCACTTACAATGCTGCCGAAAAATCAGTTATAGTCAATGAAGAAGAGCGGATCAAAGGTAATACGCCACCGGGGTGGGCAGATTGTCTCCAGACCCATATACTGACATTTCTTAAACAGGGCAATACAGAGAAGCTGGTAGGGCGCTGGCGTGGTTATATACCCAGCAGCGGTTGCGGCGCCGGTACCACCGAGCTGGAAAGAAAGATGCTGACAAGAGTAACACCTACCAGGCCTGCCCCAGGCGTGGTAAAAAAGACCCCGCCTGCAGTAAAGCCTAAAGCCAGTATACCGCCAAATAGCCTTGCAGCAAAGCCTGACAGACCCGGGAACCATGCACCGGCTGCAAAAACACCTGCTCAAAGACCGGGTAAGCCGGTGGCCAAGAGTACAAAGCCCAAAACCATTGCTCCTGATACTAAGAAAGCAACCTCGCCCGGCAACCAGACCATTGCCAAAATACCGGAAAAAACAGCTCCGGATTCTCCTCTTGCAAAAACAACCCGGCCGGAAGTGGTCACCCCAACTGTAAAAGGTTTTGAAAAAAGAGCCCGGAATGTGCTGAAAACAATTGATGTGGGCGGCAGCGATGAGATCAAAGTTGATTTTTATGATAACGGTGAAATAGACGGAGATACCATTTCCGTTTTTTTTAACGACAAGCTCATTTTATCGCGGCAACGGCTCACGGATAAACCGCTGAGCGTAATGATCAAACTTGATCCCGGCAAAGATATAAACGAACTGGTGATGTATGCAGATAACCTGGGTTCCATCCCGCCTAATACGGCGCTCATGGTAGCGGTTATAGACGGCAAAAGAAATGAGGTGTATATCACTTCTACAGAAAAGTCAAGCGGTACGATACGGTTCCGGAGAAGTGAATAGATGTTGATGTGAAAAGAGAATGTGAAACCTGAACAGGCTTATCCCGCGTTTGACGTCTCATTTCTTCACCTTTACCTGAACTGTACTGCCTTTGCCGGCCGTATTCTCCTGCTCACAAGTGTTGGTATCAGCAAAGTAAGCGAGCATACTATAATTGTACCTGTTATTACCAATGCAATTTCCCTCCATACAATTTTCACAGGCACCACTGTCATATAGTAGGCATTCTCATCCCAGAAATGAATGAAATGTGTTTTCTCCTGGATAATGCAAATGCCCAAACCAACGATCAGCCCGATCAGCACTCCCGCTACGCTGATGAACACGCCCTGGATAGTGAATATCTGTTGTATCTTCCAGTCTGTGGCGCCTAATGCCTTCAGCACTCCAATCATCCTGGTCCGCTCCAGCACCATAATAATAAGACAGGTGATAAGATTAATGATGGCGATCACTACCATTACTCCCAGCACTATATTCCGGTTCACATCCTGCAGCCTGAGCCAGTCGAAAATATTGGGATATATATCTTTTATGGTCTTGCTTCCCCATTCAGGAGGAAGAGTTTCAAAAATGCGCTCATTCACCTCATCAATTGCATGATAATCGTTCACAAATATTTCGTAGCCTCCTATTTCGCCTTTCGTCCAGTCGTTAAGCCGCTGTACCAATCCCAGGTCGCCGATGGCAAAGAGCTTGTCGTATTCTTCCATATAAGTCCTGTACAGCCCCACTACGGTAAGCTTATCGGGGCGCGGCTTTTGATCTCCTCCCCTGAAAAAATAGATCAGGATCTTATCATTCAGCTTCAGCCGGAGTTGTTTAGCCGTATATTCCGATAATACAATTTCCCTGCTGTAGGAGCTGTCATTAAAATGCACCCACCTTCCTTGTGTAAGGAACTGCTGCATGGCGCTGAAATCATAACTGCTGTCCACTCCTTTGAACAATACTCCTTCAATAGACTCGCTTGTTTTGAGAATGGCATACTTGGTGGCAAATGGCTGTACTCTTTTTACGCCCTGTATACCGGATATAGCCTGTGCAATACTGTCGTTTTTCTCTATAGGTGATTCTTCGGCAATGGAAGACTTATACTGCTCGTAATGCTGCAGGCGGATATGTCCCCAGAAGCTGAATATTTTTTGGCTTACCGCTTCCTGGAAGCCGTTCACGAAGGCAAGCGTCATCGTCATAACAGCCACGCTTATGGCCGTAGCGGTAATTGCCAGCCTGATGATAATACGGGAGAATGATCGTTGCCGGTTAAATGCTATCCTGCCTGCTATGAATGAAGCTGTATTCAATCCTGTTATTTTACTAAATTGTGAAGATAAAAGAATTAGGCGATGTGCAAATTTTACTTTTCAGGATTGCTGGTATGCTGTATGATCTTTTCCGTTGCGCCCGCGCTGGCACAGCGCGAGCCTGATAAAATATTCATGGATAATATTAAAACCGTTCAGCTCACAATGTATGGCGATCAGTTGGCTTACCCCGTAGTAAAGCTCAACAGCAATGATATGCTCCAGCTTGATTTTGATGATATGGATGGCGATATTAAAAGTTATTATTACAATATGGAATTGCGTAATGCCGACTGGTCGCCTGTGCAGATGAGCTATTACGATTATGTGAAGGGATACACCAACCAGCGCATAACCACCTACCGAAGCGCTTCGCAGGTGCTGACACGCTATACCCACTACCAGCTTACATTTCCCAACCGGGATATTATGCCTGTGAAAGCGGGGAACTATCTCCTGAAAGTTTTCATAAACGGGGATACCTCCAGGCTGGCTTTTACCAGGCGGTTCGTGGTGGTCAGCCCCATGGTTTCTGTAAGTGCACAGGTGCAGCAGCCCTTCAACCAGCAGCTTTTCCGTACCCATCAAAAGATACAGCTGACGGTCAACGCTGGCAATATGAACGTAAGCTATCCACAGCAGCAAATAAAAGTTGTTATGCTGCAAAATGATCGCTGGGACAATTGCATACAAAATATAAAGCCTAATATTATCCGGGGCAACAGTTATGAATACAACGCGGAAAACGACTGTCTTTTCCCGGCGATGAGAGAATGGCGCTGGCTCGACCTCACGAGTTTTCGCTTACTGAGCGACCGGGTTCGCCGCCAGCAGAATACGAATACAGCATACGACCTGTACGTAATACCAGACGTGTCGCGCAATACCCAGCGATATATATATTACAAGGATTATAACGGGTGGTATGCTGCGCTCACCAACGAAAATGTAAATCCCTACTGGAGCGGCGACTATGCTACCGTGCATTTTACTTATATTACTCCCACCCGCTCTCCTTACCAGGGGAAAGATCTGTATATTATCGGTCAGATGACCAATTACGGGAAAGACGAAAAAGGAAAAATGCAATGGAACGAAGAGAAAGGCCAGTATGAAACAACATTATTTCTGAAGCAGGGATATTATGACTATGCCTATGCTTTAAGCCCGTCTGCAGGTAAGCTCAGTTTGAATACCGATGAAACAGAGGGAAATATATGGGAGGCAGAAAATGAGTATACCTTACTTGTATACTATCGTGAATTAGGCGGGCGATACGATCAACTGGTAAATGTGACCACGCTAAATTCACTGCAAAACAGGCCCGGCCGGTAGCGCAAACATTTTCCAAATAAATATTCATGCATTCCTGGCAGATCCTGTATATTCTTTCGTATATTCGCGGCGGCAAGTCTTATACGACCAGCTCCTGCTGAACTCCCCCAGGACCGGAAGGTAGCAAGGGTAGGCGGTTGTAGCGGTGCGATGTAAGTAACTTGCCTTTTTTAATTAGTATATTTGCTCTTTATATTATTAAATATTTTACATAGAAGAAATTCAAAAAATCAGGTTATGAAATTCTTTATTGATACAGCGAATCTTGACCAGATCAAAGAAGCCAACGCACTCGGTATATTAGACGGTGTTACTACTAACCCCTCTCTTATGGCAAAGGAAGGGGTTAAAGGAGAAGAAGCTATTCGTAATCATTATAAGACCATCTGCGAGATAGTGTCAGGCGATATCAGCGCGGAAGTGTTTTCTACAGATTTTGATGGTATTGTTGCAGAAGGCAAAGCGCTGGCGGCCATTCACCCGAATATCGTGGTGAAAGTGCCTATGATTAAAGAGGGCGTAAAAGCAATGAAATGGTTTACCGACAATGGCATCAGGACCAATTGTACGCTTGTATTCTCTGCCGGGCAGGCCATACTTGCCGCAAAAGCAGGCGCCGCTTATGTCTCTCCTTTTGTGGGCAGGATTGACGACAGCAACTGGGATGGTATGGAGCTGATAGGCCAGATAGCACAGATATATTCGTTGCAGGGTTTTAAAACACAGATACTGGCTGCTTCTATCCGCAGCTCATTACATATTGTTCGGGCCGCGGAACTGGGCGCTGATGTATGCACCTGCCCGCTTGAACCCATCCTTGGCTTATTAAAGCATCCGTTAACAGATATAGGTCTTGCAAAGTTTTTGGACGATGCGAAGAAGATGAAGTAGCTTTTTGTGGGAAATGATGAAGCCTGATGATACATAAGTCACCCGATCATTACATTATGCCGGGGTCTGCCTGTCTATCTCATTTGGGCTGAAGCAGAGGCCCGGCTGAAGAGATAAAACAGGCTTAGTCCGTAATTTATGAACCCTGCATCAGTAAGGCAGTCTCTCATTTGCTTTACGGATGAACATCCTGTCATCCTTCCCGGGCATGGTAATATCCACTATTTTTTGGCAGTCTGCTCGCTGAGCACTGCATTATCCTCTTTTCTTCTTTCTAGTATTTTTACATAACGAAGCGCAAGCTTATTGGCATATTGCTCATATGCTTTCTGCGCCCAGCCTGTAGCCTGTTCCAGATCGCCATTGATCTCGCCAATGATCGCCATATTATAACATGCACGCCCGGCCACTTTGGCGTCTGCATTAGCGGTTTCCTGCTGCCATAAAGCTGCCGCGCCATCCCAATTCCCTGTCTGCGCTTTTCTTCTCGCCACCCTGAAATTATCGGTACCACGCACATAATAGTCCCTGCTTACCCTTACGGAATATGGCACAATGCGCAGCGCATACTGGGCGCCCGCTTTTATGCCAGCCTGCTTCACGGCATCTTTTCTTTCCAGGAGCGCGGCTGCTGCAGCGGCAGGGTTAATGCCTTTGCCATAAAAATTCAATATCTTTTCGATAATATATTCATCAAGCAACTGCTTTCCCAGCGCATCATATATTCTCCATCCTGTCCTTACCTTGGTAGCCATTGTGGCGGTGTGCTCTATAGCAGGCACTTTTCCAAGAGGTGTATTCACCGAAACAGGGTTAACAGCATAGCTTATTTTTGAGTCTGTATCAAATAATTCGAGAGAAAATACCGCATCCGCATTATATTTCCTGCAAACATCAGCTATTTCCTGCCATGACAAAGGTGTGGGGAATACTCCTGCAACACTGCTGCGGGAAAGCACTACGGGATAGGATATCACTTCATCAAACCGGTCATTTCTTGTCAGCTCATCCTTCATTCCGGCGGTTGCCGCTATAGCCCCTTCTTTATCGAGCGCGGCGCCTTCCAGGGAAAATACCTTATCAACAACGTCAACTGCCTTGTTTTGACCTGATGTTCCGGTGCGGTCTATGACCACGATACGTTTAATATCCGGCGGAACAGTGACAGGAGCCGGCTCAACGACACTCAGTGTAACCAGCTCTGTAGAGGAACATGAGCTGAAAGCAATAAAAGCTGTCAGGAAGAAAAAAATATTTTTCATAAACCGGATATTTGATTAGTGCGCCTGCGGCAGCACTAAAACGTTTCCGGCCTCTGCAATAGTATAGGAAAAACGGGATTTATACGCTGGCCTGATATTCCTGCCGGGCAAAAAATCCTCAGATAGGCGTAGACTTTTTTGCTCAACAGCTATAACTTCATTTAACAGGTACTCAAAGCTTTGCGCAATGAAGCACCCTGTTTCTAATTGCCGGGCAACAGCAGCATGCGTTGAGAAAGCATGGCACAAAAATTTCTTAACTTTTCAAAAAATATATGAAAGCGATATGGAGCGGAACAATAGGGTTTGGTCTGGTGAACATACCGGTTAAGCTATATAGCGCCATTAGTGACAGCACGCCCGATCTTGACATGCTTGACAAAAAGGACCATGCCAACATTAAATTTAAACGGGTGAATGCCAGCACAGGCCGCGAAGTGCCGTGGGAAAATATTATAAGAGGCTTTAAGATCAACGACAGGTATGTTATTCTTACTAATGAGGATTTTGAAAAGGCAAGCCCGGAAAAATCAAAGATGATTGAGATTGATAATTTTGTTGATGAAAAAGAAATAGACGGGATATACTATGAAATGCCTTATTATATTCAACCCGCGAAATCAGGAGTAAGAGCTTATACACTTTTAAGAGATGCTTTAAAGAAATCGGGCAAAGCAGGTCTCGGCGCTTTTGTGATGCGCAACAAGGAAAGCCTGGTGCTGCTGAAGCCAATGAATGATATCCTGGTATTGAACAAAATACGCTTTCAGCAGGAAATAAGAGATGCGAATGAAATTGATATCCCTTCTGCCCGTAACAAGCCTGAAGAAATGAAGATGGCGCTTCAACTGATAAATAACCTGACCACAAAATTTGACATAAAAAAATACAAGGACACTTACTCAGATAAGCTGATGAAGCTGATAAAAGCAAAAGCTAAAGGGAAAAAAGTGGAAGCTCCCACATTAAGAGTAGTACATTCGAAGAGCCGTGATCTTATGTCCCAGCTTAAAGAAAGCCTGAATAGCAGGCCGACCAGGAAAAAAGCGTCATGACAGCTGCCCTTTCCACATATAACAGCAAAAGAGATTTTACCGCCACACCGGAACCTAAAGGGAAAATATCCGGGGATGCAGCTTTCATGTTTGTAATACAACGGCATGATGCAACCCGGCTGCACTACGACTTCAGGCTCGAACTGGGCGGCGTGCTGAAAAGCTGGGCAGTGCCCAAAGGTCCTTCAATGAACCCTGCAGACAAACGGCTTGCGGTGATGGTAGAAGATCATCCTGTAAGCTATATTGACTTTGAAGGAGAGATACCGAAAGGGCATTATGGCGCAGGTACCGTACAGATATGGGACAAAGGGATATTTTTTCCCATAAATGAAAACCTGGAAAAAATATCAGGAAGGCAGGCCCTGGCAGCGCTGAAAAAAGGGGAGCTCAAGATCATTTTGCAGGGAGATAAGCTTGCAGGCGGATTTGTATTGGTGCGGTTTAAAAATGATGACAAAAACTGGCTGCTGATAAAACATAATGACGAATATGCCGTGAGAAAAAAATACAATAGTGAACAATTTGTAAAACCCGCTCCTGCAAAAAGAAGGAAAAAATTATTATGAAGAACGAGCAAGTTGAGCTTTCCAATCTTGATAAGGTTTTCTGGCCGGAAGAAGACATTACCAAAGGAGACTTGCTGAACTATTATCAGCATATAGCTCCTTATATATTGCCTTACCTGAAAAATCGCCCGCTTTCGCTTAAACGCAATCCCAACGGTATCAAAGATGAAGGCTTTTATCAGAAAGATGCGGCAGAGATAGCGCCTGACTGGATCAAAACAGCAGAAATATATGCCGAGTCTGCCGAAAAGATAGTGCACTACCTTGTATGTAATAACATAAAAAGCCTGCTTTTCATTGCAAACCTTGGGTGCATTGAAATGAACCCGTGGAACTCCATAGTATCAAAACAGGACTACCCCGACTATCTTGTGATTGATATTGATCCTTCTGCAAAAAACTCCTTTGATGAAGTAATAGATGTAGCCCTGGCAGTAAAGGAAGTATTAGACAAAGCCGGGATCACTGGTTGTTGTAAAACGTCGGGAGCAACGGGGCTGCATGTATACATTCCCTGCAACAAAAAATATAATTACGAGGAGGTGCGGTCATTTGCCAAAATCATTTCATCGCTGGTGCATGATAAGCTTCCGGGCATTACCACTATGGAACGTTCTTTATCCAAAAGGCGCAATGACCAGATCTATATAGATTTTCTTCAAAACAGCCGCGGACAAACCCTTGCTTCTGCATATAGTGCAAGACCCAGACCCGGAGCAACCGTATCCGCTCCGGTGGATTGGAAAGAGGTGAAACATGGTTTGCGGCCTGCACAGTTCACTATCAAAACCATCCCCTCCCGGTTGAAACGAAAACCTGCAGATCTTTTTGCTCCTGTTTTGGGCAAAGGCATAAATATGAAGGATGCATTGAAAAACCTCCATGTATAAAAATTTTTTTGCATCGTATAAGTCTCCATCTTTGCGCCGTTGAATCAAATGCTAAACAACACACCCTGATATATGAGAGGATTATATACTATCCTGCTGCTGTTCCTTTCCAATACTTTTATGACACTGGCATGGTATGGACATCTTAAATTCTTTGGAAAAAGCTCCGGACATGCTTCAACTTCCTTCTGGTGGATCATCCTGGTTAGCTGGGGCATAGCTTTTTTTGAATATTGCTTCCAGGTGCCGGCAAACCGCATTGGTTCGGCGGAGCTCGGAGGTCCCTTTTCCCTGATGCAGCTGAAAGTAATACAGGAAGTAATTACTCTCATTGTTTTTGTGATCTTTTCTGCAGTAGCGTTCAAAAACACGCACTTCACAATGAACCATCTCATTGCTTTTATACTATTGATCGGAGCGGTATATTTTATTTTTAAGAAATGAATAGTACAGGAAAACCCTGATGCCCGGGGCATCTTTCACTTTCCCTTCACAATAGCGGCTCTCACTTTTTTTACATCTGCAGGAGTGATAGGTTTAGCGTTGTTGCCGAAGCTGTTTCTTACATAAGTAAGCACATCCGAAACTTCCTGGTCACTCAGATGCAGGTGCGGAGGCATGGGATTATTATAAGTATCACCGTCAATTTCAATAGGATCAGTAAGCCCTTTCAATACAATATGTATCATTTGTGCCCGGGGCCCCAATACCCATTTTGTTTTTACCAAAGGCGGGTTTATTCCCTGCACACCAAGTCCATCCGCCTGGTGACAACCCAGGCATTCTTTGGCATAGATCGTCTCGCCTCTGTCCATCACTGCTTTGGGAGGCTTGATCTGATCAGGCTCCAGGCTCAGCAATATGAAAAGCAGCGAGGCTATTACCACATTCACAGGGATCAGTCTTCTTCGCATATATCGAATGAATTATTTTTTGTAGGTTATTTTCCAGATATTTCCCTTACGATCATCTGATACATATAGTGAACCATCAGGCCCCTGTGCAAGTCCGCAGGGACGGTAATCTACCCTGCCGGAAGCTTTTTTAGCATCCCCTCCTGCAAATCCGTCGGCAAATACTTCCCAGTTGCCACTGGGTTTACCGTCTTTCATCGGTATAAACGCCACAAAGTATCCTGCCTGCGGCTCCGGCGCCCTGTTCCATGATCCGTGGAAAGCTATGAAAGCGCCATTCTTATATTTTTCAGGAAACTGATCGCCGGTATAAAATAACAGGGCATTCGGTGCAAGATGCGCAGGAAAAGCTAACAGTGGTTTTTCAATTTCACCGCAACGTCCCTGTATCTTTCCGTCACCTCCATATTCCGGAGCCAGCATCTTTTTATCCTGTTTGGGATCAAAATAGCAATATGGCCAACCAAAATCCGACCCTTTTTTTGCAAGCAGGAATTCTTCTGCAGGCAGTTCGGCGTTGTCCTTCACCGTATAATACTGTTCAAACATACGATGCAGGTCATCACGGCCATGCTGCATCACATACAGCTCATTAACGGTATTGTTCCAGTCGAGCCCGACCGTATTTCTTATGCCGGTAGCGTAATGCACGCCGTCATTTATGGTCTGGTTCAGCTTATCTGCTTTAAATTGCCATATACCACCGGCATAAGCGAGTATAGGGCATGGATCCTGCCCCTGAGAACCCACTGCCCTGTCCTGTACCTGGCAGGAATTGGAAGGAGCGCCGATATTCACGTAAATATTCCCGGCGTTGTCAAGCGTTATGGATTTGGAATTATGCTGTCCTCTGTCAGTAAGATCTTTCACAATAATTTCCGGCTTGCCGGGATTTACCACCTGGTTGCCGGCATCCAGCTTATACCGGAATATACTGGTATTGGACGATGCATAGAGATACCCGTTCTTTATCGCAATACCGGTGCCGGTATAGTTGCCAAAACTGCTGATACGGCCGGCATCCCCGCCTTTCAGCTCCAGTATTCCTTTTCCATCCTTAAGCCTGGAGAGCTTCGCATATATGTCACCGTTACTGTCTACCACGATATGCCTTACACTGCCAAGATTCTCCGCCACCACAGTAGCAGAAAAACCCGAGGGAAGCGTCAGCCCTCCATTATCTCCGGATGAGGAATGAGTGGTTGTAGTATCTCCGGCCGGTTGATCAGGAAATTCTCCTGCGCGGGCGCATAGGAAATGTGTGGTTGCTAATACAACCAATGTCGCTATAGATGAGAAACTTTTCATGGTGTATTGCCTTATAATGAATAAAATTACAACTATGCCGTGAAATCGCTCAAACTGTTAACAAGCGTTTTATTTTCATCGGGGGTACCTACTGTTATGCGAAGGCATCCTTCGCACAACTGAACATTGCTCCTGTCTCTTACCACAATACCTTTGGAGAGCAGGTGTTGATATGCTTTTTTAGCATCGGCAACCTTTACCAGGATAAAATTAGCATCAGAAGGATGAATTTTTTTTACCTGCGGCAGGGCAGATAAGGCTGTTATCAGTGCTTCTCTTTCCACCACCAGCGTTTTTATCATTCCATTCACCTCTTCCACATTATCAAGTGCACGCAACACAATATCCTGTGTTGCCTGGCCAATATTGTAAGGGGGCTTTATCTTATTATAGATATCAATGATTGTTTTATCCGCAAAAGCCATACCCAACCTAAGCCCGGCGAGCCCCCAGGCTTTCGAAAGAGTCTGTAATACCACCAGATTAGGATACTCTGCCAGTTCCTGGATAAATGACCGGTGGCGCGAGAAGTTGATATACGCTTCATCAATAACTACTATACCGGGAAAATTATTCAACACTGTTTCGATATCTTCTCTGTATAGTGCATTCGCTGTAGGATTATTGGGAGAGCACAGCCATATGATCTTGGTAAAATCATCCGCCAGGTTTTCCATGTGCACCAGGTCAAGCTGGTAATCCTCCAGCAGGGGGGCTTTGCGCACTTCGATATCATTGATATCTGCGCTCACCTGGTACATACCATAGGTAGGCGGGCAGAGGATCACATTGTCTTTGCCGGGATTGCAAAACGCGCGGTACAAAATATCAATACACTCATCGCTGCCATTACCGAGAAAAATATTCTCAACAGGTACTTTCTTAACAAAAGACAGCTTCTCTTTGATCTTCATTTGCAGAGGATCAGGATAGCGGTTGTATGCTGCACGAAAAGCAATATCGCCTTCTCTCAAAGGAGAGCCGAGACTGTTTTCGTTGGCATCCAGGAATATGCTTGCTTCGCCTTTAAACTCATCCCTTGCCGAAGCATACGGAACAAGCTTTTTTATATTTTCTCTTATAAGGTCGTTGATATTGAAATGCATAGTTGTTGTTTTAGGTGTAAGGTATGGGGTGTAAGGCATAAAAAAACTCTCCGGGGCAAAACAAAGAAGCAAGATATAGAGGCATAAGAAATAAGAGGCGAGTCACGGTTTCGGGTTACACCCTATACCTTATCCCTTATATCTTTCCTCCATCCTCACTCTCACCGCATTTGCATGCGCATCCAGTCCTTCTGCCTCTGCCATGCGGATAATGGCAGGGGCTATCCCTGAAAGACCGTCGCGGGTGAGTTTCTGGTAGGTGATCTTTTTCACAAAGCTATCTGCGCTCACCCCGCTATAGACGCGTGCAAAGCCGTTAGTGGGCAATGTGTGATTGGTGCCGCTGGCATAGTCGCCGGCGCTTTCCGGGGAATAATTACCCAGGAAAACAGAGCCTGCATTCACAACCAGCGCTGCTATTGCTTCATCATTTGCACAACTGACGATCAGGTGCTCCGGCGCATAGGCGTTAACGATAGCTATAGCTTCGGGTATGTCTTTCACAACGATAGCTTTACTGTGCTGCAAAGCGCCTTCCACGATCTGCTTCCTCGGTAAGGCAAGGGTCTGTGTATCTACAGCCTTTATTACTTCCGAAGCCAGCTTTGCAGAAGTAGTGACCAGCAGCACCTGGCTGTCGGGGCCATGCTCTGCCTGTGATAACAGGTCGGCAGCTATATAACCCGGATTGGCAGTTTCATCAGCCAGCACACATACTTCGCTGGGGCCTGCAGGCATATCTATAGCTACTCCATCGCGCTGTACCAGTTGCTTGGCACAGGTCACATACTGGTTGCCGGGACCGAATATTTTGAACACCGCGGGTATGCTTTCCGTGCCATACGCCATCGCAGCAATGGCCTGTGCGCCACCCGCTTTGAAGATCCGGGTAATGCCCGCCTGCTGCGCGGCAAATAAAATAGCAGGATGTATCTTGCCTTCCCTGCCGGGCGGCGTTGTTAATATGATCTCTTTGCAGCCTGCAATAGTTGCAGGTATACCCAGCATCAGCACCGTGGAGAAAAGCGGAGCAGAACCTCCCGGAATATATAATCCTACTTTTTCGATGGCAACGCTTTTCCGCCAGCAGGTCACCCCGGGCATTGTTTCCACTTTTTCCGGCGGTTGCAACTGCCTGCTATGGAAAAGATGAATATTTTTTTTTGCCTGTACAATTGCTGCTTTCAGATCATCGCTCAGCAGGTTTTCAGCTTCCTTTATTTCTCCGGCTTCTACCTGCATACCTGTAAGCACTACTTTATCAAAGCGGGCGGTGAATTCCAGCAAAGCCTTATCACCGCTTTCTTTCACCGCTTTCAATACCGGCAGCACAACCGACTCCAGCGACCCGCTGTCAAATGCCGGCCGCCTTAGCAATGCATCCCAGTCACTTCTTTGCGGGTTGGAAATAATGTTCATGTGAGATCAATGATTTTATCGGTTTACAACTACAATGTGTGTTACATCACCATCTTCTCTATAGGTACTACCAGTATACCCTGTGCGCCTGCATCTTTAAGCTGCTCTATTTTATCCCAGAACTCATCTTCACTGAGCACGCTGTGCACAGAGCTCCACCCTTTATCCGCAAGGGGCAGCACAGTCGGGCTTTTCATGCCCGGCAGCAGGCCTATGATCTCATCAAGCTTATCATTGGGGGCATTGAGCAGTATATACTTGTTATTCTTGGCTTTTTTAACGGCATGTACCCTGAACAGCAATTTATCCAGCAATTGTTGCTGTGCTGTGCTAAGCTGCCTGTTCCTGATGAGGATCGCTTCGGACTGAAGTATGGTCTCTGCTTCTTTTAAGCCATTGGTAAGCAGTGTAGAGCCACTGCTTACGAGATCGCATATCGCATCTGCGAGGCCAATGCCCGGCGCTATTTCCACTGAGCCGCTGATCTCATGGATATCAGCTTTCACTTTATTTTTGGAAAGGTACTGCCCGGTAAGATAGGGGTAGCTGGTGGCGATGCGTTTACCTTCGAGCGATTGGATATTATTGTATTGCTCACCTCTTACTACAGCAAAGCTAAGCCTGCATTTCCCGAAGCCCAGCTTTTCCACTACATCAACAGATTTATTTTTTTCATACACTACATTCTCGCCAACAATACCGATATCAGCCACGGCGTCTTCTACGTACTGGGGGATATCATCATCTCTCAAAAAGAATACCTGCAGGGGAAAATTACCTGCTTCCGTTTTTAGCTTATTGGCGCCGTTGGAAATACCGATGCCGCATTCTTTTAAAAGCCTCATGGAATCTTCGTGCAACCGTCCTGATTTTTGTACTGCCAGTTTAAGCATGATCTGTTATTTGGTATTAAATAAAAAAGACCTACCGGGTGGTAAGCCTTTTAAATGATATATTATGCATATACACACCCCGGCTCACCCTTTGGGTAAGGTATGATGGTGATGATGTATATATATATTCATTCTGCTGATTTTCGGGCGCAAAAATAAGCTACAGTATCTGTCCGGCAAAATTTATATAGAAAAGATTCATGCAAAGGGGAAAAGAAAGCAATGAAAATGCTGCGTGAAACGACAGGCAATGGACGCTAAATGATAAACCATAAATCCCAATACTCATTGGGAAACTTCGTGTCCCTGTGCATTCATGATTCCTGCATTTCCCTCTCTGTGCACCTCCATGCTCTCCCTGCCTCCGTGGTTCTTCAGCGCGTGGTCTTTGAATATTCATCAAGAATTTCCTTTTCTTTTTTAGTAAGGCTGTTGATGCCCTTCCGGTGAATTTTTTCCAGTATCTGGTCCACTCTTTTCTGTATATCTATCTTTTGGGTATTGTACCGGTCTTCAATAGTATAAGAGCGGTTATGCCTTTTGTAGAAAAGATTATCAACAAAAAGATAATGGGGCTTTTTGATGATGATATAGATAAATACAATACAGGGAATGAGAATAATAAGGATAGGGAAATAATTATATGCCAGCACTGAAGGCTCCAGCAATATAGCGATCAGCATACCCGCCACAGCAGCGCCGAGATGCGCCTCATGGCCTATATTGTTGCTGCGGGAACGGATGCCGTATATAGAGTAAAGTATAAATGCCAGCCCGAAAATCCAGGCAGGAAAAGCTACAGGCAGGAACAATAACCCGATATTAAAGCCGGGGAAAAGCGCGATGGAAGCAAAGATGATACCGCTGACCGCCCCGGAAGCGCCGACAGAACTATAGTCGCCATCCTTTTTATGCAATACCAGTGAAAAAAGATTCCCGGCAATAAGGCTCCCGAAATAGATCAGCAGGTAGGAAAACACACCCAACTGTCCTGACAGGCTGGTGCTGAAAAGATACAGGGAGATCATGTTAAAGATAAGGTGCATCCAGTTGACATGCAGGAAACCGGAAGTGACCAGGCGGTCGTATTGCCGGTACAGGGTAACCTTTTCTACCTCAAATGCATAGCGGTTGTAAAATGCACTGTCTTTAAATCCCCGGTAAGAAACGTATACATTCGCTGCGATGATCAACAGGCTGATTATCTCTGTAATTGTCATAATAGGCTATTGCTGCGTCAAACGTGAGGCATAATTGATTGAGTCAATACCATTGTATTCTCAACGGTACGATCCTTACAAATGTAAGGATTAGTTCATTGAAGGAAATATCGCCGGGGAGTTCGGGGTGTATTTCAAACTTTCGCTATTAAAGCGTATCAATTATTTTATAGATTATGCATTGATGAAAGGCACCTGCATCATGCCGATAAAAGCTGGAATGCGTCCATGTACGGGTTCTGTTCAATAGTTATTCAGCCGTTGAACGGAGCGTCGCCACTATCGTCTCACCGGAGCGGAGATGCCGGGACAATAAAAACAGGGAGACGTGAAAAGTGAGATGGCAGAAACGACGCAGATGCACAGGTTTGTCCTGTGCGTCTACTCCTAAAAAATATGAGGTATGCCTCATATTTTTCTGTTAAACAGCCAACTAACTTTAATACTTATTTTAATCTTACTGTTTGATCAGCCATATATCAGAGATCTTCGACTGCTTCCGCCAGTTGAGATCAGACTCTTCAGGCTGGTCAAAACTAACCGAGATCTTCCCGTCGCCGGTAGCGCTTAACGGGATAATCCACTCCTTAAAACCTTCTCCATCTTTATTGTAAATAACAGGCGATAACCTTTGACCATCAACACGTAATAAAGCATCACCCTGTCCACAAACCTGTATTTTATAACGACCGTTGGGATCCAGATCAGCATACTGCAGCCGGGGACATCTTTGAAAGGTCTGGAAGGATAATCTCTGGCGGCTCCTGCCATCATCCCACCAGGCAATATCTGTGGCATCGTCTGAAATAGTTTCTACCCTGGGGCCTTTGCTCACGCTTGAAATATCATCATAATAGCTGCCCGGGCCGGGATGCTCCCAACGGCTGATCTGCCGGATCCGCTTATAAGCCGTAGTTTTATCCGTCATTGTTTTGATCTTTTTAAATTCATCTGCGAGCCACCACCTGTTGTTAAGCGGGTAATCCACAAAATCAAGCACGGCGCCTCTTTCATAGCCGCGGGCTTTATAAAGCGGCACACTGGTTTGCAGCCCTATGGATGTATAGAGCGCCTCACAGAGGTCGCTGATCCTTTTGCGCAGTTCAGGCGAGACCGGTAATCTGTCAGCCTGGTTTACCACGGTCAGGGCGCTATCCATTGCCGGGGAAAGATCAGCAGGGGCTGCTGAAGCGAGCAAAGCATTGGCCGTTTGTTCCAGCCCCTGCTCATATATCAGCCTTCTTCTTGTGTAAGTATCATAATATGCCCTCAGCAGGAGCATCTGCCAGCGCCAGTTGCCGGCAAGCTCAGGATGCTGCTTTTCGAGCGTGGTCCAGAATGAAAAAGCCGCTTCTACCCCACCGTTTTCCACAAGCGGTCCGTTCCAGTTTTGTTCCAGCGCTGCAATACCAGCGGCTACATTTTTTTCAAATCCTGCGCCAAAAAAGAACCGAGCATATTCTTCCAGCACTTCGTTGACATCCTTGGCAGGATCCCAGGCGCCCATACTCCACACCACTTTATTAATATCGTCGTGGCAACCATCTGAATAAGATACAAAGCCATCGGTAAATGGCGCATAAGTCTGCTGTATCCTGGAAAAAGCAAAGGGGCGCGGGTTGACGGACTCCCTCCCTAAGGTAAGCGCGTAAGCCTGATCCCAGCGGGCTACCGGAAATTCACAGCGAACGGAATGTGTAATATCAGGATACTCTCTGTGTTTATACCTTGCGGGCAGCCGGTAACGTGTTTGCGCTATCGGCGGGCTGCCCGGACCGGATACCACGCCTTCCAGCCAGGCGGGCTGGTACTGGCGCAGGTACTGGTAGAAATAATCCACCTGCTCTTCACTGAAGCCCTGGAGCGATATCCAGATCTTTGCATTGGGATGGTATTTCACCAGCCTGTCGTGAAGATCTTTCAGGAAAGGCATTACTTCGGAGGGATGGTTATCGCCGGGGTCGCCACCGGGAAAGAAAATATGATCAAGCCGCGGGCAGGCTTTGTAAAAAGCCTCATGCATATCCAGCTCCGCCTGTCGTTTGGCCTTATCCGTGAGATCAAAAGTAGCGGGGGTCCATACCCAGTAATCCATATCATAAGCCTGGCATATTTCGCTGATCTTTACCCGCATGGCTGCGGCAGAAATGGTAAAATGAGGACTGGGCTTATCATCTTCGTGAAAAGGAATGCCTTCAATGGCATTGGTGCCAAAAACAGCAAGGTCACGGATATATTGTTCAAACCGGGCGGGCGTCCAGGCATCATAGGAATTGGCGGTGTTCCTGTAGCCCAACTGATGACCCCGTATGGGATAGGCGGGAGAAGAAACCATATCTGCAGATGCATCTAACTGAAGCGTACGCTTAGCCATGCGCAGGTTACGTAATAGCCAGCCGGCGCCAAACAATACCCCGCGGCTGTCTGCACCTATGATCCAGGTAATGTTGCCGCGACCGGATGACCGTGTGACAACACGAAAACCTTCAGGTTTATACATAGCGCTGCCTTTATCTGCAATAACCGGAACGGCCATACCATCCAGCTCCGCATCGGAAGCAAGGGCGATGGCTATAACAGGAGTATTCTTTGTGGGCCAACTGTCTGCCTGCCTTAGCTGAATACCTGTCCGCCTGCCTATTTCTTCGCGAAGCACTTTCTCTATGGTCTCGTGCATGGGAGAAGGCACGGATGCAGAGATCATGGTTACAGCGTCT
The DNA here is from genome assembly GCA_964461595.1 of uncultured Terrimonas sp. Classification (GTDB taxonomy): domain Bacteria; phylum Bacteroidota; class Bacteroidia; order Chitinophagales; family Chitinophagaceae; genus Agriterribacter. The sequence goes on along the minus strand of CAYWVB010000016.1, from coordinate 17,853 downwards.
TTAAGCTCTACCAACTGCGCAGACAGATGCAGGGGCGGACAAAAAATGCATAATAATATAAATGAACATACAAAGGCTCTTGATTTGTATCTAATGTGAATAAGATGATTTCTTGGCATAAGATTATGAAACAGGTATTGCTATGAAAAAAAATTTCATAACTATGAGTAATAAACGGCTGCAGCATACCTATTCATTTCAGCAATAAATCTATTCAATTCTTTCAGGGTTGTCATCTCCCTTTGCCATTACCTCCCCCAACTTTGTTGGGGGCTACTCATATTTAAGCCCTTTTGGCTTTTCCTCCATCCCAGCACGGGTCTGACCGAAAAGGCAAATGAAGGCTCTGAGAATCGCTTAAACGACTACAGGTCTCCATCACTTACCCGAATAAATCAGACATTGGCTGACATTTTTGGTCGGCCCCGGAGTTACAAAGGACACAGCTTTCATAAAACAAAGCAGCCAGATGACCTGGCCGCCTTTGTATTGCTATGTGAAATGTGAGGGGGAGTACCTGGAACAATATTCATTTCTCACATCTCATTTTCACGTCTTACGATAGTATTAGTAAATTGACCACTTGCAAACTTATCACTTATCTCACGCCCCCATTGTATCGTCCTGCTTTTCCACTGAGGCTTTAAGCCGTTGTACCAAAGCATTAAATGCTTCGCGGTTCAATACGCCGTCTTTGTCTTCAAAATGGCGCACCAGGTAATATTTATCATTTTTACCGCTATCGCCGGCAAGCCATAAAGCTTCCAGGTTCAGCGCAGGAAATCGCAGCAGGCGAAGCTCACTCCCGTCATCCGCACCGGTTTCTGCACGCCTGAGCTGCTCTATTCCGTTTTCAATATTATTCAGATATGTTTTATCAGTACTTACCTGCAGCACTTCAGGCTGGTTTTCATTGGCAGACAGATCGTAGATCGCTACCGGTTTTGCTGCATCCAGCTCAATGACGCGCACAGCTGAAGGCCGCTCCGGTACTTTTATTTCTTTATCAATCTCCTTTAATGATACGGTAAAGACATGATGAGGCATGCTCAGGTCAAGCTGATCCAGTTTTTTCTCTATGTTCAGGCCGGGCAATTGTACTTTAAGCAATGGCCTGATCTGCGGGATGGGGATCAGCAGCTTTTCGTACAATAGCAGATCCAAAAATCTCATATAGGAATATTTTTTGGTGATATAACTGTGTGTCCAGCTACCGCTTCCCTGGTAATTATTAGAGAACTGGTCTACTGTCAATACGCTCTTCCCGTAAATAGGGTCGTCAATATGAAAATAATGTGTAAGCCCTATTCTTGATACCCCATGAATTGCCATAAAGTGACCGCCGCCGCCGTTCCATCCTATACGTGTTCCTACTACCAGCCCCTTATCTATTTCCGCCTTTACTGCGTCCCAGGTCATAGTGCCACTGCTCATAGATACATAATTGTGCGTACAGTCAAGCGCTTTATCTAAATACCATGCCACATTGCAACCGGACGGCGTGGGAGTATTGCAACAGGACAGCCCCTGTTCGTGTGAAGCAATTTTGCACTGCGACCAGGGGTTTAACAACTTAGCATAGAAATGAGAGACACTGTCTGCTGTTGCCGCCCAGCACCAGTTCGATTTTAGCTGCGCTTCCATATTAAAATTAAGCACTTTGCTATAATACAGCCAGCTAAAAACACTTTGTTCCAGCTCATATGGAACATCAATCCTTAAATTGTTGAGATTTGTAAAGTCCATAAATACAGTATTAAAGGTTATTCAAATAATAAGGCTTCATCACAACAGATACTGCATTAAGGAACAGGTTGCACAGATATTGCAAAAGTATTGGGCGAGCGCCCTATATTAATATATTATATACCGGTAAAATGTTACCCTTAGCCGGAGGCAATATTTTGTTCCTGCACAGGTGCCTGCCTGAATAATATATTTCAGGCGGCTTTTATCAGGGTATTGGAATGGCCTGTGGCATATAGCTTACGGGGTGATGTTTTTTATTTTTCATATTATTTATATTTTCAGAATTTATTGAAAGTATAATATATGAGAAAAGCCGGAAGATCCGGCTTTCAACAGGTAAAAGGGGAATATGGCTACCTGAATATTTTGATAAGGTTATTAATAAACCAGTTTTCTTCGGCTTTGATAAGTGTTTCAAGGGTCCTGTCGGCCTGCAGTCCAAGCTTTTTTATTCCTGTTACCACCTCCGCAAATGCTTTCATCTCCCTGTCGCGCTTATCCCCTTCCGTTTGCTCCAGCATTTCCATTAGCTGAAGCATCGGCTCCAGTTCTCTTTTTTTCCGTTCTTTGACAATCTGCCTTACTACTTTCCATATATCTTTTTCCGCGGTAAAATACTCTTTTCTTTCTCCGGGAATGATCACCCGTTCGGCCAGCCCCCAGCCGATCAGATCCCTGATGTTCATATTGGCATTTCCCCTGCTGATATTTAACGCCTCCATCATATCATCCTGGGTGAGCGGGTCGGGACTTATTAACAATAACGCATGAATCTGGGCCATGGTGCGGTTGATTCCCCAGTTTGTGCCAAACGCGCCCCATCCCATAATGAACTGCCGCTTCGCTTCTTCCAGATTCATGATTCAAAGTTAATTATTATTTTCAAATTTTCAAATATTTCTGAAAATATATTTAAATCTGATAGAAGTAGAGAGTAAGTGATCAATGTAAGTGACTAAGATTTGTCGTTGCTCGTTCGACGTTGGTAGTTTCCCATATAATAATCAGTTTACGAATGGTGAGGGCCACAGACAGACCTCCTCTCCTTAGAAGAGCCGGGGAGATACGTATATCCTTCCCTGCGGGGAAGGTCGGGAAGGAGCACTTTAATCCCTGCTGAAATACAACAGCCTGCTTTTCAATTGATCCCAGAACTGGCGTACTTTTCCCGGGTTTTGTTTCCACTTGTTGAACGCTTCTTCTGCCTGCTTCTGTCTTAATTCGTTTAATTCGTGCATTACATCAGCCTGCAATTGCTTGTCGGTAGCTATTGCCGTCTCATAAAATGCGGCTTCCACTTCTTTTATTGCTGCTCTTTCTGCCAGCCAGCTGAGCTTCTTTTGCTGTACAGCATCCTGCACTTTTTCTTCATAAAGCCCCGAGGGCATCATCAGCTTGGTAAGCAAGGGCATCAGCTCTATCATCATAATGAGCATGATCACCAGCCGGTAGCGATATTTAACAGGCGGGTGCATCAGCATAAGATCATCCAATGTTTCTATCCGGGTAAGGAAACCGTCTGACAGCCCTTTATCAAATTCAGCTATGCGTTGCTGTATGGTTACCTCCGTGATTTTTTCTTTTGCAAGAGCGCTATCAAGTGCAGGCTGCACACTGCGCTTCCAGGTAATAAGATCTTCTTCAGCTTTCAGGTAAGCCATTTTTTTCACCCTTGCTATAGTGTATTCTCCAATTTTACCGGAGCCGCCTGTGCCGTCAGTTTCTCTTATATAGGCATTTTTCAGGTCAAGTATTTCCTGCTCTTTTACTTTCTGATCATTGCGGATGCGGTCTATTTCCGCTTTCGCCTGCTGCAGCACCACGGCATTTTCATCCCTTACCTGTTTTGTGTAGGCCGTGATCTTCTTTTCTTTCACCACCGGAAGATGGGCATCTATGTCTTTTTCAAAAAGCATCAGCACAACAGGCTGCGAAATAAAGAACCCGATAGTAAGCGCCAGCAGCAGGCGTAGCGAAAGAGACAGCCATTTGTTTTTTCCGCCGTTGCTGTTCAGTCCGGCTATCAATCCCCTGTCAATGGTAAGAATGATAAAGCCAAAGAAAAGCGCTGCCGGCAGTATGATAAGTATATCATCAAACAACGTAGAAAAAAAATAGCCCCAGGCCAGTGTGGCAAACAACCAGGTTGCCATGACGGTATAGCCTATCACACCATAGCGGAAACGGTCCGGTCCGCATGTTTTCATCAGCGAAGGGTCTGCTGCCGCCATCCACCAAAGCACTTTATCCCATTGCGAGGCCTGCTCATCAGGGATTGATGGTGAGGTGGGCAAAGTATTAGCCGGCTGTTGGTCTGATTTGTAGTTCATGTTGCTGAGGGTATAAAAATGATAAAGGTGGTTTTTACATTGCCCGTTCCCTGTGCCAGTGCTGCTCCTTTCCGGATCGCCTTGTTGCCAGGAATGAACGCTGTTATAAACACCAAAATAAGCGTGTTCCGTATTGCAGGAAATGTTAATTTTTATCTATGGTTTCTGCAACCGTAAAAGCAGCCACAGCAATTGATGTAGTAAAATGTGGATGAATGTGGGTAACCGCCAGAAGCCTTATAATACTCCTTTGGTGCTCGGCAGGTAATTGCTCATCGGGTCGCGCTTTACGGCCATACGAAGCGCTTTGGCAAAAGCCTTGAATATAGCTTCGATCTTATGATGCTCATTATCGCCATTGCATTCAATATTGAGGTTGCATTTTGCAGCGTCTGAAAAAGATTTGAAGAAATGAAAGAACATTTCGGTAGGCACCTCTCCTATCTTCTCCCGCTTAAATTCAGCATTCCATACTATCCAGTTGCGCCCTCCCATATCCACCAGCACTTTGGCGTCTGCTTCATCCATCGGTAGCGCAAAGCCATAGCGCTCCATCCCCGTTTTATCTGCCAGCGCTTTGGCAAAAGCCTCTCCCAATGCTATACCGGTATCTTCAATAGTATGATGCTCATCAATATGCAGATCGCCTTTGGTATGAATTTTCAAATCCATTTTGCCATGCCGGGCCACCTGCTCCAGCATGTGATCAAAAAAACCAAGACCGGTGGCAATATCTGCCTTGCCGCTGCCATCCACATTCAGCACTATGCTCACCTGCGTTTCATTAGTATTACGCTGATGGCTCACTTTGCGCAGCCCCAGTTTCAGGAAAGCATATATATCCTTCCATTCAACAGATTCCAATGCAATAGTATCCTGAAGCTGCGCTACCTTATCAGAAATTTCGGCAGCGCCTAAAGAGGCATCACTGTTCAGCCAGATAGCTTTGCAGCCCAGGTTTTTGGCTAACTGCACATCAGTGATCCTGTCGCCGATCACAAAGGAATTAGGCAGGTCATAGTCCGGGTTGTTCAGGTATGTTGTCAGCATCCCGGTGCCAGGCTTACGGGTGGGAGCATTTTCATGAGGATAAGTTCTGTCAATAAAAACGGCGTTGAAAAAAATATCTTCACCTTCCAGGCTTTTCATCACCAGGTTGTGCAGCGGCCAAAAAGTATCTTCCGGAAAAGCAGGTGTTCCCAGTCCGTCCTGGTTGGTGATCATTACCAGCTCATAATCCAACTCGCGTGCTATCCTGGTCATATATTCAAACATGTGCGGGTAAAAAGTCAGCTTTTCAAAAGAGTCGAGCTGGTAGGTTGGAGGAGCTTCATTGATCAAAGTACCGTCCCTGTCAATAAACAAAACACGTTTGGCCATACTGTTGGATAATCTTCGGGTTAAAGGGCAAATATATCATTATGAACAATATTAAAATGTTTTTTTACAACCAATCTTCATCTTCAAGTTTAAAAATATCATCAGCTTTACATTTCAGCACTGTCGCAATTTTAAAGGCTAATGTAGCGGAAGGAACAAATTTTCCTGCTTCAATGGCAATAATGGTCTGCCGCGCTACTTTCACTTTTTCTGCCAGCTCTGCCTGTGTAAGATTATACCTTGCCCGTTCAACCTTTATCAGATTTTTCATTGCTCTTTAATTGACGTTGCCTGATGCTTCAGATAATGAAAGCTTACCGTAGCGATAATGAGCGTGAGCGCTAAAAACTGATACGCAGAAACAGAAAGGATCATATCGTGCCTCCGTTCAAAACGCCAGTTGAGAAAAAGATAATTAAAAAGATGAGTGATAGAGAACGCTATAATAATGGCCCATGTCAATGCTCTGAATTTCAGTCCATGTGTCATTTCATCATCTGTTTTTTCTTTCGAAAAAAAGATAAAAACAAATCCCCAGCTAAGTCCAATGGCCAGTTCATTTAAATCAAAAATTCCCTTCTTATGATACTGCTGGAAAAAGCTTATAACTCCTGCAATGATTATTATTACTCCCAGGATCTTTGTCCAATAGGAATAAGGGAAAGGGCTTTTCTGCATAAAATGTAATGTTTAAATTACCAAATGTAATATACACATTACATTTTATCAAATAAAAGTATGCATTTTAGTTTTTTGTTACACGCAGAACTGTTCCGTGATACCGGATCACGGTGATGAGGAAAAAGAAAGCCCCCTCTCAGCTTTCTCAAAGAGGAGGATATCTTTGCACAGTCATCGCTATTCGAAGATTGATTATGAATTGCTACCAATCAGTCCTTCCGCCCTACACTGCTGGAGCCGCTGCTCCTGACATTTTTTACCACAGCATTACCCTTATAATACACATCACTTGAGCCGCTGGCAATTACAGTAACTTCTTTATTGATAGTGAGCTGTATATCTGAAGCTCCCGAAGCATTAGCTTCACAGTAATCAGTGATAAGATCGTAGCCCTTTACATCACTTGCGCCGCTTACATTAATGTTCACCTTATCTGCTCTTCCGCTGATCTGTGAGTCTGAGCTGCCGCTCTGATCAAGTGATAATTGTGCTACATCTACCGCCCCTTTAAAATCGCTGGAACCCGAAAGGGTAAGATCCAGTGACGCCGCTTTTATTACACCATTGGCATAAATATCGGATGACCCTGAAGCGCTGAGCCTGCTGATATTTTTAAAAGAAACATAAGCTTTGAGCTTTTTATCACCGGCATTCCAGTTAAATCCTTTTCCGTCAAAATAAATGTTCAGTATACCGTTTTTTACTTCCGTCACTATTTTCTCCCTGTATTTTACATCTGCAGCGCTCACCACCACAGCTTCTTCATCCGATTGTGAAAGATACAGGTCAATAGCTCCCGAAACAGTAATGCCGGTAAAAGATGACCCTATATTGCGCGGCCGGGCATTATTATCGTGCACCAATACCTTATCATCCTGAGCGTATGCAAAAGCGAAAGCTGTAATCCCTAAAACAAGTGCTATTGTTTTTCTCATAATAATGCTGTTTTTATTGCCCTAATTCAGCAATAATAATACGGTCGGCATGCCGGAAAGTTACAGGATTTGGAAGATAATTTAATTCTCCATTAACTTTGCGCTTACAAACAACCGCGGTTAAAGTTTGTTTTAACCTCAGTGATTCCCGGGGTGCTGCCGATTTGATATCGGGGGCTGAGATCAAACCCGTAGAACCTGATCAGGATAATACCTGCGCAGGGAAGGATGAGTCCTCACCTCTCTCCTTTCCTGTTTTTGTACACCTGGTTCCGGCAAGTGAGTGCATTGACATGCACGCTGTAACCGACAACAAAAACAGAATGAAAAAAATGATGATGACCGCAATGGCTTTAGCCTTGCATACAATGCTCCCTGCACAATCTTCTGTGCATGGGAACGTAAAAGATAAGTCCACCGGTACTCCGGTCGTCAATGCCACCGTAACACTTCCGGGTAATATTGCTACCATTACTGATGAGAACGGCAGTTTCAGCTTTTCTCATATCAAAGCAGCCGGCTATGATATGCTGGTTACTGCGGTGGGCTATAAGGATGCTGTGGCGGCAATCAATCCTGCCGGCAGCCGGTCTGTAACTATCCTGCTGGAAAGAATACCTTTATTGCTGCAGCCTGTGGAAATAAAAGGTGTAAGAGCCGGCGAAAAAGCTCCTTTTGCAAAGAACAGCCTGTCAAAGCTCCAGATTGAAAAGCTCAACCTCGGTCAGGATCTTCCTTTTGTATTGAATCAATTGCCTTCTGTCACTATAAATTCAGATGCAGGGAATGGTGTCGGGTACACCGCCTTTCGTATCAGGGGCAGCGATGCGACAAGGATCAACGTCACTCTCAATGGCATCCCATACAATGATGCCGAATCGCAGGGAAGCTTTTTTGTTGACCTGCCGGATTTTGCATCTTCGGTAAGCAGCATCCAGGTACAGCGCGGCATAGGCACCAGCAGCAACGGTTCAGGAGCTTTTGGAGCTACTATCAACATGAGTACTAATGAATTTAATGAGAATCCGTATGCAGAAAGCAGCAATGCTTTCGGGTCTTTTAATACCTGGAAACATAATATCAAAGCAGGGACAGGATTGATTGACGGGCATTTTACCGTTGATGCGAGGCTTTCCTCCATTACCAGCAACGGCTATATAGACCGTGCTTCCAGCGACCTGAAATCCTACTATTTCTCTACCGCATATTTTGCAGGCAGATCCTCACTGAGGTTCAATACATTTTCCGGGAAAGAAAAAACTTACCAGGCATGGAACGGAGTGCCGGAAGATAAGCTGGCGACCGACCGCACCTACAATTCCGCAGGCACTGAAAAACCCGGGGAACCTTACGATAATGAAACGGATAATTATAAGCAGGATCATTACCAGTTGTTTTATAACCGGGAGATCAATGATATTTTCAGGTTCAATGTTGCCGCCTTTCTTACAAGAGGCAAAGGATATTACGAGCAGTATAAAGCAGGCGTTCCTTTTTCAAAGATCGGACTTGATAACCAGGTAATAGGCAATTCCACAGTTACCTCCACTGATCTTGTGCGCCAGCTATGGCTCGACAATTACTATTACGGCAGTATTTTTTCCCTGCAATACCAGCGAAAAGGCACACAATGGATCACGGGCGGCGGCCGTACAACCTATGACGGAAAGCATTATGGTAAGGTGATCTGGGCGCAGACCGGTATCCCTAAAGATTATACCTGGTATCATCTCGATGCGAAAAAAACTGATTTCAATATATATTCAAAGCTGCAGCAACGGCTTGGCAGCCATCTCGATGGCTTCCTGGATCTGCAATACCGCAATGTGCACTATGTGCTGAACGGCTTCAGGGATAACCCCGGTTTACGGATCAATGAAAAATACAATTTCCTGAACCCTAAGGCCGGCCTGACTTACAGCAATGGTAACTGGACAGGTTTTGTGTCGTATGCGCTCGCCGGAAAAGAGCCTAACCGGGACGATTTTGAAGCAGGGATGGAACAACAACCCAAGCCCGAACGCCTCCACGACTTTGAGCTTGGCATCAATCGTAAAGGACACGCCTTTAACTGGGGAGCAAATATTTATTATATGCTTTATAAAAACCAGTTGGTGCTGACCGGAAAAATAAATGATGTAGGCGCTTATACAAGGACCAACGTTCCCAACAGCTATAGAACCGGCATTGAGCTCCAGGCTGACTGGCGCCCTGCGGCATGGTTCAATGCAGCCGGCAATATAGCGTTCAGCTCCAACAAAGTGAAAAACTATACTGCTTACTATGATGATTATGATAATGGCGGGCAGAAGCCGGAAGCTTTCGCCAAAACAGATATAGCTTTCTCCCCCGCTGTTGTAGGCAGCGCTACGCTCAGCTTTACCCCTGTGAAAAGCTGGGAATTGAGCCTGCTAAGCAAATATGTAAGCAGGCAATACCTCGACAATACCGGCAACAAAGCACGCATGCTCGGGACATACTATGTACAGGACTTCAGAACTATATACACTGTTCATAAACTTGTATTCCGGGAGATAAGCTTTATACTCCAGGTAAATAATATCTTCAATACCCTGTATGAGCCCAACGGCTATACTTACAGTTATATATACGGGGGAAAAGTTGTAGATGAAAATTATTATTTCCCAATGGCAGGCGTAAATTTTATGGTGGGGGTGAATGTGAAATTATAGCTATCAGCTGATAGCTTTAAGCTTTGGGTTTAAGGCTCTGCATCTGAAAGCTGACTGCTGAAAGCTGACTGCTGAAAGCTGACTGCTGAAAGCTGATCCTCCTTTTGCTTATCTTGCATATCATGACAATAACAGGCACGGATATTTATAAGTTCAGCATACCAATGCACCCTTTTACGATTGCGACGGGGACGATGCATTTTGCACAGAATATTTTTATCAGGATATTTACCGACGAGGGGATTTATGGCGTTGGCGAATGTTCCGCATTTCCCATGATCGTGGGCGAGACCCAGGCTACCTGTTTTGAAATAGCAAAAGACTTTGCTCATCTGTGGAAGGGGAAAAACCCGCTTAGCATTGAGGAGCGTATGAAGGAGCTTCATGATTGTATCGCCGGTAACAGCACCATTAAGAGCGCTTTTGATATGGCGCTGTATGATATCAGTGCAAAGCGTGCGGGCCTGCCTTTATATGCTTTTTTGGGGGGGAATAAAAAAAACATGGAAACCGATCTCACTATCGGCATTGATACCCCGGAAAATATGGCAAAGAAGGCCGTGGCTTTTAAGGAGGATGGTGTAAACATCATAAAAGTGAAGCTTGGCAGAACGGCAAAGGAGGATACAGAGCGGATAAGCCGGATAAGAGATGCAGTAGGCGCTGACATACAGTTACGTATAGACGCCAACCAGGGATGGGATTATGAAGAGGCGAAAAAGGCGCTGACAGGGCTTGGCAAATATGACATACAGTTCTGCGAACAACCTATGCGGCGCTATAATGATCATCATTTGCCCGCGTTGAAAAGAATATCGCCTATACCTGTTATGGCAGATGAAAGTGTATTTGATCATCATGATGCGGAACGTATTATCAGCAGCGATGGCTGCACTTATGTGAATATTAAATTTGCAAAAAGCGGCGGTATATTAGAGGCGCTGAAGATAAATGCGGTCTGTGAGTCCGGAAATATCCCATGCATGATGGGGGGTATGCTGGAAAGCCGTGTGGCGCTTACTGCTTTCGCACATTTTGCATCTTCACAGGAGAATATACAGTTTTATGATATGGATACCTGCATGTTGGGTCATACAACAGACCCGGTGACCGGCGGAGTTACCTACAATAATTATTTTGTAACATTACCCGATGCTCCGGGGATTGGCGCAGATGTATCAGATGATTTCCTGGAGGGACTTGAAAGGTGTGAGGTATGAGGAGGTAGGTATAAGGGGGAAGGAGTAAGGTATAAGGAGATCATCTTTCATCGGAGAAAAGTGCTTTAAGCTCTATTGCATCATTGGGCGCCATTTTTCCGCCAAGTATCAGGCGGAGCTGTCTTCTGCGCAAGGCGCCGTCGAATAAACGGGTTTCTTCTTCTGTTTCCGGCAGCAGTTGCGGTACCGGAGCCGATTTACCGGAGGCGTCCAGGGCAACAAAAGTATAGTAGGCCTCATTGCTTTTGTATTTCTGCTGGTGCTTAAGATCCTCGCCCCATACATGCATGTGTACCTCCATAGAGCTGTTGAAGGCCCGGCTTACTTTTGCTTCAATATATACGGCATTCCCCAATTTGATAGGAGACTCAAAGGAAATATTATCTACTGAAGCGGTAACTACCGGTGCATTGGCGTGCTTTTGGGCCGACAGCGCTGCAGCAATATCCATCCAGTACATCAGCCGCCCTCCCATCAGGTTGCCAAACACGTTTGTATCGTTGGGAAGCACCAGTTCGGTCATTTGTATAAGAGATTCTTTCGCTGTTTTTAATTTTATCGTCATTGCTGTGATTTGTTCAAAGATAGGTATGCTGTGTTAATTGTAATATGCGGGGGATATAAAAGGAAAGGTGTAGGGTGTAGGTGTACTCCTTATACCTTATCTCCTCCCCCTCCTGCTTTCTTCTCTTTCTTGGCCTTAAACATTTCAAGCATACGGTCTGTTACCACAAACCCGCCCACTACATTCAGCGTTCCCAGGATCACAGCCAGGAAGCCGAGCAGGAGCGCGGTATAGTTACCGCTTTCAGCTTTTCCCATTACAATAATAGCGCCGATGATCACTACGCCATGTATGGCATTGGCGCCGCTCATCAAAGGAGTATGCAGCACAGAGGGCACATGACCTATTACTTCTATCCCGACAAAGATCATCAGTATAACGATATAGATGACCTGCTGATGGGTTGCGATCCATTCAAGAAAGTTTTGCATATAAGGAGTTTCTGTGTTTATATTATTTCAGCATAGATATATACCGCTCATTTGTGATTTGTCCGTCATGGCAGATACATGCCCCGCTCACCAGCTCATCATCAAAATTCAAGACCAGCTTTCCTTCTTTATCCACGATAAGCGCCAGAAAATTAAGCAGGTTCTTGCCATACAATTTACTGGCATCTGCCGGCATTGTGGAGGGCAAATTTGAATTGCCTACTATGGTTACCCCGTTATACAAAACAGTTTCATTGTTTTTGGTGAACGGCGTGTTTCCTCCCGTTGCAGCAGCAATATCAACCACTACAGCGCCCTTACGCATAGATTGCAGCATTGTTTCAGTGATCAGCACAGGCGCCCGCTTCCCCGGGATCTGTGCAGTGGTGATCAGTATGTCCGACCTGCCGGTGCTTTCTGCTATTTTCTGCTGCTGTTTTTGCTTATATGCTTCCGATTGCTCCACTGCATAGCCGCCGGCGCTGCTTGCATCCGCAGCGCCATCCACTTCAATAAATTTAGCGCCAAGGCTCATCACTTCTTCCTTCACTGCCGGGCGGGTATCAAATACTTCTACTACAGCGCCAAGTCTCCTGGCAGTAGCTATGGCCTGCAGTCCTGCCACTCCGGCGCCAAGCACCAGCACTTTTGCCGGGGCAATGCTGCCCGCAGCGGTCATCAGCATGGGCATATACCGGCTGTATATATTTGACGCGAGCAGCACAGCTTTATACCCTGCGATATTAGCCTGGCTGCTCAGCACATCCATAGTTTGCGCACGGGTGGTTCGCGGCAGCATATCCAGGCTAAAAACCGTAATGCCGGCGGCGGCATATTTCTCCATCAGGTCCTTATTATACAAGGGTTGAAATACCCCGACCAGCACAGCACCTTTCTTAAGATGCCTTATTTCATCTTCCGGGATAGTATTGATGGTGAAAATAATGTCTGAAGCATCTAACAACCCTGCACGTGAGGAAATGCCCACAGCCCCGGAGGTATACGCTGCATCATCTGCAAAAGCGTTTAGCCCTGCCTGTTGCTCTATCCTTACTACCACATTTTTCTTTGCGAGGGTTTGAGCCTGTTCAGGCAGAAGAGAGACCCTGTTCTCTCCCACTGGTTCTTTTAATATTCCGGCGATCATAGATTGAATGTAAAGATTTTTCAGGAATTTAAAGCGGTGAGTTATCAGCTATCAGCAGTGAGCCATAAGCTCATAGCCGATTGCTGCCAGCCTCAAAACCTGATCACAAAATGCTGCTTTGTTTTAAAATCGGGATTATAAAAAAGAATACCGATAAAAAACAGGTCAATGCTGCAGGTAACAGAGATATCCTGGCACGCGGTTGCCCAGGCATCTTCCATTTCCCTGCTCCAGTGAATATCATCGAGTATCACTATGGACCCTTCACCGGTATATTTCTTCAATTGTTCAATATACCTGAGGGTAGGCGCTTTCCGGTGATTACCATCAATGAACGCAAGATCAACAGCTCTCATCTGCTCCAGTACCGGTGCAAGCGTATCATCGAAATTTCCCGTTACCGCAATTACATTTTCCAGTCCCAGTTTCCTGAAGTTTGCTTTTGCAATATCGGCCACTGCCGGGGCTCCTTCAAGGGTATGCACTTTTGCATGGCTGTTGGCCGATGCAAGATAGGATGTGCTGATGCCGAGCGAAGTGCCTAATTCAAGAATGTTTTCCGGCTGATAGTAATTGGCGATACGAAAAAGCAGCCGCGCATATTTAGGAGATTTCAACGACCGGCGGGCAATATCTTTTATCTTCCGCGCTTTCCCGGTAAGTCCCGAAGAGCCAGCGCCAAAATCGTCTACTTCTGCCACGGCAGCGCTTGTCAGCATTTCCTGCCGTAATGCTTCAATACGGCTATAAGGATAGAAAATCCTGTTGTCGTTCAATACTTCGGTAATAAACCTGTATACGAAAGGGGAGTGAATGCCATGTCCTCTGCCATTGGCAGCAGTGACATAATACCGGAAATACCTGGCTGCTAATTCAAGTGTATTATACATGCGGGTGGTTATGCTCTTACCCAGGTTTGAAAAGAATAAGCATACGCATGTTTTTCATCAGCAGGGAAATCCAGCTCGTATACTTTTTTCCACTCTTTTTCGTCTATAGCCGGAAAAAAAGCATCTCCCTCCAGCACGGCATGCACGCGGGTAATATATATTTTGGTGGCTACCGGCAAATAGGCATTGTATATCTGTTGCCCTCCCGCAATAAAAACCTCCCTGCAATCTTTCTCTTTTGCTTTAAGCAGCGCATCTTCGGGGCTGAAAGCCAGCTCTGCATTACTGCGTCCTGAAAGATCTATATGATTTCTTGAAACAACTATATTATATCTCCCCGGCAGCGGTTCTCCTGCAAGAGATTCAAAGGTCTTTCTTCCCATAATGACCGGCATGGCCCAGGTAGTGTTCTTAAAAAACTTCATGTCGTTGGGCAAATGCCAGAGAAGCTTATTGCCTTTCCCTATTGCATTGTTTTCTGAAGCGGCAACTATGAGTGATATAATCATAATATTGTATGCTTTCCTGATTTCACTTTACTTCTGACAGCATATGCATACAAATATACTCTGTTCTGCTTTCTTATTAAAGTTTGGCCGCCTTCCGAAATATTGCCAACTGCCTCCTAATATTTCATCTTTTCATCTACGTCATACTTCATACCCGGGTAATTGAGTATCCTCCGCATTAATCCCACTTGCCCACAGAGATAATCTTCCCTGCCGGTACACATCCCTATAAAATTTAAAATTGTTTCCTGGGAAAAAGAAACATTCATTCCCATAGGGAATGGCTTTGTCAGCTCTTCATCCTTAACTTCTAAAAGCTTTTTATAAACCAGTGGAGAAATTACATGAAAATTCTCTTTCAATGCTTTAAGCGAAGGATATTTAAAACTTTCGTTCAATGCTTTCGCCTCGGAAAATAAATCGTTGTTAGGATCTTCTTCTTTCAGTCCCAGCGCTGCGCCTAACCAATATCGGACATTTACAAAATTGCCCGCCATCCAGACGATATGATTTGTTCTGCCATCCACTCTTTTCAGCGCATCCTCTTCAGCAATGCCATCCAGTGCCATCAGGAAATTCTGAGAATGCCAGCGATAGGCAGGGATGACAATATTCAATTGATTTGATACAGGATTATCCATATTTGTTTATTTAAGCTGTTAAACAATACATTATTCTTACTCTTTATTATACGAACACACAGGATGTACCATCAGGGTGCGCTTTTCGCACAGGCTATCCTTTTTTAAAATCCAACCGGTTTTCCTGCAACACTTTCTTTAAAACCGGTATTGTTGTTTTACCAACTCCGTGCAATGCCAGAATTTCTTTTTCAGCATACTTAGCTAACTTTTGCACGCTGTCAATACCTGATCCCTGCAATGCTCTTCTTGCGGGAGCGCCCACTTTCACAAAAAAGGTTTTATTTTTTTGCGCTTCGCATACAGGGCATGCCGGGCAATCGCTGCTTTTATAAAACTTATGTCCCTGCGGGCAGGTTCTCAATGTTGCTTTCATTTTATAAAAATATAGCTTTATCCCTGTTCTACATATCCTTTGAACCGTTGCAAAACAGATTGGCAAAATGCTTCCTGTACCTCATCAGGCACTAATTGTTCCGGCTCAAAACTTTCCCGCACGATCGTATTCTGATCAATCTGCAGGAACTCTATTGTTGATCTTCTTCCGTCATCCAGCGTGTATTCAACCAATTCACAGGGGATTACCTTATTGTACCTCCCAGCATGTTCAAAGCCTTCTTTACCATCCTTTGTTTGCATTTTGAAACAAAACATCCCCCCTTCTCTTATATCATTCACCACCTCAGGGCAATGCCAGTTGGTAAAAGGAATATTCCATCGCTTAATATGTGCCGGGGTAGTCCAGCATTTCCACACTATATTAAGCGGTTGCCGTATAAATATATTGACAACTATTTTTTCCTTTTTCATCCTTGTTTATTTCATTGAATGTAAGCCGATCATATTGCCTTCCGTATCCGAAACCAGGGAAATAAACCCATACTCACCGATAGACATTTTAGACTGGCATACTTTGCCGCCCGCCGCTTCAGCACGTTTTTCCTCAACAGCGCAATCATTACAGATAAAATAAATAATAACATTACTGCCTCCGCCCTTCATTCCTTCCATTTTTACCAAAGCGCCTGCAGACCCGGGATTATCCATTTCTCCGGGAAAAGACTTCATTACCATATTGGAATTACCGGTATCTCCGGGATTGCTCATATTTGTGAGCTTTATATTCAAAACTGTTTCATAAAATTTTGTGGCCCTGTCCATATCATTTACATAAATTTCGAACCAGCCGACTGGATTGAATTTGTTTGCCATCGTAGTTGATTTTAAAATGATAAAATAGATATATCCCAAACCAAAAATAGTGCGGTAAATGCCGGTTCTACTTGCCATTTGACAAGTAATGCCCTCACAAGTGGTATAAAATGAAATACCTGCCTGATGGCAGATGGAAGACATTGTATCAATTCGTGTATTATGCTGAGATATCTTTTCTGATACGGCTAAGTGAAGTATCTGTAACACCGAGATATGAAGCAATTTGCTTCAGGGGCGCATATTGTATGATCTCTGGCTTTTGCTGCAGTAATTTCAGATAACGGCTGGTGGCCGTTTCTCTGATCATATCGAGGGAACGCTGCTTAACCGCGAACAATTGAGCAGTGAACCATAGTCTCCCCCATTCAATAAAGCCCGGCAACTGATGAAACAGTTGTTGAAAATCACTAAACGCTACCTTCCATAAAACACAATCTGTCAACGCCTGTAAGTTTTCCTGCGAAGGCGTTCGTTGAAACAGTGAGGTGGGTACTATCACGAGATCATTGCCTGTAAAAAAGTCTGTTGTGATCTCATCTCCATTGTAACTATGCACAAAAGCCCGGATCAACCCGTTTTCCAGGATATAATATTCATTAGCTACACGCCCTTCTTTTAAAATGATATCGCCTTTTGAGAATGAAATTTTATAATGTAATGATGCAATAGCCTGCAAGTCGTCTGCCGACAAAAGCGGATGCTGATAGATGTTTTTAAACAGAGTGTCCATTGTATGGCAGGATAAATGTTCTGCGTTATAGAAGGCAGGGTTTCAGGTTCCGGGTTTCCTGTAGGGTTGCAATCTTGATTTGCCGGGCAGGATTGATCTCAATGGATTAGCTGTTCTCCGCGTCAGACAGCCACCGGCGCTTTAATTGGCGGGTGCGACTGGTAATGTTCCAGCGTGAAATCTTCAAAAGTAAAATCAAAAATATTTTTCACTTCCGGGTTTAACCGCATAAAAGGCATTGGATATGGAATACGTGTAAGCTGCAAATGAGCCTGATCAATATGATTGTTGTATAAATGCACATCTCCAAAGCTGTGAATAAACTCGCCCGCATCCAGGTTGCATACCTGGGCCACCATCATAGTAAGCAACGCATAAGAAGCTATATTGAACGGCACCCCGAGAAATGCGTCTGCAGAGCGCTGGTATAACTGGCAGGACAGCTTCGGCCGCCCCTGTCCGTTATCCGCCACATAAAACTGAAACATGGTATGACAGGGCATCAATGCCATTTGCGGAAGATCAGCAACATTCCATGCGCTCACTATCAACCGGCGGCTGTCAGGGTTGGTTTTGATCTGATGTATCACATCAGCTATCTGGTCAATTGCTTTTCCGTCCGCACCTTCCCAGCTTCTCCACTGCTTGCCGTATACAGGACCAAGTTCTCCATTCTCATCTGCCCATTCATCCCAGATGCTTACTCCTTTCTCTTTAAGATAACCGATATTGGTATC
>CAYWVB010000015.1:0-102089 GCA_964461595.1 uncultured Terrimonas sp. | reverse complement strand
CTTAATGACATTGTGATTAATTTCGCTGAAATATAAAAGCCCGCAAATGTCTGCGCCATATATTATCCCCGCTCAAACACGTATCGGTCATGTGCACCTGAAAGTGGCTGACCTGGAACGCTCAATGAAATTCTATTGCGAATTGCTCGGATTTGAGCTGGTCACTATGTATGGCACGCAGGCAGCATTTGTTTCGGCAGGCGGCTACCACCATCATATCGGGCTCAATACATGGCACAGCAAGGGCTCGCCTCCTGCCTCAGAAAACAGCGTAGGACTATATCATACTGCCATCCTCTACCCTACCCGCCGGGACCTGGCTGTCATTTTCAGAAGGCTGCTGGAGGCTAATTATCCCCTTACCGGCGCCAGCGATCATGGTGTATCAGAAGCGATATACCTTGATGATCCGGATGGAAACGGAGTAGAGCTCTATTGGGACAGACCGGCGGAATTATGGCCCAAAAATGCAGAAGGAGGTATTGAAATGTATACCCGTGCGCTTGATATCAATGGGCTGATGAATGAGCTTAAGTAGAAGGGTATGAAGGTGCAGAAGGCCCTATACCTTATACCTTATACCTTACACCTTTACATTTACTATCTTGTTATCTACTTCTAAACCTTAGTCACCAATGCGCTGTACAAGAAAATTTCTGACTGCTGTAATTGTTATGGTTATTTGCAGTAATATTAAATCCCAGACAAACACTAATGCTGGCCGCCCCCGCACCCTGCTGGTATTTTTCGACGGTCTGCGGCCGGATTATATCACTTCAGAACTGATGCCCAACCTGTATGCATTTAAGCAAACTGCCGCCTACGGCAAAGAGCATCATAGTGTATTCCCCACCGTTACCAGGGTCAATGCGGCATCCTATGCCACGGGAAGCTATCCGGCAACGCACGGGCTGATGGCCAATTCCGTTTACTTTCCCGCTGTTAATCCTGTCTCGGGTCTCAGCACGGGAGATGCGCAAAATCTGAAAAACATTGACAGCACAGAAAACGGGAAACTGCTTTTAACGCCATCTATAGGAGAAATACTCGCAGGCGCAGGAGAAAAGATGGCAGTATTCAGCTCCGGTTCAACAGGGCAGGCTTTCCTGCAAAACCATACTGTCAGCTGCGGCTTTATCATCAATCCCGATATGATCCTGCCTGCACCATTTAAAGATGATGTGGTTGCCGCATTGGGACAACCACCTGCAGAGCAGGACGACAACAGCGCAAGACACGTATGGATCACGGATGCGCTGTTGCATTACGGGATAAACAGGAAAGGGCCTCTCGTTTGTGCAATATGGTATTCCGATCCGGACGGGGCAGCTCATGAACACGGCATCGGATCTCCTGAAGCCATCCGTTCTTTAAAAACGGTAGATGCACAGTTCGGGAGGATCATTGCGTTTCTTGACCAGCAGAAGATGAGGAATGCATACAACATCATTATTTCTGCCGATCATGGATTTGTAACGCATGTGGGAAAACAGGGACTTGCTTCTTTTCTTATCGGGCAGCATTTAAAGAAAGATAAAGCTTCCGATGATGTCGTGGTAGCAGACGGAGCCATATACGTAAAAGATCATGACCGGGATGTGATCAAAAAAATCGTGGCGGCCCTGCAGCAACAGGAATGGGCAGGTGCAATATTTACACGCGGCGCAAAACCCGGTGATATGAAAGGCGCCATCCCCGGCACCCTCTCCTTTGAATCCATTCACTGGAACAACAGCCGCCGTTCGGGGGATATACTGGTGGATGTAAACTGGAACGATAACAAGAATGATAAAGGATATGCGGGAACAAGCTTTGCTACCGGAGTGGCAGGGCATGGCAGCATCAGCCCTTATGAAATCCATATAGCGCTTATGGCATCAGGTCCTTCTTTTAAGAAACATTACAAAAGTAATATCCCTACTTCTAATATTGATATTGTGCCGACAATACTGCATATATATAAGTTGCCGAAGCCGGTCACTATGGAAGGAAGAGTGATGAGCGAGCTGCTCGCCGGCAACGACCGCCCTTTACCCAAAGTAAGTATACAAACCATTACCAGCGAAACAAAAAAAGACGGGATCGTTTATAAGCTTTCCCTGCAAAGATCAGTGGCAGGCGATCGCTATTATGTTGATTTTTGTAAAACTGTGCGTGTTAAAGATTAGGGAGCGGGCAACGATCTTCTTTGCTTATCTTCAATCAGTACATTAAAAGTATCTCCGTATCTTATCCATTATTTGCATACCTTTTGTACCTTCGCACCTGTGAAGCGCTTTACGGCAATATTTTTTTTGGGTCTCTGCCTGATGTCATTTACAGAATGCCATCAGTTTACCCGCATACCCTTTATGGTAAAGCATTACCAGAAGCATAAAGCGGCGGATCCTTACATGGATCTTGTAAAATTCATGGGCATTCATTATTTAGAGCCTAATATTATTACCGACGATTTTCAGCAGGACCAGCAGCTTCCTTTCAGAAGCATGGAATGCCACATGCAGAACGTAACAATATACGTGCAGTACCCGCTGGCGCTTGAGCTTCATCCTCCTGTCACTGTTTTAGGAGAATTTCCGTCTTACGACGAAGTCAATAAACCCCAGTTTTCAGCCTTCGGTATATTCCAGCCGCCCCGCTGCGCCTGATGCTGTTTCATAGGTATACATTATTGAGAGCAAATTCTTCCGGTGCTTTTTATGCAGCAGGCTATAACACTACTATTATCATAGCATTGCGAACCGTACATTGGTGCTTTCTGTCCGCTATTCAGCACGGTACTGAATGCTGCTCCTGTAATTATTTTCTGCCATAAATTATTATTCAGACATGCTGAACTCCATCATTCGCTTTTCCGTGAGGAATAAGCTGATCATAGGTTTATTTACAATAGCCCTGATCATTACAGGCATAATAAATCTTAGCAAGCTGCCCATTGATGCATTGCCCGATATTACCAGCAACCAGGTGCAGATCATCACCGTATCGCCTACCCTTGCAACGCCGGAAGTAGAACGCCTGATCACATTCCCGCTGGAACAGGCCAATGCCAATATCCCGGGTATAAAAGAAATGCGATCTATTTCCAGGTTCGGCCTTTCCGTAATTACCATCGTCTTTGACGACGAAACCGATATATACTGGGCCCGCCAGCAGGTGAGCGAAAGGCTCACTGAAGCAAAATCACAGATACCTTCCAGCGCAGGAGATCCCGGGCTGGCGCCCGTCACCACGGGAATAGGAGAAGTATATCAGTATGTGCTTCGCCCCGCAAAGGGATACGAAGGGAAATACGATCTTACGGAGCTTCGTTCCGTACAGGACTGGATTGTACGGCGACAGCTCCTGGGTACTCCCGGTGTAGCGGATATCAGCAGCTTTGGCGGCTATCTTAAGCAATACGAAATAGCCATCCGCCCCGACAGGCTGAAGAGCATGAATATTACTGTCGCTGATATCTTCAACGCATTGGAAAAAAACAATCAGAACTCCGGGGGAGCCTATATTGAAAAAGGGCCCAATGCGCTCTTCATCCGTACAGAAGGCCTTGCTGCAACTACTGCCGACCTGGAAAAAATATTTGTACGGCATACTACTGAAGGCATCCCGGTTTACCTCGGCGATGTAGCGCAGGTGCGTATTGGTCACGCGGTACGGTATGGTGCAATGACCTATAATGACAAAGGTGAGGTGGCGGGAGCTGTAGTGCTGATGCTGAAAGGGGCAAATGCATCGCAGGTAGTAACAAATGTGAAAGAGCGCATAGAAAAGATTAAAAAGACCTTGCCGGAAGGTATTATCCTTGAGCCATTTTACGATCGTACCAAGATGGTAGACAGCGCTATCCATACCGTTACCCAAAATCTCATTGAAGGCGCACTGATAGTGATCTTCGTCCTGGTGCTCTTTCTTGGCAATATGAGGGCCGGGCTGATAGTGGCGTCTGTAATTCCGCTTTCCATGATGTTTGCCATCATTATAATGAACATTGTTGGCGTGTCTGGTAATCTCATGAGCCTCGGAGCGCTTGATTTCGGACTGATCGTAGATGGCGCTGTAATTATAGTGGAAGCGGTGCTGCACAGGCTTTCCGGTAAACAAGGCATAGTAGCTGACCACATCACACAGGAGCAGCTTAATACCGAAGTGGAAAACAGTACAAAAAAAATGATGAACGCCGCAGTCTTTGGGCAGATCATCATTCTCATTGTATATCTTCCTGTGCTTTCGCTTACGGGTATAGAAGGAAAGATGTTCAAACCTATGGCGCAAACGGTTTCCTTTGCGCTTATCGGCGCTTTTCTCTTATCGCTTACTTACGTGCCCATGATGTCTTCCCTAGTGCTGAGCAAAAAAATATCACATGCCGACACCTGGGCCGATAAGATCATGCTGCGTATTCAGAAGCTGTATAAGCCGTTGTTACAAAAATCACTGGCATATCCTAAAACGGTAATGATAATGGCCGTTGCTCTACTGGGAATATCCATCTTCATCATCACCAGGCTGGGAGGTGAATTTATACCGGAGCTGGATGAAGGTGATTTTGCCGTTGATGCACGTTTGATGAGCGGAAGCTCCCTTACCGAAACCATCAATACCACGCAAAAAACAGTTGCCATTTTGAAACAAGGCTTTCCGGAAGTAGAAAAAATTGTTACCCGCATCGGGGCGAGTGAAATACCTACAGATCCGATGCCCCCGGAAATGACAGACATTATGATCTCGCTTAAGCCCAAAAGTGAATGGACGACCGCAGCAACATTCGATGAGCTGGCAGATAAGATGAGTAAAGCAATATCGGAAATACCAGGTATGACAGCCGGTTTCCAGTTCCCGGTACAAATGCGCTTTAATGAGCTGATATCAGGCGCAAAGCAGGACGTGGTATGCAAGATATTTGGAGATGATATGGATTCGCTGGCCAACTATGCCCATATGGTAGGGGCTATCGCTGCAAAAGTAAATGGCGCCCGGGATATATATGTGGAGACAGTAACCGGCCTGCCTCAGATAGTGGTGAGCTATAAACGAGATGCAATGGCGCACTACCAGTTAAATATTGCGGATGTAAACCAACTGGTACGTACAGCCTTTGCCGGTGAAAAGGCCGGGATCATTTATGAAAAAGAACGGCGGTACGATCTTGTGGTGAGGTTGGAAGAAAGTTCCCGCAAGAATATTAACGATGTTTCACAATTATTGATCCCTACTCCGTCAGGCCTGCAGATACCCTTGTATCAGGTAGCCGATATAGCCGTAAAAGAAGGGCTTAACCAGGTGCAGCGCGAAGATGCCCGGCGCAGGATCATTATCGGGTTTAATGTAAGAGGGCGTGATGTGGAATCGGTAGTAAATGAACTAACAGGGAAAATAGAAAAGCAGCTAAAGCTGCCGGCAGGGTATTATGTAAAATACGGCGGGCAGTTTGAAAACCTGATCGTGGCCAAACAGCGGTTATCCATTGCCGTTCCTGCTGCATTGCTTTTGATATTACTGATGCTCTATTTTGCTTTTGGGTCTTTAAAGCAGGGGATGCTGATCTTTTCAGCCATTCCGCTTTCAGCTATCGGCGGGATACTGGCGTTATGGCTGCGGGGAATGCCTTTCAGCATATCTGCGGGAGTGGGCTTTATAGCATTATTCGGCGTAGCGGTGCTCAACGGTATTGTATTGATCTCGGAATTCAACAGGCTGAAACGACAGGGAATAACAGATATAAAACAAATCATCATGGAGGGAACACAAATAAGATTGCGGCCGGTGCTGATGACTGCGGCAGTGGCATCGCTTGGCTTTTTACCGATGGCGCTCAGCCGCAGCGCAGGCGCAGAAGTGCAACGCCCGCTTGCTACGGTGGTGATCGGCGGTCTGATCACCGCTACACTCCTCACATTAATTATCTTACCTGTATTGTACAAAAGATTTGAGAAGATTAAGCAATCAAAGGCAGGCAAAATTACCGCAGTATTGACAGCCCTGGCATTACTGTCAAACATTGCCGGCGCGCAGCAATCACTCACCCTGGAGCAAATGCTGAAGCTCGCTGATGCTCAGAACATTGAGCTCAGTGCACTCCAAAAGGAAAGCACCTACTGGAGAGAACTGCAGACCGGGATATTTGATCCGCCGAAAACCCAGCTCGGCGGGGAGTATGGAGGGATCAACAGTACGCAAACCGATACCCGCTTTTTTGCGGGGCAATCGTTTAACCTTCCCGTGGTATACCAGCGACAGAAGCAATTGTATAAAACACGGGAGTTGCAACAGCAGGAACTGGCTTCCTGGAAACAGGCAGAGCTGCACAGAAACGTGAAAGACGTTTTTTACCAGATGGTTGACCTGGAAGAAAGAAGAAAATTGCTGGAAAGACTTGATTCAATATACAGCAGGTTTCAGCATTCTGCTACGCTGCGTTTGCAGGCAGGTGAAAGCAATATGCTTGAAAAAACGACCGCTGATGCACAGCTGCAACAGCTGCAACTGCAGCAACAAACGCTTCAGGCAGATATTGATATCCTTCAAACAAGAATGCAGTGGCTCCTCAATACCGAGGAACCGGTTATGCCTTTATATACCTCAGCCGTTATTGCAGATATCACTCCCGCAGATATAGCCTTAACGGGAGACGACCATCCGCAGGTACGCTATGCAAAGCAGCAGGAGAAAACTGCTGAAGCGCAAACCCTGGCGGAGAAGGCAAAGCTCAGCCCGGATTTTACCGTCGGATACAATAACCAGTCCATTATCGGCTATCAAAGCCCCGATGGTGTAAACCAGAAATACTATGATGCAGGGCATCGTTTCCATTTTGTAAACCTTTCCGTAGGAATACCCTTATTCAATAGTGCAGCCAAAGCAAGGATCAGGGCCGGAAAGATCAATGAAGAGGTAGCAAAGATTAATACCATGGCTGCCGGCGCCTATATTAAAAGCAATCTTACACAAATTACAAGTGAGTACAAAAAGCATCAGCAAATGGTGCGCTATTATGAGCAAGCCGGCATGCAGCAGGCTGAGCTCATTATTAAAAATGCAAAGCTGAGCTTTGAGAAAGGAGAGATCAGCTACCTGGAATGGACCATGCTGATGAATAACGCTGTGAATATCCAGCTTGGCTATCTCGACGCCGCAAAACAATTTAACCAGACAGCAATTACTTTGGCTTATCTAAACAACAAATAAACAGCTATGCGCAATATTATTTATACATTGTTTTTTTCAATGCTATTTTCCTGTCATTCGCCCCAGCCGGAAAAAGACCTCAAAACCGAAGACGCTCCTAATACAATAACGCTTACAGATGCACAAATAAAAGCGGCGGGCATTCAAACCGGTACCGTACAGCGCCACATGCTGAACAGCGAATTGAAAGTAAACGGGCTTGTGGATGTTCCCCCTCAAAATATTATATCTGTAAGCTTTCCCCTGGGAGGATACCTGAAAAGCGCTGACCTCCTGCCGGGAATGCATGTCAGTAAAGGAGAAGTAATAGCCATCATGCAGGATCAGAACCTGATACAGTTGCAGCAGGATTACCTGATTGCCAGGGCAAAGCTGGAATACCTGGAAAAAGATTATGAGAGACAGAAAATGCTGAATGAAAACAAAGTAAATGCAGAGAAAGTATTTCAGCAGGCAAGTGCGGATTTTACTTCACAGAAAGTGCTGGTAAAGGGATATGAGGAAAAGCTGCGGTTGATTGGTATCAACCCTGAAAAACTCAATGACAAAACCATTTCGCGCACGGTTCCCATCTACTCTCCTATCAACGGGTTTGTATCGAAAGTCAATATTAATATAGGCAAATACGTCAATCCTTCGGATGTTCTTTTCGAATTGATCAATCCCGATGATATACATGCAGCACTCACTGTATTTGAAAAAGACCTTGGGAAAGTGAAGCCTGAACAAAAAGTGATGGTGACATTTGTAGATGACCCCGAAAAGGAATATGAGTGCGAAGTAATCCTTGTAACAAAAAATGTAGATAACGACAGGAGTGCGCTTGTTCATTGTCATTTTGAGAAACAGCCCCGGCAATTATTACCCGGCATGTTTTTAAATGCCAGGATCATGATCAGTAATGCCAGTGTGCTTGCCGTCCCGGAAGATGCGGTTGTGCAATACGGCAACGACAAAATGATCCTGGAGTCAACCGGTAGTAATACTTTCCGTCTCATTGTTGTTCAGACGGGCATAACCGACAATGGTTTAACTGAAATTATTGATACCGTCAATACACTTGAAGGGAAAAGCATCATTACCCAAAATGCCTATCCTGTCCTTGCCATGATCAAAAATACGGGGGATAGCGATCATTGAACAAGATATGATCACTATCCCAACTATGTTAACCGTGAAATGACAGAAGTGAAACGTGAAACCTAAGCATTGAGCTTTGGCATATTCCATGCATTGTAATGCTCAATTCATGAAGATGCCGGTGGAAGGACTGAAAAAGAGAGGACAAATAGCCGGTCGTACTCTCCGGCAAATAACAAAAAACCCTTTGGCTTGTCCAAAGGGTCTGCTCATAATGCGCTGTAAAAGCAATTATTTTTTTGCGTATTTCTTTTTGAACTTATCAATACGGCCTGCAGTATCTACCAATACTTTCTGACCGGTAAAGAAAGGATGAGAAGTATTGGAAATTTCGAGCTTGATCACCGGATATTCATTGCCGTCTTCCCATTTAACGGTTTCCTTAGAGCTTGCAGTAGAGCGTGTAAGGAAAGAATGCCCATTGCTCATATCCTTGAAAACAACAAACTTGTAATTTTTTGGATGGATATCCTGTTTCATGATTATCAGTATTTTATGATGCACGGATTTGGCCGTACTAAGTTTTTAAGAAGCGCAAAGGTAATCAACCTGCATTTAAAAGCAAAATTATATTTTGAGAATTTATGTACGTTTGCCGGGCATGCCGGGAAAAAAGTTCCTTACAATCGGCAAAAGAAATCACCGGTCAATAACGAATGTTTGGATGATGAAAAAAAACAATTTTCTGTTTTTAGCAAGTATTTTTCTCCTTTCTTACTCCCTGCCAAAAAACGCAGATGCACAGCTCAACATCAGCGGTCTCCGCTGTGAACACCTTGTAAATCCTTTAGGAATTGATGAGATCAATCCCATGCTGAGCTGGGAACTTCAATCAGATGAACGAGGGAAAAAGCAAACCGCTTTTCAAATTATTGTTTCTACAGAGCCGATGGAATTGAAAAGGGATAGCGGAAATATGTGGACGACCGGAAAGGTGAGCCATGATCAAAACAGCCAGGTTTTGTATGCCGGTAAGCCGCTGGCTTCAGGAAAAAAGTATTATTGGAAGATGAGGGTTTGGGATGAAAAGAATAAGGTTAGCAACTGGAGTGAAGTGCAATACTGGTCCATGGGATTATTGTATGCGCAGGATTGGAAAGCAAAATGGATAGGACAGTCAGCCGCAGGTCCGGTTACCGAACAGGACAAATATGTCATTCCTCCGTCTCCCCTGTTAAGAAAGGAATTTGATGTTGCAGGCAAAATCCGCAGGGCTACCCTTTATGCAACAGCGCTGGGAGTATATGAGATATATATAAATGGCAGAAAAGCAGGCGATCAGCTTTTGGCTCCCGAATGGACAGATTATGCCAAAAGAGTACAATACCAGACTTATGATGTGACAGATCTGATCCGCAGAGAAAAAAATGTTATCGGCGCTACTTTGGCTGATGGCTGGTATGCCGGAACGCTCTGGTCTCATTTTTACAGAGGAAGATATGGATTAAACAGAAGGTTGAGAGCGCAGCTTTTGCTGGAATATACCGATGGTTCAACAGACACCGTTTATACGGATGGAACCTGGAATATCCTGAATGACGGGCCGATACGCGAAGCATCCCTGTTTGACGGAGAAGTTTTTGATGATCGCTACACTCCGAAAGGATGGATGGCACCCGGGTTTGATATCAGCTGCTGGCAGAATGTGGTTGTTGATACTACCGTTTCCGTTCATTTGAACGCTCAGAAGAATGAGCCTATAAAAGTGATTAAGGAATTAAAGCCTGTAGGCATTATTGAAGTGAAAAGGGAAAAGTACGACCCGTTAAGATACATTGTAGATATGGGCCAAAATATGGCAGGGTGGATCAGGATAGCCCTGCCGGAAAATCCCGGGAAAAAAATTGTCATCAGGTATGGCGAAATGTTGACGGAGGACAGCACCCTTTACACGAAGAACCTGAGGAATGCAAAGTCGAGGGATATATTTATTCCCGGAAAAGAGAAAGGTGTTTTTTATGAACCCATATTTACCTACCATGGATTTCGCTATGCAGAAATTACGGGGCTCACCAAACCGCCGGAACTTTCGCAAATAACGGGAGTTGTAGTAGCCTCTTCTTCACCGGTGGTCTCTGAGTTTCAGACCTCCAGCCGGGACATCAATAAGCTTTGGGAAAATATTTTATGGACCCAGTTAAGTAATCTATACAGCGTGCCAACCGACTGTCCCCAGCGGGACGAGCGCGCCGGGTGGATGGGAGATACGCAGGTATTTTCGCAAACAGCCATGTTCAATATGGATATGCAGGCCTTTTATGCAAAATGGTTCACGGATATCAGGGATGAGCAGGCAGATGGAAGGTTCCCCAATTATGCGCCTTATATAACAGAAGGGCTGCGCTATTACGATGCGCCGGGATGGGCAGACGCCGGAGTGATCATTCCCTGGAAAGCTTACCTGAATTATGGAAATAAGTCTTTCTTGGAAGACAATTTTGAATCCATGTGCAGCTTCATTGACGTTGTTCATAAAAACAATCCTTCCCTGATCCGTATAAACGAAGTTGGGCAAAACTATGGTGACTGGCTGAATGGTAATACCATTAAGGATAGTGATTACCCGAAAACAGGCGGGGCAATTCCCAAGGAGGTTTTCAACACCGCCTATTTTGCATATTCCACGGCTCTGCTGGCCAAAACCTGCAAAGTGCTGAAAAAAGATAAAGCGTTCAGGCATTATGACTCACTTGCACATGCTATCCGAAATGCTTTCATTGATACGTTTGTTAATAAGGACGGCGTGGTAAAAGGAAATACGCAGGCAGGGTACGCCATGGCGCTTGAGTTCGATCTTGTTCCGCAGGAGTTGAAAAAAAAGGCAGTAGACCTGATGGTTGAAGCTATAAAAGCTTATGATTACCGTATTTCAACAGGTATTCATACTACGGAGCTGCTGATGAATCAGCTAAGTGTAAACGGGTATCCGGATATTGCTTATAAATTGCTGGAAAGTCATCGGTTCCCTTCCTGGATGTATTCCATTGACCAGGGTGCAACTACTATTTGGGAAAGATGGGATGGCTTTGTTAAAGGAAGAGGCTTTCAGGATTTTGATATGAATTCATTCAACCATTATGCAATTGGTTCGGTTGGCGAATGGCTATATAAGCACATACTTGGAATTCAACCCGACGAAAAAACTCCCGGGTATCGTCATTTTATTCTCCGTCCTGTCCCGGGTGGAACATTATCCCGGGCAAAAGGAGTATATCATTCAGCAGTTGGAAAAATTGGAGTTTCCTGGGAAAAAAGAGGAGATGGTTTTATTTATCAGATAGAAGTCCCGGCAAACAGTACAGCAACTTTAATGCTCCCTACCCAAAAAGAGATCAGGGAAGGAGGAATCCCGGTTCATAAAGCCAAAGGCATCAGAGTGCTTAACAAGAAGAATGGTTACACTGCTTTGCTGTTGCAATCAGGCAAATATCAAATAGTGTTTTGAGCAGTTGAAATAGTTATTCAGTAAAATAAACCTCTCAAAAATGCGCGGACTAAAAGATAAAATTGTGATCATCACCGGAGGATTAGGAGACCTTGGGTATGCCACTGCCGGGAGAATGACGGAAGAAGGCTGTAAAGTGGTCTTGTTTGACCTGTTAACTGAAGATGAAGAAAAAGTATCGGCTGTAAAAGCCCGGTATTACCAGGTGGATATCAGTATCGAAACAGCAGTCAAAGCGGCCTGTGCATCAGTAGAGAAAGAGACAGGTCCTGTAAATATTCTGATCAATACTGCCGCCCGGTTTATATTCAAAGGGATAGAAGCCACACCGGAGGAATGGCAGCAGATCTGTTCCGTTAATATTGCAGGAACTTCATTAATGGCTAAATATGTAATTCCGCAAATGAAAAAGAACGGGGGCGGCAGCATTATTAATTTTTCTTCCGTGAGCGGCTTTGTGGGCCAACCCGGTTTTGCTACCTATAACGCAACCAAATTTGCCATCAGGGGGTTAACAAAATGTTGGGCCCAGGATCTTGCCTCTTTCAATATCCGGGTAAACACAGTTTGTCCCGGATATATTTATACCAAAGCTTTTATAGATTCGTGTAAAAAATTAGGATTGGATATTGAAGAAGAGAACAGACGGGCATCTGCCATGCATTTGTTGAACAGGCAGGGTAAACCCGAAGAAGTAGCCGCGGCGGCAGCGTTCCTTGCGAGTGATGATGCATCCTTTATTACAGGCAGCGACCTGTTGGTAGATGGAGGATACCTGGCCAAGTGAGTTATATAGTTTGTAATTTTTTTCTGACTAAATTATTGTCATTATGCAACTAATAGATCTGTCGCATTCATTGGAGCATGGTCAACAAACTTTTCCAATGGATCCTAAATTGAGCATTATCCCACACGGCACAACAAAGACCCTGCGGTATAACATCAGCCAGATTACAATGGGATCTCATCAGGGAACGCACCTTGATGCAATGTTTCATTTCCTCGACGATGGGAAGACACTTGATCAGATGCCACTGGACTGGTTTTATGGACCTGCACACCTGATAAGAATTCCAAAGGAGGCCAATGAAGAGCTGACAGTGGAAGATTTTCTACCATTTGAGCAATTGCTTAAACCGGGCGCCCGTATCATTTATGAAACGGGTTGGCACAAGCGCTTTGGTGCAGAAAATTTCTTCAGCGAGTTCCCTTCCTTAACCCAGGAAGCAGGGAGATATATAGCAGATAAGAACATAAGGATGTTAGGCATGGATACTCCTACTCCCGGCAAAGACTGGTACGAAATCCATCATGATATTTTACTGCCCAAAGAGATTGTCATTGTGGAAAGCCTGGCAAATCTGGATAAAGCTCCCGACCAATTCATTTTTATCGGCTTCCCGCTGAATTTTAAAGGCAGGGACGGATCCCCCGTAAGAGCGGTGGCATTGGTGGAATAATCATACAGGACAAAAAATAATTTACATGCAGGCACTTTTTTACCCGTCTTATGGTGAGCTGGAGATAAACGAACAACCTGTTCCAGGAATTAAAGGCGATGAAGTTTTATTGAAAGTGGCAGCTTGTGGCATTTGCGGAAGCGAGTTAGAAACTTTTGCTAAAAAGAGCGAAAGACGAGCCCCTCCGCTTATTATGGGCCATGAATTCAGCGGTGTGATTGCCGCAGTCGGAGCCGGTGTGAAAAATTTTCATGAAGGTCAGAATGTAGTCAGTAACTCCATAGTTTCTTGCGGCAATTGCTCTTATTGTGATGCAGGAATGAGTAACCTTTGCCCTGACCGGCAGGTTTTTGGAATGCATCGCAATGGTGCATTTGCAGAATACGTGAATGTGCCTGCCCGAAGCTTAATGCCCAAGCCCGATAATGTAAGTTTTCATGCCGCCAGCCTTGCCGAGCCACTGGGCAATGCAGTGCACATGGTCACCCTCACGCGTCATCTGCCTCTGAAGAACATGCTTATCATTGGGGCCGGCCCTATCGGATTGATGGCCCAGCAGGCTTTTCATGCATTGAGAGAGGTTAATGTAATCGTCACTGATTTAAAGAAAGAAAGGCTTGAGGTATCCCGGCAATTAGGAGCCTGGCAGGTCATAAATGCTGCAGAAGAAAATCTTGAAAATAAGATTGATGAAGCTACTGCCGGAGAAGGTATAGACCTGGTGATTGATGCGGTAGGTATGGAGGTTACAAACAGGCAGGGGCTTCAGTTACTGCGCAATGGCGGAACGCTGCTATTGATCGGGCTGCATCAGAACGGTAAACCTTTTCAAAGTTATGACATCATCCTTACGCAGAAACAAGTCATAGGCACCTATGCAGCTACAAAGGAAGATATGCAAACTGCATTGAACCTTATGTCATCAGGAAAAGCAGACGTTACTTCCTGGATCAGTTATTACTCTTTGCCTGAGGGAGTAGCTGCCTTTAATGATATGCTTACACCAACCGCGGAACATGTGAAAGCGGTAATAACAATGAACATTTAATGACACCTTAATTTAATAATTGATATGAACAAAAACGTGGTAATTACAGATTATGGCTTCCCGGATTTGAAACAGGAAAAAGAAATGTTGGGAGCTGTCGGATATGATATAGTTGCAGGTCAATGCAAGACAGAAGATGAAGTGCTTGGTTTATCACGGAAGGCAGAAGCCTTGATGGTACAATGGGCGCCGGTGACCAGAAAGGTAATAGAAGGGCTTGAAAATTGCAGGATCATCGTTCGTTACGGTATTGGAGTTGATAATGTTGATCTTGCAGCAGCAAAGGAAAAAGGCATTCCTGTATGTAATGTTCCGGATTACTGCATACAGGAAGTAGCTGATCATGCCGTAGCGCTGGCGCTTGCTCTTGGCCGTCAATTGTTAATTACAGACAGGCGCGTGCGCAGTGGCACCTGGAAAATAACTCCTCCGAACGCAATGCCTGCTTTCCGGGAAATGACATTTGCTACTGTTGGATACGGGCGTATTGCCCGTGAAGTTTTAAAAAGAGCAGCGGCTTTTGGCTTTCATACAGCCACTCATGATCCTTTTTTGAAAGAAGAGGAGATCCGGAAAGATAATACCCGCCCGATGAGTCTTACCCAATTGTTTGAGCAGGCAGATATCCTGTCGCTTCATTCTCCTCTCAATAAAGCCACTCATCATCTCATCAATAAAAATTCGCTCGGGATGATGAAGCAAAATGCTTTACTTATTAATACTTCACGCGGCGGACTGATTGATGCAGATGCGCTGGCAGAAGCAATAAGTAAAGGTAAGATTGCCGGCGCGGGGCTGGATGTGTTTGAACAGGAACCACTACCGGCTGAACATCCCCTGAGAAAATGTGAGAATGTTATCCTGACTTCTCATACAGCCTGGTATAGCGAATCAAGTATTCCCGAACTACAGTTAAAAGCTACCGAAGAGGTGATAAGAGGACTTACAGGTAAGCCCTTGACAAGCAGGATTGCCTGATTAAACAATAAAGCATAAAAGGTAAATAATATCTCAAATGAGGTAAAAGAAACTTTTTTTCGCCTCATTCATTGGTATAAATTTGTTAAAGATTATTTATGATTTGCCTCTGGCGAATTATAAAAGTTAAATTTTAAAAACCAAGAAACTGCTTTTTTAACTAAAAAACCTATAGTTAATTTTTTGACGGAACAGTTCTTAACCGCCATTATCCTGCCGCTTACCATTAGCGGGTGCAGGGCCTTCATGGATTTCCGTTGTAAATATATTTTCTAAATTTTTACCAAATAGTGTACATCCAAGCTTTAATCATGTTCTTACATTTTTAAACGATTGAAATATTAAAAAATGAAAAAACTATTTCTACTTTTTCCTTTTATCGCATGTATCTGTATAGCGGCAAATGCACAATTATCTGTTACAGGTACAGTAACCGATAATAATGGCGATGCGATGGAGGGTGTTACGGTTTCCGTAAAAAAGACTTCAGTCAGTACTACAACAGCAGCCAACGGGACATTTTCCCTGAGTGTGCCGTCTGAAAATTCCATTCTCCAGTTCAGCTTTGTGGGCTTTTCAAATCAGGAACTGAGAGTAGGCAGCCTCAGGAGCTTTAACATCCGGATGACTGAACAACAATCTTTCATAGACACTGTGCTGGTAGTAGGCTACGGCACCGTTAAGAAAGAACAGTTCACTGGCTCTGCCACTGCCATCAATTCGCGTATTCTTTCGGCAGAGACCAATTCTTCTGTAAGCCGTTCACTGGAAGGCGTGGTGCCGGGTTTGCAGGTTGGCTCTGTGGATGGTCAGCCCGGTTTAGATATGGGGATCCGTATCAGGGGGGTGAGCTCCACATCTCAAAACAGCTCCAATGCGCTGATCGTTATTGACGGCGTTCCGGCAGATTATGGCAACGTGCTGGCATCTATCAACCCTAAGGATATTGCGAGTGTTACTGTACTGAAAGATGCTGCCTCTACTGCCATTTATGGTTCCCGCGGCGCCAGCGGCGTTGTGCTGGTAACCACCAAAAAAGGGAAGAGCGGAAAAGCTAAGATCAGTGCAAGCACCCGTATGGGGTTTAATTACCTGAATGATAACTTCCGCCCTAAGCTGATCCAGAGCGCTAAAGATCGCTACGAATATACCTGGGAAGCTATTTATAACTCGGTCCGTTATGGTGTTAATGGAACCAGTGCTACAGCTGGTAAATACACTACCAATTTTAAATCGCCCAATATGTCGCATGAGGCTGCTGCTGAATTTGCCAGCCAGCACTTGTTTGATTATACGGGCTCGATGACTAATTTTTCCAGGAATGTCTTAGGCAACTGGATGCTTTATGATGTCCCGGGAGCGGTATATACTCCTACCGGGTCCGGCACCAAAGCCAGCTCCACCATGACAGGCGCATACCTTGTAAATACCGATGGGAAACTGAATCCTGCTGCAAAACTGTTATTCCCTGCTCAGAGTTACAATGACTACTTCTTCAATAAGCCATTCCGGCAGGATCATAATATTTCAGCGAGCGGCGGAACCGATAAGATGGATTACTTCTTGTCTGTAGGGTATATGGAAGATCCCTCCTATATTATGAATTCTTCTTTTAAGCGGTATAATATGCGCGCAAACGTCAACGCCCAATTAACCAGTTGGTTGAAAGTGGGGGAAAATACGGCGTTTACCAACAGGTATACCAGGATGATGGCCACCAGGTTTGGACGCAACCCTGGCGCTGTAGCTCAAAATCCTTTCAGATGGATCAATGCCGGGAACCCGCTGGTTTCTCTTTTTGCCAGAGATGCCCAGGGTAATATCATAAAAGATGCCAACGGAAATAATGTAGTAGTAGACCGGGAAGGCATCAGTTATTCTCCTTTAGGGCCTACTACCTATCAGAGGTATCCATATAACCTGATTAAATTAATGGACCTGGATCAAGATATTACCAATTCTAATGACCTGACCATGACCGGCTATGCCAAGGTAAGTTTCCTGAAAGACTTTGAATTCACAGCCAACATATCATACAACCGGTATGATGATAACCGTGTGAGATATGGCAACATGGAGACCGGGCCTGTGGTGAATATTGGTTCGTTGGCAAAACTGCAGAATAACGCCACTATCCTGGATGCACAGCAATTATTGAATTGGGGGCACAAATACGGTCTTCACAATTTAACTGCACTGGCAGGTCATGAATATTACGAGTATAAGACTTCTGCCATTGCCTATGCCAGCGCTTATTCTTTAATTCCTGGTTTCACAGGTTCGGGCAACTTCACCAGTCATTACAATACAGCGGGCTCTCCTTTCGGAGTCCCTTCTGAAGGTCAGGATCTGAGAAGACTGGAGAGTTACTTTGGAAGAGTAAATTATGACTTCAATAATAAATACTTTCTTGAGGGGTCTGTAAGAAGAGATGGTTCTTCTAAATTCAGGAGACCGGAAGACCGCTGGGGTACTTTCTGGTCTGCAGGAATTGGATGGCGGATAACTGCTGAAAACTTTATGGAAGGTACCCAAAACTGGCTGAATGATCTGAAGCTCAGAGCCAGCTATGGTGTTATCGGAAATGAAAGCGGTATCAGCAATTACTCCGGATACCAGATATGGAGTTACTCTGCAAACTACCAGATGATCAATAACGGTACCGGCATTCCGGCAAGCTTCAACCTGGCTCAGGGTACTTTGCCTAACAGCACCCTCACCTGGGAAAATACCAACACTATTGATGCCGGTATTGATTTTGCCCTCTGGGACAACAGGATCAACGGTTCTATAGATTATTATCACAAGCTGACCAATAATGCAGTATTCAATGAACCCCTTCCCATGTCTTTAGGTCAGTCGTCAGTAACCAGGAACAGCGTTCACCTGCTGAACCGTGGTATAGAGGTAGATGTAAATGTAGATATCATCCGGAACCGGGACTGGAGATGGAACCTGGGGATTACCGGCACCACTTACCGGACGATCCTTAAATCCTTCCCCGCATCTGTGGGTAATCCCAACCTGGGCGGTAATTTCACCGCTGGTGCTGATAGCTGGGGTAAAGCAGGAACCGGCACTACAGGCACTGATGTGTATTTGCGCGGAGAAGGAAAGGACTGGTACAATTATTACCTGTATAAATACAAAGGGGTTGATGCCGGTACCGGGCTACCGCTGTTTCAGCATACGGTTACCCAGGCGGACCACGATGCAAATCGTTTTACCGAAGATGCTATCGGCTCATACGTGAACACTACCAACTACTCCCTGGCCAATAAATATGAAATGGGGAGTGTGCTTCCCAAATGGATTGGCGGGTTAACTACCACCCTGAACTATAAGAACTTTGACTTTAGTGCGGTAGCAGCTTATCAGTTTGGGGGTAAATTCCTGGCACACTCTTATGCCAACGGATTTTACAGAAATGCAGGATTGGAAGACGGGGTTTCTTTGGAGATCCTGCACAATACTTTTAGCGAAGACAGGCCCAATGCCAAATTCCCGATGGTATTTTATGGAGGAAGCGGATATTACACAGATGGCGCTACCATCGGTAGCTGGGCCTATACCGATATGTCTTTCTTTAATGCCAGTTACTTCAACCTGAAGAACGTTACGCTGGGTTATAAATTCACGGATTCCTTCCTGCGCCGGCTTACGGTTGATAACATCAGGATCTTCGTAACAGGGCAGGATATTATCTTCAAGACCTCACACTCCGGATTTGATCCCCGTTTGTCTTTAGTGGGAGGAATGGATGTAGGTCAGGCCTATTACCTGCCGTTGAGTTCATTCTCTTTTGGTCTTGATATTAATTTCTAAAAGCTAATTAAAAGAAATAAAGATGAAAAGAATTAATAGTTTAATAACAGGCTTTCTGGGTACGACGCTCCTTTTGCTTTCGGCATGTTCCAAAAAACTGGATGTAATACCCCCGTCCCAGATCAATGACCAGCAGATCAAAGACCTGCTGGCAACCGGGGATACTGCCAAACAGAGACTGATCCTGGGCGGGATGGCAAATAGCCTGCCGTTACTTTTCAATAAAGCAGGCATTACTAATATGGGAGTTGCCGACATTGCCCATTATACCAATCAAAGCATAGGCATCATGCATGACCTGGAAGGCAACGACATGATTTTGGGAGAAGTGCCGATTACAGACGTTCTTGCGGGCGCCACAGAATACAACCTGATAAACATTCCCGGCGCAACCAACGAAACGGTAAGCACACCCTATTGGTTTTATGCCTGGGAACTGATCACTAAAGCAAATCAATTGCTGAATTTCCTTACAGATGATATTGTTGCGGGCAGCTCCCTGATGAAGGAGTATAAAGCAAGAGCTGAAGTAGTAAGGGCTTATGCTTATAATTACCTGATGGAAAATTACCAGGATGCCTATATGAAAGGCGGAAAGGCCAAACAGGGTATGCCTTTATATACCACTTATAATCCTTTCCAGCCTTTCAAAGCAAGGTCTTCTGCAGAGGAAACCTATAGCCTGATCAAAAGCGATATTAATGATGCTGTGCAATTGTTGCAAACCGCAGGAATTGGTTACACCTCCGATCCCAGTGATATTGATATGGGAGTGGCAAATTTTATAAGAGCGAGAATTGCACTGGTTACAGGTGACTATCCTACAGTAATATCAACCGCAGATGATATTCTGTCGCACTATCCCAATTTCCTGGCAGAGGCCAATTATGGCGGTAAGAACAGCGGTACGCCCGGAAGCCCGGAATACCTGGCAACAAAAAACGGGTTTCTTAATAACAGCGTAAACCCTGAAGTGATCTTAGGATTTAGCATGGGCGTTGCAGTGAACTATATCAATAACCTGATGAACGTTTTCGGTGAAGGATATGGTGGGGTGAACCAGGCTTACAAGCGGATAGACGAAAGACTATACAACAAAATGGCAGACGATGATTTCAGGAAAGACGCCTACCAGGGTGCAGCAGCATACGGAAATTTTGCTTACCCGTCTAATAACTATGCCACTACAAGAACACTGCCTTCTTATATCAACTTTAAGTATGCTGCTTCAAAAGGGTTAGATGGCGATCCTGTAAAGGCTAATTCAAGTGATACTTATTATATGCGTGCAGCCGAAGTACTGCTGATGAAAGCGGAAGCCCAGGCTTCGGGCGCTAACCCTGCGGATGCGCTTCCCACACTGGATAAACTGCTGGCAGCCCGCAGCCGCTCGGGAGCACCTGTGCTCACCACAGCCAACTATCCGGCAATGGCGGGTATGACCCCGTTGGAAATGGTACAATTCCAGACCAGGATAGAGCTATGGGGTGAAGGACGTGAATTTTACAACAACAAACGCTGGGGAATAGCTGTGGACAGAAGCGGATCTGCAAACCATATTAATAAGGGACAGCTTTCCGTAGCTGATATGACCATTCAGATCCCTAACGACGAAATGCTACATAACCCGTTAATGACTCAGAATTAAAAGAGGTGACCAGCTAAAAAAAATCCGCTGAAAAAGCGGATTTTTTTTAGCATCCCGGACAAGGGTAAACAAGCGGTGAAGCTTTTTAATAGGTACAGCACAAAATGATTATAAACACAGATGATGAAATTCTTTCTTTTATTAATGGTATTAACAGCATCCTTCCTGTCCGGCTTTGGACAGCGTTATAAAGCTTCGTTGTTTGGGATCAGGGGAGATGGTATTACCCTGAATACAACTTCCATCCAGCGTGCCATTGATTATATTCATGAAAAGGGCGGCGGGGTTTTGGAGTTCTATGTGGGCAGGTACCTTACCGGAACCATAGAATTAAAGTCAGATGTTACGCTCCATTTATATGAAGGCGCAGTTTTGGCGGGGTCGCCCAATATTTATGACTATAATATCAATACTCCCTATACTGCTTTGGTGTATGCCAACAAAGCAGAAAACATTGGAGTGATCGGGAAAGGCGTATTGGACGGACAGGGCAGAACAGTGGCTTATAATCTTGTAGACCAGATTCAAAAAGGACTCTTGGATGATAATTTAAAACTGGATCGCCCTACTAACCGGCGACCGAGTGTGGTGTATTTCCGTGAGTGTAAAAATGCCATCGTAAAAGGCATCCAGGTAAAAAATGCTGCTTTTTGGGTACAGATCTATGATCAGTGTAATGGACTCATCATTGATAGCATTGCAGTTAACAGTGAAGCTTATTGGAACAATGATGGAATGGATATTGTTGACTCCAAAAACGTTACCATTACTAACAATTATGTCAATGCAAGCGACGATGCAATTTGCTTTAAGTCTCACGATCCCAATCAGACAGGTGAGAATGTGGTAGTGCGAAATAACGTGGTACGTTCCAGCGCCAACGGATTCAAATTTGGAACGGTATCGAGGGGAAATTACCGGAATTTTAAAATAATAAACAATACCGTTTACAATACCTATCGTTCTGCAATTGCCATAACGGCGCCAGATGGCGGTACAATAGAGGATATTTTAATAGATAGTTTGTATGCCTATAATACCGGCAATGCCATTTACCTGCGTAATGGCAACAGGTGGGGAGCAGAGAAAGGCCCGGGCGAAATCCGTAATATCACCATACAGAATGTATATGCCGAAATAGCTGCTGCCAAGCCGGATACCGCCTATGAATACGAAGGTCCCATAGAGGATCTGCCCAGGAATATTTCACCTTCAGGTATTGTTGGTATTCCCGGGCATCCGATTACCGGAGTAACCCTGAGGAATATCAAAATCGTATATCCGGGTGGTGCTAATCCTGATTATGCTTATCGTGGAACGAAGCCTAAGGATCTCGACAGCATCCCGGTTATGCTTTCTGCATATCCTGAATTTTCTCAGTTTAAAGAATTACCGGCCTGGGGATTTTATGTGCGTTATGCCGATGATGTGAAGTTTGAGAACGTGGAGCTCATTGCCCGCGACCGGGATTACCGCCCGGCGGTAGTTATCCAGGAATCAAAAGATATCCTGTTTCAGGGGGTTAAGTATCTTGAGCCCGGAGGAAAAAAGAAACAATTGTTTACCTACAAATCATCTGATGTTAAAACAACACCCTGATATGCGGAAGATACAATGGATCATAACAGGTTTTTTGGTGTGTCTGTCCACCAGTTTTGCAATAGCAAAAGACTACGATGCCCATACTTTTGGAATAAAAGGAGACGGCATAACCGTTAACACAGCTTCTATCCAATATGCTATTGATTATATCAGCCAAAACGGAGGGGGAAGACTGGTCTTTAACGCAGGTACTTACAGAACGGGAAGCATTTACCTCAAAAGCGGGGTGATCCTGCATATTGAACTGGGCGCTACGTTGATGAGCACCACCAATCCGTTTGATTTTGTAAAAGACAAAGACGTTAACTGGATGGCCATGATCTTTGCAAAATATCAGACCAATGTGGGGATCACCGGTAAAGGAGTTATAGACGGAAGAGGTTTTGAAACGGCCAATAATATGACGAATTACATCCAGAGAGGTGTATTTGCCGATAGCTTGTTGTGGGACCGTGCAAGAGAACCTAACCGTCCTCAAAATATTTATTTCCGCGAGTGCAGGAACGTAACGATAAAAGATATTACCCTTAAAGACCCTGCAGGCTGGAATGAAACCTATGATCAGTGTGTAAATTTACTGGTTGACGGGATCAAAGTGGATGCAAAATCTTACTGGAATAATGATGGCATTGATATCGTGGACTGTGACAGCGTTATCATCCGCAACAGTTATTTTGATGCCGCCGATGATGTGATCTGCTTCAAATCGCACGATGCAACAAAAATTTGTCAGAATATATTAGTGGAACATTGTGTGGGCAGGTCGAGTGCAAACGGCTTAAAATTCGGAACCGTATCAAGAGGCGGATTCAGGAATGTGGTAGCCCGGAACCTGACTTTTTTTGATACCTACCGTTCTGCCATAACCTTTGCCGCTGTTGATGGAGGAACCGTTGAAAACATTGTTGTGGATGGCGTTCGGGCAGTTAATACCGGGAATGCAATTTACCTGCGGATAGGCGATCGCTGGAGCAAAAGCAGGCGGCCTGTAATGAAAGATATTGTGATAAAAAATGTATATGTGGAGATACCTGCAGGAAAGCCGGATGCCGGTTACCCTTATGAAGGTCCAATTGAAGATCTGCCGCGGAATATTTCCCCATCCAGTATTGTGGGACTTCCGGATCATCATATAGAAAATGTAACCCTCGAAAATATTGAGTTGGTCTATCCCGGCGGAGGCGACCCCTTTTATGCCAAAGTTGGATTAACGCCCAAGGAGCTGAACGGTATCCCGGAAATGCCACAGGCCTATCCTGAATTTTCTCAATTTAAAGAGCTGCCCGCCTGGGGATTCTATATCCGGCATGCCGATGGAATAAAGTTTAAGAACGTTACTCTTCGTGCAGAAAAGAAAGACTACCGTGTTGCAATAGTATTGGATGATGTAACCAACAGCTCTTTCTCAGGGATGAAAATTGAAGAACCCAGTAAAGAAAAGGACAA
Organism: uncultured Terrimonas sp.; assembly: GCA_964461595.1. Classification (GTDB taxonomy): domain Bacteria; phylum Bacteroidota; class Bacteroidia; order Chitinophagales; family Chitinophagaceae; genus Agriterribacter. The sequence continues at coordinate 78,312 of CAYWVB010000015.1, read as the reverse complement.
TCTGAAAGACAAAATATTTCAATACAGGTCTGAAAACATAAGCATTAAATAAAAACCGCCGGTAGATTATGTTTCGCATATTAATTATAACCGTTGTGATGCATTTCACAATCTTATCTGTTTCTGAGGCAAAAGATTATAATGCTTCTTTATTTGGTATTAAATCAGACGGAGTGACCCTTAACACAGGTTCCATCCAAAAAGCGATAGATTTTATCAGCGGGCAGGGAGGGGGAAGGCTGATGTTTTATGTAGGCCGGTACCTTACCGGTGCGATAGCGCTAAGATCAAACGTAACTATCCACCTGGGAGAAGGTGCGGTATTGGTTGGGGTTCCTTCTATTTATGACTACTATAGCAACAGGAGTTTCGTTTCAATACTTTATGGTGAACACCTGGAAAATGTTTCCATAACCGGGAAGGGTGTCATTATAGGGAATGGACAGGCGCTGCTTGCGGCCAAAACTGAGCAGATAAAGAACGGGTACCTGCAAAACGGAGATGCATTTGCAGCACCAGGTCTGATCCAGTTGAAAGATTGTGAAAATGTGATCATATCCGGCATTGTCCTCCGGAATAGCCTGGGCGATGCTATCCGGTTAGATAAGATCACAAATGGAAGCGTGGATAGTATTACTGTTCAAAACAAAGGATTACCTGGCAGTGCACTGAACTTAAGCAATAACAGCCGCTTATCGGTATTGAATTCCTATTTCGATACCTCCGGGAGAGAAATTATCTACCCGGGAAGCAAGCAGGATATCCGCATTGAAAACACCAAAAACGGCGCCGGCAAAAAATTAAGGAATCCCTGAGCAACTGACGGCAGTATATTAGTATTATGGCTGAGGTGAGTGGTAAATGTTCGTTTCACCTCTCACGAAAATAAACAGAGATAATTGGATTGGCTTAACATTAATGCTTTACCGGGGCGGTCTTTTTAACGACCGGTATTCGGTTGGTGAAAGGTTAACCTTTTTCTTAAAAAATTTAGAGAAATAATATTCAGATTCAAAGCCGGATTGAAAAGCAACTTCATTAACATTCAGATCGGTAGTTTGTAATAAAGATTTCGCCCTGTTTATCCTGAGATTGAGATAGTATTGATGAGGAGAAATCCCGGTTTCTTCTTTAAAGAGTTTTCTGAATTTGGAATAACCCATAGGCAATTCCTTTGCCATTTGCGGTATATCAATAGCTTGTTCCAATGATTCCCTAAGAATGAATTTCGCTTTGTGAATAAGTTGCAAGTCCTTATCCTGGCACTGATAATTGCCGGAGGAGAGATTGCGAAGGGTAGCCAGCATTTCAAGCGTTATACCTGAGATCACCTGGTGATACCCGGGCAAGCCATTTCGAACGCTTTCCAATAAGTGTTGAAAGGCGATTAAAAAAGGCTCGTTCAATCCTATTTCAAAAAAAGGGTTCTCCGGATCCCCGAAATTATTTTTTATAATATGTTCCGGATACATGCCGTTAAATCCAACCCAGTATTCCTCCCAACCAGTATTTAAATCAGGTTTGTACCTGTGCCATACGTTGGGATATAAAAGAAAGCAAATACCTTCAGAAACAGTCTTTGGAGAAGTCAGCGCCGATTCAAAAGTGCCGCGGCCTTTGGAAATAAAAACGATGTAGTAACCATTAAGCGTACGTCCTTTATTCCATGTGAAATGATGAGAGGACGGGTGATTGGCAGGAGGGTAAGTCTCAAGGGGATTCGTAATTGAATATCCCACTGTATTGATATAAAATCCCCAGTCAGTTTCTGTTTTCGTTATAGGCAAGTATTTGTAATATCCCTTCAATTATCAATATTTTTATCTGTTTTATAAAAATATCAAAGAGTGTAAAAAGGAAGACAATTTATATATGCTTTTTAAAGATACGAAACTTATTTTTGTTAAGGCAGACTCAGCAAAAAATAAATTACCAATAACCGGAAAACAAAGGCGACACCGCAGCCCCTAAAATATGAATAAAGTAAATATTGCTGTTATTGGAGCAGGATGGTGGGCATGTTATAACCATATCCCTGCTTTGAAAAAAAATAACAGTGTAGGACGAATTGTTATAGTTGATAAGCAGAAAGAACGGCTTGCGATCATAAAAGAAAAATTAAACGTTACCGCCACCTATACCGGTATTGACGAGATGCTGGATACAGAGCTGATTAATGGCGCTATAGTTGCCACTCCTCACACCGCTCATTATACCCCGGCTATAAAATGCATAAAAAAAGGCATTAATATACTGATCGAGAAGCCCATGACAACTACAGTAGAGGATGCCAGAAACCTGGCAGCGCTTGCAAAATCGCATTCCGTTGAAGTGATGGTTGCCTGTGGCTGGAATTATACGTCTTACATGTTAGAGGCTCATGAAAAGATCAGGGAAGGTAAAATTGGAAAAATTAAGCACGTTGTCGCCCAAATGGCCTCCCCAACGGGAGATCTGTTTAACGGACAACCTTTGAAGGGTACGGAATCGGATATTTTCAGGCCACCCAGTTCAACATGGGCCGACCCGGACAATGCAGGAGGGTATAGCTGGGGACAAATGTCGCATCTGCTGGCTGCCCTCTTTTATCTGGTCAATGAAGATCCTGAAAGCGTTTATTCAAACTTCCAATTGTCTTCAGCCGGCGTAGATTATTATGATGCCGCAGTTTTAAAGACCAAAAAAGGAACTTCAATTTGCTTATCGGGAGCTTCTACTATGCCGGGCCACCGGGGATATATGATGGACCTCCGCATTTTTGGTACGGAAGGAGTATTGGCTTTTGATATTGAAAGAGAGAGAATGGAAATCATGAGTGCCGGAGGAGATGATTTTAAAACCGAAATGCAACCGGGAGACGGAAAATATCCGGAGCAGACCCCGGTCGAACGTTTTGTTCAGCTCTGCAAAGGGGAAGCTGTTCACAACCCGGCAGATGCAACAGTCGGGCGCCGTTCCGTAGAGACCCTTTATCTGATGCATCAATCTGCAAAGAGTGGCAAAGTGGAACATCTCCAATAAAAATAAAGGGCTGGTCTTCTATACCGGAATAAAAAAAGTGTATTATGAAATTATCAATCACTTCCTGGTCCTTTCCGCAGTGCAGCCTGCCTGAAGCAGCAGGGCTTTCAAAACTATTGAATATTCATGCGATTGACTTAGGCTATTTTTATCGCCCCGCCATAAACAAAAATAAAATCCTTGAAGACCCGGAAGGCATGGCGGAAGTGATCCGGAAGCTGAACATTACCGTGCCATGTTTATATCACCTGTTTGGAGAGGATATCAAAGACCGGAATTTGTCTCTGAAGGGTACAGGCGGAAACAATAAAGCAGATCTTCAAAAAGCAGCTTTATTTTGCAGGAAAGCAGCTATTGAAACCATTTTTATTTTGCCCGGAATTGTTAACCCGGGACAAAGCATAAAAGATGCCATGCATATTTCAGCAGAGCATCTTAAAGGAATGGTAGAAATATGTCAGGAAGAAGGAGTATCCCTGGCTATAGAGCCCCACGTTCATTCCTGTATCGAATCTCCCGAATTGACGCTGGAACTTCTGGATAAAGTCCGGGGTCTGAAGCTGGTCTTAGATTATGCCCATTTTGTATGCCTGGGATTCACGCAGAGCACTGTTGATCCGCTTATTCCTCTTACAAAGCTGGTACATCTCAGACAGGCGAAGCAGGGCTTTCTTCAAACAGGTCTTGAAAAAGGAACTATTAATTTCCCTGCTATTCTGGGCAAATTGAATGAACATGCTTTTGACGGGTATCTGTCTATAGAGTATGTTCATCAGGATTATATGAACACGCTTTATGACGATGTACTCAGTGAAACCATTAAAATGAGAGACCTTGTGGAGGAATGGAAAAGAGGACTTTTGCCAGGCCAATTAAAATATTGAGATATGCACGCTTTCGATTTAATTAAACCCACTATAAATGATATCCTGAAACCGGGATTTTCTACACCTATAGGTGCTCCGATGATTCCACCATATCCCTTTGAATTCAGAAATGTGGAAGTAATGACACTGGTGTATCGCACTGCAGAAGAAGCCGTGAATAAGCATCTGCCTCCGCCTTTGCTGCCGGTATCGGATATAGTGATGGTGCATATATACAACATGAATGATACAGATTGGATTGGTCCGTACAATGAATCCAATATTATGCTTAACTGCTCGCTGGAAGGTTCGAACATTGCAGGCGGGTATTCTCCCTTTTTGTTTTTGAGTAGCGCTATCGGCGTTTCACATGGTCGCGAAGTACAGGGACAGCCCAAAAAATACGCACGGCCCAAAATAGAGTTCAGAGAGGATTTAATTGTAGGCACTATTGAGAGAAACGGGATTGATGTTTTTACCGCTACAATACCTTATAAGCAGCAAAAAGGAGATATCACAAATCTTAAAGAATATTTTGATTTTTCAACCAATATCAATTTGAAAGTGATTGATCATATTGATGAACGACCCGCCATAAGGCAACTTACCTCCAGAAAACTAACGGACCTGAAAATTCATGAATGCTGGGTTGGTCCCTGTACGGTGGAAATCAGACCTAATGCACAGGCTCCTCTTTTTCGATTACCCGTAATTGATATGTTGGCGGGATATTACTGGCGCGCTGATTTTAAACTGGTCAAAGGAGAGATTATTTACGATTATCTGAAGGCAGGAAATAAATAATAATCGTTGTGAAAAATTAGAATTGAAATCAAATCCAAATCTTTCTAGAATAACAATAATATAATGACAGACTTAAGGGGAAAGGTAATTATCGTAACGGGGGCCAGTCAGGGCCTTGGCGCAGCTACTGCTGAAACTCTTGCAAAAGCAGGTGCAAAAGTGGTATTGGCATCTTTGGATTCTGATAAACTAAAGGCGGTTGCAGACCGGATAAGCGGTGAAGGAGGAGATTGTGTGTTTCAGGTATGTGACGTTCGGCAAAATGAGGAGGTAAAAGAAATAGTGGCGACAGCCGTCAAAAAATACGGCGTAATCCATGGACTGGTAAACAATGCAGGAACCATACAGCCACTGGCAAAGATACTGGATGCGGACGTGGAGTTATGGAAAAAATGCGTGGAGACGCATTTGTTTGGTAGTTTTCATTTTGTGAAAGCCGTATTGCCTCTTATGATCGAAAACAAAGGTGGCACCATCGTTAATATCAGTTCGGGAGCAGCAGAGTTGCCTCTCTTGGGATGGAGTGCTTATAATAGCGCCAAAGCATCCTTAAAGATGTTTGGGCAGGTATTGTATCAGGAAGTGAAAGAAAAAAATGTACGGGTTTTTAGCATAAAGCCCGGCGGAGTGGATACGAAAATGCAGGATGAGATAAGAGCCTCGAAAATAAATACAATTCCCGCAGCAAACATACCAAAGGAAAAACTGACTCCCCCCGAACATCCCGCGCAGGCAATAGCATACTTATTTACAGATGCAGCAAATGATCTGGCTGGTATGGAACTGGACGTTCGAAAAGAACCATTATTAGGCAGATTTTAATTACTAATCCAATGATAGCATGAGATTTAAAAAAATAGACACTTATGTACTGGAATATCCTGAGCCTAATGATTTTTCAACAAATCGTTATACACTGATACTGAGAATAGAAACCGATGATGGTTGTGTAGGCTGGGGAGAAGGTATTGCCATGTGGCCGGAGGCTTGTAAAGCCGGTGAGATCATTATCAGGGAAGGATTGTTCCCATTGCTCAAAGAAGAGGATCCTTTAGATATTGAAAAATGCTGGCAAATGATGCGCAGGCATACCTGGTGGTATGGGTACAACCATTCGGGGGTGGCCAATTTTGCTGTTTCCGCCATTGATATCGCGTTATGGGATATAAAGGGGAAGCATTTACAGCAGCCGCTGTTTAATCTCCTGGGGGGAAAGATAGTGGACAAACTGCCGGCAAATGCAAGTATTCATGTGAACCAGCCCACAATAGCAGGAACAATAAAGGACGTCGAAGGATATCTTAAAAAAGACTTCCGGTCGGTAAAGCTGGGCTTTGCTAAAAAAGGATTATCCAAAGTAGGTAAGGCTGGTCCTGATTATGATGTTAATTTTATAAAGGAGCTCCGGGAGGCGATCGGAGAAGAACCTGATATAATGGTTGATATCGGAAATGGAGTACGTTGGGATGTTCCGACTGCTGTAAAAACAACCAAAAGAATGGAGGCATATAATATCCGGTGGATAGAAGAACCGCTTTATCCAACGGATATAAAGGGCTACCGGGTTTTGAAATCGCAAACGAATACCCTGATAGGTTCCGGAGAAAGAGAATGGTGCTATGAAAATTATCAGGCATTGCTGCAACAGGATTGTATAGACGTTTTTGGGATGGATCCTGCACGTATCCAGGGGATAACGGCATACAAAAGAATAAAGGATATGGTTTCAGCCAACCACAGGTTTGTCAATGCCCATGCCTGGAGTACGGCCATCACCACTGCTGCGAGCCTGCATTGTTCCCTCGCCTCAGACAATAGTATGGTTTTTGAGCTTAAGCCTGTTCCCGGGCCGGTACAGTTTGACATCGTACAAAAACCAATAGTCCCGGAAAACGGATGGGTTTCCGTTGATAATAATCCCGGGCTGGGTATTGAAATGATAGAAAAAGAATTGCTTAAATTATCCGTTGTTCATCATGAAGTAAGGGTATAGGGTGTAAGGAATAAGGTGTAGGGCGTAAGGTATCTAAGATTGATCAGAAGTCCGGTAATAATATCAGTAGCATAAAAGTCGTAATAATGAAAAGAAGAGATTTTTTAGCAACCAGTTCCATGGCAATATCAGGAGTGTTGCTGACAAACATGGCCCCGTCGCAGATAAGCACCTCTATCCCGGGCAGCTCCGGCCAAAAGGAAGCCTCATTATACAACATTTTTAAAACTCCGGATATAAAGTACAGGCCATTTGTACGTTGGTGGTGGAATGGGGACAAGATTCAAAAGGAAGAGCTGGCCCGCGAACTGAGGTTATTGAAAGCCGCCGGCATCGGTGGAGTTGAAATCAACCCTATCGCATTTCCCGGCAATGGTACGGACGATATGGGCCTGCCCTCTGTAGAATGGTTGAGCGACGAATGGATTGAACTATTACAATTTACTTTGAATGAAGCAAGATCACTGAACATGACCTGTGATCTGATAGCCGGCACAGGATTCCCTTTTGGCGCGGAGTTCCTCAAAGATGAAGAACGTTCGCAGATCGTTGTAATAGGAGTAAAAAAACTTACCGGGCCTTTGAATACCGAATTTTCTCTTTTTGATCTGTATAAAGAAGCAGATCCACAGATTTCAAATGTGTATACAGGGCGTAAAATGGAAATGTTGTCAGTAAAACTGGTCCCGGATCCGTTGAATCATATAGACGAGGTAAAGGACATTTCCCATCAGATGGAAGATGATATTCTTAAAGTCTCCATCCCCGACGGGAAGTTTGCAGTATATGCCCTGGTAAAAGTGGAAGGATTTGAAAAAGTAATCGTTGGCGCTCCCGGGGGCAGAGGACCGGTGTTAAATCATCTGAATGAAAGCGCCGTTAATAAATATCTGAATCATATTACCGATAAGATCCAGGATAAGACAGGTGCGCTTGCTCCTTATTTACGCGCTTTCTTTGTAGACAGTATGGAATTGGAGGGCGCCAACTGGAACAACGATATGCTGGATGAATTTAAGCGGAGAAGAGGTTATGATATTTATCCTTATCTGCCCTTTATCCTGTTTAAGATCGGAGGGATGGGGAACAGCTATTTTCCCGATTATACGGTTGATATGGGTGCAGCTCTGAAAAAGATATTGTGTCGTATGAGGTATGACTGGGCATTGACCATAGCAGAGGTTTTCAGGGAAAGGTTTGTAAACCAGTTTGCCAAATGGTGTACTGATCATAAGGTAAAATCACGGGCCCAGGCTTACGGCAGAGGATATTTCCTGCTGGAAGGCAGCTTCCCGATTGATCTTCCCGAATGTGAGACCTGGCTTAAATACGGGATTGGAAAAGATATTACTGAAGCAGATTTTATGGGCTATCCCTGGCATCTTGGTCAGGGCAATACAATGATCAATAAATATGTTTCTTCAGCGGCACATCTGAAAGACAAGAGGCTCATAAGTTCGGAAGAATTAACCAATACGGCTATGGTGTTTAATGAATCCCTGGAAATATTCAAAATTGCCGGGGATCAAAGTACAATTTCAGGAGTGACGCACCCTGTGTTTCACGGATTCAACTATTCTCCTCCCGAAGCGCCGTTTCCGGGATGGATAAGATGGGGAGGATATTTTAATGAAAAAAATACGATCTGGCCTTACCTGAACCTCTATAACGATTACCGGGCCCGTCTCTCTGCTTTATTGCAGCAGGGAACGATGTATGCCGACATAGCGCTGCTGCCTCCTATTCCGGATATGTGGGGAGAATTTGGAGCACAGAATGAACCCTTTCCAACCCTGGTATATCCAAAATACCAAATGCTGATCTGGCAATCCATGCACCAAAACGGCAATGCCTGTGATTATGTTTCGGAGCAGGTAATTAACGATTGCCAGGTACAAAAGGGATGGCTTATTTACGGCAACAGGAAATACCATAGCATTTTCCTGATTGAAGTGCGGGGAATCAACCCGGCTACGGCGGAGAAATTATATGATTTTGTTTCCGGCGGAGGCAGGGTGTTTTGCATAGAAGCCTATCCTGATCATTATGGCGGATGGCATGAACATGAGAAAAAAGATAAAGAGGTAACAGATCTGGTGAATAAGATGAAGCAATTCCCTGAGCGTTTTATTTTTATTGATAAGCCAAAAGAAAATTTCTGTGAATGGTTCAGGGATTTACAGGAGAAGCATAACCTTTTGCCCTATGTGAAAATCGCTCATACCCGGCCATATATTACCCAGGTAAGATATCAGATGGGAGGATCAGAGGTGTTTTTCTTTACCAATTCCAGTGACAGCCATGATTATACGCTTGAAGCCACTTTTGCAAAAAATATTACTGGTAACAAACATGCCTGGCTTTGGGATGCAGAGACTGGCGACCGGTTCAAATTGCAATTAGTCAACAATAAACTGACGATGGCGCTGGGACCTGCAGCATCAATAATCGTGGTATTTGATAAGGAAAAAGGGGGAACATCGTTTCAGCCCATCCCCTTACCGGAGCGAGCTACAGCCATACAACCTGCGGATGATTGGGAAGTACAATTGCAACACTACGACGGGCACATTGAAAATACCGGCATGAAAACACTTACGGATTTGAAAGACCTTCCGGAGTATGCACATTTTGCCGGTACAGTACGATATAAAAATACCTTCGCAATTAATGATCCGCAAAAGATCAAATTTCTGAACCTCGGCAGGGTTTATGGAATTTCAAAAGTGATCATTAATGGAAAAGATGCCGGGACCCAATGGTATGGTAACCGGAATTACCGTGTCGGTGATCTCTTTAAAATGGGGAATAACACAATTGAAATTTATGTAACAACAGTAATGTTGAATTATATGAAAACACTGAAGGATAATAAAATTGCTCAAATCTGGACGAACACAGGGAGAAACGACCAGCCTCTGCAATCTATGGGGCTTGCCGGGCCGGTATGTATATATTGAGTAATAAAGGGCTGATCGGGGTGTACAAATATAACACAAAGGGTTAAAGAAAATTGATGTACTTTGCCGGGCATGCCCAGAAGAAAAGATGATATCCTTCTCAAAAGCGCCTTTGAAGAAGCCTTTCCCGACCTGCTTCGCTTTTGCTTTGCCGATGCTGATAATATTTTTGATACAGGAAAGGGTTTTGTATTTCTCGACAAAGAGCTCAGCGAACTTTTCCCTGAATTGGAGAAACAGGGTGGTAACCGATTTGTGGATATGCTCGTTAAAGTCTTTTTAAAAAATGGCAAAGAAGAATGGATATTAGTGCATATAGAAATACAGGGATCCAATGATAAAAATTTCTCGGAACGCATGTTCCAGTACTGGTACAGGATATACGACCGTTATAAAGTGAAAATAACGGCGCTCGCTGTGTTTACAGGAAGTAAAACCCAAAAGAGACCTTCCCGGTTTCAGAGATCGTTTCTGGGTACTGAGATCAATTACCAATACAATGTATACCATATCCTCGACCATAGCGAAGCTGGGTTGCTGGTAATGGACAATCCGTTTGCCCTGATTGTACTGGCTGCACAAAAGGCACTCCTGATGGGAAAAATACCTGAAGAAGAACTGAACCGGGAACGGCTAACTGTAGCCAAAGCCCTGATAAAGAGTAAGAGATACGATCATGGACGCATCAGCCGTTTTTTATATTTTCTGAAACAGTTTTTGTATATTGGAGACCCGAAGATTAATCGTAAATTTGACAGACAGATTGATATCCTAACAGGAAAGGAAAATACTATGGGAATCATAGAAACTATAAAGAAAATAGAACGCGAAGACGCCTTTGAAAAAGGACGTAAAGAGGGTATTGAAAAAGGTATTGAAAAAGGTATTGAAGAAGGTAAAGCCGAAGTAGTTGGCAACCTCGTTAATACCGGAAAGTTTACTATATCTGAGATCGCTAATTTTTCGAATGTACCTGAGGCTTTTGTAAGAAAAGTAAAAAAAAGATTAAAGAAATAAAAATTGTTACAAATTGCTTATTGCAGAGGAGGCTTCAACCTCCTTTTTTATTTTAATCAGGCTTATGCGCCCGCCTTGCAGCACGGAGATTCAGCATCTCCACGAAAACAGAAAAAGCCATGGCAAAGTAAATATACCCTTTAGGAATATGCTGGTCAAGCCCTTCTGCTATGAGTGAAACGCCGATCAAAAGCAAAAATGACAATGCCAGCATTTTTACGGTAGGATGATTATTTACAAACCTGCTGATGCTTTCGGAAGATATCAGCATGATCAGCACGGCAATGACCACAGCAGCGACCATGATCTCTATATGATCGGCCATTCCAACGGCAGTTATTACCGAATCAAGCGAAAAAACAATATCCAGCAGGAGAATTTCAATGATAACACGGTTAAAAGAAATCTTTTTCGGTGAGGTATTTATTTTGTCTTCGTGCCCTTCGAGCTTTTCGTGAATCTCGGTAGTGCTTTTATATATCAGAAACAATCCGCCCACGATCAGTATAATGTCTCTTCCTGAGATCTTCAGCTTTTCAAAGATATCACCCTCATGAATGCCCAGCCATTCAGCGACATTAAATAATGGCGCAGTAAGCGTCATTATCCAACTGATGGATAGCAATAGCAATACTCTTGTTATCATTGCCAGGCTCAACCCCCACCTGCGGGCAGGTCTTTGCTTATTGTGGGGAAGCTTTCCTGTAATAATGGAAATAAAGACAATATTATCAATCCCCAGCACAATTTCCAGCACAGTAAGCGTAAGCAGTGATATCCATGCTTCGGGGTTGGTCATCCATTCCATGTGACAATAGTTGTATATTGATCAAAAATAATCCGTCTGTTCATTTAAGCAAAAAAATCAGAGAGATATCGCAGGAAAAGGGGATAACTGCTGTACTTCCTGCAAAAAGATTTCCAGGGCGGCCCGCTTTTTTTCGTCAAGTATATAATTGATATTATACTTATAATATTTACCCAGGTCGTACAATGAGAAGGGATTTTCTTTAACCACTTCATCAATATGCTCCAGCCCCGAGGCATTTGCTTTATTAAAGGCTTTCAAAAAGCCTTCGGGGAGCATTTTATTAGCCACCCATGCGGCAAATACAAATCCCATCCCGGTATGATGTTTCCAGGCTTCCCCCAGATCATATATATAGCTGGAGCGCTTACGCTGTTCAAATGCCCTGTCGCCGATCACTACACCTGCTGTTGTATCCCTGATAAGGCTGCGGTAATTTTCATTTTCCGCATGTTCCAGCACCGGGGAAATATTCCAGTATTGCTTCAGCAATACCTGCACCAGCGCTACAGAAGTACGGGAATGATAATCAAGCAGCACTTTCCGGATACGGTTGACGGGCACTTCGCTAAACAGGCATACCGAGGCAACAGGACCATCGCAGCCGATACAATAGTCGGACACGATATGGTGTTGAGGAATCTCCGGTATTGCTGCTACCGGCACAATGCCCACATCCACTTCATCATCCCGCAGCATTTGGGCAAGCTTTGCAGGAAAGGTTTCAATAAGTTCAACTTCATTCATTACATCGCTGTGCCGGATGCCGTACAGGAAAGGCTTTACGTTGAGATAATTAATTATGCCAACCCTTATTTTTTTACTCATTATTTTCTTCACATTTTACACCAGATACGGTTGAGCTGCGCCTTTTTTTCAAATGATCCGCAGGTATTAATTCAACTTTTTCATGTAGGTTTGCCCGCAAAAGTAGGGCAATCACACCTTATTATTCAATATTTATCACAGCATGGATCTATCAGCGCTTACAGCCATTTCCCCTATAGACGGGCGGTACAGGAACCAGGTACAGCACCTCGATCAGTATTTTTCGGAGTATGCCCTGATCAGGTACAGGGTGCTTATCGAAATAGAATATTTTATTGCCCTCAGCCATAAAAAATTCTTTTCTTTAAAGCCACAGCAACTGAAAGCGCTGAGAGAAATATATCAACAACTGAAAACAGAACAGGCGCAGGAGATCAAAGACATTGAAAAGATCACCAACCACGATGTAAAAGCGGTGGAATATTTTATTAAACGTGAGCTTGAGGCTTTAAAGCTGGATAACCTGAAGGAGTGGGTTCATTTCGGGCTTACTTCCCAGGATATCAACAATACGGCTATCCCGCTGCTTTGGAAAGAATCGCTTGAAAATGAATATTTCCCGGCGATAGCTACGCTGGTGCTGCAGTTGAAGAAGATGGCTTCCACCTGGAAAGACATTCCTTTGCTGGCGCGTACACACGGTCAGCCGGCCTCTCCTACCCGGCTGGGAAAAGAGATAATGGTTTTTGCCGAAAGGCTGGAACAGCAGTTGCAATTATTGCAGTCGGTACCTTACTCCTGTAAATTCGGGGGCGCCACCGGTAACTTCAATGCCCACTATGTAGCCTACCCTAAAACAGACTGGGTAAAATTTGCCAATGATTTTTGCAGTAATGCCCTGGGCCTGCAACGCCAGCAATTTACCACCCAGATAGAGCACTACGACAACTTTGCCGCTCACTTCGATGGCATTAAAAGAATCAATACCATACTGATTGATTTTTGCAGGGATATATGGACGTATATCTCTATGGAATACTTCAGGCAGAAAGTGAAGAAAGGCGAAGTAGGCTCCTCTGCAATGCCTCACAAAGTAAACCCCATTGATTTTGAAAATGCGGAGGGTAACCTGAGCATTGCCAATGCGCTGCTTGAACATCTCTCGGCCAAGCTGCCCGTTTCCCGCCTGCAACGCGATCTTACAGATTCTACTGTGCTGAGAAATATTGGCGTTCCTTTTGCTCATACGGTATTAGCACTTAAATCTATTGACAAAGGCATAGGAAAGCTGTTGCTTAATGAAGCAAAAATAAAAGAAGACCTGGATCATAACTGGGCAGTAGTAGCCGAGGCTATTCAAACCATTCTGAGGCGGGAGAATTATCCTAATCCCTATGAAGCCTTAAAAGAGCTTACAAGAGGAGCAGAAAACATCAATCAAAAAACCATCCACAGGTTCATTGATACCCTCAAAATCTCTCCGTCTCTAAAAAAAGAACTGAAGGCTGTTACTCCAATGAACTATACGGGAGTAAATAGCTATCATTAAGATCAGGCTGACTTCTATATTAAACGGCAAAGAAAAAGCAAGGCTTTTTATACACAACCCATTATATACAACCCAACCGGTTCGAACAATGAAAAAATTATTGCACACTATTATTGCATTGTTATTCTTTGCAGCTTATAGCTGTTCAACCCTGCAAAAAGAAAACCGGGAAAATAAACAGGAGGTGGATTACGTCAACCCTCTTATAGGAACGGCTGCCACCGGCTTCTCAAAAGGACTCGATGGCGGTGGTACCATGCCGTCTGTAGGCTTGCCGTTTGCCATGACCAATTTTGTGGCACAAACCGGCGAGAACTATATGAGCCGGATGAACTATTTCTATGAAGACAGTAGCATCATAGGCTTTCTCGCTTCACATCAGCCTACGGTATGGATGGGAGATTATGGTTATGTATCTGTGATGCCGCAGTTGGGTCCGCTCAGGACATTGCCGGAAGACCGGGCTTTGCATTTCTCTCACAGCAATGAAGTTTCCAAACCATACTACTACTCCGTATTGCTGGATGCAGAAAACAATAAACAGATCAAAGCAGAAATGGCGGCAGCATCCCGGTGCGGTATAGTAAAGTTTACTTTCCCGGAAGCGAAAGACGCCCATATCATCATCCAGGGCATTAACCTCAATCCTGCTATTAAACATTGGGCCAATGATTATACAGAGCGCCTGCGCACTTTAAAAGGGTATGTGAATATAAATGCGGCGCAAAATGAAATTACCGGCTACAATCCCGACAGGATGTCGGCGCAGATCGGACCGGAGCTTCCCAACTTCAAAGGCTATTTTGTAATACAATTCAGTAAACCCTTTGTTTCTTACGGCACATGGAACAACCAGGAAATAAAGGCTTCTTCCAAAGAACAGTACGGTACAAGGATGGGCGCCTATACCAGCTTTGATACAAAGCCGGGCGAAGTGGTGGAAATCCGTATCGGCACGTCATTTATCAGCCTCGACCAGGCCCGGAAGAATATGGAAATGGAGCTGAAAGGAAAAGATTTTGATGCCCTTGTAAAATCCACGCGTGACGTATGGCAGGAAAATTTAAGCCGTATAGCTGTTGATGGCATAACAGAAGATCAGAAAACTATTTTTTACACCGCTATGTTTCACACTATGCAGTTGCCGCGTGAAATGTCGGAGTATGGGAAATACTATAGCGCTTTTGATGACAGTGTTCATGACGGGGATTCCTATACTGACTTTTCATTATGGGATACCTACAGGGCGCTGCATCCTTTATTGACTTTTACCCAGCCGGAGCGGGTGAACCCGATGGTGCGTGCCATGCTGCAGATGTACAAAGAAGGCGGAAGGCTGCCGATGTGGCCTAACCCCGCAGAAACCAATATCATGATAGGTACACATGCCGATGAAGTGATTGCGGATGCATATATAAAAGGATTCCGCGGCTATGATGCTGATCTTGCATACAAGGCACTCCTGCACGATGCCATGGATCCCCCGCTGAAAGATACCGTCATTCGCTATGGCGACCGTGATCCCTGGACAGACTACGAAGCGCAGGCTGGTGTAACATTTTTTAAGAAGATAGGCTACGTGCCGGTTGACAAAACCGCAGAATCGGTTTCACGCACGGTAGAATATTCGGTAGATGATTATGCCATCGCACAGGTGGCAAAAGCCCTCGGCAAAACAGGTGATTACGATACACTGATGAAGCTTAGCGCTAATTACCGCAATCTTTATGATCCCGGCAAAGGCTTTCTGCTGCCCAGAAAAAGGGAAGGTGCATTTGCTCCTAAGGACAGTGCAGGCAAATGGGAAGGATTTACGGAAGGCGATCATTGGACATACACCTTTGGCGCCATGCACGATCCAGAAGGCATGATAGCAATGATGGGAGGCCAAGAAAAGTTTGCCGCGAAGCTGGACGAAAATTTTTCAGGCGGGCATTACCGCCACGACAACGAGCCCGGGCATCATTATATTTATCTCTACGACTATTGTGGTCAGCCCTGGAAAACACAGGAGCTTATCCGGAAACACACCACAGAAAATTTCCGCAACCAGCCCATAGGTATCAATGGCAATGAAGATTGCGGCCAGATGGCAGCCTGGTATATCTTCGGGGTAATGGGCTTTTATCCTGTGCAGCCTGCCTCCGGGATATATGCCATTGGAGCTCCCCAGTTCCCTTCGCTCACCCTGCATTTCAGATCGGCAGATGGAGAACAACATGCGTTTGTCATAGAAGCTAAAAATATTTCAGATATCAATAAATATATTCAAAGCGTAACGCTCGATGGTAAGCCGCTGACAGCTCCTTTCATAACACATCAGCAGATACTCAACGGTCACCAACTTCTTTTTGAAATGGGCGATAAACCCAATTATAGCTGGAAATAAAACAACAGGGCCCCGGTATCAATTATAGCAATATCCCTGCGTATCCTGGCGTTAATAGCCTTTGATAATACGCTGTATATGAAAAAAACATTCCCTTTTTATCTGCTGCTTGCGTTTTTGACATTAAGTTTTGGCAGTTGCAAAAAAGAATCAAATAAAGACAATACAGGAGATTATTATTTAAAAATAAAGATCAACGGCAATTGGGAAACATGGCCCAATGCTATATGCGACCTGGGCGCTGATCTTTATGATAACACAAAGACTGACTTTACGGTATCAGCGGCAAGTCCTGATCTGAAACAATCCTTCGGATATAGCTTCCAGGTGGATGGCGCTTCCATTCCTGCCGGCACGTATCATTCAGGTGATTATTTTATGCCCCTGGATTATAGTGTGAAGACAGGAAGTTCCACTATTTTTTATAGTGACCAGTACAGTCAGGAGCCTTATTCCGATTACAGTATTACCCTGATCTCAATAAATGAAACCACTATAAAAGGAAATTTTACCGGCAATACTCTTGCAGACGATATGGACGGCGACAATACCATTGCCATCACTGAAGGAGAGTTCGTAGCAAAAAGGGTGCGGTAAAAAGCTTTTTAAAGGTATAAAAGACAAAAGGCTGTCTCAAGAGGATGCAATACTTCACGCAAATGCATCCTTTTGAGCCGGCCTCTTTTATTACTGATATATAATAAAGATGCGAAGAGAAATAAGGAACAAAACCCTCTTTGCGTCCTTAGTTTAGGTTGCGAGCTTTGTGTGAAAAATTTATATCTCCGGTGTAGCCAGTTCTGCCAGCGATGCATTGATCGCTTCCTGCGACACTTCATAGTCCACCAGTTTGCCCGCAAGATAGTTTTCATACGCGCCCAGATCAAAATGACCGTGACCGCATAAGTTGAATAAGATGGTTTTAGAAACGCCTTCTTTATCCGCCTGCTTTGCCTGCCGAATCACCTCAGCGATGGCATGTGTAGCTTCCGGAGCAGGGATCACCCCTTCCGCACCGGCAAACAACAGCCCGGCTTCAAAACATTCTGTCTGGTTGATGGCATCCGCTTCAATCAACCTGTCCCTCAGTAGTTGGCTCACAATGGCGCCCGCGCCATGATAGCGCAACCCTCCCGCATGGATAGGCGAAGGAATAAAATTATGCCCGAGCGTATACATTGGTATCAGCGGGGTCATGCCCACGGTATCTCCGAAATCATAACGGAATATACCACGCGTAAGCTTGGGGCAGGACGTGGGCTCTACCGCGATAGCTCTTACTTTTTTACCGCCGGTAAAGTTATTTTCAAGAAAAGGAAATGCAATACCTGCAAAATTAGACCCGCCGCCGAATGGCGCAATCACGATATCAGGATAATCTCCTGCTTTTTCCATCTGTTTCAATGCTTCAAGCCCAATAACAGTCTGGTGCATCAGTACGTGATTCAATACACTGCCTAAAGAATATTTAGTATCGCTGTTCATGGCAGCTACTTCCACAGCTTCAGATATAGCAATACCAAGACTGCCCGGCGAATCAGGATCCTTAGCCAGTATGGTCCTGCCCGCATTGGTAAGCTTGCTTGGCGACGAATGCACTGTCGCTCCCCACGTATTCATCATGATCTTGCGGTAAGGCTTGCCTTCATAACTCACTTTTACCATAAAAACTTCACATTCGATACCAAACAGCTTACAGGCGAAGCTCAGCGCACTCCCCCACTGACCGGCGCCAGTTTCCGTGGAAATCTTTTTCACACCTTCCTGCTTGTTATAGTATGCCTGCGGCACGGAGGTATTAGGTTTGTGAGAACCGGCAGGACTCACGCCCTCATATTTATAATAGATCTTCGCTTTGGTGCCAAGCGCTTTTTCCAGCCCGTAAGCCCTGTACATAGGTGTCGGGCGCCAGATGCTGTAAATATCTCTCACTTCATCAGGTATTTCGATCCATTTATCAGCGCTCACTTCCTGTTTTATCAGCTCCATCGGGAACAATGGCGCAAGGTCTTCCGGGCCTATCGGCTGCCCTGTGCCGGGATGCAGGGGAGGCAGGGGTTTGGTAGGCATGTCTGCCAGGATATTGTACCAGTGGGTAGGAATCTCCGACTCCTGCAGCGTGATCTTTCTTTGCTTTGACATGGGGGTTAAATTTTAGCGCTTAAGGTAACAAAAAAAGGGTAAAGGGTAAAACAATAAATCAGGACCCTGGCGTTTATTGTTTATTATATAACTTGCATTTTTATAAATGCTTATGCAATCCTATCAGTTACAGTTGCCTGATAATATCCGGGTAACGGTAGTTCATAAAAGAGAAGGACGGCGGCGTTCTACACACTTTCTTTTTTTCAGGATACATCACAAAAAAACACTGATAGCTTACACTGTTATAGTAGAAAAACATGCATCGCACGGTCAATACGACTTATATAAAACTAAAGCAGAAGGAAAGTGGTTGAAAGGGGCATTTAAATATGGCGGCGCATCCACATCTGGGGATTTACAAACAACGGAAAAAGTAAAACAGGCTATTGACGCGTTCGAGCAAAAAGAGGGTGAAGCTGCATACCGGCAGTTGTTTTAGCGGGAATGACAAAGCGCTGAATATAAGTTGCAAGTTCCAGGTTGTGCGTTGTAGGCGCAATGCATGCCTTGCGCCTACGCTTACTTACTCCTCATACCTTACTCCTTATACCTTACCTTATCACATCATCGCTTCCAGTTCAGGCTTAAGCTTTCTGATAATATTCAGCACTGCTTTTGCATTACGGGACGTTGCGATGGAAAGCACATCTTCCAGGAATTCAAAATGTTCTATTTCTGTGCGCCGGAACCCCTGGCTGCCGGCCTGCTTCCATGCTTCTTTGTAAGCATTCAGCACAATATCAGGGTTTACCTTCTTATCTCCCAACTGCAATAAGCACAACAGCAAATTGGCTTTGGCAATAATGTCCCAATAGGTCACCTGTACACGGTCTGCAGGGTCAGCATTCTTCAATTCCTTATCCAATAGCTGAATGGCTTCTTCCTTCGACGGTATGGTATATTCTTTAAGTACCTGCCCCCATTTATGCACGCCCGAAAGGATCAGCGCATTCTCTATAGACAACCAGTTTGTAAGAGGATAATACTCGCTGTCGCTGCGTTTATCGTCTAATGATTTTTTATAAAACAATGCTGCCTGTATATATGCATTTTTCTTTTGAGCCCCTTCGCTCACTATACCGATACGTTTGAAGGTGCTTGCCAGGACAGCAAGCCGTTCCTGTGTCTGGCTAAGTTGTATTAAAGCCATCAGGTCAGGCACAACGGCTTTTAATTCTTTCACATAGCTGTCTTTTTTATTGCCAGGCTTTTTTATTTCCTGCATCGCAAATTTCACACGGAGGTTGCAGTATTGCTCGAGCGCAGCAAAAGAATAATCGGAATTTTCTTCATCAAGCAGCTTTTTGAACTTTTCAATAGCCATCCCGTACATATTGAGGGCACTGTAAATAAGCGCCTGCAATTCCAGTGTTTTCCCCGAGCGTACACCTGCAGCTTCAATAGCCTTATCTATGGCGTCCATCTTTTTGCTGACCCACTCTGCATCGTAATTACCGGTTTCAAGACTGTTGAGCAGATTGGTCAGTTCGATCTCTGCTTCCTCTTCAATTACAAAAGTGATCTTTTCTTCCTGCATATCCGGAACGGCATTGAGGAAATAGAACGGATCGCCATAACACTGGTAGGCGCCCCAGGTATTGGTGCGGTAGCTGTATTTGTCGTAAATGGCTTTTCTTGCATTTTTTACTGCGGAACCAAAATTATCTCCCTGGAACATGCCCTGGTAAAACTTCTCTGTAAATTCCAGTGCAGAAGCATCATCTACAGCCCATCCCGCCACTAATACGGCTTTTACGCCGTTTTCGATCAACTGGGTGCCTATATTGGCTGCCAGCCTGTAAAATCTTTGCCGGCGTTCCTCGGCCATTGCATTCATTTGTCCCAGGTAACAGCAATTGACAAATACGAGCTCGGGGACCGTGCTCATCTGGCTTATTTCGGCAGTGGTAAGAAATGCATCCTTACCTATAAGCATACCCGAAGGCTGATCAGGGTCTTCGTTGAATACACCATGACCCGCAAGGTGAACGATCTTGTAGTTTTTATTGAATAAAGACAACAGGATATCGGAAGCATTGCCCCGCAAAACAGAAGTAACATCATATCCCCTGCCTCCCAGTATTTCTTCCACGCGTTTTCCCTCCTGCAAGGCCCCAGGCAACTGAGGCACGGTTCCCCCTTTCAGGTCTGGATCTCCTACTATAAGTGCATTTGATTCTGCCACTGCATTGATCTGTAGCCTGTAGTCTGTGGTGGCAAGCTGTCTTACCATACCTGCATTCACACTGAGGGGAAGGCTGTTCACCCCGCTTTCCTGTAATAATTCCCAGGGATAAGCAGCGGTATATTTATCGAGGATCCAGTTGATATTGCTTTGCCGTTTTACTTCTTCTTTAAAATCATTGGGAATGAGCAGCTCAAAAAAAGCTTTTGCTTTTTCAGGCGTCCACCTGTTCTGCACAGAAATATCATCAAGCATCTGTACGATCACCTCGTTGCTGGTTTTCAGCACACGCTCTTCTGCTCTTGCAGCATTGGTAGAAAGTGTAAACCAGAGCCCCGGCCTTTTGTGCTCCGGGTTATCCCTGTTATCTTCATACCGGCGAACCGTAATACGGGTCCACCATTCATTGGTATTGTCTACAGGAAGTCTTTCTCTTCTTGCGGGAAGCACCTTTATTTTATTTTCCCTCCAGATGATATTTAACGCACTGCTTTCATCTTTTTCAAGCTTGTTGATCGCATGCACACTGCTCAGCGCCCTGTCACGGTAGAGCTCAATAAATTCAACAATGCTCACTGTTTTTGCAGAAGGATATATCTGGCGGATCTTATCATTGGCACGTTGTACTCCCTGCAATATGGATAAAATCGCGGTCTCAATGCTCAGACCGCCATAGCCGCACCCGATAATAAGCGAAGAGATCCCGATCTGTTCAGGTGTCCCTTCGGGATTATCGCACTGCAGGCTGCTGTTGATATCACTGAGATAATGTGCGATACCCTGCTCCACTGTTTGCGTAAGCAGGTATCCCGTCAACTCGCCCTGCCGCCCCAAACCCAGCACCAGCGCGCCTTTGAACCCCGAAGACCTGCCCGACAGGAATATTCTTGACGTACCAATAGGACCCGCATAGATGCCAAGCCTGTGCCTGTTGCTCAGCTCGTGGTTCAGTTGCGCGTCAATAGACCGTTCGGCAGACAAAATGCCGTCATTGAGGAAATGCCCCACCATCAGCGGGAAAGAAGCATATTGAAGATGTCCGTTGCTTACAGTAACGCTTACAGGCACCTGACCGGGAGTATAATCACTGTCAGTGGCCAGCCCGAGCACAGTATTCCTCACTCCTGAAGGTGTGGTGTCGAAGCCGAATATTTCTCTTGCCTCGTATTCTTTTTCCTGGCCGCGTACTGCAGGCTTAACCTTTTTGAGCAGGCTGGTAGTGCCTGAATCCAGAATCTCTTTTATAGCGGCGAACAGCTTGGTATCGTTTGCCAGCTCGCCATGTGGAGTAGAGGAAAAATATACTTTGCCCGCATCCGTCATGGCT
Organism: uncultured Terrimonas sp.; assembly: GCA_964461595.1. Classification (GTDB taxonomy): domain Bacteria; phylum Bacteroidota; class Bacteroidia; order Chitinophagales; family Chitinophagaceae; genus Agriterribacter. The sequence continues at coordinate 56,480 of CAYWVB010000015.1, read as the reverse complement.
GGCGGAATACCGCTATCCCAGGTAACACTTTCATCTCCTTCTTTCGTTGCAAGAAAAGACAGCTTTCCATCCTTAATAGTATAGCCGCAAATAGTCTCCTTATCCTGCCGGGATTGCCCGGCAATATATACCGCATTGCTGTAGTCAATACTGCCGCTTTTTTCGAGAATTGCATCCCGGTAATCCCCGAATTGTGCAAGCAGCTTATCATCAGGGACCGGCCAGTCTTTATCACCCAATGCATCGCACATGCTGCGCCAGGTAGCGGGTTTTGCAAAATCGTTGCCTTCGGTTTTAGACACCGGCAGGAGGCAGAGCAAGCCCGGCATCTGGCTGAAAACGGCAAGCAGCTCTTTTTTAGAATTGAAGCGGTCAATAAAGTCGAGCATCTTTATGGCAGCATCCATTCCGAAGATCACGTAAGGAATACGGAAGGAGCCTCCGAGAGGTGAGCCGAGGAATAGCAGCCGGAAATCTTTCAGGTTGTTCAGCCGCTTCCAGGTATCCGGGTAACTGATAATAAAATCCCGCATCAGCACGCCACCCATAGAATGACCCACCACCTTAACCGGCTGCTCATACCGCATCAGGTCTGTAAGCTTGTTATTGAGCAAACGGGCAGATTCCATAAGCGGCAGACGCCAGTCGAACGGGAAAGTAACAACATCATACTTTTTGCTGAGCTCATCTGCCAGCTTCCTGTAAGAAGTGGCGATAAGAGATTCCGCTTTAATATTTTTATTATTGGCTTCGCTGCATTCCAGGGTTGTCAGCGCCCCGCTTATGAAGCGGAAATAGTTGATCCAAACAGTATGCTCTTTTACCGCCAGGTTGCTTCCCATGATACCGGGCAACAGCACAACGATCGGTTTCTTACCGCTAACAGTATCATAGAATACTTCCCCTCCGTCGAGACCGAGGGCAGCGCTACGCACTTCTTCTTCGGTGTACCATCTTTTGGGAAGCGCTGTAAAGCCCGGCACAATCTTGTCCCCAGTGCTTTGCAAGGCAAGCAAAATGGCATTCTTTGTCTTATCATTCAGAAAATAATTAAAATGACTCACATCTCGTCCTTCATCCAGGAAATACTGCACTATGCCATCAGCTCTTCTTGCCCCGTTATACATAGATCGTGTATCCACCACAAAATCATTTTTATCCAGATAAAACAGCTTTGTTGCTATCACTGCCAGCGCTTTCCATTGCAGGCTCAGCTTTGCATTGCCTGCAATAATGAACAACGGTGAGGAGATGCTGCCGGCAGGTTCGGGATTGTTCAGCATCTGCAGCAAAGGCGAAGAAGGGCTCATTGCCTCTATACCAGGCAGCGTGGCAGTATCGTCTTTGGTCTCCAGTATCCCTGCAATAAGATCTTTCAGGGCAAGCACAGCAGGTGCGGCAGTGCCAACAACGGAAGCTAACAGGCTCAGGATAATATTGAACAAATAATCCAGCCGTTTTGAGGCGAGGGTTGTCCCGCTGGCAGGACAGGCTACTCTTACAAATTTTTCAACGATGATATTCTTCGCGAGAATAGCCTTATCAATTTTTTCTATTACGCGTATATCTTCGTCTCTTCCATTCCTGCTTAGGTAATTTCGCTCGTCGGCGGAAAAGCCTTTTTTGTCTGTGGTGCTGTTACAATACCGGTTGAGGATATCGCCCACCAGGCCGCCGCGGGAATGGGTAATGATATGGAGAGTGGCTTTTTGCGGTAGCTGCTGCACCAGTTTCAGCACATTCTGAAGCGGGCTGAGCGTGAGTGTTTCGTGCTGAAAAGCCAGTACTTTTCTTTCATACGCCTGGTGTATATAATCCCAGAGCTTTGTATCGCCGTTCTTCTTCAGCTCGCCAAATGATCCGTCTGTAGAAGAGCCTGTGCCGTGTATAAAAAGAAGATAGGTGCCGTCTTCAGCAATCTTTTCATCAAGCAGGTTAAAATCTTTATCCAGCCGCAGCAACCCGCGCAGCTTTCCCAGTTGGGAGTCTTCCACTTTAGCGGCAAGCGCCCCGATAGCAGGCGCCAGCACTGCTTTTTTGGTAAACACTTTCAGCGCCTTCAGCAGGATGGTTTTTACCAGCCCCCTCTCCTGCTCTGCCGCGTAGATCCCATCTGGTATATCTATTATATTCGATCCGTCACCGCGCTTTGGTAACCCTCCCGGGAAAAGCTCATCCATCTTATCAGGAGTGCTTACCCATACCGTACCGTCTTCAAACTCAAACTGCAGGACATCATCTTTACGCAGGTCCAGCTCTTCCTGTGCGGCGCCGGCGCCACGGGTGGTCTCATTAAGCTCGAAACCTTTTCTCGGCTTAAGAGCGTCTGATTCTTCGGAAGCATCCATTTTCTTTTCTGCTCCGTTTATCCTGATCTTGGGCAATGGCATACAATGTATTTTAAAATATAACTATCCGGGATAACCGAAAAGGTTACCTGTGAGTGATTAACGATAGATTGAAGCTGTTGCAACAGTGTACGGGGGAACGGTGATGACAGGCTTTTTCAGATTGGAAATCTAATATAGAGAATATTATTTGTATCAACCATCAATATTTAGACGACGCTCAAACTTTGGAGAAAAGATGCCCACAGATATGCAGATGAAGTGATTGCGACGCAAGAATGATGCTATGGAATACAACGGCTGGTATTCAAAAATTTAATGAAGTACTACATATACGGAAATCGCAGGCATTATGCTTTAATAGCATCAAGTATTTTATTAAGATTGGCATTAAGGCTCCTGCCACCTATGGCAATACACAGATCATTCTTCAGGTATTGAACGATCTCGGGAAGCGCCTTATCTAAATTTTCGAGCCTCCGCCACTCATCATCAAAATCCACAAACCTTTTACCTCCGGCAGCGCGGGCAGCCGCCATTTTCTCTATCGCCTTTATCCTTTTCCTCAATTTCGCCCTGGCGGTGTCCGTGAACTTATCTTTCATGAACTCACTATCAATATTGCAGGGTATAAATTTTTTCTCCGGGAAATATTTCTTTATGAACATTGCATTGATCGTTTCCACTCCTACCCAGCCGGAAGTGAGACTGTTTTTTGAAACAACTGATACAATGGCATTGGCCTTTTTTATACTCGCTGTAATAAAATCATCTATGGCAGTTCCGGCCTGCATAGAAGCAGAATCCAGGATCACGGTTATTCCTGCATCTTCCAGTTTAACTTTCAGCAGGCTCACTTTTTTTTCATCGGCGTGATTGTATGAAATGAAAGCAATATGCTCCTGTGCCTTTGCTTTCTGCTCTTCCTGCAAAGCAGCCTGGCTATGCTGCACATACTCCTTTACCTGTTCATTCTTAGGCGATACAGGCAGCCTGCTCAGCCAGTCCCGGTAATCTCCCAGCATTTTTATGCGGTCTTCTATGCGCATGGAGCCGTAATAATATTCGTCAAGCCTGAAAGCTGCCTCCACCAGCTTATCCTGCGGCTGGTTATTCCTTTGTATGTTGCTTAAGTTAAGGAGTATCTTGTGCAGGTAAAAATACAGGCGGTCACGAACCTGCGCATCTTTTACCTGGTATGCTTCGTTGGTAGTGCCAAAAGTTTCCATCAGCCTTTTCTCCATACAGGTTTCCACGTGAATCCGCAGCAGGTTGATACGGAGATAACGCAGCACCTGGCTGTAGGAATGAAAATCCGGCGCATATACGGGAGCAGTCTCTTTTTTCTCCGGGGTCACAATGATCCATGTTTTCAACTGGTACTTTGATCTCCCGATATTGTAGGGAATATGCCTGCAAAAAAGCCTTATGCCTTCATGTTCGGTAAAAGGCATATCCACCTGCTGCGCCTTCAGTTCCGCGCTTCCTATAGTATCCGATTGTAATTGTACCAGCAGCAAAGGCTCACAATGTTCTACACGATGTTGTACGTCTTTCGGATCAAAGCTCTTTTTGCCAACCGTGGTGGTCCAGTAATAGGCATCCTTCAGGTTATTCCCCGCCTCTACCAGTGGCACAAATCCAGACAGGCGGTTACCGATCTTTATTTTCACAGGGCAAAGCAGGTATTTGCTTATATGCTCCGTAATGCGGGTGACCATATCTTTTCCATCTTCCGGAAGAATGGTTTCCAACTGGTCACTTATACCGATCTCAAATTTGGAAAGACATCTGCCGTCCGACTGGAACCTGCGGAACAGTATTCTTGCATTGTTCGGCTTTGCATAAAAGGCCTTATAAAAATGGTGGGCTTCCATTCCGCAGAAATTGATGACCCCTGCGGCATTGCAATATTTCTTCTCGTCATCCCAGGGACCCACATACCGTGCATTCCTGTCAACGACTTCCCCGAAATAACGGATACGCTCCTTTGGCCCCGGCTCAGGCCATTTAGGCCTTTCCGTTCGCTGAGGCGCTGACTCAAAAAAGCGATAGTCAAAAAGTGGGATCTGGAGCGTTAAAAACATAAAATCAGGCTTGTTGAAGCTGCCCTCTTAACATGCTAACCTTAGGTTCCTCGTTGTTACCTCGCAAGGTCTGCGTTCTTGTCGTTGTCGACATAATGAAGATACAAAAGAGAAATGAAATAGAGTAATTATAACGGACGTGAGGGTGTATTTCAATTTTATTTTTCAGGTCTTCAGGTTTGTCAGATACCTAATAGCTGCTCCCTAACATTCACGGCTTAATGCCAGACTAACGTCTCCTGCAATTTTTTTGCGGCAGCTTTTACCTGCACCCAGTCTTTATCTTTTTCATGCAGTGGCAGAAGATCGAAGACCGTAAAAGTGGGTCGTTCGATCCTGCCCAGTCCCCGGAATGGCTGCCCTGCTTTCCAGGTGAGATTGGCAAAACGCTCAAACAGTTCTTTATCGTTCTCATTGATACTATCTGCAGTAACAGATCGTAAAACATCCGAAGGAACCATATGGCGTGAACTGGCAAGATAATTTAGCCCGCATTCCAGCGCGTAAAAGCCTGCAACATTTACAGCGATCTTTTCTTCTTTAATCGTTCTCCTGGTTACTGCAGTATCTCCGCCCGGCTTCAAAAAATCAGGTACAGGCTCATGTATACCTTCATAGTATGCAGCTTCGAGGTGCTGCGCCATTTCGAAGGCAAAGGATCCGCTGTGCAGCAGGGTGCTGATCTTTTGGAATTGAACAGCCAGGTTGCTGTCGCCAACATCCTGCATTTTATTTTTTAACATAATCGCCGCGGCGTATACCTGGTCAAAATCTTTTTGTATTTCTTCTTCCGGTAAAAAAAATGCAGCGATAAAATTGTCTTTCGTGATCCTGTCCAGGCTTCTGAAGGGCTGTCCGGCTTTCCAGGCAGCATTGGCAAAACGGTTCAACACCAGCATATCTGCCGTATCAATATCCCGGTCGGTTATTTTATGCAGCCATTCAAAAGGAGTGCCGCCTTTGGTTCTTATCAACTGTCCCATTGCAGACTCCAACGCATAAAATGCGGCGATACTGGTAGCGATCTTTGGTTCTTTAAAAGGATATGTTACATACTGCTTATCATCTCCCTCTTCCAAAAAAGGAGGTATTACCTGTCCTGCGGAAGCATAGTAAGCAGCTTCCTGGTTTTGTGCTATTTCCAGCGCGAAGCTTTTGTCGCGAAGCAGCGTTGAAATGTCACGGAGCTGTTCTTCAATCTTCGATGTCTGCATAGTATGGCTTGAATGTTGGGTACAGGACAGAAAAAGCAGTACGATAACACATGTTATCCTGAAGGATTTCATCCTGGTAGTATAAATTTAGATGGAAGATACAAAAGAATGTCCGGCAAGTAGATGCATTTTTCGGGCAATGCTTCTGCGCCGCGCCAGGACGTGTAAAAGATTGATAGTTTCGTAACTTTCGCGATAATATCAGGGTTACAAATAAGCTATTCTCTCGCCTAAGCACCAATGGGTATATCCCATGTTTTGCAGGCGCGCCTGCCAGGCTAATTTGAAAAACTTTCTTATTTTTTCTTCTTCAATAACGATACCAGCACGTCCACTGCTTTTGACAGTTCTTCCGGGGTAGAAGAGGCAAAACCCAGTCGCAGCGCATTAACAGGGCTGCCGTCCAGCGTATACCCTATGCCATCGGTAATATACAGGTCCTTCTTAAATGCTCTTTGAGAGAGCTCTTTCAAATCAAGCCGGGGAGAAAACTGCGCCCACACGGACATTCCTCCGTCAGGAACACGAAAGCTGATGGTATCAGGCAGCTTCTTTGCAAGCAGCCCGCAAAAAACATCCCTTCGCTCGCGATATACCTTTAGTGATTTTTTCAGGTGACGCTGGATAATGCCATTGCGGAGCATGGAAGCCACAGCGTTTTCGAGTATGGTATCCCCCTGCCGGTCAATGATGCGCCGGAGCTTTGCCATCTGCGTAATAATATTTTCAGGCCCGGTGAGATAGCCTACCCGCAAAGCAGGCGAAATAGTTTTGGTAAACGACCCGCAATATAATACCATGCCATTGCTGTCGCTGCCTGCAAGTGGCAGCAATGGCCTGCCCGCATAATGAAAATCATAATCATAATCGTCTTCAAAAATAATAAAGCCGTATTGTTCCGCCAGGCGTATCAATTGCAGCCTTCTTTCTGCCCTCAATGCAACGGTAGTAGGATAATTATGGTGGGAAGTGGTATACAGCAACCTTATCTTCTTTCGCCTGCATATTTTTTCCAGCGCCTGCACATCCATACCATGATCATCAATGGGCACAGGCACCAGTGTAGCGCCGGCCTGTATGAAATTCATATTGGCGCCCGACCAGCTAAGCTGACCAACCGCTACATAATCTCCCCGCTGCAGCAGTGCAGTACATGTAAGATAAAGCCCCATCATTGTGCCTCTTGTAATGAGTATGTTATCCGGCGTAGTCTGCAATCCGCGGGTGTGGTTCAGGTAAGGAGACAGTTCCTGCCTCAGCCATAAAGCGCCCTTCGTATCGCCGTATCCCAATCTCATGTATGGATTGCCCGTAAGCAACTGGCTGCGGTAAGCCCTTGAAAGATCTGCCAGCGGTGCGATACGCGGATCGGGAAAGCCGTCGTCGAGATGCAGCAGCGGAACCGGCTTCAGCACCCTTGTTTCCAGGTGCGGCGGGCTGCTGAAAATGAAACCCGCTTTATCCGTAACATTTTTTTTAACAGGCGTATGCGACTTCATTTCCGGCAGGTGCCGGGTAACATACGTACCGCTGCCGCTACGGCTTTCCAGCCATCCCTGTGCCGTCAGCTCCTCATAGGCACTCACCACCGTTTTGCGGTGAAGCCGTAAAGCTGCCGCCAGCGCCCTCGATCCGGGCAGCCGCTCTCCTTTTTTAAGATGGCCGGTTTGAATAAATAAGGTCAGCCGGGCTGCCAGCTGCAGATAAACCGGGTGTTTATCGCTCTTGTTAATATTTATCTGGGCAATGACAGCATGCATAATAAACCGGACTACCTGAAATATACAAACCGGATGATTTCAGTGATCCGATAAAGATAGAATTTTGTACAAAAATATTCATGGCAAAAAATACTGACCCACTGATACCCAGCCGGCTGGCCAAAAGGATGGATACCAGCAAAGAAACGGTTTACAGTATACTTGATGAAGCCCTGTATTGCACTATAAGCTATGTGACGGAAGGCAGGCCTTTCGCCATACCTACTGCATTTGTCCGGTATGAAGACAAAATTTACATACATGGCTCGGTAGGCAGCCACTTTATCCGGGAAATTGAAAAAGGCATCCCGGTATGTATTTCCTTTGCGCTCGTGGATGCGCTGGTAGTGGCAAAATCAGCTTTTCATCACTCTATCAATTACCGCTCTGTGATATTGTTTGCTTCAGCGGAAAAGGTAGAAGATATTGAAATGAAAAGAATGGCTTTCGAATGGCTTACCAATAAAATGGTTCCCGGTAGCTGGGAGTACCTGCGGGAGATGAAAGACAATGAAGTCAATAAAACGACAGCGCTGGCTTTTAGCATAGACCAGGCAGCGGCAAAATTGCGTACAGGCATGCCTAAGGACGATGAGGAAGACCTTGAACTGGACATATGGTCCGGCATCATTCCTTTGGAAACAAAAAGGCTTTCTCCCGTGGCCGACGAATACAGCAGGGATATACCATTGCCGGCGCATCTCTCCTGATGCATTTCGGGCAGAGACTATGGGGATATTAATGCTGAATTAATTATGAATAAATAAATTTTATGGAAAGAATTTCGAATAAAGAGCTACCGGACGGGCTGATGACCGTAATGCGTCAGGTAGAGGCGTATATCAGTCAATGCGGGCTCGACAAAAGATTACTGGAACTCATGCGTATGCGGGTATCCCAGATCAATGGCTGCGCCTATTGCATAGACATGCATTACAAAGAAGCCATACATGCAGGTGAATCAGCCCTGAGAATAGTATCCGTATCTGCCTGGAAGGAAGCGCCCTATTATAGTGAAAAAGAACGGGCAGTGCTTGCATTTGCAGAAAGCCTAACTATCATGAATGATGACGATGACATGAATGCCCTTCATCACAAACTGGAATTGTATTTTTCTAAACAGGAAATTGCTTACCTCAGCCTTGCCGTGGCCCAGATCAACTCGTGGAACCGCCTGATGAAGTCATTCGGGTTTGTTGCCGGGAACTATACGGTCAGGGCGTAAGAAGGTAAGGTATAAGTTTTTTACTATACCTTATCCTTTATGCCTTCCCTCACTGATCATGATAAGTGCAAAGACAGCATAATTTATAATATCATAAAAGCCGGCGTCAATGCCTTCGCTGATGATAGTTTTACCGTCATTGTCCAATATCTGCTTTATGCGCAACAGCTTGGAAAGGATAAGATCTGTATAGCTTTCCTGGCTCATATCACGCCAGGCTTCGCCGTAATCATGATTTTTATCAAGCATCAGATTGCGGGCATTAGCGGTTACAGTATCATACAATCTTTCTACTTCAGCAATATCAGGCTCCTGCGCATCATCGGATTTTAATTCCAGTTGTATCAGCCCGATTACAGCGTAGTTCAATATCCCCTTAAATTCAGATGCAATATCATCTCCTATTTTCTGCATTTTATTTTCCTGGATGGTCCGGATACGTTTGGCCTTGATATAAATCTGGTCAGCTATTGAAATAGTGCGCAATACCCGCCAGGAAGTGCCATAATCTTTTGCCTTTTTAAGAAAGATCTCCCTGCTTTCCTGTAATGCTGTATCGTATTGCTCCAATGTATTCATCAATGCCTGAAGTTTATATTAGATGGATTATTTTTGCCAGCATTGCTGACAGCCGCTCAAAAATAAGCCTAAAAGCCATAATGTATACATTAAACTGCAGAGGAAAATTACTCGTAATGGATAAGCCCCTTGTAATGGGGGTTATCAATATTACTCCTGATTCTTTTTATAAAGACAGCCGCCGTATGCTGCCGGAAGATACCCTGGCGCAGGCACAGCAAATGATAGCGGAAGGTGCAGACATTATTGATATCGGCGGGCAAAGCACCCGGCCCGGGAGTGAAAGGATAACAGCAAAAGAAGAAACTGAAAGAGTTATTCCTGTAGTGGAAACGATCATGCAGCGGTGTCCCGGCGCGGTCATTTCGGTGGATACTTATTATGCAGCCGTAGCGGAAAGAGCGGTTGCGGCAGGCGCTTCCCTTATCAATGATATCAGCAGCGGCGATATGGATGCGGATATGATCAGTACTGTGGCGGCATTGCAGGTTCCCTATATCTGCATGCATATGCAGGGAACGCCGGGAACGATGCAACAGTATCCGCAATACAATGATGTGGTAAAAGAAGTACTGGACTACCTTATCCGGAAAGTAAAAGCATGCACTGATGCAGGGATAAAAGACATTATAGTTGATCCCGGCTTCGGGTTCGGAAAAAACGCAACACATAACTTCCGTCTCCTGCATGATCTGTCTCTTCTGAAAATTACCGGGAAACCCATACTCGCCGGGCTTTCCCGCAAATCAACGATCAGCAGAATATTGGGCATACCACCGGAAGATGCCCTTAACGGCACTACGGTACTGAACACTATCGCGCTGATGAATGGTGCAAAAATGCTACGGGTGCATGACGTGAAAGCGGCACGGGAAGCAGTGAAGCTGTATCTTGCGGTGAATGGTGAAAAGTGAATGGTGAATAGACAATGGTGAATTGCGCATTCACTATTGACCATTCACCATTGACCATTCACTTTTCCTCCGTTAATTTTTCTTCTTCAGCGGCAACGGCTTTAAAAGCTGTTTCTTAGCCGTATCTATTGCATGTGGCACAACAGGCTGAGCGGGATCTTTTACATCAAGTATCTCCACTTCAAACATGAGATTGCTGTTAGGCTTTATCCTGCCCGAACCATGTGTTCCGTATCCCAGTACAGATGGTATATATATCACTCCTTTACCGCCTTTGCCAAACTGTTTTAACCCGTCTTCAAAGCCTTCTATAGAGCCGCCTCTTCCGATCGTTACATTGTATGGCTCTGTATGGCGAAAAGAAGAATCAACATTACTGTCAAAAGGTGTGCCGTCAAGCAGTTTCCCTGTATATTTAACAGACATGGTCTGACCTTCTTTGACAGGCTCTCCGCCTTTTTCCTGGATATCCACGTAGGTTCCAAGCTCAGTTTTTACGGGTTTTATATTGTGACCCGCAAAATAATCCTGGAGCTCTTTATCGTCCTTTACCTTTTGCCCGATGGCATGAACAGAATCTGCCTCCATCAGCTTTTTCATTTCCGCCATCCTGTCCTCCTGCATCTTATCAAGCTTCAGTATGCTCAGCACCTTAAAGTTGGTAAACATGTATTCCCCTTTTTTGAATTCTTTGGGCATCATTCCCAGCCCTCCTTTAAATACGCTGTCTGTAAGTATACGGGTAATGATACTATCGCCGGGCCTCACCTGCTTAAAAATGTCAAAATATTCTTTAGGCAGTTGCATGCTGTCAACAGGCTGGTATACGGGCAACTGGTCATAGGTCTGCTTAATAGTGGAATCTTTGTACTTCTGTATAAAATGAAACTTCATCACCTCTCCATATGCGATCGGCGTACCTTTTCCGCTGGATATGATCTTATATTCCATTCCTCCTTTCACATGTTTAAATGCGCTGTTCCCTTTATTGCAGGAAATAAACGCAATCCCTAAAACGGAGGCTGCAAAAATCCATGTTGTCTTTTTCATGATGACTGATAATAATTATTGTAATTGTGATTCGTTTTCCTGTAAAGCTTTTTTATAAGCCTGCATCGTTTTTTGCAGGGTATCGGCGCTTCTGCCTCCCGATGCATTAAAATGCCCGCCGCCGTTAAAATATTTTCTGGCAAAGGTATTAACATCAAAATCACCCTTGCTCCTGAACGACCATTTTCGCTCTTCATCCCTGTCTATCACAAGCCCCGACAATTTGATGCCTTGTATAGTTAACGGGTAATTCACCAATCCTTCCGTATCACCGGTGCGGACGTTAAATTTGAGAAGATCGGATTTTGGTATGGCGATAAGGGCCGCATTGTACTCGTAAAATATTTCCATCCTGTGCAATAATATATGTCCTATGAACCGGAGCCTGTCTTCAAGAAAGTTATCATAAAGATGCTCATGCACCAGGGAATGTTTAAGCCCTTTTTCCTTTAGCCTGGCTACAATTTCATGCACCCGGCCCGACGTGGCAGGAAAACGGAACGAGCCGGTATCGCCGATAATACCTGCATAGAGACAGGAAGCTACATTTTCGTCTATCAACGATTCGTTGCCCGACTCCACGATAAAATCATAGATCATTTCTGCAGTGGAGCTTTTACAGGTGTTACTTATACCATAGTTGAAAGCCGCTTCTTCCGGCTGTTCATGATGATCTATCAATACTTTAACGCAGTTGATGTCTGCAAGCTTTTTTGCCATATGCTTCGTACGGTGCAAAGCATTAAAATCCAGGCAAAACAACCACTCGGCGGCGTCCAGCGCATTATTAGCCTTGTCTCTCGATGCCTCATAGTCTATTACTGTTTTTGCTCCGGGCATCCATTTAAGAAAATCAGGCCAGTTGGTTGGTGAAATTACCTCTACAATATGTCCGAGCTTCGACAATATAAGGGCAAGTGCCAATGAAGAGCCCATGGCATCAGGATCCGGCTTTTGATGCATAGTTACCACAATGCGGCGGGGAATAGTCAGTAACGGATAAATCTCCTGAATGGGTTTCATACAAAGGCGCAAAAATCAATTATAATACCCATTCAGTCAAATATTTTTTCAACAGGGGAAAATAGCAGCCTGCACTACAGCCCTGTCAAAGGTTGCCAACTTTTAACGGGATCATTTCAGCCCGGAACATTTACCCTAAGACAGCAACCTTAAGACCAGGGAAAATGGGGATATGCCACTATGAACATATTCCTCTAAGCCTTACCTTTGCAGCCCTAAAGAAAAAAATATGAGCAATACAACATTTACCATGATCAAACCAGACGCTTTTGCAAACGGGCATTCTGGCGCTATACTGGATAAGATCATAAAAGCCGGGTTTAAGATCGTTGCATTAAAACTCACATCATTGTCAGCTTCCAAAGCCGGGGAATTTTATGCTATACATAAAGAAAGACCTTTTTTCGGGGAACTGGTGACATTTATGAGCAGTGGCCCGATCATCGCGGCGATCCTGGAAAAAGATAATGCGGTAGAAGACTTCAGGAAACTGATAGGCGCCACGGATCCTGCAAAAGCCGATGAAGGCACTATAAGGAAACTATTTGCCGAAAGCCTCGGAAGGAACGCTATTCACGGCAGCGACAGCAATGAAAATGCAGCAATAGAAAGCAGCTTTTTCTTTAGTAATCTTGAAAAAGTTTCTATTTAACTTCCCGTAACAAAGCATTATTTTTTTTAAAACAACGTAATTTATTTCCCTTAAATCAGAGTTTGGCATAATCTTAGTTATAAGATATATATCTTTCTCAAGGGTTTAGGGTTGAAACTAAAGGGGGCTCATTTCCATGGGCCTCAATTTTTTTATAAGGGTTACTACTTAAGCATTTCGTGATTCTGGGAAAAAGCAGGCACTAAACGTGCAAAGCCTTACTTCTATCCGTATTTCTTTTTTAATGTTAAGTCTTTCTTTATGTATTCCCGCCGCACCCCATAAGCTCTTCTGCGATCAACACAGTATTGAACAGCACTGACTTTTTTGTTCAGCCAGTATGATTATAATAAATTTTGTTTAGCGCTTATGCTACATTGAACAGGAACTTTTATTAAGTTTGTTTAGCATGTAACCAAACCTAACTACAGCATGCCTGCCTCTTTTGCACATAATGAAAGAAAGCTCCTTGATGAATTGGCGAATAACAATGCTGAAGCATTCCGCCAGTTGTACGAGCTGTACTGGGGTAAAATTTATGCTGCTTCTATTTTTTATCTGAAAGACAAAAGCACTGCCGAAGATATTGTACAGGAAACTTTTCTGCGGATATGGATAAAAAGAGAACAACTGCCGGGTATACAAAACTTCGCGCATTATATACAAACCATTGCCCGTAATCTTATTATTTCCCTGCTCCGCAAAAAGATACATCACGATAGCTTTGAATCGTCGGCAACCGGCGATCTGCAGGAAAATAACTGGAAACCTTCCCAGCAACTGGAAGCAAAGGAAATTGCAGAACTCATAAAAAAGGCGGTCAACCGGCTTTCCCCCAAGCAAAAGCAGATATACCTGCTTAGCAGTGAAAAACAACTTTCTCTTAAAGAGCTTGCTGCAGAACTTAATATTTCCTACGACACTGCCCGCCAGTACAAAAGCGAAGCTTTGAAGTTTATTCGATGCTTTCTTGCTGAAAATACCTGCCAGCTTCCTTTTTTCATCATCACCACCCTTTTTCTGTAATTTTCTTTCAGCGCCTACTCACAATTGCTTCTCCCGGGCGTCTTTAGTGAATAAGCCATATTATACCATCTATTACAAAACTTATGGGCAAACAGGATTTCCGGCTATTACTGGAGAAATACCTTACGGATAGCATAACCGCTGAGGAATTAAAACACCTGAATGAGCTGTTGCACTCAGGAAAAAATGATGCTGATCTTGAAGCGCTTATTGACGAAACCCTTTCTGCTGTTTCAGCAGAAACTGACCATGAAATGGCTGCAGCCCTTTTCAACAGGATAAGCGCGGCTGCAGATGCATTAGAAAATGATACAGAACAGAAAGCTCCTGTAGTATCCGCTAACAGAATAAGGACAAAAAGAATATGGGTTTATGCAGCGGCAGCCGCTATAATTATAATGCTCGCAACATTCAGCTTTTGGTACCGTGACAGGCAGGCAGATATACAAATATCCTCTGTTATTGACAGCCGTAAAGACATTGCCCCTCCAGGGGCTGCCAAAGCTGTCATTACTTTGTCAAACGGACAAAATATAATACTTGACAGCGTTGCTAATGGTACGGTTGCGGTACAGGGCAATGCCAGTGTAGTTAAAACCGCTGACGGGCAGATCGTTTACAGCGCCAAAGGAGGGGCGCCGGTCAACCACCAGATATTGTATAATACACTCACGGTTCCCCGGGGAAGCAAGGTTGTTTCCATTACTTTATCCGACGGCACAACTGTATGGCTGAATGCTGCTTCCTCTTTACGGTATCCTGCAGTATTCACAGGTAATGACAGAAGAGTATCCATCACAGGCGAGGTATATTTTGAAGTAGCGAAAAACAGGTCGAGGCAATTTATTGTGGAAGCGAACGGTATAAGCACAAAAGTATTAGGCACTCACTTTAATATCAATGCCTACGAGGATGAGCCCGAAACCAGGATCACCCTGTTGGAAGGCGCTGTTAAAATAGGAAGCAGGGATAGTGAACGATTGCTTGCCCCCGGGCAGCAGGCAGTGATCACACCTGCAGGGAACATCAACATTGATACCAATACGGATATTGAAGAAGTAATGGCCTGGAAAGACGGTCGCTTTCAGTTTGGCGGCGCGGGTATAGAAGAAGTAATGCGTGAAATTACACGATGGTACAATGTGGAAATTGAATATGAAGGAAATATCCGGCAACATTTCCGGGGGGGCATTTCAAGAAATGTAGAAGTGTCCAAAGTATTCAAAATGCTGGAGGCAACAGGAGCAGTGCATTTTAAAATTGCAGATAAAAAAATAATCGTTACGCCATAGCACCTGCGAAATAACGCCACTTTTTTAGTCAGTCAAAACCATGCTTAATCAATTAGCCAGATAAAAACCGCCCCGGGTTAGGAGCCGGGGCGGATAGTACTTTGGTTAACTGTTTATATAGAACAAGTCGCTTAAAACCGCTCTTATTTCTTAACCAAAAACCTACACAAATTTATGCATTTACAAATTTGTAAGTCGCCTGTTTTCGACAAACTGTGTCTTAAACGGCAACATTTAACCAAAATGCTGTTAATTATGAAATTTTCAGTTATCTTTTTATTCGTCGCCTGTATGCAGGTAACAGCAAAAGGATATTCTCAGCAGGTGGATCTTTCCTTCACCAGTACTCCTGTCACCAAGATCTTCAAAGCCATAAAAAAGCAGACGGGATACGACTTTTTATTTACTGATGAAATGCTCAGGGATGCCGGCAGCATAAGCATTTCATTAAAAAAAGCCCCATTGGAGTCTGCCCTTGATGAATGCCTGAAAGGACTGCCACTGGAATATACTATATTCGAAAAGACCATAGTAATAAAGCGCAAGCCACCCGTACAACTGCTCAGCCCCGAACCGGTGCCTTTGATAAATGTATCGGGCACAATTACCGATGAGACCGGACATCCTCTGGCAGGAGCAACAGTTAAAATAAAAGGGAGTAATAAAACAACAATTACTAATGAGAAAGGAGAGTTTACCATCGCCGCCAACCCCGATGACAAGCTCGAATTTTCCTTCATCGGGTACCAGTCGCAGGAAATAGCTGTAAACGGACGTAACAGTTTGAATATCGTATTAAAAATAGTTATACAGGATATAGATGAAGCAATAGTGGTAGGATATGGCACCCAGAAAAAAGTAAACCTTACCGGCGCTGTTTCCAGTATCAACTTTGAATCAAAAGAAATGACCTCACGGCCCCTGGTGAATGTATCTACCGCACTCGAAGGTTTGTCTGCGGGCACGGCAGTCATACAATCTTCAGGTAACCCTCAAAACAATAATGCCACCATTAATATACGAGGGATAGGCACTTTAAACGGGGGTTCGGAACCATTGGTCATTATTGATGGCCAACCCGGGGATATGAATACCATCAATCCAATGGATGTGGCTTCGGTTTCAATACTAAAAGATGCTGCCTCCTCGGCCATATACGGGTCCCGCGCTGCCAATGGTGTCATCCTGATCACTACAAAAACCGGCAGCAACTCAGAAGGGAAGATCACGTTCAACTACAACGGGTATGCAGGTACTACATCGCCAACCAGGCTTTTTGATATTATCTCTTATACT
This sequence comes from uncultured Terrimonas sp., assembly GCA_964461595.1. Classification (GTDB taxonomy): domain Bacteria; phylum Bacteroidota; class Bacteroidia; order Chitinophagales; family Chitinophagaceae; genus Agriterribacter. The sequence goes on along the minus strand of CAYWVB010000015.1, from coordinate 40,014 downwards.
CCCGATTATATGGAACTGGTTAACCGGATCCAGAGAAATTCAGGTGTTGCGGAAGCCTTTACTCCTGAACGTATTGCTGAATGGACTGAAAAGTCCAAAACAGATCCTGTTTTATATCCCAATACGGATTGGTATAGTGTCATAATGAAACCCAATCTCCTGACAAGCCATACCCTGTCTGCCCGCGGGGGTAATGAAAAGCTAAATATTTACAGTGCCATCGGATACCAGGATAATAACGGGGTGGTATTAAAAAGTGGTGTAAAGAGATATAATTTCAGGAACAATCTGAGTTATAAAATAACAGACTGGCTCAAGCTGGGGAATATCATTACAGGCAATTTCCAGCAAAACCCACCCGATATCTCCAATAGCTTATTCATTGTTTATCCTAATCCCAGTATTACTCCTGTTTATAATGGCATATACGGGGTTGCCATGTCCGGGGGGCTTGATACGCAGGCTGGCAATCTACTGGAAGAGATTGATGAACAAAGAGGCGAGACCAAAAAACAGAATTATACCGGCAAATTATATGCGGTCATTACTCCCGTTGCGGGTCTGAATATTACCGGAAGTTATTTCCTGGATAAAAACATTTCTGATGCCTGGGGAAGTTATATCAGCCTGCCGCGAAAAAATTTCCAGACGGATGTTTTCCTGAGCACAGGATCTCCCTATGGTTCCAGCTTATATAGAAGCTTCAATAAAACAGACAGGCAGGTTGTGGATCTTTATGCAGAATATCAGAAATCTTTCGGAAGCAATACTGTAAAGCTTCTTGCCGGTTATAACCAGGAACAATGGGATTACACTTATTTTTCCGGCTCCAAATTAGGACTTGTCAGCAACGATCTCAACTCCCTGGATGCGGCGGCATTCCAACCTCAAACCTCCGGCAGCGGGGAAGCATACAGAACAAGATCTTATTTCGGAAGGGTAAATTACAGCTTCGAGAATAAATATTTATTTGAAGCCAATCTTCGCGCCGACGGATCATCGAGATTCAGCCCTGAAAACCGGTGGGGAACTTTCCCTTCTTTTTCTGCGGGCTGGATAATATCAAAAGAAAATTTTTGGAGATCCCTGAACAGCACAATCGACTTCCTTAAGATCAGGGCCTCGTGGGGAAAGCTTGGTAATAATGGTATTGGCAATTATGCATGGCAGGATGTATACGGTGCTTCCAATTATAGTTTTAATGATGTGCAGGTACAGGGATTGGCGCCTCAATATCTGGTAAACTCGGATATTTCATGGGAAACCACTGATGTGACAAACTTCGGTGCAGATATCGGTTTATTTAATAAGCTTTCTCTAACGGTTGATTACTATGATAAATTTACGCATGGTATTCTTGCCGACATGCCTATACCCGGCGTAAACGGCCCGCTGGATCCTCCCCTGGTGAATGCGGCAGAAGTAAGGAATAAAGGGATTGAAGCAGATGCTAAATTCCACGAAAACATCGGGAAGCTAAGCGTGGTAATAGGAGTATTAGGCGCTTATAATACAAACAGGATCATAAAATATAAAGGGCCGGGCGTTATAGAAAACCATGGGAGTGGCGCATCTTCCTGGACGGAAGGAAAACCTATAGGAATATTTTATGTAAGAGAAGTGGATCATATTATCCAGGATCAAAAAGAAATTGATCAGCTCATCAGCCAGGGATACACATGGCAGGACGCTACTCCCGGGCCGGGTGATTTTCTTTATAAGGATGCCAATGGTGATAAAATATTTCAAACTGATGAGTCAGACATGGTATTGAAAGGGCATCCTATTCCCATGTATAACTATGCGGTGAATGTAAACCTGGCTTACAGAGGATTTGATTTTTATGTGCTGGCAAACGGAGTAGCAAAATATGATAAGCAGCTTGGCGGGTACAGTGAAGGACTTAATGCAATGGTTGGAGGATACGGATACGCAAAAAGATGGCTGGACTCCTGGACACCTGAAAATAAAAGTACCACCATTCCCAAGATATATTTAAACGACGGCAGGAACAGCGGGGATAATGATTACTTTTTAAGCCCCGGGGATTATTTCAGGATAAGGGCCATTCAGTTAGGATATACCCTTCCGCAAAGTCTTGTCAGCAAAGCCGGAATAAGCAGGGTAAGGGTGTATGTTAATCTTGAAAATTATTTTCAGTTCACGAAATACAGGGGCATGGATCCCGAGACCAACAATCTGGCCGCGGCAAATTCGGCCGACGGTGGAGGTGCATCCTCTGCCCCCAATTATACCAATACCTATCCGTTATTTAAAACTGCTTCATTCGGGCTGAACATCTCATTTTAACTTTTATTGAAATTAAAAGATATGAAAAAGATTATTTTAATCGGATGCATTTTATCCGTCATCACGGGGTGTAAAAAGGATTTCCTGGATACAAGACCGCAGGCAGCTATTTCCAGTTCCATTATCTGGAGCACCGATGACTATGCCACTATGGCCGTGAACGGGATCTACGGCAATTTTCTTGGAGAACGTTACTTTGGTGATTATACATGGAGGTATTCCCTCTGGGGCCCGGACGCGCTGGACTACGGAGGAAGTACTATGGAACAGGGAAGAATGACCGCCAGCACCAGGGATATCTGGCGTAAATACGCTTATATGTACGGACTTATCAGGCTTTGCAACGATGCTATTGCTAATATTACCGACAATCCAAAGCTAACGCCGGAGGTAGCGCAGCGGTTAGTAGGTGAAACAAAATTCATACGCGGGTTTTGCTATTTTAATTTGTGGGCTTCATTCGGAGGGCTTATCCTCCTGGATAAACCTACACCTATCCAGGAAACCTATACTTTAACCAGGAGCACTTCAGAAGAAACACAACAGTTTTTGATCAAAGATTTTACGGATGCTATCGCCGCTTTGCCGGTAGACTATAGCGCTGCGCCATCAAATACCGGAAGAGCAACAAAGGGAGCTGCCCAGGCAATGCTTGGCAGAATTTACCTGTATGCCGGAAACTGGACTAAAGCAGCGGAAGAATTAGAAAAACTGATGCATCCCCCTTATTCTTATGGGTTGCCCGCCGATTATGCAAGCGTGTTTGATCCTAATAATGAACGCAACAGCGAAATTATCTGGGATATGGAATGTATTGATTATCCCGGCCTGGGAAGTGAGCAGGATTTCAGGTATGGAGGCAGGTCCCTGCCTGTTTCCGGCTGGTCACAAACTGTGGCATCCTGGGCTGTGGTAAATGCTTACACCAACCAGGATGGGTCGGCAATTGATATTTCAGACATGCCTAAAAGAGAGAATTATGCCAGCGAATATGATTATGGCCTGGTGCTGATCCCCTGGTACCAGCAAAAATATAAAAATGCAGATAAGCGTTTACATGATAATATCATCATGCCGGGCGACACTATCCTTGGAAACGGCAACCTGCAATACATGATGAAATGGCCTTACGGGGATCATGCCAATGACAACCCCTACCCCGCTTATCAGTTAGACAATTCAGATAAGGCATCATTCGGCTGGCGTAAATTTACAATGGACGCGGCTCATGCTCATGTAAACAGGGAAGATTCCCCGCTCAACCTTATATTTATCCGGTTTGCCGATGTACTGTTGCAATGGGCTGAGGCCAAAAATGAAGCATCGGGCCCTTCTTCGGATATATACGATGCAGTCAACAGGGTAAGGGACAGGGGCCATGTGCCGCATATTTCGGGGTTATCTAAAGATGATTTAAGGAAGGCGATCCGAATGGAAAGAATACGTGAATTGCCGGGGGAGGGTCAATTATTTTTTGATGTAAGAAGATGGAAATTAGCCGCTACCACCGATCCGACATTCGGATTGAACAGGGTAGAAAATGATTTTACCATGCGCCCGTATTTTACCAGCGTATTCCCTGAAAAATATTACCTCTTCCCTATCCCTCAGGATGAGTTAATATTCAATAAGAACCTTACCCAAAATCCCGGATGGGAATGACCTTGTATAAATGAAGAAAGGGTATAATGAAATATTCCATAAGCTTCGTTTTACCCTTTCTTTTTACTCCCGGCCATTTTTGTTTACCAATATACAATTCGCATCTGATGAGAATATATTCACTGATACCGGCATTATTTATTTCTTCTATTGCCTGTGCACAGCGGCCCGCACAGCCACCTGTATCACAAAAGATATACACTCCGGAATCCCTGGGATATACATTATTCTGGGAAGACAATTTTAACGGGACTACGCTGGATACGTCCAAATGGGCGGTACGTGGCATCGGCGCCAGGGCGCTCGGGTATGTAACACCCCGTGCCATGTCTGTAGCAAACGGGTATCTTACATTGCAGGCCATCAAAAACAACGACAGCATGCTGGTCTGCGCAATAGGATCTCAGGATCGTTTCATGACGACCTATGGATATTTTGAATGCCGCGCCCAACTGCAGCGATCATCAGGCCAATGGGGTGCCTTCTGGCTGCAATCGCCCAAACTTTCAGAAGGAGATGATCCGGCAATATATGGAGCAGAAATAGATATCATGGAGTTTTTTAAAAAACTGGGGACTGACATTGTTTCACATAATGTGCATTGGGGACCATACGGTCCCGGCCAGCATACTACGCATGGTATGCAAAGCTATCTCAAAGGCGTAAGCAAAGGATTTCACACATTCGCCCTGGAGTGGACACCTGAAAAGTATATATTTTATATTGACGGGTATAAATTTTATGAAGTGAGCAGCGGAATATCACATACCGATCAGTATATTATAATAAGTATGGAGCTCCCTAATGATAAGAAAGATATGGAACATGCTGTTTTCCCTGATGCGTATATCATTGATTATGTAAAAGTGTATAAAAAATAAAGCCGGGTTTCCGTTGGGCGTATTTCAATTTTTCGCTCCATGCACAACTTCCCGGTCTGTGAGATACCGTCCGGTAGCGGGTTCTACAGGCGGGTGCCCCTCCTGCCTGCGAAAAATTGAAATGCACCCGATCGGGGCTATGGTTCCCGGATCTGTAAGGAAAGAAGTAAATTGCCATCCCGATATATGCATCGGATATGCGTACAGTTTAAACACAAAAAATGCCGGACAGAGCTCATTCACGACGTACATTCATTAAGCAGCAATCACTGATTGGATTAGGAATAGCCATGGCTCCCGCTGCATTCTATCCCGCAGCAGGCAAAGAGGTATCCATTCGCTTCATGAGCCCTGTTGACGGAGATATTCTGCATGCACATGACGGTGTGGTGAATGGCGGAAGCCTGCGAACTACCATCACTGTGAACGCCCCGGAAAACAGTAAAATATTAATCAATGGCATTAAAGCTTCGGGTAATAAAAATGTATATACTGCCGTGGTTCATCTAAGTGCGCTTACCAACGATATAGAAGTAAAAAATAGCATATCCGGGGAAAGAAAAAACATAAAAGTCTACTGGCTCAAAGAGCTTGCCGGCAAATACAGGTTGTCTATAGACGATGCTATCTGGTTCCTTAAAGACATTCATCAGCATGCAGCGTCTTATAGCTCTGTTTTTGACAGTCCTTTTCTCGGTTTTTTAAAACAGGTGCATGACACCTACGGCACCAAAGTACATATCAATATTTTCTACGAAACGGATGGCTTTGATCTCTCCCGGATGACGGATAAGTACAAAGCGGAATGGGAAGCCAATGCAGACTGGTTGCGGCTCAGCTTTCATGCCAAAGCCGAGTTCCCGGACAATCCTTATAAAAATGCAGGATATCAGCAGGCAAGAGAGGAATGTGAAGCGGTAATGCGGGAGATCAGGCGCTTTGCCGGAGCCGGGTTGAATGATATGGTCACCACCCTGCACTGGGGCGAGGTGCCGGTAGAAGTATCCAGGGCACTGCGGGATGCAGGGTATACGGCACAGCTATGCGATTTTAACGTAGACGACAACCTGGCGCCATGCTCTTACTATCTCACTGTTCCGCAAAGGCGCCACATGCAGAAAAGATTTGTATGGAGAGACAATAAGGAAAACATAACATTTATAAAAAGCAGCATTATCATAGATACCAAAAAGATCCACGATATTATTCCTTACCTGGACCAGTATGAAAAAGAAAACCGTAAGCCTCCATATGTTGACCTGTTGGTACATGAGCAATATTTTTATGATTATTATCACAACTACCAACCGGATTACCGCGACAAGGTATGGACAGCGGTCAAATGGGCGGTGGATAACGGGTACACCCCTGCATCCATCCATGAGTGCATGAATATTTCCTCTGAACAATAATTGAAAAGCAAACGATGAATAATCTTCTCAGCAAAGCAATGATTGTATTGCTCTTATGCTTCACGCTAATTTCATTCAATTACGCACAAGCAGTAAAGGTAGCAGTATTTAATGCTAATGTCACCCCTCCTATCGGCAGCCCGGTGGCGTATGCTACCACCAGATCCATCATGGATTCGCTCAGCGCACGCGGCATTGTATTGCTGACAGATGAAAAGCCAGTTGTGCTCTGCGCCGTAGACTGGATAGGAATAGCTAATGAGGGGCTGGAAATATGGCAAAAAAAGCTGGCGGAGGCTGCCAATACTACTACAGACCGCGTTTCTATCCACGCACTTCACCAGCACGATGGTGTACACTGCGATCTTACCATGGCAAGGATCATGAATGCATACGGTATAAAAAATGCACCATTTGACACAACTTTTTTATTGAGTGCCATTCAGCATGTAGCCGATGCCGTGAGGGATGCGGTAAAACATCCACGGCCCGTTACCCATATCGGCTTTGGAGAGGCAAAAGTGGAAAAGGTAGCCTCCAACCGGAGAATTCTTGGACCAGACGGAAAAGTTGCCATCATACGCTGGAGCAGCATGAAAGATTCCGCTGCCAGGGCTGCCCCCGAAGGGGTGATTGATCCGTGGCTCAAATGTGTAAGCTTATGGGATCACGACAAGCCCATTGCTGTAATGACCTATTATGCCACACATCCCCAGAGCTATTACGGGCAGGGAGATGTTACCTGTGAATTTATCGGAATAGCCCGTAATGCAAGTGAAAAGCAGACAGGCATACCCCATATTCATTTCAACGGTGCCGGGGGGAATATAGCAGCAGGAAAATACAATGATGGTTCTGAGGCAATGCGGCCTATACTGGCCAAACGGGTGGAAACGGCTATGTACCTGGCATGGAAACAAACGAAAAAAAGAGCATTGGCCAGAAAAGATATAGCATGGAAAAGCCTGCCTGTGATCCTGCCTTTAGGTAAAAATATTGTGAAAGACAGCCTTACCGCTACGCTTGCCAGCCCCCGGGCATCGTTTTCCGATAAGCTGGCAGCGGCAGAAAAGCTGGCATGGTACCAGCGGTCCGTTGCCGGGCAGCAGGTAAATGTATCTTCATTGCGGTTAGGGAAGATATGGCTGCTCAATATGCCCGGAGAGCTTTTTGTGGAATACCAGTTGGCTGCACAAAAGATGCGGCCGGGAGAGCATGTTTGCACAGCAGCCTATGAGGAATACGGAGCCGGTTACATAGGTACCAGGATAGCCTATTCGCAGGGAGGCTATGAAACAAGCGATATCAATTCGGGTGTTGCCCCGGAAGTGGAAGATGTGCTGATGAATGCAATGAGAACAGTATTGCAATAGCTTTTTTCAACACTACCTCTCCGGGCTGTGTTATAATTTTTTGAGGCTGCGGAGCACTGAAACAAGGCGGTCTATATCTTCACAGGTATTATAAAATGCCAGCGAAGGACGCACAGTGCTTTCCACGCCCATCCTGCGCAAAATAGGCTGTGCGCAATGATGACCGGTACGTACCGCAATACCTTCCCGGTCGAGCGCTTTGCCTACATCATCATTTGAATATCCTTTTAACGTGAATGACAACACGCTTGCCTTGTTGGACGCAGTGCCGATCAGCCTGATACCGGGTATTTGTTTTAAATGATGACTGGCGTATTCCAGTAAAGCATGTTCGTATGCGCCTATATTTGCCATACCGAGTTGGGTAACATAATCTATCGCTGCCCCAAGCCCCACGGCATCTGCAATATTGCCTGTGCCCGCTTCATAACGGTTAGGGGCTTTATGGTATTTTATGTGTTCAAAAGTCACATCCTGGATCATATTGCCGCCACCCTGCCAGGGTTCGGTACTGTTGAGTATCTCTTCTTTCCCATATAATACACCAATACCTGTTGGTCCAAACACTTTATGACCGGAAAAGACAAACCAGTCCGCATCCAGCGCCTGCACATTCACAGGCATGTGCGATACGGATTGCGCCCCGTCTATCAAGACTTTAGCCCCTGCTGCATGAGCCATAGCCGTTATTTCCTGGGCAGGGGTAATGGTTCCTAATGCATTAGATACCTGTGTAAAAGCTACCAGCTTTGTTTTGGGGCCCAGCAGTTTCGCATATGCATCAAGCAGCAGTTGCCCGTCATCATCTACGGGAATTACTTTCAATACAAGTCCTTTTTTATCTGCCAGTCTTTTCCACGGCACTATATTGGCATGATGCTCAAGATAGCTTATGATAATTTCATCACCGCTTTGTAAATACTGATCTCCCCAGCTTTGGGCAATTAGGTTGATGGCTTCCGTAGCACCACGGAGAAAAACAATTTCATTGGGTGATGCTGCACCGAGAAAGGCCTGTACTTTTTTTCTTGCAGCTTCATACGCGTCGGTGGCTCTGGCTGCCAGCTCATGGGCCGCCCGGTGCACATTGGAGTTTTCATGCTGATAAAAATACTGCAGCCTGTCAATCACGGATTTTGGCTTCTGCGTGGTAGCGGCATTGTCTAACCAAACCAGCGGTTTGCCATGCACTTTTTCATTGAGAATGGGAAAATCTTTTTTTATCTTATAAGCATCAAATCCTGAAACATAGCCGCCTAATGCGGTATTGCCTATATGTTGCGGCTCATTTTGCAAAAAGTAAAAAGAAGAAGGGTTTGCAGATGTAACATTAGGCAACGGTGAAGCATAAGTGCTGCTTGCAGGATCGCTGGACGCAATATGCTTTAGAATGGATGCGATATCCGACCAGTAAGGTTGTTCATCAATAAAAGGTAATGCAAAAGGATCGTGGTTGTCATTATGATGATGAGCAGGCTTGTCAATATTGGAATCAGGAAAGCTTGTTACCGGTTCCTTAATGCTGAAATTTTCCTGCTGGTGCACATAAGAGGGTGATGCACCGCTACCGGCTACAGAGGAAGGGACACCGCCGCTTAATGTAGACTTATCGGACGATGTTCTTTCAAACCCCGGGGTTAGCCCGGGATATGCAACATCCCGTACAGCAACATTGCCTGCCGATGGAGATATGCCGCTTCCGGAATATGGTTCCTGTGTGTTAATATAGTTGGCTACAGAAGGAGACAGACCTGATCCTGTGGCGGATGGAGGCGCAGTTAACCCATACACAGGTGATGGAGCAGCCGCCGGCGGCGCATTGAATGATGCTGCCTGTTCATCAGCGGGAAGATTTACTCCGGGAACAACAGCCTCTCCTGTCACAGATTTTGCAAAAGCGGTGGCACGCGGGTGTTCATACGGATCTAATGAAATCTCCTTTGGCACTTCATTGGGAAGCGCTTTGAAATACCGGTTGGCTAATTCCTGTAATGCTTCCACATCCGGGAGATTATTTGTAGGTGTACTCATGATAGTTACCGATTTCAACATCATCTAATACTGCAATAGCGTCATCTACCAAAACAGCTAAAGAGCAATATAATGAAACAAGGTATGACGCGATAGCTTTTTCATTGATGCCCATAAAGCGAACGGAAAGCCCGGGGGTTTGTTCACCCTGCAAACCGGGTTGGAATAGACCAACAACGCCCTGGCGGGATTCGCCTGTGCGTAAAAGAATGATCCTGGATTTACCTTTTGTAATTGGTAATTTATCAGAAGGTATCAAAGGAATACCACGCCAGGTTAAAAACTGTGAGCCAAAAAGTGAAATGGTAGGCGGAGGCACACCGCGGCGGGTACACTCTCTTCCAAACGCAGCAATTGCCAGTGGGTGCAATAAAAAGAAACCCGGCTCTTTCCACACTTTAGCAATGAGGTCATCAAGATCATCAGGCGTAGGCGAACCGTTGCGGGTCTTGATACGCTGGCTGTCTGCCACGCTATGCAATAAGCCGTAGCCTCCATTATTGATCAGCTCACTTTCCTGACGTTCTTTAATGGTTTCTATGGCAAGCCTCAGTTGCTCTGAGATCTGGTTGTATGGCTTGCTGTACAGGTCTGAAACACGTGTGTGCACATCTACAATAGTTTGTACCGCCGCCAGGTTATATTCTCTCGGGTTTTCAATATAATCTACAAAAGTCTGGGGCAACACTTTTTCATCTCTTGAAGAGCAGTCCACTTCAATATGTGTTGCATTTTTTACTTTATTAAGCCGGTAAACGCCTGATTCAACCGGAACCCAGCTTAACAGGCGGGTAAGCCATCGCGGGGTAATTGTCACCATCTGGGGTACCGTACGGGTGGCGATCGCCAGTTGCCGGGCGGCTACGTCGCCGAGGGCGGTTTGTTGTTTAGTGTCAGCCATCGTGTAAATTTTACTCTAAGTTTATACTTTTATTTTTATATATACAAATAATACTAAGACAAAATACAGTATGCATTAGTGTCAGCGACTGTTAGCCAAAATCCTACCTTTGCCGCATGGAAAAATTTTTAAAGGATCTTTTTGAAGATCAGTCATACGATGAAAAAAGTTTTTTTCTTATTGCAGGACCCTGCGTGGTGGAAAGTGAAGCGCTGGTAATGGAAATTGCAGAAAAAGTATCATCTATCTGCAGGAAGCTGGGTATTCCGTATGTATTTAAGGCATCTTACCGTAAAGCCAACCGTACCAGCGCGTCATCGTTTACCGGCATAGGTGATGATCATGCGTTAGCGCTTGTAAAAAAGACGGGAGAAAAATATAAGCTTCCTACCACGTCAGATATACATGCGCACGAGGAAGCGGCGGTGACTGCGCAATATACAGACATCTTACAAATACCTGCCTTTCTTTGCAGGCAGACAGACCTGCTGCAGGCGGCTGCTGAAACAGGAAAGGTGGTCAATATTAAAAAAGGCCAATTTATAAGCGGCCCTGCCATGCAATTTGCCGTGGAAAAGATCCGGAAGGCCGGTAATGAAAAGATCATCCTCACGGAAAGGGGCAATACTTTCGGATACCAGGATCTCGTGGTTGACTATCGAAATATTCCCTGGATGAAAGCGCATGGTGTGCCTGTAGTAATGGATTGTACACATTCATTGCAGCAGCCCAACCAGACATCGGGAGTAACCGGAGGCAACCCTCAGTTAATTGAGACCATCGCCAAAGCCGCCATAGCTACGGGTGCAGACGGGCTGTTCATTGAAACACATCCTGACCCGGCAGTGGCTAAAAGCGACGGCGCCAATATGCTCAGGCTTGAGCTGCTGGAAGAGCTTTTGAAAAAACTGCTGAAAATAAGGGCGGCACTGTAATGTTTTACGCAAAGGCTGGAAAGAGAGCAAAGGCCGCAAAGAAACGCCTTTGTGGAACTTTGTGTTCTTGTTCTTTGTGGTTGCCCAGAGACTGCTTCACCGCTGTGACGTATCTTTTTACATAAAGCGTCCTGCATGCGGCTCGCAGTGACCTTGCCGGAGTCAGCTGCAAAACATAAACACCAAACTCTTCTGTGCCCTCTTTGTTCTCCCTGCCTCTGCGGTTCTGATTCTTTACTGGTCTGCCGGCTTTTTACAGCAGGTTGGCAAGGCTTTGTAAGAATCTTCATTGGCTTTTACATCATCAGCATCATACCCGGCATTGGCAATACCGGTCTTTACATTATCAAGATTAGTGCGGTTAGGAAGATATGTTATCGTGGTAATCTTTCGTTTATAGTCCACCGTTACCTTGCTTATACCCTCTTCCCCCTTCATATAGTCTTCAATTCTTTTCTTACACTGCTCGCATTGGACAGTAGGAGTAGCTATTTTAACCGTAACAGGTTTTTTCTGTTGTAGTTGTGCATTCGCCGACCAGGTAAATCCACTCAACATAATAACAAGTAAGGCTATTCTTTTCATAATATCAGTTTAATTTTTAATAACAAAACAACGATCATACCCTATAACGTCATTTTTATGCTAAAAGATACGTGATATTTCTGTCAGGGGTTCCATCCCGCCGGGTCTTTCCGCCAGTTTAACAAAGTATTTTCTTCTCCTGCGCCTATTATCCCTTTTTCAATCGCCAGCGCTACCAGTGTTTCATAATTTGTCAATGATATAAGCCTCACTCCGGCATTTTTAAAAGCTTCGGCAGCTACCGGGAAACCGTAAGTAAAAATAGATACCATACCTTCTATTGCCAGTCCCTGGTTCACTAACACGTCGCACACCTGCAGGCTGCTCCTGCCGGTAGAGATCAGATCCTCTATCACCACCACTTTCTGACCTGCTTCATAATATCCTTCAATCTGGTTGCCCAGCCCGTGATCTTTCGGTTTGGGGCGCACATAAACAAAAGGCAGCTTCAACTGGTCTGCCGCCATTGCCCCCCAGGCAATACCGGCAGTAGCTACACCGGCAAGCAGACCGGCATCGGGGAACTGCTCAAATATGATATTGCACAGCTCTGATTTTACAAAATCGCGGATATAGGGAAATGATAAGGTTTTACGGTTGTCGCAGTAGATCGGGCTTCTCCATCCGGAGGCCCATGTAAAAGGTTGTTGGGGATTCAGCCGGATAGCATTAATTTGTAAAAGCTTTTCGGCAACGGCTTTTTCGTTTGTCATGGCGCGAAAATAACAAAATTGCAGCTATGGTTATTAAAATATACTTTGGTGATAAGCCCGTTTTTCTTTGTGATGAGATCACTCCAAACATAGAAAGATACCGCCATCACCCCGATACTGTATTCATTGACGAAGTAACTACCAATGCCATTAACGCCCTGCTGCATGAGATCGCAAAAAAAGATTTTCATGCCGGTATATTGTTCAGCACTGATATTGAAAAACTCAGGAAATTATTCTGGCGGCATTTCGATATTATCCAGGCAGCAGGCGGATTGGTTACCAACAGCAGGCGCCAGGTATTGATGATATTCAGGCGCGGCAAATGGGATCTTCCCAAAGGCAAAAAAGAAGAAGGGGAAACACTGGAAACCTGCGCCGTAAGAGAAGTGGAAGAAGAAACAGGACTGAAAAAAATAAAGCCCGGAAGGTTCCTGCTCACCACCTATCATACCTATGAAGCATTTGGCAAGCATATTCTAAAAGAATCCTACTGGTATGCAATGACGGCAGGAAAAGAGCAAACGCTCATCCCTCAGACGGAAGAAGATATTCTGCAGATTGAGTGGGTAGACATCCCGCATATCCGCGATAAAATGAACAATACTTTTCCTTCCATTAAAGACGTGCTTAAGGCTGCAGCAATGATCTCTGACGAACACAAATAACCAAAGCAATGATTATGACCGCATCATCAATGAGCAAAGATTTAATGCACGGGCGGTCCCAAAACTATTCCTGAACCATTCAAAATCATTTTATGCCAATTTTCATGGATCGGCACGATGTTTCTGAAACCATTACAGCCGAGGATATTGCACAATTACATCAGGAAGATTTGAAAATACAAAACTATTTTGGTTGCAGAGCCCTGACTTACTGGTTTGATAAAAACAGAAAAACTGCATTCTGTTTGATAGAAGCCCCCGATAAGAACAGTATCCATAAAATGCATAATAAGGCACATGGCCAGGTGCCTAACAGTATCATAGAAGTGGATGCCGGCATAGTTGAATCATTTCTGGGTAGAATTGAAGATCCGGAAAAGGCAGAAAATACTGTACTAAACATAATTAATGAGCCCGCTTTCAGAACAATCATGCTTATTAATACGAATCAGTTCCCATTTAAACAAAGTCCTTATCCCCTATTAGCCCCAAGATTGGAAAAGTACAGAAATGAGGTTCTTGGACTGTTGGATACTTACAAAGGCAGCTTGGTTAAACAGAGCAAAACCAGCTTCCTGGCTTCTTTCAAATCAGTATCAAATGCGGTACATGCTGCTTTTGGAATTCAATCTTTTTTTGCAAAAACCAGCAACACAAATAAGCCCAAGGTTGATTTGAAGATAGGATTGAGCGCAGGGGCGCCTGTAACAGGAAAACCTCAAATTTTTGAGAGCACTGTACAACTGGCAGAGCGAATGTGCAGGATCATCAAAGGTGAAATTATACTCGCATCCCGGGTGAAAGAAATATATAACAATGAAAATCAAAATGAGCTAATGGAAGGAAAAGGGATTTATTGCCTTTCAGAGAAAGAGGAAGGTTTTTTAAACGGCTTAATGGATTACACGGATTCCAACTGGAGCAATACAAATGTAAAAGTAGGCGATCTCAGCAAAGCACTGGGTTTCAGTAAATCCCAGCTCTACCGTAAAATGGTCCTGCTTACAGGCAAATCGCCTAATACATTCATTAATGAGTATCGTTTAAGTGAAGCTTTGCAAATATTGAATAAAAATGAAAAGAACATTTCAGAAATAGCCTTTCAAACAGGCTTCAGCAGTCCTTCCTATTTTTCTAAATGTTTTCAAAAAAAATATGGCCATTTACCTTCTGCTTTTTTACTGAAGCCAAAACAGTAACTGACATGGTCTAAAACTCTTAACAGGTTGAGCTAAAAATGCTATTATTTGAATCAAATGTTGTATCCTTTAAGTGCATTGTTGAATAATTTTGAAATACATTATAACAGACCAATCATGAACAAGACACTTTTTGACCGTCTTGGGGGCACGCCCGGGATCACAACAATTGTTGATGCTGTTGTTGAGGCACATATGCGCAACCCTGCAATCAAAGCAAGGTTCCTGCCATATAAGGATCAGCCGGAAAAGTTAGCAGTCATCAAAAAGCATACAGTAGATTTTTTTAGCGCCGGGAGTGGCGCCGGGGTTTCCTACTCCGGACGAGACATGATCACCACTCATAAAGGAATGAACATTAGCCCGGCTGAGTACATGCATGTGGTTGATGACATTCTAAAGGTACTGGATGAGCATAACATTGACGCTGTTTCTAAAAGCGAAGTGCTTTCCATCCTCTGGTCATTAAAAGACATGGTAATTGGTCAATAAGCCTTATAGGTTATAGCTCACCCCTTAACCTTACTCTTCCGGCATACTCATCTTGTTATATTTATTCCTGTATTCAACAGGCGTGAGCCCGGTTATTTTTTTAAACAGGTCCCTGAAAGCTTTGGTATCGGTATACCCCACGTCATACATTACCTCAGTCACATTTTTGCGGCTTGCTTCAAAACTCCGCTTTGCAGCCTCGATCCTCACCCTTTGCATATATTCAACCGGCGTATTATTGGTAGCCTGCCTGAATTTTCTTTCAAAGCTCCGGCGGCTTGTATTTACCATATCCGCCAGCTCGTCCACCGTAATTCTTTCCTGGAAGTTCTCTTCAATAAATTTTTGCACCCGCAGAATGTCTTTATCATTATGGTCTTTCTGCCCTGTAAAAATGGTGAATGCCGCCTGGCTGTTCCTGTCTATGTCAATGGCAAAATACTTTGCGGTCATAATAGCTGTGCCGCGGTCAGTATACTTCTCCAGGAGATAGAGCAGTAAGTTCCACAATGAATTGGCGCCCCCGCTTGAATACAACCGTCCCTCGTCTGTAATTATGGCGCCATCAACAATTTCTACCTGCGGGAATCTTTGCCGGAACAAATCATAATAAGCCCAGTGCGTGGAACATTTTTTGCCATCTGCCAAACCTGTCTCGGCCAGCAGGAATGCGCCGATACATAAGCTCGCCACTTCACTCCCCCGCATATACATCTCTTGTATCCACGGTATTGCCCGGGCATTCGCTTCAATAGCATGATCAATATCCCCATACAGGGCAGGCAGGATCACTACATCGGTTTTCTTCACCTCCTTTAATATCCTGTCAATCTTAATGGCATATTCCCCGTCATTTGCGCTTACCATCTTCTTTAGCGCCACATATTCCACATCAAACAAAGGCTTTTTACCGGAAGCTTTTAAAAACTCATTGGCTGTTTTAAATGCCCGGTATGCCGGTGTAATGGCTTCTATAACGGCACTTTCAGGAACATATACAGATATTTTTTTCATGCGCATATTTTAAATAAAGCTACAAAATAATACTGGCGCGATCACCCCTCTAAATTGACGTTTCCGCACAGCCTGTTTTTTGATCATTCACAGCATCTTTGTGCTGTCAACGTCATTATTAAAAGATCAACTTCATTACAATGAAAAAGAATAAAACGCTCTACTGGATCTTTACCTCCCTGATCGTTTTGCTGGACGGAGTGATGCCCGCCCTCACATTCAATACCGACCTGGCAAAGCAAGGCATCAGTCATTTAGGATACCCGGATTACTTCCGTGTCCTGCTTACTTTCTTCAAAGTATCGGGCGCCCTGATCTTAATATTGCCTTTTTTAAAAGGGAGGATAAAAGAGTGGGCATACGCAGGGTTTACCTTCAATTTTCTATGTGCATTCGTTTCTCATACGGTGGTGGATGGCATAGGCACGCAATCTGTTTTTCCTTTGGTTGCCCTGCTGATCCTGATTGGTTCCTATTTTTATTACAATAAGATCAAAGATGTATCTTTTACCACCGGGAAAAACAAGTCATCATTCCTGCAATTGTCTCATACCTGATGAAAAAACTTAATCCCTATTTTACGTTTAACGGAAATTGCCGGGAAGCGATGAAGTTCTATCAAAAATGCCTGGGCGGAAAGCTGCAGTTTCAAACGGCAGGCGGATCTCCAATGGCGGAAAAAATGCCTGCTCAGATGAAAAAAGCCATTATACACGCTTCACTAACCGCGGAAAGCTTTGTGCTCATGGGTTCAGATATGGTAGGCGACCAGGGTTTGATAAAGGGCAACACTATTGCAATTTCCATGAGCTTTTCTACTGAAAAAGCATTAAGAAGCTGCTACAAAAAACTATCTTACGGTGCATTGCAAACATATCCCGTACAGTATAGTTTTTACGGCATATTGTTTGGTTCCCTTACAGACAGGTACGGTAATCACTGGTTGCTTAACTGCCCAAAAGATCAATAAAACCAGATTTATAAAACTTTTTAAACAATAAAATACAGCAATATGGCAAAGCTCAATCCTTATTTAAATTTTTACGGCAGGTGCACAGAAGCAATGAATTTCTACAAGAGCATTTTTGGAGGAGAGCTCCAGCTAATGCTGGCGGGAGACTCCCCTGCTAAAGACCAGATGCCTCCCGAATTGCATAAGCAGGTATTACATTCACATTTAAAAAGCAGCAGCATTGAGATCATGGGGTCAGACATGGCACCCGTAAAACCGGTAGAAGGCAATACAGTATACCTGGCGCTGATC
This sequence comes from uncultured Terrimonas sp., assembly GCA_964461595.1. GTDB lineage: Bacteria > Bacteroidota > Bacteroidia > Chitinophagales > Chitinophagaceae > Agriterribacter. The sequence goes on along the minus strand of CAYWVB010000015.1, from coordinate 22,574 downwards.
TGCGACAGCGAAGATGAGCTGAAAAATTATTTCAATAAGCTTTCTGAAGGCGGCAAAGCGGAGCAGCCGGTGACCAAAGCATTTTTCGGATGGTTTGGATCACTGGAGGATAAATTTGGTAAGCACTGGATGTTGCAGGGATAAATAAGGGGTAAGTGATATTTGTCGTTTCACGCCCGACGTTCATCGTTTATCGTCTGATGTTTCCCATTCCACCATTCACTATTCACTAAAAAAACAATTTTTATGTCTACTAACAGCGTAACATTACATCGCGTATTAAAAGCATCCCCGGAAAAAGTATACCGCGCTTTTGCTGATGCACGGGCTTATGTATCATGGATCCCTCCTTACGGGTTTCTCGGTATAGTTCATCAAATGGATTTTAAAGTCGGGGGTGATTACAAAATGTCATTTATCAATTTCTCCACCAACAACGGGCACTCTTTCGGAGGAAAATTTGTAGAGATCAAACCGAACGAATTCATCAAGATGACGGACAAATTTGATGATCCCAATCTTCCTGGTGAAATGATCACATCCGTGTGGCTAAACAAGGTATCCTGCGGCACGGAGCTTAAGATCATCCAGGAAGGTATCCCTGCGGTCATCCCCGCTGAGATGTGCTACCTGGGATGGCAGGAATCGTTGGAAAAGCTGAAGAAATTAGTAGAGCCGGAAATTCCGGATGCGTAATGGGGGTAACGGAGTAAGGTATTCTATGCCATGAATGCACGAATAAATATATTAAAATACATTCGTGCATTCGTGGCTATGTCTTTTATTATATAGCCTGCCGGGAAAAGCCTTATTCAGTAGTACACTCTTCTAAAATACCACGAATACGGGATACTATGTCTCTGCTCAACTTAACCTCTTTTCTTCCTGTCGTATAATTTTTCTACCTGGTCGTCAAGCTGTAACAGCAAGTCTTCTGTATTAGTATACTTTGTATAGAAATGCCCGATTTTTGCTAACTCTTCCCGGAATGCTATGATACTTTGCTGAATAATAACACCGGCTGCGGGCTGTTTAAAAAAAGTAAAGGTGAGCGGCTTCCCTTTTTCCTTAAAATGTTGGTATGCTGTTTCAAACTCAATATGCGTATACCTGCCAACTTTAGTATAAAATAAAACAATACACATATCGCAGGTTCTTATGGCCGCATTATATTCATCCTGTAAAGAAGTCTGAGAAACAGCATTCAAAAAATCCTCCCAGATGACCAGTTCAAAAAACAACCCTTTATCCTTCCACTTTTTGTTTTCACGGCTCATAAATATTTCAATGGTCCTCCTGTCCTCTCTCAGCTCCTCTGAAGATGCGAGGAAGATTTTAATAATGCGAAGCTTTCCTGTCCACTCGGGTACTACCCTGTACAAAAGAAGCAATAACATAAGGCCTGCAGAGCCTGCGAGCACGTAATGATCTGAAAAGAATAATTTCACTTTTTCAAAAGTGCCGGCATAGGCTTTTACAGATTTGTCATAGATCCTGATATCCTGTGCTGCAGTGGATCCGCCTCCGGGTAAAACCACTGAGACCGACACCGTAAGGTAGACTTCACCGTAATCATTGGCTGTTACTTCAAACAGCCATTCTGAATACCCGGAAGTATCCACCACCTGTCGGCTGTTGTTGTTTATTCTTTGTATGGTAAGCTTCTTCTCCGGGGTTGTTTCTATAAGATTAACCTCCATGACCGAGCTTAGCGGAATGGTGTCTATTGCTGCTTTTTTTGCAGTGCTGTCTGTGTAAGAAGACAATCCCTTAAGAAAAACCTTATCATCGAGGGAGGCTCTTGCGATTCTTATGCTTACCCGTTCATTCTTTTTTCCTACATAAAAAGTATCAGGGATGTAATAGCTTATTTTACCCTTTAATCCTTCCAGCTTCAGATCAGGATAAGGATTGTCCTTCGATGCATTGCAGCTCATATAAGGAAAAGCCATCAACGCTCCCCAAACCATAACAGCGGCAATAAGCAGTTTTGAGATATACCTGACGGTAGTGTTTTTAAGTTTACCGGCCGCCAGTTCTCTTCTTAATGAAAATCTTAAAAAAAAGAAAAGCAGGCGGGACATAAGATAATAGCTTCCATATATAATAAGCCCGGCCGCCACAAGTATCAAAAGACCCAATCCTATGTTCATTATATCTTCCATAAGATAAAATAACAGGGAAAACTTCAGCCGGATGAGGGTTGCCATTTGCGGCAATCTTCTCAAAATGCCTTATAGGAAAAAAGTATTCTTACAATATATATCATCAAGTACAAGATTTAATTCAGCATGATGCCTGCTAAGACTTTTATATTCCCAAAATGCATCAGCTTAAAACGCTTATTTATTAAAATAGTATCGTCTTGATCATCTGTCGTTTCATCACCGGCTTCATCTCCTTAATTCAACGGGACAGAAAAACTGACTGTTTTTTCAGGCAGGGTCTGCGCGCCGTCAGATGCAACAAAGCTTACTGTGCCCTGCAGGCTGCCTTTTTGATGATCACCCACGGAGACCTTTGATACAAATTCCACCTGTTTTTCAAAAACCTGGAGCCGGGCGTTACCCTCAGCGCTTTTTCTTTTCTGCAATGCGCCTACTTCTTCAAATTTGCCGGACAGCTTTACATTTTCGCTTTGTATTACCTTTATTTCTGTAGGAGAAGGACCCTTCTTAGAGGAATATTGTGAGCAGATAAACCATCCTTTATCTATTGTGGCGGAAAGATGCACTTCATAGCTGCCGTCAGCAAGCTTTTTTGTAAAAAATGTCCATTCCACCGGCTCCTGGGCATATAAGCCGGTCATAAAAAACATGGCGGCCAGTACAAGAGATATCCTTTTCATTCTTTTAAATTAAAAAGAATTGCTGAATAAATGAAATTCACTGCAAAGGACCGTGGATCCTGTTGCCCGGCACAGGACCTGCCAGTATAGGATCTTTGAGAAAAGAAGTATCCAGCAGCGTATGCAGAAAAGACACAAGATATTTTACTTCCATCTTTTCCAGTGGCTTTTCATGTAATATGAGCGCATCTGCGGTGGTATCTGAAGCCGAGCGCGTCTGCCAGTGGTCAATTGCCGTGGAAAGCCCCCAATATCGCCCGTCATGCATATAGGGGTCGGTACGGGAGATATTTCTAAGTGAAGGTGTTTTGAATTTTAGAGCGTCGCTTTTATTGCCTGTGATGTCCCTTCTGCCAAAATCGTTCAGGAAAGTATCCACAGCCAGCCCGATATTGTGGTACTTCAGGTCGGTGAATAGAGGCTCCGTATGGCAGTCCGCACAGCGTTCCCTGAAAATACGGTATCCCTGCAGTTCCCATGCATTAAAAGCAGCCTTACCTTTTTTTACCCTGTCATATTTTGAATCTGCTGACACAATATTGCCAGTAAACTGTGCCAGGGCCCACAGCATCCGCTGTGTATTGACCAGCTCACTACCGAAAGCGCTGCGAAACATTTTCCTGTATACAGCGTCAGCCTGTATCCTCGCGATGATGCTGTCAAGTGTATTATTCATTTCGTTTTGCCCCGTCATAGGTGCAAGCGGCTGCAATTCGAGATGATTGATGGCGCCGTCGAGTTGAAACTCCTTTTGCCAGGCAAGATTAAAAAGAGGCGGCGCATTACGCCGGGTAAACCGGCTGTCAGCACCATGACTGAAAACATGCTGAAAATCTGAAAACGCAGCAAACTGCTGGTGGCACGACGCGCATGCAGTATATCCGTCTTTGGACAGGCGCCCGTCATAAAAAAGTCTCCTGCCCAGCTCAAAGCCTTCCCTGGTAAGGGGGTTATTCCTATAATCATATACCGGCTTGGGAAACCCCACGGGTATGGTTTGCTTCATCGGGTGTACATTACCGTTATCCAAAGTAAATGACAGTTGCAGCACGACCAGCAACGTCAGCAGTATAACCAATGACAATATGGTAAGCAATGTTTTGATCAGGGTGATACGGATTGAACGGTGAACATTTGCAAATAATTTTCTGAAAACCGCTTTGCCAGTTGCCCCTCAACGGTGCAGGCAGGATATGCTGCTATAGAGAGCTGATGTACGCCGCTAAACCATTTATCAATATCTGCCGCTATAGCTACCTGCACTTTCTTTCCCGGTACAATATCCATGGTGGCAGGCAAAGGCAGCTCCACCCTTCCAAGCACATTATTGGCACCGCTAAAGCCGCCGATATGGTATTCAAATATATGATGCGGAAGTGTTGACACCGGTGAACGCCCTTCCAGTTTGGCCATCACATAGCCGCTCTTCCAGGTCCAGAACATATCCTTTAACGGATCAAGCGCACCGGTTTGTATACCGCTTACATTTTTAAGACTGTCCACTCCCAGTAAAAAAGATATTTTATTATACTGCCCGGAAGGAAGCCGAAGAGAAAGCGTTTTTGAGCCCGGGTCTTTTTCATCCACCAGGAAATATTGGTTGCTCACCCGGTAAGTATTCCGGGCTACTGTATCTGATATCTCAATATTGCTGACATAATACCTGAACCTGGAGATGATCAGTTGCTCTCCAAAGCTGTTTGCATAGGTACTACCCGGCGACAGTTCCCGGTTGCCTACCCGGTGATGCAGTTGTATAATCACGCTGCCTGTAGCCTGCTGCGCATGTAAATCAACATTCGTTAATGAAAGCAGGATCATCAGTGCCCCGGATAATTGCAGTATAGATCTCATGGCTTAAAACTGGTCAACATTGATCTATAAAAATAATCAAATAATATGGCAGCAACCGGGCTGTTTACTGATCGGGAAAAAAATTACAAAAACTTCAACCCGTCATCGTCCTCACAAAGTGAATAGGCAATGGCAAGACTACTAAAGCTGCATCAATAGCAATCAGGAAAACTTTGTACCGAAAGACGTGAGCCATGGCTGATATATTGCTTCAGAAGAGGCAGTTTTTCTAATTATTTCCGGCAAAGCAACAAATGCTTCCCTATCACAACATCTTATTTGGATGCCTTGGGTGCCCCAACTGTTTTTTGGAAAAGCATTACATACCCGCAGAGGTTCTTTTTTTGGAGGCTGTTTACCTGCAGTGGCTTTATCATGTGGTATTCCGACACTTTGGGTATATAAGAATAGCTGATCACATTGCCGTCTACATCTCCCCATCTTTTCTTCTGATAGGCCACCTGCTTTTCGCTGTAGTCGTACATACGCACCTCGTACGTATTCGACTTCATATCGCCTATAAATACAAACTGGTACCAGGTGCCTTCATTCATAGGCACTATAATGGGTATTTCATTCCCGCTGTCCATGGTAATGGATGCTTCCCTGAGCATCGAAAAACCACCGCTTTCAAGCAGTTGCTTTACACTGTCGGCTTCTTTTAGTATAGACCGGTTATCACAGGGGCTGATCCGGATAACATCATCGGACTGGGCAATAGCCTGACCGGCGGCCACCGAAAGTATTATGATAAGAGAAAAACAAAACTTCTTCATGCATTGCGTTTTACAGGGTTTGGCTGTTGCAGGAATCCTAAAACGATCCGGCAACGGATTGCTACCGTTTATCAACGCAAATTTGCTGCCTAAATTATTTTCTGTTAAAATAAATGGCGTCGGCCTGCTGGGTAGGGCATATTACGATATCGTTAATGCAGACATGACCGGGCACCGTAGTACAATAGTAAATAACATCAGCCACATCTTTGGCTGTCAGTGGTTTAAGACCATTGTAAATAGCTTTTGCCTTTGCTTCATCCCCGCGGAAGCGCACCATTGAAAACTCGGTTTCCGCTGCCCCGGGATGCACGGCAGTCACTTTAATATTATGCCTGAGCATATCAATGCGCATGCTGCGGCTGATGGCTTCCACTGCAAACTTGGAAGCGCAATACACATTGCCTTTTTCATATACTTCTTTGGCCGCTACCGACCCCAGATTGATAATATGCCCTCTGCCTTTTGCTATAAAAAAAGGCAACAATGCACGGGATACATACAGCAGCCCTTTTACATTGGTATCTATCATGGTTTCCCATTCATCTATATCCGCTTCGTCAAAATATTCACGCCCCAGGGCAAGCCCGGCATTATTTATTAATACATCTACCTGCTGCCACTCCTCAGGCATTTGGCGGATGGTATCGAAAACCAGCCTGCGATCCTGTACATCAAACGATAATGGCAATACGCTGACATCATGAGTTTGCTCAAGCTCATCCTTTAGCTTCAACAGCCGTTCTGCTCTCCTGCCGGTAATGATAACATCATAGTGTTCTGCTGCAAATTTCCTTGCACAGGCTTCGCCAAAACCCGCAGTAGCGCCTGTAATAAATACTTTCTTATGCATATTCAAATGTTGAGAGAGGTATAGGGTATAAGGTGTAAGAACTGAAGCATAGATGTCCTTCCTTACACCCTTCGCCCCTTAAGCCTATATCCTTACCCCTCAAAGATACACCCTGCAGTAAGAATGTCCATGCAAAGCACAAGAGCATAATTTCTTATTTTTGAAAAATTTTTCACAGGAATAAGACAACCGGGCATATCCGGTGAAAGATCCATTAACATTCATTTTATAAACCACCAAAGATATATGTCGAATATTCTGATCATTGATGATGAAAAAGCCATCCGTAAAACACTTGGCGAAATACTTTCGTATGAAGGCTATAAGATTGACGAAGCGGGAGATGGGGAAGAGGGATTGAAACGTTTCAGGGAAAAAAGCTATGATGTGGTATTATGCGATATCAAGATGCCGAAAATTGACGGCATTGAATTTCTGGACAAGGCCGGGGAGGTAAACCCTGATGTGCCCATCATAATGATATCCGGGCATGGCACTATAGAAACAGCGGTGGAAGCGGTAAAAAAAGGGGCTTATGATTATGTGTCGAAACCACCGGATCTCAACAGGCTGCTGATCACGATCCGTAATGCTATGGACAAGACAAATCTCGTTACCGAAACCAAGGTATTGAGAAGAAAGGTATCGAGAGTAGAAGAAATGATAGGGGAATCCGGGCCGATAGTAAAGATCAAGGAAACTATTGACAAGGTAGCGCCCACGGATGCAAGGGTAATGATCATGGGCGAGAACGGCGTAGGCAAAGAGCTGGTAGCACGATGGATACACGAAAAAAGCAATCGTAACAAAGGACCGCTGATCGAAGTAAACTGCGCTGCTATTCCCGGAGAGTTAATAGAAAGCGAGCTGTTTGGTCATGAAAAAGGATCTTTTACTTCTGCCGTTAAACAGCGCATAGGAAAATTTGAGCAGGCGCATGGCGGAACGCTTTTTCTTGACGAAATAGGCGATATGAGCCTGAACGCCCAGGCAAAAGTGCTCCGTGCGCTACAGGAAGGAAAAATAACCCGGGTGGGAGGCGATAAAGACATTAATGTAGATGTGAGAGTGATAGCGGCTACCAATAAAGACCTGCTGCAGGAAGTGGATGAGAAACAATTCCGGCTTGACCTCTATCACCGGCTGAGCGTTATTATCATTCATGTTCCTTCGCTCAACGAAAGAAGAGACGATATCCCTTTGCTGGTTGATAAATTCCTTTCTGATATCTGCGCCGAATACGGCATAGCTAAAAAAGCTATAGACCCGGCGGCAATGGAAGCGCTCCAGGAAAATAACTGGACCGGCAATATCAGGGAATTGAGGAATGTAGTGGAGCGACTGGTAATTTTATCGGGCAAGACTATCGTTGAAGAAGATATCAGGACTTACGTAATTCCGGGCAGGTGATCATGGCAAAGCATGTGTACTGTCTGTCGGGGCTTGGATCGGATGAAAGAATATTCAGCAAGCTGCGATGGAACCAGGACTGGGATATACATTACCTGCACTGGCTGCAGCCGGGGCAAAATGAAACGTTGAGCGCCTATGCCCGCCGCATGAGCGATGCTATCAAAGAAAGTAAAGCAACGCTTATAGGTGTTTCATTCGGCGGCATACTCAGTATAGAAATAGCAAAGCTTATTCCTGTAGAGAAAGTCATCCTGATCTCAAGCATACAAACATACCATGAGCGTCCACGCTGGATGAGCATTTCCGGTAAGCTGAAGTTAGATGCTTTAATTCCCAGGCATAATCTTCAGCATATGCGCCCGATGAAATTATTTTCACCCCTGGAAAATTATTTTCTCGGCGTCGTTACAGAAGAAGAAAGACAACTGGCAAATGAATACCGCAAAACAGTTGATCCCTACTACCTGAAATGGTCTATACACCAGATACTGCACTGGAAAAACGAATGGGTGCCTCCGGTAATATATCACCTGCATGGCGACAACGATAAGATATTTCCCATACAAAACGTAACACCCACACATTCCATAAGCAGCGGGCAGCACTTTATGATATATCATTACCCTGAAAAAATTTCGGCTATCCTTGAAACGATTATCTGATATCCATACCGCTTCTCCTGCTCCCGGAATGTTAATCGTTTTTTAACAATTGGGTTGTCCGGTTGCTGTAACAATCTGCCCCGTGCAACGACATATCTGCTTAATCAATGATTTATGCTATTTTTGGCGACTTCAAAATATAAAGTTTAATAAGCATGGGTTGGATAATTTTTATTTTATGCACCATTGGTTTTCACATAGGGCTTTACGGAATGTTTAAAAAAGCCGGCATTGAACCCTGGAAAGCGCTTGTTCCTTATTATAATACATGGGTAATGGTAGAAAAAATGCCATTAAAAAAATACTGGTTTTTCCTGCAGTTCATACCCATTATCGGCCAGTTTATCACCATCTGGATCTATATTAAATTTGTAGAGCATTTCGGGCGCTTTTCTCTGCTTCATCATGCTGCCGCTGTTTTTCTCCCGTTCATATATTTTCCCTATTTAGGATTTTCAAAAAATGAGCGGTATGCAGGGAATGCTGTAGTAAAGAACTATAAAAAATCATCTGCCCGGGAATGGATTGATGCGGCGGTATTTGCCATTGTTGCAGCCACTATCATCCGCACTTTTATTTTTGAAGCTTATGTTATTCCCACAGGCAGTATGGAAAAAACATTGCTGGTAAATGATTTCTTATTCGTAAGCAAGCTGAGCTATGGGCCAAGGCTGCCCAATACTCCTCTGGCGATACCTTTTGTGCATCATACTGCTCCTATCATCAATACCAAATCATACCTGGAATGGATCAAGCTGCCCTACAAGCGCCTCTGGTCAAGCCCGGTACAAAGAAATGATGTGGTGGTGTTCAATTATCCTGTAGGAGATACCGTGATCGGAGCATACCAGTCTAATATGAACTATTACGATGCCCTGAGGGATGAGTATAAGGGCGACCGCCAGGCTATTCTTGACCGGGATGATATTATAGTGAGACCCGTGGATAAAAGAGAGAATTTCATCAAACGTTGTGTTGCGATACCGGGTGATACCCTGCAGCTTAAAGACGCCATCCTGTATATAAATGGTCAGCCCGCTTATGTGCCTCCACATTCTTCTACTTTTTATTCTGTACAAACCAAAGGTCAAATACTGGATGAAGAAACCCTGGAAAAAGATTTTAACGTAGAAACAGATCCCGAACGGCAGCAATTTGGCGTGATCGGGAATGGCACTTATATGATAGACCTCAGCGCCGAAGAAGCAGAACGGATGAAAAAGCTGCCTTATGTGGCAAGTGTTGTAAAAGATATCAAGACCTATAACCCTGCCGTATTTCCAAATGATACAGCACACTACAAATGGAGCGAAGATTTTTATGGACCGGTATGGATACCTAAAAAAGGTGTGACCATAACGCTTACTCCTGAAAATATTGCTTTTTACCGCAGGGTCATTGCAGTGTATGAGCAGAATACGCTTGAAGAAAAGGACGGCAAGTTCATCATCAACGGCAAAGAGACCAATCAATATACTTTTAAGATGAACTATTACTGGATGATGGGAGATAACCGCCATAATTCCCAGGACTCCCGCTTCTGGGGCTATGTGCCGGAAGACCATGTTGTGGGAAGAGCTTCCCTGATATGGTTCAGCTGGAATGGCGGGCCAAGGTGGAGCCGGATATTCAGGGCGATAAAGTAGCGGGGGGCTGCCGGCTATCATCGCCGTAGAAGCACATAGAAAATCTTTGCGGGCAGCTTTGCGAAAATTTGGTGTTCTTTGCGGTTACTCAGCAATATGGATCCGATGAAAAAGGAAGAGATCAGTTTTGAATACCAGGTTTTTGATGGCGCATCTTCTCTTACGGAAGCCGACAGATCCCTGCTGCAAAAAGCAAAGCTTGCTACACAAACCGCTTATGCGCCTTACTCGCAGTTTTGTGTAGGCGCCGCAGCTTCATTAGCCAACGGCGCCACAGTATCCGGCAGCAATCAGGAGAACGCCTCCTCTCCTGCCGGGTTGTGCGCAGAGCGCGTTGTGCTTGCCGCAGCAGCGGCGTCATATCCCAATACCGCCATTGATACTATCGCTATCAGCTACAACAATAAGCGCACATCCATAAGCGATCATCCTGTAGCTCCCTGCGGCATCTGCCGCCAGAGCCTGCTGGAAACGCAGTTGCAACAGCGGTCCCCGATACGCCTTGTATTATCCGGCATGGAAGGAAAGATCTTTATCATAAACGATGCCCGTCATCTTCTCCCGCTCTCTTTTACTGCAGCAGATATGGGATGAGCCGGGCCTGTATATCCTCTTTTCACAAAGCAAGTCCTGCATTTCTATTTCAATGTTGGCAACTCCTGTTTAACCCTGCCGGTACGTCAGCGCTATATCGGTAACGGCATAGCCCACACAGGTCAGCACGAGCCCCTCCCTGATATCAGCTTCAGTAAGCACATCATTCATGCTCATCACCACTTCCCCGCTGGCACATTTGGCCACACAGGTAGAGCACCTGCCGCCACGGCAACTGTAAGGCAATGCAATGCCTTTTTCAAGCGCTGATTCAAGAACTGTCCTGGGATAAACAGTGGTAAAATATATATCTTCTCCCGTGCCTTCCACTTTTACCTTTCTTTCCACCGGGTTAACAATAAGCGGTGGTGGCGGCGGTGTATTGATCACAAAATATTCCTTTTTTATCTGTGCAGCCTTATATCCCATCAGCAGGATAGTGAACTGGCACATACGCATGAACGAGGGCGGGCCGCATATAAAAAATATCGTATCGCCAGGCTGATAACGCGTGGCAGCAGGGATCAGCGCTTCAAGTATTTCGTTATTCAGCCTTATTGAAGAATGCCTGCCTGGTTCAGGATAGCTCACAAAATCGTACCATTTGAAACGATCTGCAAACCTCCCTGCAATTTCTTTCAATTCCGGTCTGAAAATCGTCTCCTTTTCAGAGTGATTCTGGTAAGCCAATATCACTGAGGTGCTACGGGTATTATGCAATATGCTTGTCAGCAACGAAAAAACAGGGCTTATGCCGCTACCTGCGGCAAGAAAAAAAATATCCCTTGTTTTACCTTCTTTATTATCATCAAGTACAAACATGCCTGCCGGCAATGCAGCTCTTATTATATCTCCGGTATGATAATGATCCAGTAAGAGCCGGGAGATCTCTCCGTTGTGTACCCGCTTTACAGTGATACGCACCTGCCTGTCGTATCCCGGAGGTGAGGATATGGAATAGGAGCGGCGTACTTCATGCAGCCCGTGGTTAAAGATCAATGTAAGAAACTGCCCGGGCTTATATACGATCCTTTTCCCGGTAATATCTTCCAGCAAAAAGCTTGCAGCTTCTGCAGTTTCCTGTACTATACCGGTTATGCGCAGGTTAAGTATACGTTCAATCATGGATCTAAGCTTCGCAAGTGGTAAGTGATAAGAACTTACCACTTATCACCTGCCATTTATATTGGCCTAACTCTATTTTTTTATCATTTTTAACAGGTAAAGCACTCCATGCGCTACGGAAAAAACAATAGAGAAATAAAATAAGCCGGCATCAGCTCCGTCTGATATATTATGATGCACAAAAGCAATTCCGATCAGCAGAACCGAAAGCGCCAGCCCGCAAATACCCACAATCTTATTCCCCTGCACAGCAGTATCCGGCAGGCGGGAGGAAAGGTTGCTATGCCTGATACTATACCACAGGTAAATATCAAAGCCTATCAACATCCATACTATTAGCCTGATCCAGGTATCCAGAGGCAGGAAAGCCATCATACCAAAACAAACTATAACACCTAAAACCGGTACCAATGGGACCAACGGCGTTTTAAAAGCGCGCGGCGCATCCGGATTTGATTTCCTTAAGATCATCACACCAATGCATACCAGTATAAAGGCAAACAATGTTCCGATGCTGGTCATTTCGCCCACTACACGCCCGGGAATAAATGCGGCGAAAATGCTTACAAATATCATGAAGAAGATATTTGACCGTGAAGGGGTCCTGAACTTTGGATGTATTATTGAGAAAAATTTAGGCAGCAATCCATCAGTGCTCATTGAATAGAATACGCGGCTTTGCCCCAGCAGCATTACCAGTATCACCGATGCATAGCCGAGCAGGATAGCAATGATGATGGTATTATTCAGCCAGGGATAAGCAGGAATGATCACGCCGCTTGCATCAGCAGTGCCCATGTGCTCAATAGCGGTAGCAACGGGCGCCAGATGATCGGAAGAACTGCCGGCGCCGAACTCGGTATAATGAGCCACACCAACCATCACGTAAGCAAATATGATATACAAAACAGTACAAACAAGCAAAGAGCCCATAATACCTACAGGCATGGCCCGCTTAGGGTTTTTGGTTTCCTGCGCTGCCGTTGATACCGCGTCAAAACCTATATAGGCAAAGAATACCACAGCCGCCGCCCTGATGACGCCTGTCCAGCCAAACTTGCCAAACGAGCCTTCATTTTCCGGGATAAGGGGCTGCAGATTTTCGGGCTTTACATATTTAATGCCCACCAATATGAAGACCAGCACTATGGCCACCTTTAATATTACGATAATGGTATTTACCAGTGCCGATTCGCTGGTGCCTTTAATTAAAACCAATGACATTACTATCACAATAAATACTGCGGGCAGGTTAAGAATACCATGTGTAACGCCGTCGGATCCTACATCGAAAGGGGTCATTATAAGCTGCTGGGGCAGTGCAACACCAAAGGAGGAAAATAATCTGTTTAAATATCCCGACCAGCTTGAGGCTACTGTGGCAGCTCCTACTGCATACTCCAACACCAGGTCCCAACCGATGATCCAGGCAATAAACTCGCCCATAGTGGCATAGCTGTAAGTATATGCACTGCCGGCCACCGGGATCATACTGGCAAATTCAGCATAACAAAGCCCCGCAAATGCACAGCCTACAGCGGCAATTACAAAGGATATCATAATGCCGGGCCCCGCATAGCTGGCGGCTGCCACCCCGGTAATGGAAAATAACCCGGCACCTATAATAGCTCCAATGCCTAAAGCAACAAGCGACCAGGAAGTAAGTGTTTTTCTTAACCCTTTTTCCGACTCCTCAGCTTCGGATAACAGGATATCAATTGACTTGCGTACAAATAAACCCATAGTGTTAGTTGTAGTGTAAAGAAATATGATACATAAAAATGAGATTGAAAAGTAATCAATTCTCTCCAAAACCAAAGAAAAGCCGGTTTTTTTATAGCAACTATTGTTGAGCCAGGAAAATTATGGGGATATAAAGGTGAATAGGCAATGAGCAATGGTGAATCAATGTCGTGCACAACGATTCACTATTCACCACACCCGCGAAAATTTATCCGGCTCCGTTTCATTTGCAACAAACTTTCTGTTAGTTTTGAAACCTTACCAGCTTTTATAATATGAATAAGCGCAGCGCAGCGATCATTGCTTTTGTATTGTTCAGCATCATTGCTATCCTTCATTTCATACATCTTGAGCAATGGGTAACCATACCCGAAGGGTTTCTCTTTGCCTGCCGCTGGTTATTCATTGCCAGCCTGGTGCTGTTTGGGATATACAGGCATTCTTTAACCACCTGGATACTGGTAGCAATGGCCATAGGTGTGGAAACCGGGCTTGATTTTCCTCATTTTACGCCCAATCTCCAGTTTTTAAGTAAAATATTCCTGCGGCTTGTAAAAACAATAGTAGCGCCGCTCCTGTTTGGCACCCTGGTGGTAGGCATTGCCAGCCATTCCAACCTCAAACAGGTGGGCCGTATGGGATGGAAATCCATTCTGTATTTTGAAATAGTTACCACCCTTGCACTAATTATCGGGCTGGTCTTTATCAACATCACCAAAGCCGGTGAGGGCATACGGGTGCCTTCCGCATTACTGAAAGAACTGCCAAGATCTTCGGAAAAAATAATGCAGGAAAAAATGCTTGCCGTACTCGACAGCGCCAATATCGCCTACCCTCCTCACCTGCTCGATAAACTACCCGATGCTGCCGGCAAAACCTGGCAGGATCATATTATTGATATTTTCCCGGAAAACATTATTAAATCTGTGTATGAGGGCAATGTATTACCTATCGTGGTATTCAGCGTGATCTTCGGGATCTCGCTTGCCCTGCTCAGCGATCAGAAAAAAAAGCCGATGCTTGATTTTGCAGAGAGCCTTTCCGAAACCATGTTCCGCTTTACGAAGATCATTATGTATTTCGCTCCATTCGGCGTAGGTGCAGCCATAGCCGTTACGGTCGGCCACCTGGGAATTGACATCCTGAAAAACCTGCTGCTGTTATTGCTTACGCTATACCTTGCCCTGTTTACTTTTCTGCTGCTTGTCCTGCTGCCGATAGTATTATTTGTTGCCAAAGTGCCTTTAAAGCAGTTCCTGCAGGCTATCAAAGAACCCGTGTCTATTGCGTTTGCCACTACCAGCTCCGATTCCGCCCTGCCGGTAGCGCTGGAGAATATGGAAAAATTCGGCGTCCCGCGAAAAATAGTATCCTTCGTTATCCCGACAGGCTACACCTTCAACCTGGACGGCACCACATTATACCTGTCGCTGGCTTCCGTATTTGTAGCACAGGCGGCGGGCATACCTCTTTCTTTTGGCGAACAACTGCTGATAGGGCTTTCCCTTATATTGACCAGCAAAGGTGTTGCCGCAGTGCCACGGGCTTCTCTTGTAATTCTTATTGCCACTGCATCTACTTTTCATTTCCCGCTCTGGCCTATTATGGCTATATATGGCATTGATGAGCTTATGGATATGGCCCGCACTTCCGTTAATGTGATCGGTAATACGGTGGCAAGCTGCGTGATCGCCCGGTCGGAAGGAGAATTTGATGATAAAAAAGCCCTTGCTTTTACCCCTGATTAAGCTCACAAACAGTTTTTTGCTTATTTTACGACGTTTTAAAATGTTATCAAAATCTGATACTTTGTTTAGACCGGAAATCGCATCTTTGCTGCCGCAAACAACATATCAATATTAGTTTATGATGAGAAGATCCTTCAGCCTGGCAATTTGCATTTTTTTGAGTGTTATCGTTTTTGCGCAGCAGGAAATTGAGGTAAAATTTATGAACCAGTATGAAGAGCTCCTGAAAGAAGTAACTATTTCCAATGGAGGTAGAGATACCATATATCAAACAGACAGCAGAGGCATTGCACATATTACAATCAATCCCTCCGATTCCATAGTGATCAGCCTTCCCGGCTATTCGTCGCTGCATACCAATATACAATCACTGACAGAAAGGCCTGCTGTGCACCTGAAAAAAGATTTTAGCTGGAAAGACCTGCTTAACCCGATGTTTTATATCATCAACGGGGGGCTTTGGCTATTACTGTTTATTGTATTTGCCGAGACGGGGCTTTTTGTGGGCTTTTTCCTTCCGGGCGACAGCCTGCTGTTTGTGGCAGGGATATACAGCACCAACCTGATGCATGAATTTTTTAAGGAGATAGGTATAAAAGGCATCAATAGTGAATGGATTGACCTGCTGCTGCTGGTAGGGCTCGTATCTTTTATGGGTATATTGGGGAATGCTGTAGGCTACTGGTTCGGGAAAAAAATCGGTCCCGCGATGTTCTCCTGGAAAGACCGTTTTCTCTTTAAGAAAAAATACCTGCACGATGCCCATGATTTTTTTGAAAAGCATGGTGGCGGTGCTATCATTTTTGCAAGGTTCCTTCCTATCATCAGGACTTTTGCTCCTATTGTGGCTGGCATTGTAAACATGAGCCGCAGGAAATTCATGTTTTATAATATAGTGGGGTGTGTTGCCTGGGTGATCAGTATGATATTTGCCGGGCATTTCCTGCAGATATGGGTACGCAAACAGTTTGGTTTTGAATTAAAAGATCACCTTGAGGTCATTGTTATTGTAATTATACTGGTAACCACTTTCCCCGTATTGTGGAAACTGTTTTTCGGAAAGAAAAAGGAAAAAGTCATATAACCCATATTATACTTATGTCTCAATCCAAAGCGCCTGCTTCCATATTCAGTATTGCCGTAATTGTAGCGGCACTTGGTTATTTTGTTGATATCTACGACCTCCTGCTGTTTGGGATAATAAGGATCCCCAGCCTGAAAGATATTGGCTTATCTGAACAGGAAATACTCATTGACGGCGAGCTGATCCTTACCTGGCAAATGTGGGGACTGCTGATAGGAGGTATTATATGGGGTGTTATGGGAGATAAAAAAGGCAGGCTGAGTGTGCTCTTTGGCTCTATCGTGCTGTATTCTATCGCCAATATCGCCAACGGATTTGTTCAGACGGTTGACCAGTACAAGCTGATACGTTTTATAGCAGGCATAGGGCTGGCGGGGGAGTTGGGAGCCGGCATCACGCTTGTTTCGGAGCTGACGGCAAAGGAAAAGCGCGGTATTGCCACTTCCCTGGTAGCGGGTATCGGTTTAACGGGAGCGGTGGTTGCTTTTGTGATGAAAGAAAATTTTAGCTGGCGCGTATGTTATTTTATCGGCGGCGGGCTCGGGCTTGTGCTGCTTATCCTTCGTATTTCTGTTTTTGAATCGGGCATGTTCCACGAAACCAAAAAGCAAAAGCATGTACAACGGGGCAACCTCCTGATGTTTTTTACCAACGGAGATCGTTTTAAACGTTATATCACAGGGATACTTATCGGGCTGCCCACCTGGTTCGTCATCGGCGTGCTGGTCACTTTTTCCAGTGAATTCGGCAAGCAGATGGGCATCACCGAAAAAATTGATCCCGGCAAAGCCATCATGTTTGCTTATGTGGCCATTTCATTAGGCGACGTGCTCATCGGCTTCGTAAGCCAGTGGCTCAAAAGCAGGAAAAAAGCGCTGTTCCTGTTTTATGCCATCACGGCAATATTCATGAT
Organism: uncultured Terrimonas sp.; assembly: GCA_964461595.1. Lineage (GTDB taxonomy): Bacteria > Bacteroidota > Bacteroidia > Chitinophagales > Chitinophagaceae > Agriterribacter. Next base: position 5,315 of record CAYWVB010000015.1, on the reverse strand, counting down.
ATTATATTTCACCATCCAGTGGAACGGTTCGGCGATGCGGATGTACTGGATATGCGCTGGTCTGGGGTTTGGGACAGGATTCTGGGCCATATTTGTTACGATGGGAGCCGAACAGTTTGGCACCAACATCAGGGCTACCGCAGCCACCACTATCCCCAATATGGTGAGGGGCATGCTCGCCATTTTTATCCTGCCGCTTTTCCAGGGGCTGAGAGGTGTTACCGGAGATTATTTTACCGGCGGCTGGATATCCGGTATCATCATCATGCTGATAGGCACTATCGCTATATTCCTGAGCAAAGAAACTTTTGGTAAAGACCTCAACTATGTGGAATAACATTGCGGCCCGGTAGCAGCGGCTTTTTTATCTTCGTATAATATGCATACGACACCTGATCGTTTACTCGCAAAAGGCTCATCGTTCGGTAAAAGACGGACGCTTAAGTTCCTCATTATCCGTTTTTCTTCGATAGGCGATATTGTGCTCACTACGCCGGCTATACGCTGCCTGAAACAGCAAATACCCGGAGCAGAGATCCATTTCCTTACCAAACAGAAATTTAAAGCGGTCACCGTTGCCAATCCTTATATTGATAAATTCCACTATTTCGATACTGACTACCGGGAGACTATCAGGGAAATATGCGCAGAGCAATTTGATTATATCATAGACCTGCACAAAAACCTGCGCACCTTACGGCTGTATTTGGAAACTGACATGAAAACAAAGTGGCTGAGCTACAAAAAGCTCAGCCTTCAGAAATTCCTGCTCACAAAGCTGGGGATCAACCTGATGCCCGGCACGCATATCTCGCAGCGCTGCCTCAATGCCCTGAAACCATTGGGCATTAAAGACGACGGCAAAGGACTGGATTATTTTATTCCGCCGGGTGAAACCATTCAAACCACCGATCTCCCGCTCTCCCACCGCATGGGATATATTGTAATAGTGATCGGCGCGTCCTATTTTACTAAAAAACTGCCGGCATATAAGCTGCAGGAGATCTGTAAGGTCGTATCTCATCCCATTATATTAATCGGCGGGAAAGAAGACCGCGAAGAAGGCGAAGCCGTTGCTTCGGTTGATCCGGTAAAAATTTACAATGCCTGTGGTAAGTTTTCGCTGAATGAATCTGCAGACATCACACGCCAGGCAAAACTGGTAATATCACACGATACGGGATTACAATATATCGCCTGCGCCTTCCAGAAAACAGTGCTGGCAATATGGGGGGGCACATCCCCTAAGCTGGATGTTGAGCCATATTATGGAAGTGCAGTTTCCCCAAAGCATGTAAATTATATCGTGCCGGGACTCCCCTGCCAGCCCTGCTCCAATTTCGGCACCAGGACCTGCCCCAAAAAACATTTCAAATGCATGCACCAGCAGGATGTGGAGGCAATAGTGGCAAAGGTGAGAGAGGAGCTGAAGGCTGATAGCTGTCAGCGATGATTTAACCAGGGCCTGGACTTGCCAAAATAATTTTTAGCTATATCTGACATATTGATCATGTCAGATGTTAAATGTAATTGTATAAGGGAGAAAAAATAATATCTATTGAAAGATACAAGCCATACCGACACCCTCAGATGCTATGACGTTTCTTTTTCACTAACTGAAACGTTCTTGACAAATTAAACCCAAACTGAACATCACCTTTTTGCCAGCTATTTGTAGTCTCAGTTAAAAACGCCCGCTCATTCATACCAACAGCATTTGTAAAATGTACCTGGAACACGTGACCGCCGGTCTCAATATCGAATCCCACCGACAACGGATTGACGGTACCATCATTCTTGTTGGGGTTAAATCGATAAAAATAGTCTACGTTAAAAGTCACTCTTCTGCTAAGCCTTATTCTTGTGCCAACGCCAACAGCATATAAGTCGCTTGGGTCGTCTTCAGTTGCTACAAGGTTTCTATGTACAATAGTTGGAGCCAACTGGAGGCTGAATCTCTCTGTAATTTTGCTGCCAATAATTAGTTGTCCGTAAAATGCCAGCCGCGACGTAAAGAAATTTTTCCTAGATGTGTCAACCCATTTTAAAGTTTCCATCGTACTTCCTGCAACGGCGAGAACAGAAAAAGGAATTGATCCCGGTCCTTTTGATTGATGAATGATTCTGTACTTGGCAAAACCGTCAAATTCCTTTTTATTGGTTCCCCTGCCTATACCAATCATCAGGTTTTTGGTTATGCCAAAATCAAATCCCATTCTCATAGTAGCGTAGTCTAACCCGAAAAACTCATATGCGCCATGGTTTATATTTCCAAACCGGTGAAGGATGCGAAAATCCATTACTCCCGGGCGGATCATTTCCATACTTTGCCCCATTATTACACGGGATGATTTAAAAGCATAATCTACATATTCCTTTTTAGGTTTCGCGCTATCTACCAGTTTTAACAGATCCTGGTCTTGAGCTGATAAATGGATAGAAATTACTAATAAAGACAGGATGAGTATTGGTTTACATAAAGTCTTCATAACATGGGTTTATCCTTTCAATGGATCAAGTTTTTCTTCCAATGTAATGTTCACAGTATTGGATATTTTATCGCTCACCAGCGAGGGGATGCTTATTTTATAATCGGAAAGCAACACCTGAAAGTTTGCATTTATTTCGGGTTTCCTGTCTTTAATCAGAATTGTCCCGGTTGTTTCAACATTCCGGGTCTCGCCATGTATGGTTAATGTACCTTTTACTTTAGCTGCATAACGACCATCTTTTGTATAATTTATCTCACCATTATTAATAACCTGTCCCTTAAATTCCGACTTAGGGAATTTATCCGTTTCCACATAATTTTCATTAAAATGCTCCTGCATAAGTGCCCTTTCAAACTCAAATCCTTTCATTAATACAGCAAATTGAATGTTACCCGTTTTGGTATCTAATACACAAGTGATGTTTTTATTTATCCCTTCAACTTTTTCGGGTGAGTCCGGTTGGGTGCAATTGAAATATATCTTTCCGGTTTTTGTAAAAAATTTATCCTGTGCCTTAGCATATTGAAAAGCAAACAGCCCGGTAAAAAGTAACGGCAGCATCAGTCGTTTCATACTATTGATTTTTGAGTTTATTTTTTTGTAGCAATAATGGCACAACGGTTCAGAATTACATCCGATCCCAACAACTCATCTTTATTAAACCCGGTAACTGCTCCCTGAATACTTAATTTATCACCTTGCCGCACAGACGCCGCCTTTTCATTATACGTAGTATCCACAGAGCATCTTACGGTAGACATTGTAGTGGTATCACCGAGCGAGATAGTATAATATCCTTTTTCATCTTTTATAACATCTTTTACCTGCCCGTCCACGGCAACAATGTAATCTTTACGTGTTAAAAAGATTTTATTGGCAGCGGCTTCATCTGCTTCAAACTTCTGGAGCAGCTCGCCAGCGCTAAGTTTTATATTCGCCTGCACACTCCCGAGATCTGTATTTTTGCGATTATATTCTTTGTATATATACAATCCGCTTACAAGCAAAATGATTATCAGGGAGAGAAATATTATTTTCTTTTTTTTCATTGTATCAGTTATTAGGAACCCCTGCAGTAATCCATGATGATATTTTGGCGATATCACAGCTATTCATTTTATTGCCACTCAAAGGCATTGCTGCATATCCGGCGTACTGATTAATACTACCCAGTAATCTTCCATTGTTGCAATAAACTTTAACAGCGGCATAAGTATCTAAAGCAATATTTCCACCGGAGGAGGCAGTGCCGCTGTGACAATTGATGCATCCATTATTCTGTAAAACAGGAACGATGGTTTTACTGTAGGTAATATTAGTAGTATCGCAGGATATCTTGGGATACAACCTGTCTTCTACATCATAATAACAGCCGGCAGAATAAAAGATTAGTCCGGCACAAATTGAAATGGAGACAAGTAGTTTTTTCATAAGACATTAATTATTTAATGAACCCGCAGCGATCCATTTTGTTATTTGTGATAATTCACAATCAGATAACTTGCTTCCATTCTTGGGCATCGGTGAATAGCCTGTTGTCCAGTTTACAGATCCCTGCAATTTTCCATTAGACACCTGGGTCTTCACGGCATTATAGGAACTAAGATCAACCCCACCCATAGCATTGGTGCTACTATGGCACCCCTGGCACTTATTTGCAATTAACGGTTGTATAGCCTTGCTATATGTATATATACTACCATCGCACAAACTTTCGCAAACAAGGTCTTTAGCGCCCTGTTGTATCCAATTATAAATCAGGTTTTTTTGCTGCGCATTTAACGCTGTTTGGCTCTCGGGAGGCATAGAGCCGTTTGCTATTTCCTTGTACAGTTTACTGCGAGATGCATTTCCGGCTCTTACTCCTCCGGTTTGCATTACGCTGCTATAAGAAATGAGAATGACGCCTTCTTTGTGAGAGCCATTGTCGTGACAACCGCTTTGTGAACAATTAGATACAAGAATTGGAAGGACCTGTTGCTGAAAATAAATTTTAGTGCTATCGCATGAATCGGAAACAGATCCGGTCCCCCCTGAAATATCAGTATTAATCGGAAAAGGGATTTCGTGCTTGCAAGAACTGATAACAATAAGAGTTAACAGAATACCCACAACCATAGTAACACAAAATGAAAATTTCATGTACACATTTTTCGTTAATAAATAATGATTCGGAAGTAAATTATCGGGAGTCGATATCGAATTAAGTATAGATTATTAAATGTTGCAACATAAGATTGTGGGAGCTTATATATAGCGCACAATAACCATACCGGATTTTATTCTTTTAAAAGCTCTTTACCTTATGATAAAAAACTTAAAATTTTTATTTCTTCCTGTAAATAATAAACCAGTCAAAACAATGCTGAACTTCTAATCACCCCCATTATATTATACGGAAAAAATATGGCAGAGGTTTGTAAAGGTGAAAGTATCGGTTTATAAAATTCTTTCTGCTTCTGTTATGACAGGATTTTAACATAAATTTATCCATCCGAAAGGTTATACCGAATAAATTTTTTGTTGATAAAGATTGAAGAAATGTTGCGGACAAAAGCTCCTCCCTGGCGGGCCTTTGGTAAAACAAGTATTTCCGCTATCGGTCAGTGCTCACTGACCGAAAAGATACACATGGGACGAAAAATTGAAATATGGTCTATAAATAGTGACAGATGTGAAGGGAGGTGTCAGCTTTGAGCTTTGAGTTATCAGCTGGCGGCCGATTGCTGATAGCTCAAAGCACTACTGGAGGTCCCGAGCGGATTCGAACCGCTGTACGAGCTTTTGCAGAGCTCTGCCTAGCCACTCGGCCACAGGACCATT
>CAYWVB010000014.1:0-102095 GCA_964461595.1 uncultured Terrimonas sp. | reverse complement strand
GCTACGAACCTCAGGATGTAAGAACACTGGGCGGCGAAGAAGAAGGATATTTAAACCGGGAAATGTTTTAAGAACCAGTTGGATGAAGAAACTTTTACGGGTTGCATTTTAAAATTAAGCAATGCTGAATCATCGCTTATAATATAAGCGGCGTTGGTTTGAATAGCAAGATCAAACAGATAATTATCTTTTGGGTCAGGACTGATGCGATAGACAGCCTGTTCTGTTTTTATCACTACAATTGATTTTAAAAATCAATAATTCAAATCCCGGCAGACCGGCGTTCATTTTAAAGCGAACAGCCTAGCTATAAGGTTTGCAACGCTGCCATTCCGCCGGCAACTCTTATAGGTTCTTACACAGCAAGCTAGGGGTATGAACAGTTGAATAGTATTGTTGTAGCTGACGAGTGCGCAACGGAAGCTTAATATTATTCCTGGTGCCGGTAGCATAGATAAAAAAAACACTCTGGTTTTTAAATCGCGGCGGTTCAATTTAAAAGATAATCTTCTTGTTTCCGCGCAACTGGTGATTTCTGTCTAAATTACACCCCATATTACAGCAATGCTGTTGAACACATAACTAAGACTACCGGTATGCCAGCGCTCCGCATTCATTATTTCCAGCATGTCCCTTTTGAAAGCCCGGGGTATATTGAGCAATGGGCAGAGCAACGCAATCATGTGCAGGCGTTCACCCGCTTTTATGCAGGAGATGCGCTTCCCGCTATTGCCGATATAGACTGGCTGATAGTGATGGGCGGGCCAATGGGTGTATATGATACGGCACAATACCCCCGGCTTGAAGATGAAAAGGATTTTATACGGCAATGTATAAACGAAAAAAAGCTGGTGACCGGCATTTGCCTTGGCGCTCAATTGATTGCTGCGGCGTTGAATGCCGCAGTATACCCTCATACCTGCAAAGAGATCGGCTGGTACCCTGTTCATCTGACAGATGCAGGAAAGGCTGACAACATTTTTTCGGGGCTGCCGGATACCTTTACCGTGCTGCACTGGCATGGCGACACCTTCGACCTCCCCGAAGGCGCCACACTGCTTGCTTCAAGCAATGTCTGCCGTAACCAGGCTTTCCTTTTTCAAGGAAAAGTTCTGGGGCTTCAGTTTCATTTTGAAGCCACTCCTGCAACGCTTTCCCTGATGATAGAAAACTGCCGGAGTGAGCTCATTCCTTCTGCAACAGTACAGGATGCAGATGCCATAGCCTCCGGAACAGGCTTTATAGAAAATGCCAATGCATGGCTTGGGCAGGTGCTCGACAAAATATCTCTTTTAACAAACCATACATAACCGGAGTGACCGGCGCCGCTTATATATACTGTTATTATCAATAACTTTGTATGCCGACGGATCGGGCAACAGAAAAATCATTTCGCATGAAGCGGTACCTGTTTTCAGCAATAAATATTCTGCCGGTCAGCATATTGCTGTCCTGCATGCAGAACAATAATTCTCCTAAAGCAAATTATATGAGCCAGGACAAAGATGCAGTTGTTTATTCAGGAGCAAAAGACACAGCCACATTTGGCACAGGATGCTTTTGGTGCTCAGAGGCAGTATTCCAGGAACTGAAAGGGGTAATAAAAGTGACCAGCGGCTATAGCGGGGGGCATGTTGCCAATCCTACCTATGAGCAGGTATGCAGCAAAACCACGGGCCATGCCGAAGTGGTGGAAGTGATATATGACCCTTCCGTCATTACGTATGACGAATTGCTGGAAGTATTTTGGCAGACACACGATCCTACCTCATTGAACAGGCAGGGAAATGATGTGGGTCCGCAGTACAGAAGCGTAATATTTTATCACAACGATGCGCAAAAACAAAAAGCCGGGCATTATAAGGATGCCCTTGACAGGAGCGGTGCATGGGCTAACCCCGTAGTTACAGCCATAGAGCCCTTCAGGAATTTTTATCCCGCAGAGAATTACCACCAGGATTACTACAGGCTTAACGGGCAGGCGCCATATTGCTATTATGTGATCCGCCCCAAGCTCGAAAAGTTTGAAAAAGTATTCAAGAATAAGCTGAAAGGGCATTGATGAAAGCAGCTTCGGTCTATTTTTTCTTCTTCTCCGGTTTTTGAAGCGGAGTTTTCTTTTTTGTATACGTGCCGTCAAAGCTGCATTTTATGCCCCGGTAATTACCACAGGCCTGTTCCTCGCTCAGTGTGACCTTATTCCCTGAAAAAAATAACCTGAGCACACAGGCATCCCCTACCCTGCGGTACTGGGCGAGATTGGGCTTGATCAATGTTGCTTCTCCTTTTAATTCGCCCGAACAATCATCACTGTTTTCGAAATGCACAAAAAACAAGATTCGCTTGGCATTATTTCCATCGCGAACCGATACAAAATTTTTACTGTTCTTTATATAATCTCCCGAAAGCTTGTTTTCTTTTGAAAGGGCATCTATTGGATTGTATACAGCCCCGGATACGACGGGCTCATTAGATTCAATTTTAATCAGCGTAAACACTCCTGCTGTATTATAAACATAAGCATTTAATTTATAATATTGCTGTCCATCCTTTGTTTTCCGGGTATCTGTTTTGGTGATCGTCAACCTCCTGTCAATGCTGCCCACCATAGTATTTCTTTTGTCAGGATTATTACGGATCAGCTCCATAGCGGCCTTAAACTTGTGATCCTTATCAAAGCAAAGCACATACCCGATCTGCTTTTCCAGGGTAGCGGCCTTAAGCAAAAGATAGGTCTCTTTTCCCGGATCTGCTATTTTGCCAATAGCATATAGCCTGGGCTTGATTTTCCGGGGATAGTCGTTACCATACACAGAATCAGGCACGAACTGGGAAAATATCTTTTCACTGATCAGCAGCGAATCCGGCAGCTTACGGTTGATCTGGGTATCAGCAATATTAAAAGGTAAAGAGGTATCCGGGAAAAAGGCAATAAAGTCTTCAATCGTAACGGGATCTTCCCCTGTCATACTTTTTTTACGGCTTTTGCAAGCAGTAAATAATATAAGCAGCACTAAAAACAAACTTAAGGCTCGTCGCATACGCATTGTTTCGGCATGTAAAGTATTAAATTTTTATTTTCTTTCATAAAAGCCGGCTATTACAAACATGATAAAAATAATGCCAGTCATTAACAAGGTATAAAAATATTTTTTTAGATTTGCCTAAAAATAAAATTAGATAAGTTGAATTATTCTGTCAGTGAAGAAAATTATATCAAAGCCATCTATCGCCTGCAAAACGGTGCAGAACCGGTCAGCACCAATGCACTGGCTGCGGAGCTGGACACCAAGCCGGCATCCATAACGGATATGCTCAAGAAACTGAAAGCGAAAAAGCTGGTGATTTACTACCCCTACCAGGGGTGCAGGCTTAGTGCAGAAGGTACCAGACTTGCGCTCAGTATAGTGAGAAGGCACAGGCTCTGGGAATATTTCTTAGCGGAGAAATTAAAATTCAGATGGAATGAAGTGCACGAAATTGCCGAAGAGCTTGAACATGTGGGCAGCGGACAACTGGTAGAACGGCTGGACGCCTTTCTCGGGTTTCCCAGGTTTGACCCGCATGGGGATCCTATCCCGGACAGCTCGGGGAAAATAGCAATGCCCACCCTGGTAAAACTTACCACGCTTAGGGCGCATGCTAAAGCAAAAGTAAGCGGGCTTGCAGATCAGTCTCCGGATATGCTGAATCTTTTACAGCAAAGAAATATCACTATTGGTACCATAGTGGAAATAAACAAAAAATTCGATTTTGACCATTCCCTGGAAATCAGGATTCCGGGGAATCCGCCGTTTATCATGAGTGAGCAGGCGGCACAAAATATTTTAGTACATCATGAACTTTAAACTTAATTCAGACGCATCCCTGAGTGAAGTACACGGTAGCATTGATGCTACCAGAATACAGCATCAACCCTGGTGGAAAAGGCTTTTGGCTTTTATCGGCCCGGCCTACCTTGTAGGAGTTGGCTATATGGATCCCGGCAACTGGGCAACCGATCTTGCCGGCGGCAGTAAGTTTGGCTATACGCTTATATGGGTGCTGCTCATGAGCAACCTGATGGCACTGCTTTTGCAAAGCCTTTCTGCGAGGCTTGGTATAGTGAGAGGAAGAGATCTTGCTCAGGCTAACAGGGAAACCTACCCGAAGTATGTGAATTTTATACTCTACCTGCTGGCAGAGATCGCCATAGCCGCAACGGACCTTGCAGAAGTGCTGGGAATGGCCATTGGGCTGCACCTGCTAACCGGTATCCCGTTGATATGGGGTGTAGCCATTACCGTCTTAGATACTTTCCTGCTGTTGTTCCTACAGCGGCTTGGCATGCGGATGATGGAAGCTTTTATTATTTGCCTTGTTGCTGTGATAGGTATTTCATTCCTGGTGGAGATCATGCTGGCCCGGCCTGCGCTTTCAGAAGTAGCTACCGGCCTGATCCCCTCTTTGCCCAGCGATGAAGCATTATATATCGCCATTGGTATTATCGGCGCCACGGTGATGCCTCACAATCTTTACCTTCATTCCTCGTTGGTGCAAACGCGTAAGATCCGGAGAGATGAAGCCGGCATACGACAGGCAATCAGGATGAACGTAATAGACAGCACTATCGCTTTAAACCTTGCCTTTTTCGTAAATGCAGCGATACTGGTGCTTGCAGCCACTACTTTTTTTAAGGCAGGCCGTACAGAAGTAGCGCAGATAGAAGAAGCACATCAGCTGCTGTCCCCTTTACTGGGAACCAACCTCGCTTCAACGCTTTTCGCTATCGCTCTTATAGCCGCCGGGCAAAGCTCTACGGTAACGGGTACCCTGGCAGGACAAATTGTAATGGAAGGGTATCTGCGGCTTCGCATCAACCCTCTTCTAAGACGGCTGATCACCCGGCTTATTGCCATAATACCGGCGCTGGTAGTGATAATAATCTATGGTGATAAAGAGCTTGACGCGCTGCTCATACTGAGCCAGGTAATACTCAGCCTGCAACTGGGCTTTGCCATAATTCCCCTTATACATTTTGTAAGCGATAAAAAAACAATGGGTAAGTTTACCATTAAGCCTGTTACCAAAATTTTTGCATGGGCAATTACAATATTGCTGGTATATCTGAACATCAGGATGGTGCTGGGTGAAGTATTGCCGGTATTTAATACTCCCGGCAAAGAACTATTGAAGCTGATCATTATCATCGCAGGCATTTTTTTTATAGCATTATTATTATACATAACGGCGCATCCCGTCATCATCAGGAATGGTAAAAAGATGGCATCCCCTATTCATCCCGCAACTAAAGAAAAACTTGAGCTGGAAATACCGCGCTTTAACAGGATAGCCATCGCACTCGACTTCAGCGATAATGACAAAAAGCTACTGTCATTTGCCATTGCCCAGGGCAATACCCGTGCTACTTACATTCTTATACATGTTGTAGAAAGCGTATCTGCAAGGTTATTAAAGCAGGAATCCGGCGACTATGAAACACAGGAAGATCAAAAGCGATTGCAACATTACAGCGACAACCTAAAGATAGAAGGATACAAGGCAGTCACCCAATTAGGTTTTGGAAGGAGATCCGGTGAAATCAGCAGGATCGTAAATGAGCATGAAGCTGATATGCTCGTAATGGGCGCTCATGGGCATAAAGGCGTAGAAGACTTTATTCATGGCGAAACGGTAAACTCAGTAAGGCATAAGGTGAAAATTCCTGTGCTGATCGTAAATGTATAGCAAGAAAAATATTGCCTTACCATGTATCTCAGAAAAGGTTGCTCAATGCGGTCAGGTGATTTTTATTTTTTTACTGGAGCTGCTCCCGCCTTTTGCCACCTCTCCTCTGAGCAACATAGCAGGATGCTTTTCACCATGAGCTTTTCGTCCGCTCTTGTGTTTGGCCGGAGTTAGCTTTTTTGCTTTTGCTTTCTGCATAATTGTAGATTATTGTGTGATATCAAATATAAGACCTATTTCTATAACGATATGAAAGGATTATTCCTCCCCCTGCCAATGCAATTATGACGATCCACATCCATATCTCAGTTGTAGTGTGCTGATGTGTTAAATTTATAGGATCGCCATTACCAACAAGTATCATATTTGCCCAGAAATAAGGCAGCAATTTCTCCTTTCCTCCCTCATGCATCAGGAAGAGCTTTGCTTTCTGTAAAGCATCATCCTTGCGCGTTCCCGCAGCAAGATATTCATTCATCTTTTGAGATATAAGATAAATAGCTTCCTCATCCGCCTTCCATAATGTGGCAGATACAGCAGGAATCCCTGCTGCTGCAAAGCCTCTTGCCAGGCTATATATTCCCTCTCCTGTGGCATTACGTCCCACGTTCGTTTGGCAGGCGCTCAACATTACCAGTTGAGTTGCAGTATGATTGATCAGTTGCAATTCCTGCAGATGAATTACAGAATCCTGCATATATAAAACAGGTTCCATGCTTGCAGTATCTGCCAACGCATGAGAAAATACATTCACAATACTATAACCGGACATTTCTTTTAAAAAGTTACTCCTGCTGGCCGCTGTATCCGTGAGTAAAACAGCAGCATCATAATCTGCTGCTGCGCTTTTCAGGGCCTTTGCCGCATTCTTCAGGTCGGGCACCCGGAGGCCCGCACTGAATGAAACAGGAGCAAAACCGATAAAACTGCCTGAAGAAGGATATGCTTTGGAACGATGTAACAGGTAACCTGCTGAATAGGTATAGCTGAAGGTATAATGATATATCAGAAAGTCTTTGCCGTTACGGTCTGTTGTCAGCGCTTCAAAAGGAATAAGAAAGTTATCCGGGCAAAGGATCACCCGCCCGCAGGGAATATGCAGATCAGCAAAAAGAGCACGGTAAAGCCTGTACGAAAACTTTGCAAAGCCGGCATAGCTGTTATTTAACGCCTGCTTGTTGCTACAGTATTTCAAAAACCCGGTAATGTCGTTAATATTAAAATCACTTCCAGCTACTTTAATCATGCGAGATGTTTCCGGCCCGATGGCAAGGATATATGCTACTGTATCCTGTATAAAATAGTGCACAAAATAACTTTTTGTGCTACTCAGCCATTCCTTCAGCACAGACATCTTTGGTGCCACATCGGCATATTTATATTGATAATACAGCGGGTACTTCTGTTCAAGAGATTTTATGAAATATTCAAAATCAGACTTCACTTTCAAAAGCTCCATCTGCTGTATTCCGTGCGCCCCCGAATCAGGATCGGTTGAACTGAGCTTTTGCCTGCAGGCTGCCATGCGGCTAATAAAATCCTGCTCAGTCGCAGCTTCAGCATTGGGAAGATACACCAGCGCATTCAGCTCATTGATCTTATCATTCAGTAAAACAGCTCTGCTTTTTTCCATGAAATAGAAAGCAAGGCTGTCATTATCCGCCAAATAGCAGGCTTCAATGGCATTTACAAAAAAGCTTCTTGTACTGTTGCGCCAGTAAAGCTTACTTTGTTCACCAATTTGCTGCCTCCTCGCCTGCGTAATAGCAGAATCCATCACCATTGCCGATTGCAGGCAGGCAGCTATATATGCTTTATTATTATCGTGCTTATACATGTTAAGCAACCATTCAGTTCTGTTGCCCAGTAATACCAGAAGCAGATCAATATTCCGGATGGAAGATAATCCCGCCAATGACCGGCTTTGAAAAAAGTCATTGCTATGAATACCGTATACTTTTAATGCCTCGGAATAATATTGTTTCGACCGTATATAATTACTTTGCCGGTTCCACTGAAACTCCAGTTCACCAAGATTAATATAAGCCTTGCACAAACGTTCTGCATTACCGGATTTTCCGGCGTATTTAATAGTGTATAAGTAGCACTGTTCCGCCTGGCTGTATGCTTTCCTTTTTTGCAAATAATAATTACCCAGGTCGGTATAATCGTCTGCTATCTGCTCATTCTCATTTGTCTTAAGCCGCACCCGGATAGACTGGTTAAAATAATCAATTGCTTTTCCCCATTCCTCCTGCGCTGCATAAAGTTGCGCTTTGATCTTTAAGGAAGTAGCCATTTCAAAATCGGAGTGAAGGCTTTTGGCATACTTTAGCGCCGAATCCGCATCCCTGAATGCCTTTTCCCCGTTACCCAAATAAGCATTCGACTGGGCTCTGCGGTTAAAGGCAGCCATTACCGTCTCGTACCTTGAAATACCCTCTGCTTCTGCAATAGCGAAAGAAGCTTCATCAATACATTTCTGAAAGTCGCCATATTTAAAAAAAATATCGGACTTAATTATCCTGCTGCCGATAGCATAATCATCAACGGCAGCATTTCTTTTTTTTATCAAAATCACACTGTCGTAAAAGGCCAGCGCTTTGTTGTTTTGATTGAGCGTTTTGTAAAACGTTGCAAGATTATAGTAACTGTTTACCAGGTATTGAGGGCATGCATTCTTCTGTCCGCTGCTATTGATCCTGATGGATTCAAGCACATCGTGTATAGCCCGGGGTGTAGCTACATAATCATTTTTGAGATATTCCAATGCGGCTATACGATGAAGCAGCCTTGCATATACAGAATCTTCGGGATAGTTGCAGTTAACCAATGTTTTCAGCAATTCATTTGCGTTTTGCAGCCTGTCGGCAACAGCAGATATATTGTCTGCTTCAATAGCCATAATGCGGCTCCATACTTCTGCGGAGGTAATACACTGGGCAAAAGCGCTGCGGGCAAAAGCTGTTGCGGCAATGATAAGAAATATCATCCTGCCCAGGATACTATTGCGTAGATGAAGCATCTTAGAGATCAATTATTACTTTCCCCGGTATGCCTGCTGCTTTCCGGCTCCTGTGTGATCTATTACTTTTCCTTCCTTTATTCTGGAACGTAACGGTGCAACATTGGTAAGAAAAGCCGGAGAAGCATTTGTTTTTAACAATGAAAAAATACTGTCTCTTATTTCTTTTGTAATGGATGTTCCCTGAAGAAGCGGACGGTATAAGTGATACCATGCTGCCATTTTACCCGTAAGAACAGGTGTGGCAAAGGATGAACCTGATACCGGCGGTAAGCTGTTGTTAACAGGATTGATAAATACAAAATTGCCTGAAGCATCAATATAGTCTGCAGCTACTCCTGCATCTACCACATTGGCCGAAAAGTTTTGTGTCGGGCTCACCAGGTCTTTATATACTGTTGTTACGGCAATTACATTAGGTAATACCGGCGACAATGATGCAGGATAAAAATGAACACTGTCCAGGTTTCTTTTTTGCAGGCTGTCTGCAGGATCATATTCCTGGTCTTCAATAGCATCATCCTTATTCCCGGCAGCCGCTAGCAGCAGGATATTGTTTTGAGTAAGATAATGTTCTATAAAAGCTTTCAGCATGACAGGGGAAGTAAATGCCTCTAATGCTCTCCCGCTGCTGTCATATTTGTGCAGTGGCTCATAAAAGCCAAAGCTTGCATTGATGATATTCACCTTCCTGTTTTGTGCATAAGCAAAGCCGCAGAGTATAGTGAACAGGTCGCCTGTACCATCGCCGGCAAAAACTTTTACAGGTAAAATCTCAACACTATTATTTTTATAGAACCCGGCTTCATTAGTAATAAAGCTGGTTACGGTTGTACCATGCCGTTGCGGATTATCATCAGAAAAATCGCTTTTACCCTCTATGAAGTTCCAGCCGGCATTTCCGCCTGGTATACATGCGCTGTCGGTGGATTGATATAACGAAAAATAAGAGCTGACCAAAGCTGAGTCGAGCCCCGTATCAAAAACAGCTACTTTCACAGGAACATCGCTATAAGTCACTTTTGGAAATTCAGCTCTTCTTCTTTCCGTTGCCGGAGTCTTATCTGGAAAAAATACAGGAAGGTTAGTACCAAAATAAACAGGACCGCTTTCTCCCGTCACCGGGATCCTTTTCTTGCTGCTGCTGCCGCCCTGTGCTACTTCACCCTGCATGTAAACTTCAACGGCTTTACCTTCCAGCAAAAAAAGCGTAGAATCGCAACTGCCGCATACGAAGCTTATATTAATATCTTCGCTTCTTCCTTTTTTTATGATGCTGTCGTATATCCATTGGCTGAACTGTACATCGGTGTTGCCTGGTTTCAGCCACACGATCAATTGCTTATATGGATCTTTTTTTTCGTATTTCGATGGCTTGTAATAGGCATGCCAATCGGGAGCGCGGTCTGTTTGCTTATTATGATTGCACCTGCACCCGGAAAAAAAGATCAACAACAAAAAAGATGCAAAACGTATAAAAGATAATGGAGCATAACCTTTACAAACAGAAGCTTTCATGCTGATATGATATTTAGAATAAGCCAAAACCGGTTACCCGGCGCCTGAAATAATACCTGCTATAAAGCTGCCTACCAACTTTCCAGCCATTGCTCCGCCGCTGTGCTTCCCTCCTGCTTATCCTTCACTATTTCCTCTAAGATTGCTTTTGCTGCCGCTTTGTCTCCGGCATCATTTCGCTGCAGCAGTGTAACAGCTTTTAAAAAAGGTCCGGCATTACTGAATAATTCTTTCTTTGCAGCAAGATCATCAAATTTTCCGAGGGCTTTATCATATTCTTTAGTGATGAGATACACTGTACCCACGTACCTTAGCGCATCACTATTATCGGGATGAGTAGCATAAACAGCTTCAAATAATTGAAGCGCCTTTTCGTATTCTTTATTATTATACGCCGCTATGCCTTGCTGGAGGCTGTCTTTGGCGCCATCCATTGTTTGGCTGAGGTGCATAAGCTCTTTCTTTACATATTGATCTGCAAGCCGGGTTGGAGTGTTCCTGTTACTAAAAAAAGCAAAATATGCGACGAGTATCAATATCAGGCCTGCAGCCACAGCCAATATCCTTCTGGAGAAGCTGTTTTTTTGCTGCATGGGGATTACAGGGGTGGATTGTTGCTTAAAATACTTCCGGTTAAGCTGGCTTAATGTATTTTTCAGCGCTGCTTCCCGGTCACTGTATTTTTCTGCGTTATACATTTCAGTGTTAATAGTACTGTATAAGTTGAATAACTGCTGCAACTCATTATTTTCTGCGAGTTCTTTTTCAAAGCGGCTTTTTTCTTCAGCCGCCATGCTTCCATTAAGGTAACTTTCAATCTTTTCAAAGTTGTCATTCATAAGATCACCATTTCAACGAGTTAAATTTGGGAGACTGCTTTACAAGTGTAATCAATTTTGCCATGCATTCAGATTTCTTTTTCCGCGCGTAAGCATAGCTAACCTTAAGCTTTTTCGCTACTTCGTCCATTGATAAGCCACTCCAGCTTAATTTCAACAAATTTCTGCAACTTTCTCCCATTTCAGACAGTTTTTCAGCAAGCAGGGCACTTCTCTCCTGGTGCATTACACAATCTTCTGCCAGCCTGAAGCTGTCTTCTCCGATATAGTTAAATCCTTCAGTGTCCGTATTTGTTACCTTTTGTGTCTTTCTTTTATTCAGCACATTCAGCCACTTATTCTTACAAATAAGGTAAAGAAATGCTTCCATCGGACAGGTAAGCTCAAAATCGCCTGTTTTGGCTTTATTATATATAGACATCAATGCGTCCTGGAAAATATCTACAGCGTCTGTTTCCGTGCCGCTGTTCTGCAGTATCATCCATTTTATTTTACCTGAAAATCTTTCATAAAGCTCCTCCAACACCACGGGATCGTTGTTTAATAAAGCCTCAACATATTTCTGATCAGGATGCTGCATGACAGGTGCAAAAAATTAATTCTGAAAAAAATTGTTTACAGGGGGTACCAGGTTTCAGAGAGAACGGATATATCACTATATAAAATTCTAAAACAAAAAAAGCCAAAATTTGTGATAATCAGGAAATTATTTACAGGTTTTCATATATGGCCAGAGGGTTCTGATGTATGCATAAAAAATCCCCTTGTTATACAAGGGGGAAAACATATTTAACAGTAAAATAATTTTTATTTGATAGAAAGCTCAAACATGCTCTCATCTTCTATAAAGCCTTCCAGATCATCCCCTACCACGCATTCTCCCACGCCGGCCGGAGTGCCCGTAAAAATAATATCCCCGATATTCAGTGAGAAATAATTGGAAATATGAGCTACTATACTGTCGAAGCTGAAGATCATTTGCTTTGAATTGCCCTGCTGCACCAGCTCCTTATTTTTATACAGGCAAAAATTGATATCATTCTTTTTCAGCTCAGGCGTAATATCAAGCCATTTTCCTATAACAGTGGAGTTGTCCCAGGCTTTTGCTTTTTCCCACGGCAGTCCTTTTTCCTGCAATTCATTTTGAATATCACGCGCAGTGAAATCTATCCCTACGGTAATGCCATTATAATATTTTGAGGCATGCTTTTCCTGGATATACTTACCGTTTTTACTCACTCTTAATACCAGCTCTACTTCGGAATGCAGCTCATTAGTAAACTCCGGATAATAAAAGGGGGTATGGGACTGTAATAAAGCACTCTTAGGTTTCATAAAAATAACCGGTTCCGAGGGTACTTCATTACCTAGCTCTTTAGCATGATCAACATAGTTACGGCCAATACAGAATATTTTCATACTTGATTATGAGTTCAATAAGGTTTATAAATGTGAGTAAACGATATGAACATGTGCTTTTTTATTAGATTCTCGGGCAGTTCAAGGAAAGTGGATAATAAATCAGGGGTGAAAACACTTGTAAAACGCTAATTTAATGCAAACAAATTGAAACTTATAAAGTTAGTATAATTTTTTAGCGAATGTTATCCTGTACCATCCCTTTTGTTCATACAAACTCCATTTGATTTACGATGTTCATGGTACGTTCCAGTCCCATAACAGCAACATTTTCAATAGCTTCAGTGCAAAAAACTATTTTTCTTTGCACCACTTCAAGCTCTTCCGGAAGCCATTTGCCCAATACAAAGTCCACCTGCATGCCTTTAGAAAAATTATTACCTATACCGAATCTCAGCTTGGGATATTTATCCGTGCCCAGCGCCTGCTGGATGTCTGTCAGACCGTTATGCCCTCCGGAGCTACCGCCGGTCCGCAGTCTCAATTTACTGAGTGGCAGCGCCAGGTCATCTACAATGGTAAGCGTTTGCGCTGGGCCAAGCTTTTCCCTATCCATCCAGTATCTGAAAGATCTGCCGCTCAGGTTCATGTAAGTGGTAGGTTTGATACAGGTAAACATCTTCCCCTTCCACCTGACCTCGGCAATATCGGCCAGGCGTCCGCTGCTGAAATATGCGCCGTGCTTTTCAGCAAATGCATCTACCACATCAAACCCTATATTATGCCTTGTATGTGCATATTGAGCACCGGGGTTCCCTAAACCGACTATGAGATATTTACTCATGATCAAAAAAGTAACAAAAAACCCAATCCATTATGAATTGGGTGATTTTTATAATATTCAGGCTAACCACCTGCTGTATTATTTTTTTGCTGGCGTAGCGGCAGGTGCAGCAGATTCTTCCTGCTTCAACTGGCGGGTCATTACTACAGACGCTATCGGAATACGGGGAGAGTTCAGGATTTCGTAATGCTCCTCCTTCACGTCTTCCACCCGAACATTGCCATTAAGCTCCAGCGCAGTAAGGTCTACCTCAATATTTTCCTTCAAATATTTGGGATAGGTTTTTACTTTCAGGGATTTCATTTTGGTTACCAGCTTGCCGCCGCCCTTCACTCCTGCTGCCGTTCCTGTGAATTTCAAAGGAATATCAGCTACAACTTTCTTATTTTCAACTAGTTGCAAAAAGTCCAGGTGACTAAGCGTATCAGATACCTTATCTAATTGTATATCTTTCAGGATACAATTGTACGATTTGCCATCCACTTTGATCTCAGCCTGCTGGAATTCAGAGGTATATACAATAGATTTAAAAGCCAGAACGGGAGCCTGAAAGTTCACTTCCGTTGTACCACCGTAAATTACAGCAGGCACCAATCCCTGAGAGCGGAGTTCGCGGGTGGCTTTTTTACCCCTTCCGGTCCTCAGTTGTCCTTCGATTGTAATTGTCTTCATTTGTTTTATTTTGGAATTAAAGTTTACTCTTATTTATCTCTGAGCTGGCTATGAATAAACAAGCTCGTAATACTTTGATTTTCATAAGCATTTCTTATTGCAGCTGCAAACAGCTCTGCCACGCTTAATACTTTTATCTTATCGCTGTACTCCCGCAACGGCAAGGTATCACATACTACCAGTTCTTCCAGCACGCTGTTGGCAATATTTATATAGGCATTCCCGCTCAGCACAGGATGGGTGCACAGTGCTCTTACGCTTTTTGCCCCCTTTTCCATCAGCAACCCTGCAGCTTTAGCCAATGTTCCGCCCGTATCGCATATATCGTCTATCAGAACTATATTCCTGTCGGTTACATCACCAATTACCACCATGCTCGCAATTTCATTAGCGCGTTTTCTGTGCTTATCACAAATCACCATTTCTCCGTTAAAATAACTGGCAATTTCACGTATACGGTTGGCACTCCCCACGTCAGGGGCGGCAAAGGTAAGGTTTTCCAGATTAAGTTGTTCAATATAAGGAATGAAAATAGCTGAGCTGTCAAGGTGGTCTACCGGTATATCAAAATAACCCTGTATCTGGGGAGCGTGCAGGTCCATAGTGATCACCCTGTCGGCGCCTGCCGCGGTTAAAAGATTAGCTACCAGCTTACTGCCAATAGCAACACGGGGCTTATCCTTGCGATCCTGGCGGGCATAACCATAATAGGGTAAAACAGCAATGATCTTATAAGCTGAAGCCCTGCGGGCTGCATCTATCATAAGCAACAGTTCCATGATATTATCACCGGGAGAAAACGTACTCTGGATAAGAAAAACATAATCACCCCTGATGCTTTCAAGGAAAGTAGGCTGGATTTCCCCATCACTGAAACGCTGAATACTTATCTTGCCTAAGGGCTGTCCGAACTGCTGGGCTATCTTTTCCGCCAGATAGCGGGAACCTGTTCCTGAGAATAATTTCGCCTTCGGTTGCATAAATTGGTGGATATGCGGCGAAGATAGAAATAAGCCTTTAGTAATGAACAGGCCCAACAAAAAATTGCTGCCTGCTATATATAATCCGTCCCATATTCTATGCAACGCAAATCCCTGATCCACTTGGACTATTGCCCTGCATCTTATTGCTTCATAGCTGCAGTTCCGGGATGTTCGAAATTGGCAACCGAAGCGGTTTGTGTTTCTGTGATGGTAGTTTTATTACCGGTTTTAAAGGCATTATATATGGAGGAACATAAGAAGACCGATATAAAAAGAATAACACAATACATGGCTATACAAAACAATAAAGGCTGAAGAGAACCAAGTATAAGCTGGCGGTTTGACAGTTTCATAGAAGTAGATTTTTATGGTTATTACACGGATTTTAGATATATTACGCTATAACGAATGAAAATCACCAAAATTATGCTACCTGATAAGAAAAAAGCCATCAAAGACTGGCTCATAGATGACCGTCCCAGGGAAAAGCTCCGCACCAAAGGTCCGGAAAGCCTGAGCCACTCCGAGCTCATAGCCATTCTGCTTCAGAATGGTACACATAATAGATCAGCGCTTGACCTTGCCAAAGAAATCCTGCAGCTCGGTAAAAACAACCTTAATGAGCTGGGTAAACTTTCTGTCAAAGAATTAACTAAGATCAAAGGTATTGGTGAGGCTAAAGCAGTGACTATTGCAGCCGCCATGGAACTGGGCAGACGACGGCAGACAGCAGGATTTATAGAAAAGCCCTATGTAACCGACAGCACAAGTATAGCCGGGTATTTGCAGGGCGTATTAAAAGATTATGAGCTGGAAGTATTTATTGTACTGTTCCTAAACCAGGCAAATAAAGTAAATCACACAGAAGTGATCAGCAAAGGCGGTATCACAGGCACTGTAGCAGATACCAGGGTAATACTTAAAAAGGCCCTGGAAGAAGATGCAGTGAGCATTGTGCTTTGCCACAATCATCCTTCCGGAAGGGTCAGACCCAGCCGAGCCGACGAGATCCTGACGCAAAAAATAAAGGAAGCGGCAAAATATTTCGATATCCGGGTGCTGGATCATATCATCGTAAGCGAAGAAGGCTATTACAGCTTTTCGGATGAAGGTTTGCTTTAACCTAATTCGGATAATTCCATACCTTTCGCAAAACAAATGCCCATGAAATATTGCTTAAGCGTTTTGCTATTTTTGACATTATGTGTTTATAAGGGTGTCACTCAATCCAAGCGAATGGAGATTCCTCTATACGGCGATAAACAGATTCCCAATGATATACCGGGACCCGATGAAGAAAAATCGGAAACCTCAGGTAATATTCTGCGCATAAGCAAAATCCGTAAGCCCACGCTTACTATTTTTCTTCCCGCCAGGGAAAAAGCAAACGGCGCCGCCGTAGTAATATGCCCCGGCGGCGGCTACAGTATAGTGGCCATTGATCACGAGGGTTTTAAAGTAGCTGAAAAATTCAACGAAATGGGCGTAGCGGCATTTGTTTTAAAATACCGCATACCCGATAAAAAAAATCAAACCGATCCTTCCATTGCTCCCCTGCAGGATGCGCAGCAGGCAATGCTGCTGGTAAGAAAAAACGCATCAAGATGGCATGTGGATCCTTTAAGAGTGGGCATAATGGGTTTTTCGGCAGGAGGGCATCTTGCCTCCACTGCAGGCACCCATTTTACAAAAGCCATGATTGATAATCCTGAAAATATAAATCTTCGCCCTGATTTTATGATGCTCATTTATCCTGTGATCAGCGCAGATAAGCAAATCGCTAATGCCGGTTCTTTCAGGAATCTGCTGGGCGAAAACCCAACAGCAGACCAGCTAAATGAGTTTTCAAACGAAAAGCACATCACGGCACAAACACCGCCCGCTTTCCTGGTGCACGCTTCAGACGATAAGGGCGTAAACCCCGAGAACAGCATTGTCTTTTATGAAGGGTTATTAAGGAATAAAATTCCGGCAGAGCTCCATATTTATCAAAATGGTGGTCATGGCTTCGGCATGCACAACCGCACCACCAAAGAAGAATGGATGGACCGCTGCATGAGCTGGATGGCGGTCAATGGCTGGCTAAAAAAGTAGGGAAAAAACAGTACCCTCTCCCTCCGTGCTTTGCACCTGCACATTGCCTTTATGCAGCATCATTATCTGCTTACACAGGCTCAGCCCGATACCGCTGCCGCTTTTCTTGGTGCTGAAAAAAGGAATAAATATTTTATCCAGCACATCTGCCGGGATGCCGCTGCCGTTGTCTGCAATTTTTATTACTACTTTCTGATTGGCACTGCGTGTTGCAGATAAAATAATATGAGGGTTTGGGGTATCTTTTATTGCTTCAATAGCGTTTACCATTAAATTGATCAATACCTGCTCCACCAGGTTGGTATCTGCCTCAAGAATAAGGTCTGTGTCTTTGAGTATGACATCTATATCAATATTTTTTTGCTGAAGTGTGGGCTGCATTAATTGCGACAGGTTTTCAAAAAGGTCGCGCACGTATACGCGGGCAAGGTTAAGGGTGGTGATCTTGTTCAGGTTACGGTATGTTTCTGCAAATTTTAAAAGCCCCTCGCTTCTCCGCTTAATGGTAATGATCCCTAATTCAAGATCTTCTACTGTACCGCCTGCATCTTCCAGGTTTTTTGCTGCCATCTGAAGCCTGTTCTTCAACGTATCGGCAAGTGACGATATAGGCGCTACCGAATTCATGATCTCATGGGTCATCACACTCAATAGCCTTTGCCATGCTTTCGCCTCATTTTCATCCAGCGCTTCATTTACATTTTGAATAGCTATCAGTTTATATATCTTGTTGTCTGTTTGAAACGCAGTAGCAGAGAGCAGCAGCTTAATGATATTTTTATCGCTTTTTACCGCCACTACTTCGTTTTCACCGGGACGCAATGCTGTGATCGCATCATATAAGACCTTATTCCTTTTTTCTAATGAATGGATCGTTTTGAGATAGGGAATACCCAGCATTCTTTTGAGTGATTCATTCATCCAGCCGGTTTCGCCGTTTTCATTGTCATAAGATAATATACCCGTGTCTACTAACTCCAGTATTTTTTGAATATATTGGTATTGCGTTTCACGCTCTTTACTGATTACCTTAAAAGTGGCATTGATATCATTAAATCCCCGGCGAAGGGGCTGAAGCTCCAGGGGCGCCTGTTTTACATCGAAATGGCGGGAAAAGTCCCTGTAATGCACAGACTCTACAAACTGCGATACCTCATCCTGGGCTTTTTTGTGAAACCGGAAGAAATCAATGAGCTCATAAACAAGGAGAGGAACCGTTAATGCAAAATACACATACCAGTCCTTTCCCTTCACTAAAATAAAGGAAGTTACGCTAAGCGTAACAAAGAGCAGCATAACTCTTACCACTAATCGCCATTCATATTTCCTGAACATAGTTGGGCGTTTTCGGCTTCAGGTTACAGGCATGCACACATACACCTTACAGCCTGTACCTTACACCTTCTCTAAATATCATACTTGCTCAATCTCCTGTATAATGCTGTGCGGGTAAGCCCCAGCTCTTTTGCCGCTTTTGTGATATTCCCGTTGTGTTTTTCTATCACCTTGAGAATGGCATTCTTTTCAATCGCACTGAGGTTCAGCTCAACGGGTTCGTCAGCAGAAGCCGCATTGGATTCAATAGGTGAAAAAATAAGATCGGCTCCGTGAAGCGATTCCCCGTCCGACATGATCACAGCCCGTTCAATAGTATATTGGAGCTCTCTCACATTGCCGGGATAGTGATAATGCCTGAGCTTTTCCAGCGCTGAATTATCAAGGCTAAGCGATGGCTTTAAATATTTAGTAGCATAAAGCTGTACAAAATGCCCCGCAAGCACCACAATATCTTCTTCGCGTTTGCGCAACGGAGGCACCATGATCTCAACGGTATTGATCCTGTATACCAGGTCTTTTCTGAACCTGTTTTCGTTAGCAAGCTCCTGCAGAGGAAGATTGGTGGCGCAGATAAGCCTGATATCCACCGGCGCGGGCTGGTTGGAACCAAGGCGTATTACCTGCCGGTTTTGCAGCACAGACAACAGTTTTGCCTGCTGCTGCAGGGATATATTACCGATCTCGTCAAGGAACAAAGTGCCGCCATTGGCTGCTTCAAACCGCCCCGTTCTGTCTTCCCTTGCATCTGTAAAAGCTCCTTTTTTGTGACCAAATAATTCGCTTTCAAACAGCGACTCCGTTAAAGCGCCAACATCCACCTTTACAAATGCCTTGTCAGCGCGAAGAGAAAGCTGGTGGATCGCTTTTGCAATGAGATCTTTACCGGTACCATTCTCCCCGAGTATCAGGATATTGGCATCGGTAGGAGCGATCTTCTTTATTTTATAAAAGATATCCTGCATCGGCTCAGAATTCCCGAGCAGCTCTGTACCGATTATACTATTGCCTGCACCAGGCTGTACTGCAGTTTGGTTACCGCCTTTTTGCTTTAATGTTTCCCTGATCGCGCTGATCAGCTTTTCATTATGCCAGGGTTTGACCATAAAATCCGCAGCGCCTTCTTTCAGCGAACGAACAGCCAGGTCAATATCGCCATAAGCCGTTATCATTATTACTGATGCATCCGAACCAAATTCCTTGATTTTCCGGAGCCAGAACAATCCTTCATTGCCAGTATTGATAGAGCTGTTAAAATTCATATCAAGCATGATCAGATCAAAGGATTGCTTTGATAATAACCATCGAATATTTTCAGGATTCTTTTCAGTAATCACGTTTGCGGCCTCTGTCTTCAGCAGCAGCCTTACGGCTGTAAGCACGTCCTGGTCGTCATCTATTATCAGTATCGAAGCGTTCTTTAAATTCATTATTGACAATGTTAATAGCAGGGCATTATGCTAAATTAACTCTAAACAGGGAAAGAGAACAATGTTGCAGGATTAAAACCTGCAAACGGGTAAAACTTATCAAGTGCCATGTTCGTGACATATACAACAACTTTTCACGCAGTGGCAATGGAAGATACAAAGAACGCAATATAGTCCCTGAATAATGACATTGGGTGCCGGCCCCATGGCTCTAGCAGCTTTGCATTCCCGGGCGGTAGGCGCTCTGCCATTGCCCCGGCATTATTATTTATATGGCTATTGTTAGAAAGCTATTGCCAGTATTGGGCAATTTTTTTTCTTAAAAAAGCAACGCTTCTCTCCAGTTGTTCCATACCGTCAACACCGTCTTCTATACTGATCCAGCTATCAAAACCAACCCGTTTTAATTCTGTAAAGATGGCGTCATAGTCATTGAGTCCTTTCCCGATCTCGCCATGGCTTAATCTTTTGGCATACCCGAGGGCGCCGCCTTCCTCTTTTCTCAAGTCTTCTATAGTACCTTCTTTCAGATAGCGGTCGCTTGCATGCATGGTAACCACACGGTCAGATACCTTATACAACAGGTCAAGCGGATCTTCTCCGGCCAGGTAGGTGTTGCTGGGATCGTAGTTCACACCAAAATTTGGATGATGTATGGCATCTACCAGCTTACAGAATACATCCATCTTTTGCGCAAATTCAGGATACTCCCAAAAATCGTCTTTATAATGGTTCTCTAAGATAAGCGTAATGCCCCTTTCCCGGGCGTAAGGCAGGCATTCACGGATACTGTCGGCGGCAAGCTTTACTCCTTCTTCTATAGAAAGCACAGGCCGGCGCTGACCTGATAAGACCCTGCAATAGGATCCACCCAGCGCATACGTCATATCTATCCAGCCTTTTTGCTTTTCTATTTCCCTTGCCCGGAAGCTGCTGTCGGGGTGTGTAAAATCGGGCGAACAGCACATCATGGGAATCGTTTTTCCATGATCTTCTACTCTCTTTCGAAATTCACTCCAGTTCTTTTTGTCTGACATTTCAAGAAATCCGGCATACCATTCCAGTCCGTCAATATCCAGTTTTACCGCCAGGTCAATCCATTCTGCTACTGTCATTGTTCCATCCTTACAAAGAGCCTGCATAAATGCTTTGGGAAACGCTGCTAAGCGGGGCATAATTATTTAATTTGAAATTTAAGATTTGAGATTACTTCGTAACGATTAAAGATATCATTTACGGTTTAAAGGAGCGAAAAGTAGTGACTTTATACTTTGTAAAAAAGAGTAAATTTTAAGAAGGCCATAAGCTCGGCTATATTTTGTATATGAGCGGTGCAGTGCGGTTAGCTATTCTTCTGTTTTGCCGAGGCCCAGCTTTTCCACTGCGATCTGGGAAGCGATCTGGCTGGCGTCTTTTTTATTGAATGCTTTGCCTTCGGCTATCAGTTCACCGTCTACTACCGCCCCAACAGTAAAAAGCCTGCGCCCGTTCTCAAAACGCTCGTCGAGAGTTTCAAATTCAAGGTTTTTGCCGTTCTTGTTTGCCCATCCGTAAAGCTTGTTCTTATGATTGATCTCAAGAGTCTCAAGATCTTCTATAAACATGTGTGGAATAATGATATGCCTGAGCACCCACTGCTTGGTAGGGTTGAATCCTTTATCTACATAGATTGCTCCCACCAGCGCCTCAAGGGTATTGCCAAATATCTGGCTTACTTTCAGAGAGCCGTCGTTTTTATTATATATCGTGATTTTTTTGAGCCCCATTTTTACGGCAATGTCATTGAGGGTTTGCCGGTTAACCATTTTGCTGCGCATCTCTGTGAGAAATCCCTCCCCTTTATAAGGATACCTTTTAAATAAATAATCAGCTACAACCCCGCTAAGAATGGCATCGCCAAGGTATTCGAGGCGTTCATTGTTTTCGTCTGTCCCCTCTTTTACGGAACGATGGCTCAATGCAGTTTTATACAAAGACAAAGTACCCGGGACGAAGCCCAGCACATTGCATAATTGCTTATAAAAGGAGCGGCTGGTTTTGTCAATTCCAAGGTATTGAATAAAATAACGGACTAATGCCAAAGGATCAGATTTTCATTAATGAATAACAAATGTAAGTAACTCCCCGAAGAGTTGCAGCGAATAAAATAGTTAACGGAAAAATCAGGCGGAATATTTCTTTACTATGACAGAGGCATTATGTCCCCCAAAGCCAAATGTATTGCTGAGCGCCGCCCTTACCGTTCTTTGCTGGGCTTTGCAGAAAGTAAAATTTAACGCGGGATCCAAACCGGGATCATCTGTAAAATGATTAATGGTGGGAGGAACAATATTATGCTTCACAGCCATTACACAGGCTATCGCCTCTATCACGCCGGCTGCGCCAAGCAGGTGACCTGTCATGGACTTGGTAGAGCTGATATTGAGATGGTAGGCATGTTCGCCAAAAACCTGTTGTATGGCTTTTACTTCTGAGATATCTCCGAGCGGAGTAGAAGTACCGTGCACATTGATATAGTCAATATCTTCGGGCTTCATGCCCGCATCATTAAGCGTAGCCAGCATTACATTTCTCGCTCCTAATCCTTCGGGATGAGGGGCAGTGATATGATATGCATCTGCGCTGGCTCCGGCTCCCGCAATTTCACAAATAATATTCGCACCGCGCGCTACAGCATGCTCCAGGTTCTCCAGCACCAGCATACCGGCGCCTTCTCCTATTACAAAGCCATCCCTGTCTTTATCAAAAGGACGTGAAGCTGTTTTAGGATCTTCATTGCGCTCGCTAAGCGCCTTCATGGCATTGAAACCACCTACGCCGGCCTCCCGGATCACGCTCTCACTGCCACCCGCAAGGATTATTTCCGCTTTCCCCAGCCTTATCAGGTTGAAGGCATCCATAATAGCATGAGTGGAAGAAGCGCATGCAGAAACCACGGCATAGTTTGGCCCGCGAAAGCCATGGCGCATTGATATCTGCCCTGCGGCAATATCAAGTATCATTTTGGGAATAAAGAAAGGATTAAAACGCGGGGTACCGTCCCCGAGTGCAAATTCCGTCACCTCCTGCTGGAAAGTGATCAATCCCCCGATGCCGCTTGAAAAGATCACCCCTACCCTGTCAGGATTGACCAGTTCTTTACTTATACCTGCACTTTTAACAGCTTCATCGCTGCAGACAAGAGCGGTTTGGGTAAAACGATCAATTTTACGGGCTTCCTTTTTATCAAGGAACTGGGTAGGATCGAAATTTTTTAATTCGCAGGCAAACCTTGTTTTGAACTTTGACGCATCAAATAATGTAATGGCATCAGCTCCCGAAACCCCATTAACAAGTCCCTGCCAGTATTCCGGCACGGAATTTCCCAAAGGAGTTAAGGCACCAATACCCGTTACAACTACACGTTTTAAGTTCATAAGCAAGTTTGCCTGCGATCAGCGAAATAGAAAGAAATTACTTTGCATGCTCCTCAAGATACGCAATAGACTGACCTACAGTGGTTATGGTTTCAGCCTGTTCGTCGGGGATGGAAATATTAAATTCTTTTTCAAATTCCATGATCAGTTCAACTGTGTCTAATGAATCAGCTCCCAGATCATTGGTGAAAGATGCTTCGGGCGTAACCTCAGCTTCATCAACACCTAATTTGTCAACAATTATCTTTTTAACTCTTGTTGCAATGTCGGACATGGTTGTAAAATTTGGTTAATACTGGGTGCAAAAATATAGTTTTTGAGATAAAAACAATATCTATTTGAAATTGTGTGAAAAAGATAGCTGGACGGGTTCAATTACAGTAGCCTTGCGTGTCTTTTATTACACCTGTGGATAAGGTGATTTTTATAGAGCTTTTTTCGTATTTTTAAGTTTAAGCCCGTTTAAAAGTCCAATCAATGCCACTTAAGTTCATAGACCATGATTCTCAGGAATATGCTCAGATGATCCAGTTGAGAGACAGTATCCTGCGCAAACCGCTGGGCTTATATTTTGATCCCGAAGAACTTACCCGCGAAAAAGACGATGTGCTGATAGGCGCGTTTGAAGACGACAAACTGATAGGATGCTGTCTGCTTACAAGGACGGGTAATCACACCTGCAGGCTGAGGCAGATGGCAGTGAGCAGCAATCTTCAAAAAAAAGGGATAGGGGCATCCCTAATGACATTTGCAGAAAATGTAGCCCGCGACCGGGGCTATGAAACACTTACGATGCATGCCCGGAAATCGGCTGTAGGCTTCTACCAGAAATTCGGGTATACGATAGCAAGTGATGAATTTTATGAAGTGACCATTCCACATTATGTGATGGAAAAAAAACTGAGATAGGTGCGAGGTTTCAGGTTTCACCATCTCACTGCTGCCGGTGCACTTCAAAACTATATCTCCCCGATCCCGTTTCAAAAACAGCATAATGCTTTTCCCTGCGAAGCAGCCTGATATCCTTTACGGCCTCCACAGGCTGTCGCCCCTCTGTGATAATATCATTTTCTGCTGCACGAACCCATATCTCAGCAGTGGTATTGCCCGGCACAGCTACCTCCAGTAAAAAAACACTTCCCGACAATTTCCAGTTGCTCACAATAGTCCCCTTTACAGACTGGTAGGAGCCGGTTGCATAGGTAAGATCCCCTGCAGGCTGCGGTTTGATGATAATTTTTTCAAAACCCGGCGCAGCGGGATTGATCCCCAGCAATGACCTGTAAAACCATTCCCCTACCGACCCGAACATGGGATGGTTTTGAGAATATACGTTATCCGAATATGCCCAGGTTTCCCAGAGGGTGGTGGCTCCTTTGTCTATCATATACTTCCAGCCGGGAAAGGTTTTTTGAGCTGCCACCCGCCAGGCCACATCATTACTGTCGAGATCTCTCAATACATCAAACATCATTTTAGTAGAAAAGATCCCGGTAGAAAGATGCCAGTCGTGACGGGCAAATTCATCCATCAATACTTTCACCGCCCGCTTCTTCTCTCCTTCCGGAACTATTTTGTACCATAATGCCAGTATCTGTGCAGACTGGGTAGCATTGTCGAACCTGCCGGTATTGCCTACCAGATACCTGCTGACAACAGCATTTTTTATCTGTGCAGCCGAAGATGCATATTCTTTTGCTTCATTTTTCTTTCCCAAAATATCAGCAAACTCAGCCATCAGCAAAATATGATGATAATAAAAAAGCGCTGCACTGAATGATTCCGGCTTGGTATCCAGCGCTTCATGGTCGCTGATATCAATCCAGTGCAAACCCTCCACAGCCGTTTGCCTTAAGTATGACGCCTGTCGCTCCAGCGCCGGGTAATTATCTTCAATGATCCGCTTATCACCATAAAACTCATACAATTGCCGGATAAGGAACGGATAAGCAAGCTGCCATCCCAGCGGACCAGACCCATCGCCGGGTCCACGATCTGCTATGCCCACATAAGGAGCGGTTTCCGTTATACCACCCAGCGGCCGCTGGTCGTTGGCAAAATCATGTATCGTCTTCCGGTAAAAATTCGCCATATCAAAGTGGTATATGAAAGCATTGGCTGTAGCAACCATATCACCGCCATAGCCCAGCTTTTCACGCCCGGGACAATCAGATTGCACACTGAATATATTGCTTAGGAATGTCCACTGTATGTTTTGATCAAGCCTGTTGAACATAGTGTCTGAACATGAGAATTCTCCTGCCGCCAAAACATCCGAATTCATTCTCAGCCCTTCTATATCACCCGTTTGCGGCGTTCCCGGCCATCCTTTTATTTCAACATAGCGAAACCCATGGAAGGTGAACCGTGGCGCCCAGGTTTCAACTCTCCCTCCTTTGAGGGTATAGCTGTCTTCCTGCCAGGCTATCTTTGGTACCCCCGGACCGCCATTACCATTTTTGATCTGCCCTGCAACAGTGGTCATCACATCAATTGTCCCGTCTGCATATTTATCCTCTCCGTATCTCATTACGATTTTTGTCCCGGCTTTCCCGCGCACACGTATCCGAGCTACACCGGCAAAGTTCTGCCCCATATCCACCAGGAATACACCAGGTGCAGTCTCAGCAATGCTTATGGGTTTGATCACTTTGGTTATCCTGACAGGTGGTTGCACCTGTGCGCTCAATATACCATCCGGTCCTTTCACCTCCGCCGCATACTTCAGCAGAGATAAGGATTGCCCTGCTGTTGTATTCCATCCCTCTTTCTCCAGCCTTGCATCGTAATGCTCGCCTAAGTAGATATTATTTCTGAGCACCGGCCCGGGCAGGGTATTCCAGCTCTGATCCGTACCGATCACTTCTGTTTTACCATCTGTATAAGTCAGGCGCAATTGAGCAATTACACATGGTCTGCCGGTCTGCTGCACATTTCTCAATACAAAACGCCCGAACAAACGGATAGGAGCAGCATTGTACCAGCCATTGCCAAGCATGATACCTATGGCATTATCGCCTTTTCTCAGCAAAGAAGTAATATCGTAGGTGGCATAAAGACATTCTTTGCCATAATTTGTCCAACCGGGGTCAAGTATATGGTCTCCTACTCTTTTGCCATTAATATATGCTTCGTAGTAACCAAGCCCGCAGATATATAACCGGGCAGAGGCAACCTGTTTTCCGGAATGGAAATCTTTCCGGAATAAAGGATCAGGATCTTCTTTGAAGAAATCCTCATCGCGCTCAAACTGTTTGCTGCCATCGCCAATCCATTTTGCCGACCAGTCGCCGGAAGACAACATAGCAGTTTCAAACCAGGCCGGTTTGCTCCAGGAAGAAACCCCGCCACTGTTATCATAGGCTCTTACCTTCCAGAAATACCTGGTGAACGATTTAAGCGCAGCACCATTGTATACCACATTTGTATTTTCTGCAGAGGGAACCCTGCCTGTTGCCCAGATCGAGCCATTTCCTTTGTTAAGTTCATCAATATCATCACTTACCAGTATTTCGTATGCCGTTTGACGTTGATTTCGCTGATCAGCAGAAAATACCCAGCTCAGCCTCGGGCGGGAAATATCAATACCCAACGGGTTCTCTGTATACTCACAGCTGAGCTTTTCAGGAAGCATAGGAGCGGCGCAAATAACATATGCGGCAACCAACTGCCCCAACAATAGTGTTATCACACTTTTTTGCCAATAAAGCTTACGGCATCGCATAGTAGAAAGTTATTTTGAAGTTTTCAGGTCCTTTGAAGTTGCCAGCGCGATCACCCTCCCTTTATCACCCACGGCATTGTAAAAATGATATACCACTCCTTTCCACTTTATCATCCAGGGCTTATGGGCATACTGGCGGTCGTATCCCACGGAAGGCTCTACAAGATTATCCCCATTCCATTCCGTCCAGTGAACAAGATCATAAGAGCAGGCAAACCGGTCAAAAGCCCCGGGTGCCCCGTCTTTCCAGTTATAGCCAAAATAGAACATCACAAACAGGTTTTTCATCTTCACCACCTGCGCATCTCCGCATATACCCCGCCCCCTGGTGATCACCGGAGCACTTTTACTTCTTTTCCAGTGCACCATATCATCCGACACAGCCATGGATATGCTTTCAAAATGATGCCCGTTTGCATCGCTGCTGTCACCCGCGCCATTATAAAACATTACGAAAGGATGCCCTGTGATCTTGTTACGGTCATATATAACCGAACTCTTAAAAATTGTTTTATTATCGTACCTGCTGGCAGCACTATCATTTGGGGAAAGTACAGGCTGTCCCAGTCTTTTCAGCTCATGCACCTTTGTAAGGTCATCAGTGTATGCCATGCCCACACCTAATCTTCCCGCTTCATATCCCTTATCAGCGCCGCCGAGATAAGAAACCCAGTATTGTTTGTTATACGGCTTCAGTCCATAGCTTCCCCCCCAATTGATGTCTACCAATGAGGGATAACCGGCCTTTTGACTGGCATCCCAGTCATTTTCAGTAAATGACATGATCTTCCCCAGGGTTTTCCATTGCAGCAGGTCATCACTTACTGCTATCCATGTTTCATAACCATGCCCGTCAAACACGATATAGGTCATGTACCATTTGCCTTTTGCCCGGAATATGGTAGGGCTGTCCACCATTTTCGCGCTGTCGGGCGCAGCCAGCACAATACCATATTTATAAGGGGTGCGCACTTCATTGTATACAAGCTGCATTTCTTTTTGCGAAACCTGTGCCCGGGTATTTTGATAAGAGACAAGGATAGTTGCAATAGCCCAAAAAATATAAGCCGGAAAAGAATTTTTTTTCATTATTGTACAATAAGGCAGCAATATACTTAATCAGGGAAAAGTATGTATCCTGCTCCTTACTGTTGTGCGCATTCAATCTGACGCCGGGATAATGGCAGGGGTATTTCTGCGAGCCCCCTATTTTTCCCCATCATACCGCAAAAGCGTTGAACCACGACCTTACTGGCCTGTGCAATCCGGGAGAGCGAAAAAGATAAGGATATTTGCTTTATAAATAAGCTTCTCATCCACAACGGGATATCCTGCTATATCCCGTACTTTTCTTTCAGTATACTTTCATGATGCCTCCAGTGGCCAAGGAGTATATAACCTAATGCAAGCACAGTAACCTCATGATTGCTGGCTACACCTCTCTCATTCAGGGCTTCATCGCTAAGAGGTTCAAAAAGCATGATGGTGAGTTTTCGTGCCAGCAGCATTTCCTCTTTCAGCCCTGCCAGCGACCGGCCGGAAACATCCGCATGCGCAGCATATTCTTCCTGGCCGAACCCCGGCAGGGGCTGCTTTTCTCCTCTCGCAAAGCACATAGCCCTGTATGCAAATACTTTCTCAGTATCTATAGTATGCTGCAGCAGTTGCTTTACCGTCCATTTGCCGCTGGCATAAGCATAACCGGCTTTTTCCTCCGCAATGGTGGAAAGGAATGCAGACATCGCGGGCAGAGAATCAGTCATCATTTTTTTAATATCGCCGGTTTCAACAAGTGAAACATAAGTTTCCGAAAACGGAGAATAATCTGAAGGAAGTGGGCGCATTATTATTTTTATTACAAAGGTATTGCTTAATGATAAGCAGGCGTAGCTTAACTCTCCGCTTATTAAGAAACGAAGGAGCCTTTGGAAAGGAGGAACCCGGCTTGGGGATATCGCCTCTGGAATCCAGGAAGTCGGTTTCCTAAAGCCCTATTTAAATAAATCATATCTCACTCCCATAAATCCTCTTATACCCTGCAGGGATGCATAATTGTATTCGGTATCAAACGTGTACCCATACGGGTTAGTCACCGGATCATCCACTGTTTTGTCAAAAGGATCAAAAGGGCGCATTAACGGGTATTCCGGAATGAAGTTAAAGAGGTTTTTTATTCCTCCGTACAGCTCAAATCCTTTGTTGATTTTTTTGGTTACCTGGAGGTTGGCCAAACAAAACCAGGGTGAGTATTCCGGGCGGTTATCATGAGGCTGCACAGGCAACCGCATCGGGCCGTTATAAGCGCCGCTGATATCCATTACGAACCCTCCGGGTAAAGCATAGCTTATCACGAATGTTCCTGACCATTTAGGCGCATGCACCTGCTGACTCCTTACCAGCCGGCCGGCACCTTTGTCTTCCACCCGGAACACATCCATATAGCTGATACCGGCAAGTATTTTCAGCGGGAATACAAATGTCAGGTCAGTATTCAACGACAAACCTCTTGAAACAGCATGCCCGTCCAGGTTGCTGTAAACGATCTTATCGGGATCGGTATCAAGATCGCCAACGATCTTATTGGTGAAATAAGAATAAAAAGCAGTTGCATCAAAGTTTAGGAAAAATTTTCCCGTCGCGATGCGCAGTACATAATTCAGGTTACCATTATAAGAACGCTCGGGGTCTAACGCTTCTTCAATCACCACCCGTCTTGCACCGGTAAGCGCGGCATGCTCTTCCGTGAAAAGGTTCACTATACGGAAGCCTGTGCCGAAGCTGGCGCGCAATGTATTATTTTTACCGGGAGAGAATTTATAGGCCAGCCGGGGAGAGTGTATATTACCATGGTTTTTATCATGATCATACCGGTAGCCAAATAAAACAGTATGCCGGCTGTTGACCCGCCACTCATCCTGCACAAACACACCGGGAAGTGGTGTATCAGCAGGCATATTTTTACTCCCGTCTGCAGCAGCGGTGGCAGGAGTATTGTCATCATACCGGGTATACCGCATGGCGGTCCCTAAAAGAATATTATGTTCTGCGCCCAGTTGCCTCTCCCAGTAGGATTGCAGAAAGCCTACCTGCTGCTTTGCCATATAAGGTCTGTAGCCATAGTATGAATTTTGATCATGATAGTTGTAGGAGAACTGCATAAAGATCTTTTCTTTCAGCGGCAACTGGTACAGCCCGATAACTTCAGCGCGTTTGGTATAAATGCTTTCACCATAGATGCTGTCACCGCCCCTGAAGGATTTTTTCCATCGCATATCGCCGCCCCAGCGGTCTTCATATACGTACCTTGCCGCGAGACTGGCTACCCGGCTTTCCTTCCTGCTAAAATTCCATTTATTGAAAAGGGAAATACGGTTTTGCAGCGTCAGGTCGGTAAAATGATCACCATTGTGATCCACTCTGTTATTAAAATTAAAATAATTCAGCCCGAAAAGGCCGGCGGATTTCCCGGCATTGAATTTAACACCGGCATCGGCGCTCAGCTCTCCCCAGGTAGTGCCAAATACATCGGCGCTCACCCGCGGTGCTTTCACCGGGTTTTTGGTGATCACATTGATGATGCCGCCCATCGCCTCTGATCCGTAAAGGGAAGAAGCCGGGCCTTTTACCACCTCAATGCGTTCTATCATGCTGTTGGGAATGCCGCTCAGTCCATACACTGTGGAAAGTGCGCTGATAATAGGCATCCCGTCTATCAGCACCATAGTATAAGGACCTTCCATGCCATTGATATGTATGTCGCCGGTATTGCAAACATTGCAGTTGAGCTGGGGCTTTACCCCGTTGATCAGCCCAATGGCGTCAAAGAGGCTGGGGGTGGGATTTTTTTTAAAGTAGGCAGGCGTATATACTTCTACAGGCACAGGGCTGGCCAGCCGGCTCATTTCCCGCATGGTGCCGGTCACCACTACTTCATCCAGCGAAGCAGCGCCGGATGCCTTGAGAGTCATATTGTATATTACCGAAGAACTGTTATCCATAACAATGATCACACTGAAAGTCTCATAGCCCGTATAGCTGATCTCCAGTTCCCAGGTTCCATAAGGCACATTCTTTAAATGATAATGTCCGGTACTGTTTGTAGTTGTGCCGGTATGCAATTTGGGAATACTCACCGTTGCAGCCTCGATCATCCTGCCATTGCTACCGGCAACAGCGCCTTTTATATCGCCGGATTGGGCAAACGAAAACAAAGCCGGAAAAAGATAAAAAACGGCTAAAATAGCAGGTCTGAATAACATCTATGCACAATAGTTTTATATCAACAAACTTATTATTTAACTATCAGAAATTATAAAGTTAGATTAATCTAATAAATTTATTTTAAAAAATATTATTGCCCTCATAATTTTCTATTTGCTGTGCATATATTGAATTAGCGAAGCAGGCCCACCTGCAAAATATGGAATATGGGCTCGGGCGATAGAATGGATTATTTAACGTTTCACTTTTCACAATAGATAAAAAAATCCCCTCATACCTGAGGGGATCTTAAAATTGTTTAATACCTGGAAATTTATTCTTCCGCGATCTGGAATGTAACAGGCTGCTTACGATAAGCTTTTACTTTACGTCCGTTCTGCTCAGCAGGGGTCCATTTAGGGCCTTTCCTGATGGCATTTACACAGATCTCAGCCAGCTTTGTTCCTTTCATGGTGAGCGCTTCCACGTCACTGATATTTCCTTCTTTATCCACGATGAACTGTACCAGGCAGGTACCCGCTTTACCGGCTTCCTGCAACTCGTCCATATACCTGGTGATCTCTCTCTGGATATATTTTGTCCATGCTTTTTCACCACCGGGGAACTGGGCTTCAATTTCTACTTTCTGGAATACCTTATCTTCATCATCCTGCTTGGGCGCTGCTACCACACCACCCTTATCTTCTACCGGCGGAGCCACTATACCAAGGTCTTTTTGTCCCTCCTGGTTTATAGTGCTGATGGCAACATCCTTAAGCTCTTCCACTTCCTTCATTTCTTCCTCTGGTTTTACTTCCTCATCTTTCACTACTTTAGGAGGAGTAAATTTCGCCATTTCTATCTTTGGCGGATCTGGTGGCTTGGGGGGTGGAGGCGGAGGCGGCTCCACAGGCTGTTCCTGCTTCAGGTCAACCATCTCTACTTCCTTCACCTGTATCTGCTTCGCATTCCTGGGTCCTTCCAGCTTTGCAGACAAAACTGAAATGATCATGATCAGAAGGGCCAAAGCAGCGGTGATGAGCAATGCCCGCCAAAGCCGTGATGTGTACTTTGAGCGAAGCTCATAAGCACCATACGTCTTGTTACGACCATCAAAAACGATGTCGAGAAGACTGGCATTTAATATCTTATTTCCTTCCATAATAACTTTTTTGATTATGACATAAGATGCGGAACCGGTAAAGATTCCACAAATTATTTATTAGATTCCATTGGCCTTTTCGGTAGCTACCAACAACTCGTTTTCAACCGGCGAGATATTTACCATTGCGAATTTCTTCACCTCGTTAATAGACATTTCGTCGAGAATAGCTACCACATTCTGATAATTTGACTCATCATTGGGCTTAATTACCACTACAAAGTCTTCAGGCTTGGTATTTTTCTTTTTTTGTATGATCACATCCCTGATCTTTTTATAATCAGTTGCCTGTATTTTCGTAGGATCATCTCCCTCATAATAATACAAACCATCTTTTTTCCCAAGCATGATAGTCAGTGCTCCTGAGGCCTTTACTTTAGTCTGCTCTTCCGGTTTCTCAGTATCTTTCGGCATGATCAATTGCATTGCCGTAGGCTGAGCCATGGTTGTAGAGAAAATAAAGAAAGTTATCAACAGAAAACCAAGATCCACCATTGGCGTCATATCAACCCTGGTCGAGAGTTTTTTGGCTTTTTTGACGCCCGGGCCTTTATGACCACCACCACCGCCTTCTTCTATCGCTGCCATATATTATTATTTTTTATATTAACAAAATAAAATGTACTATAAACTAATAGCTACTTTTTGCCTGCTCCTACCTGGTTTTGCCTTGTATTCCATAATGCTGTCCCGATGGGTGCATCACGGAATTTTGTTACCAACTGGAATTTGTTGATATCATTACGCTTAAAGGCATCCAGCACATTCTTGATCACAGGATACTTGGTAGCATCATCCGCTTTGATCAGCCAGGAAACTTTCTTACCGGCATAGGTAGATTTAGCATCTCTTATCCAGTAATAGAGCTCACCGCCTGTAGAATCAGGAACCGGGATACCCGGTTGTCTTACGTTTTTCTGCTGCTCAGGTTCCATAGCCAGCAGGTTTTTTAACCCTGCGAATGGCACGCCAATGCTGGGAGAGTTTGTAAACGACTTAATATTAGCCGGAGTAAGCCCCAGTTTACGCGTTTCATTTAAGTTTTCGGCGATAGATTTCCTTGCGTTGGGATCATCCATTTGTACGAAAACCCTGCCATCTTTATCAATAGTTATCAGGAATGCATCCATTTCAGGGATCTTATCGGCCGACACGGAGCTGGGGAATTTAACTTCCACAGGCTCATCAGGCTTGAACTTGGTAGCAAGAATGAAAAAGGTAAGGATCAGAAATGACACATCCACAAAAGCTGTCATATCTACCCAAGTACTTTTTCTGGCTACTTTTACTTTTGGCATCTCGTAATTGTTTTAATTGACTTATTAGATTCAGTACTCCTGACTTTCCACAATGCTGCCTGTATTTTATTTATACAGGGAAGCAAAGCTTTGAGTCAGCGTAAAACCTGATTCATCAATGCCGTAAGTGATAGCGTCAATCTTGGTAGTAAAGACATTGTACATGATAAGGGCAAAGGCAGAAGTTGCAATACCTACTGCCGTATTATACAGGGCTTCTGATATACCTACCGCAAGCTCAGATGCAGCGCCGGCGCCACCACCTTCACCCAAAGAACTGAAGGAACGGATCATACCCATAACCGTACCCAGTAGGGCTATCAGCGTACCTACAGAAGTAATGGTAGACAGGAAAACCAGGTTTTTCTGCAGCATCGGAAGCTCAAGCGCTGTAGCTTCTTCCACTTCTTTCTGTATAGCCAAAACTTTTTGTTCTGTTGTCAGCTCAGCGTCAGATATCAGCTCTTTATATTTACGAAGACCGGCTTTCATTACATTACCAACAGATCCCTGCTGCTTGTCGCATTCAGAAAGAGCAGCGTCCACATTT
This sequence comes from uncultured Terrimonas sp., assembly GCA_964461595.1. Lineage (GTDB taxonomy): Bacteria > Bacteroidota > Bacteroidia > Chitinophagales > Chitinophagaceae > Agriterribacter. The sequence goes on along the minus strand of CAYWVB010000014.1, from coordinate 67,919 downwards.
TTGTTGGCAAGATGATACTGCACTTTTCTTACAAATTCAGAAATAGCGCCTTTACCGGTTGCTTTTGAAATAGTAAGAAACCTTTCAATAGAAAATACAATTACCATTAAAAACATTCCGATGAGGATCGGCACAATGATACCGCCTTCATACATACGATACCACGGGCCGAGAGGGCCTTTGTGGTCAGGCCAAAAGCCACCATTGGGATCAGGCTTGGTGAAACCCGAATCGCTTCCTAATATAAATCTCCAGAACAAATAACCCGCAATAATACAAACAACAGGAGCCAGCCATGATATAATATTGCTGCCTCCTTTAGGTTGAACAGATGTCGACGCCTTCACAGAGGAAGCGGTTGCGGTTGGTTTAGTTTCAGCCATAATTCTTGATTTTTTGAATTAAAAATTTACAAATTTTAAAGTGTGGTTTTGATTCACAATTCTAATAAAAAAAAAAATTAAATTTTTTAAATAATTGAAGAAAAAATTCGTTGGGAGGGCAATTTAGTAAATTTCTTATACCAAACACACTCCGGGATTTTGTTTTTTTTAATCTTCCTGCCATCGGAAACCAACTCTCCTTCCCTGCTGGAGCAGTTTCAGCAAAGGAATACCATCCCTGTAAAAAGAGATATGATTTTTAGGTTATCGCTATTTTCGTTGATCAAAATCAAATATTATTCACATGCTTACCAGGCTTTTCTCCTTCCTAATGCTGATCATAATCCTGCCTTCTGCGGCAACCGCTCAAAAGAAACGCCCTGTTCAGCCCTCAGCGCCTACAACCGCTGCGTCAAAAACAGCGCCCACCCCCAAGCCAGGTCCCAAACCCTATAATGAGGTAATAACCGGTAAGGCCAGGACGGATTCAGGGCTGTTCCTTATTCACAGGCTTGAAGACAAATATTATCTCGAAATTCCTGATTCGCTTATGAGCAGGGATATACTGGTGGTCAACCGCATTGCCAAAGCAGCAGCAGGCATGCGCAATTCCTTTTTTGGCTATGCCGGTGACCTGATCGGAAGCAATGTGATACGCTTCGAAAAAGGCCCAAACCATAAATTATTTCTCAAAAAAGTGTCTTTTGATGAAATATCCAAAGACTCTTCCCAACCCATGTTCAGGTCTGTAAACAACTCCAATGTATTGCCTATAGTTGCTTCTTTTGATATACAATCACTTGCAACAGATTCTACCGGAACTGTGATTGATTTTACCAGCTATATTGACGGAGACAATGATGTTCTGTTTTTTTCCTCTTCCGCTAAAACGGCTTTCCAGGTAGGATCTTACCAGCCCGATAAGTCTTATATATTGAATGTAAAAAGCTACCCGCTGAATGTGGAGATCAAAACCGTCAAAACCTACGGCAAAGGAGGAACTTCTTCCTCCCTGTCCGGCAGACCGGCTACAGGCAGCAGCGGCAGCCAGAATGTGCTATATACGTTAGAGCTTAACAGTTCAATGGTATTACTGCCCCGGACGCCTGCCCGGCAGCGGTTTTTTGACCCGAGGATAGGGTATTTTGCCCGGAATTATACAGACTTCGATGCTAATCCCCAGGGGATTAAAGATATTTCCATCATAGTACGCTGGAAACTTGAGCCCAAAGAAGATGACATTGAAAAATACCTGCGGGGAGAGTTGGTGGAGCCTAAAAAGCAGATTGTATACTATATTGACCCGGCCACCCCCAAAAAATGGGTACCTTACCTGATCCGGGGGGTGAACGACTGGCAGGCAGCCTTTGAAAAAGCGGGATTTAAAAATGCGATCGTGGCAAAAATGGCGCCCACCCCGCAGGAAGATTCTACCTGGAGCCTTGAAGATGCACGCTATTCTGCCATAGTATACAAACCTTCTGTTATTCCCAATGCCAGCGGCCCCAATGTGCATGATCCCCGTTCCGGCGAGATACTGGAAAGCCATATCAACTGGTACCACAATGTAATGACCCTGTTGCGCAACTGGTATTTTGTGCAGTGCTCCCCTGTAGACCCCCGTGCCAGGAAAATGAAATTTGATGATGAGCTGATGGGACAGTTGATACGCTTTGTGTCTTCCCATGAAGTAGGACACACACTGGGGCTGAGGCACAATTTTGGCTCCAGCTCTACCGTGCCGGTTGAAAAGCTACGCGATAAGCAATGGGTGGAAGGACATGGCCATACCCCCTCTATCATGGATTATGCCCGTTTCAATTATGTTGCCCAGCCTGAAGATCATATTGATGAAGCCGGCTTATTTCCCCGGATAGGCGATTACGATAAATGGGCCATCGAGTGGGGATATCGCTGGTATCCTGAAGCCAAAACACCCGAAGAAGAACTGCCGGTACTCAATAAACTGACCATTGAAAGGCTGAAAGATAAGAGGCTCTGGTTTGGCACAGAAAGCAATCCCGATGACCCCCGCTCTCAAAACGAAGACCTGGGAGATGATGCTATGCTTGCAGGCACTTATGGGATTAAAAACCTGCAAAGGATTGTTCCTCATCTCCTGGAGTGGACAAAAGAACCGGACAGAGATTATGAAAACCTCTCTGATATATACAACGAGGTGACGATCCAGTTTGGGCGGTATATGAGCCATGCAGCCAAAAACATTGGTGGTATCTATGAAACGCCTAAAACAGTGGAGCAGCCGGGCGTGGTATATGAATATGTGCCGGCTGCCAGGCAAAAAGAAGCTATGGTGTTTCTGAACAAACAATTATTTACTACACCCGGATGGCTGATCAGCAATGAGATACTTGACCGTATAGGAAATACAGGCATTTCGGTGATCAGCCAGCGACAGGAAGCTATATTGAACAGGCTGATCAGCACCACTACCATCAGCAAGCTGCTGAGCATGGAAGCCGAACAAAACAACAAAGCCTATCGTGCCACAGACCTGCTTACCGATCTGAAAAAAGGTATATGGAGCGAGCTCGCATCAAAAAAACCTATAGATATATATCGCCGCAACCTGCAGAAGGCATATATTGAAAGAATACGCCAGATCGTAAACCCACCGGCAACTTCCTTTGGCGGGATATTTTTCAGTATAGGCGCTCCTGCAGCCATGACCGATACAAAAAAAAGTGATATTATTTCCGTGCTGAAAGGCAATCTTCGGGAAATAAGAGCGGAGATCAAAGCAGCATACCCCGCCATCGCTGATAAAATGACCCGGTATCACCTGCAGGACGTGGCAGACAGGATTGACCGGATGCTTGATCCCAAAGACTGATATACCGTCAGCTATCTGTTTGTGATAACGCCGGCTTAATTATAATTATTGTCCTATTGTCCGGATCAGTGCTTATACCGCGGATCATCTTCGAGGTTCAGGAGCTCCACTTTCCTGAAGTCAATCTCCTGCCCTTCACTTTGCAGGGCAATATACCCTGACCTCAGCAGCTTCCCGTCAATTTTGACGGCAGGGTCATAATTGTTGACCACACCGCCCCCGATCCGGGGTTTGGAATACTGCAATACCGTATCCCCGTTAATGATATGCGTGATCAGGGAATCGCCCAGCACAATCGCTTCAGCCCTTACCCACTGCTCTCCCTCGTAAGTTTCTGAGCTGGATTCTATACAATGCCGCGGGTCAACCACGCCTTTATATACCACATCCGTGCCGGGTGAGCACATATTACCTGTGGGGCGGGGATTACCATCCCCGAGCCCCGCCAGCAGTTGCAGTTCCACCGAAATAGGCCAATCCTGATCCTTCAGCATGGTACGCGGGTCCTGGGAATGCAGCATTACACCGCTATTTTTCAACGTATATTCAGGTGCATCTTTGCGCCAGATACCGGTAAAGCGGTATTCCACCACAACGTGATAATAAGAGAACGGGGTTTTAAAATATAAATGCCCGAACTGGTTGTTGAAAGCATCATATTGATCATATCTTACTTTGATCAGGCTGTCTTCCACCCGGAAGGTATTGCCATAGTTCTCCCCAACCTCATGGTGATTGATCTTTACGATCCAGTCATTAATATCTTTCCCGTTGAACAGGGAAATCCATTTTTCTTTTTGCAGTTCCTTCCTGGCGGGCGCCTCACTGCATGAGCAGAACATAAAAATACCGGAGAGCAGTAAAAACGGAACGATCGTTTTAAGCATAATAATACTTTGGTTATAGCCGTCAAATGTAAGGATTGAAAGAAAACCTGCCGCTATTCTTTTGCCGGGCCATATACTATCATACCGTTGCGAAGCCCGGTGTGTTTTCCTTCGTCCAGGGTAATTTTGCCGTTCACCAGCACATACCGGAACCCTGTGGAATACGCATGGGGTTTTTCAAAAGTAGCCAGGTCTTTCACGGTATTTTCATCAAAAACAACAATATCGGCGTATAGTCCTTCTGCCAGCAGTCCCCGGTTGCGCAACTGGAATTTATGAGCAGGCAGCGATGTCATTCTTCTCACAGCTTCTTCCAGGGAGATCAGTTTTTCTTCCCGCACATATTTACCCAGCACTCTCGCATTGGTGCCATATCCCCTGGGATGAGGCATACCTTCATTCCATACCCGAATGGAAGCATCACAGCCAAACATATTGAAAGGATACTGCATAATGCGCTTTACATCCTCTTCACTCATGCCATGAAATACGGCTGAGGCTCCGCCATTCATCATAATATCAATCACTGTTTCTGCCTCAGCTTTCATTTTGTGCTTTTTCCCTTTCATAAGGTTGATCTGCTCCACGCTTTTACCATTGTAAGTGCTGTCGGGCTTATAGCTGGCTACCACCGCATAGCTGAAATGCTTCAGCTTTCTTTTTTTCAGCCGCTGCATCATATAAGCGATCACATATTTTTTTACTTCAGGGCGTTGCAGCCTTGCCGCTATCGAGTCCTGCCCGTCTGCTAATATTTCATCCGGCAATAAAGTACTGATGGAAGTGCTGCTGGCAGTGTAAGGATACTGATCAATCGTTACGTCTATCCCCTCCTTCCTCGCCGCTTCGATCATGGCAAGAGTTACTTTGCTCCTGCCCCAGTTTTGCTGCCCGCTCACTTTAAAATGTGATATCTCTACCGGTATTTTTGCTTCACGTCCAATTGTCAGCGCTTCGTTTATGGCATCTGTTACTTTATCTCCCTCATCGCGCATGTGAGAAGCATATATTCCGTTATAACGGGCTGCAACCTTTGCCAGGTCAATGATCTCCGGTGTTTTGGCATAGGTGCCGGGTATATAGATCAACCCTGTTGATAACCCTACTGCACCATCCTTCATGGCTTTTTCTACCAGCGCTTCCATCTGCTGCATTTCTGCAGGAGTGGCATCCCGGTTGGCTCTTCCCATCACAGCTTTCCGCACATCATTATGCCCGATAAGAGAAGCCACATTAACAGAAAGATGAAGCGAGTCAAGTTTTTCAAAATACCCGGACAGGTCAATATTGGAAGCGCCGCAGTTGCCGGTTATCACAGTCGTGACGCCATCGTATATGAAGCTTTCCGCAGCGGGCGCTTTATCTTCATCACCTTCTATATGGGTATGCACATCTATAAAGCCTGGAGCCACTATTAAGCCTGAAGCATCTATCGTTCTTGCCGCATTCACATATAGTGTTCTTCCCATTTTCATGATCTTCCCGTCCTTTACGGCTATATCTCCATAATACCAGTTATTGCCGGTACCGTCAATTATTTTCCCATTACGGATCAGTATATCGCAATGCTCCTGTGCAATAAGGAATGCCGGGAGAAAAAACAACAACAGGAGCTTATTCATTATGATGTATTATTAGGTTAAAAAGAAGGTGAACAAGCAATGCCGCGCCGTTGCAGGTTGCAGGTTTCCGTCTCTTACTTTTGACGTCTCACGTCAATACTTACCACTTACCGCTAACCGCTTAGACCCCCCTCAGTGTATTTCATCCAGCCGGAAAAAGTCCTTCGGGCGGATGCCCTTCTCTGTCATGGCAAGGGTGCAGCATTCATAGACAGGATCGTGCTCAAAAAACAAAATAAAATTGTTTTGCAGCGCCTCCTGCAAAAATGCTTTCTTCTCCTGCAGTGTGGTCAGCGGGAACATGTCATAAGCCATCACGTAGGGTATAGGGATATGCCCTGCCGAAGGCAGCAGGTCAGCCATATATACAATGGTCTTTCCTTTATAATTATTGATCTGCAGCAGCATCATAGCCCGGGTATGCCCGTTCACAAACCGGATGGTAATATCATCCATAAAAGCGATATCTTCCTTCACTTCAATCATGCGCAGCCTGCCGCTGTCCTGTATAGGCTGGATATTTTCTTTAAGGAAAGAGGCCTTCTCCCGGTCGTTGGGCTTGATGGCCCATTGCCAGTGCTGTTCGTTGCTCCAGAATACGGCATTCTTAAATGCCGGCACCATTTTATTATTCTCGATAACTATTGCCCCTCCCACATGATCAAAGTGGAGGTGCGTAAGGAATACATCGGTAATATCATTGCGGTGAAAGCCGTATTTTGCCAGTGACCTGTCGAGCGTATCATCACCGTGCAGGTAATAGTGCCCGAAAAATTTGGCATCCTGCTTATTGCCCAATCCGGTATCTACAAGTATTAACCTGTTTTCATGCTCAATGAGCAGGGAACGCATAGCCCACGAGCATAGGTTATTTTCATCGGCAGGGTTCAGCTTGTTCCACATGCTCTTGGGTACCACGCCAAACATAGCGCCGCCATCCAACTTAAAATAACCTGTATTGACAGAATATAGTTTCATTGCATCTATTTATTCCGGTTAAAGCTGCTAATTTAAATTTTATTTGGATTGATAAGAGAAGGCAAAATCAAACCTTTTAAGGAAGTGCTTTACTTTTGTAGCCGGCATTTTTTTTCGTAAATACCATAAAAGCAGTTATTGGAGCAATAGATCACCGCTTCAGGACAACATTTCCGAATGATACAGAAAAACAATATAATAATAATCGGAGGCGGATTAAGCGGACTGTCGCTATCTTTTTTTCTTCAAAAGAAAGGCATACGATCCTCTATTCTGGAAGCCTCGGGAAGACTGGGCGGCCGCATACATACCGTTGCCGGCACTCTTGGCACGCCGTTAGAATTAGGCGCCACCTGGTTTTCAGATATACATCAGCATTTGCCGGCATTGATGGAGGAGCTGAGCCTGACAAAATACCCGCAGTTTTCAGAGGGCATCAGTCTTTTCCAAACCAAATCATTTGAAGCTCCGCAGCAGTTCTTTGTCCCCGGGGCAAATGCGCCTTCCTACAGGATAGCCGGAGGCACACAAATGCTCATTGATGCGCTGGCGCAAAAGCTGGATGCCGGGAGCATCCTCCTCAGCAAAAAAGTTATTGCCATTACACAAGCGGGTGACCATCTGATGATAGAGACGGCTGATGGTGCAGCCTTTACTGCACACCGTGTAGCTGTCTGCATACCGCCGCAACTGGCTGCTGCTGCCATCCGGTTCTCCCCTGCATTGCCGGAACCTGTTAGTCAAATACTTCCCACTGTTCAGACCTGGATGGCCGGCACCGTAAAGTTTAGTATTGAATACGAAGAGCCTTTCTGGAGAAAAGAAGGCTATTCAGGAATGTTATACAGCCATGCAGGCATAGTAACGGAAATGTATGATCATACCAGTTTTGAAGAAGATAAATATGGGTTTACCGGATTTCTTAACAGTGGCGCGGCATCCTATAGCCGGGAGACACGCAGGGAATTTGTGCTGCGGCAGCTTGCTGAGCTTCTGGGAGAAAAAATTATGCACCCTGCCGCCTATTTTGATAAAGTATGGAATGACGAATATATTGTTGAGGGAAGCCCTGTTTTTTCGCGCCCTCATCAGCATAACGGTCATCCTGTCTTTTCCTCATCTTATATGGAGGGAAGACTGCTTTTCTGCAGCACAGAAACAGCAGCGGCATATCCCGGATATATGGAAGGCGCTGTTATTGCTGCAAAAGCTGTTGCTGAGAGGCTGGAAGCTTAATTTTATATTTTGCATTCTATCTTTGATCCCCATCAAATGACATCACAGATCCCGGAAAACATATCAGAAGAAAGCAAGGCAAAGAAGCTAAAGGAAATTGCCGTCTCCTGCTTAAAGCTGGGCACTATAGGGTTTGGCGGCATTGCAGGTATGGTAGCCACGATAGAAAATGAAATGGTGGTGAGACGCAAATGGATAGACCACCAGCATTTCATGGATGTGCTGAGCGCCTCTTATATTGTCCCGGGCCCTAATGCTGTTGAAGTGGTGATGCATTGCGGAAAGGAGCGCGGCGGTCGCCTGGGGCTGGTGGTTGCCGGCGTGTGTTATATATTGCCTGCCATGCTGATCTGCCTGGTTTTCGGTTATTTCTATCAGCGATACAGCTCGCTGCCGGATGTGCAGGATTTTATTTTTGGTATCAGGCCTGCCACTACCGCACTGGTTATCGGCACTGTTTTCCGGCTGTCGGGCAAGACCCTGAAAAATAATACAACCCTTATCGTACTCTGCCTTTTGGTTTTTGCCGGCTCACTGTATGGCATGAACGAAGTGCTGCTGATCATGGCAGCAGGCGCCATTAATTATATTACTTACATCACAAAAGATAAATTACCGGCGCTGGCGGGCTTATTTTTTTCTCCGATGTTGCTGCAAATAAACACCCGCTTTTCCGACAGCAGGCTATTCCTGATCTTCCTCAAGATCGGAGCAGTGTTGTATGGCAGCGGCTATGTGCTGTTTGCCTACATGGATGAATCGCTGGTACGGAATAACCACTGGCTCACCCGTCAGCAACTGATGGACGCTATAGCCGTAGGGCAGATCACTCCCGGGCCCATACTGTCGAGCGCCACATTTGCGGGGTATCTTATCGGCGGGGCAATGGGCGGCGTGACCGCCACCGTAGGCATTTTCCTGCCTTCATTTTTCATCTCCTTTTTTCTTCACCGGCTGCTTTCCTCCGCCAGGAAAAGCCGGAAGCTGAGGGTCTTTTTAGACGGCTTAAGCGCAGCTTCTATTTCGATAATAGCTGTGGTAGGGCTTCACCTGTTTACCTCGTCGGTACAGCAATGGCAGAGCGCGGTGATCCTGGCTATATGCCTTGCGTTGATGCTTTTTGCTAAAAAGCTGAGCACTGTTGTGATCATATTGATAGGCAGCATTGGCGGCTTCCTGCTGCTCAGGATATAATACCACCAAAGCAGATAGCAGTTGTAATGTACTATTCCACGAACTAAGAAAGAACCTGTTCGATTAATGATCCGTATCATCATGCGTTTTGAGTACCCTGCGTAAAATCCGTTAATTGTATAATGAAAGTTCTCCTGGCAGAAGACGACATAGGCTCTAAAAGCCAGAAGCCGCTTTCCATTATTATTATCGGCGGACTGGTGATAGCAACTGTTTTTACTTTACACATTTTCCCGATCATTTATTTCAAAGCGTTTCATTTAAGAGAGAAAAGAAAAACCGTAATAGCAAGTCCATAGCCGGCGCCACCCGGCAGAAGACAGGATAGAAGAAATATGTTGCGCCGGGCGCCAGAACCTTTTATTACTTTTTATAGCTACAGATATTGTACTTTGCGCAGGAACTATTTTATATGTAATGAATAAACCTGTTGCAATGAAACATGCTCTTTACTCATTCCTGTTTTTCATAACGGTTTGTTCCGCAAAAGCATTTGCTGCAGGCCCGCCGGTCATTGCTTTTTATGTGTCTCCTTCGGGAAATGACGCATGGTCCGGAAGATCAGCTGGCGCCAATGCTACGGCCTCTGATGGCCCTTTCAGGACTTTAGAAAAAGCAAGAGAACAAATAGAGCAGCTAAATGCACAAAAGCAAATGCCCGGCAAAAGCATCGAGATCATTATTCGCGGCGGCAGCTATACCATCAATAAGACACTCATATTATCCCGCAAAAGCAGCGGAAATGCTGATGTGAAGATCACCTGGAAAAACTATCCCGGAGAGAAGGTGCAGTTGACAGGCGATAAAGAGATTTCGGGATTTCATTCCATAACGGATATGGCTACCCTGGAAAGGATAGACCCCGCTTTCAGGAAGCATATTATGGAAGCTGATTTGAAAGCAATGGGAATAACAGACTATGGGAATATTACCAATCGTGGAGGCCCCGGGGCAGAGCTTTTTTTCAACGGTAAAAAAATGCCTTTGTCCAGATGGCCTAATGAAGGATGGGCAAAGATCGCTGATGTGCCCCAGACAGGAGAACTGGTATTCAACGGTAACCCGCAGGATAAGCGGTTTGGTATTCCCACCGGGAGACACTATGGAAAATTTACTTATAGTGAAAGCCGCCCCGCCAAATGGTCTGATATCAGCAATATTTTTCTGCACGGCTACTGGACATGGGACTGGTATGATGAGCTGCTGCACATTCAATCAATAGATACATCTGCCAAAACGATTTATATTAAGCCCCCGCACTCAAACTACGGCTTGTCGAAAAACCAACGCTATTATGCGCTGAATATACTGGAGGAACTTGATATGCCGGGAGAATGGTATCTTGACCGCAACCGGGGAAAATTATATTTCTGGCCGCCTGCATCCATAGAGGGCGCTAAAATTTTTATCTCTCTGCTCGATCAGCCGTTGATGCAATTAGACCAGGTGGAGAACGTACATATAGAAGGCATCCGCTTTGAGTTTTCACGGGGCAATGGGCTGGTAATAAATGGTGGCAGGAACAATGTGGCCAACGGTTGCACTTTTGGCAATCTGGGCAATAATGCTGTGCTGATCAATGGCGGAGAAAAAAACGGGGTTTCCTCCTGCGACGTATATGATGTGGCCTGCGGCGGTATTATCTTAAATAGCGGTGACCGGAAGACGCTTATACCGGCAGGAAATTTTGCTGTCAATAACGACATACATGATATCAGCCAGTGGATAAGGACTTACCAGCCTGCCGTTAAAATTTCAGGTGTGGGAAATTATATTGCGCACAACCGCATTCACGAAGGCCCGGGCGCCGGCATATTGCTTAATGGCAACGAGCATATTATAGAGTATAATGAGTTGTTTGACCTGGCGCTGGAGACCGGCGATGTGGGCGGGTTTTATATGGGGCGCGACTGGACGGAACGGGGAAATATTATCCGCTGCAACTATTTCCATGATCTTACCGGTCCCGGAGCGCATGATGTAAATGCAGTATATCTCGACGACTGGGCAAGCGGAACTACTGTAACAGGCAATATATTTTCAAACTGTGCAAGAGGCATTATGATAGGAGGTGGAAGAGATAATACCGTAGACAATAATATTTTCGTCAATTGCAACCTTGCGATACATGTGGATTCACGTGGATTGGGCTGGGCAGCTTATTATTTTAACAGCACCGATAATACCCTCTTTGAAAGAATGGATGCTATGAACTATAAGCAACCCCCGTATTCCCAAAAATACCCGGCATTGCTTTCCCTGTACACAGATGAGCCTGCCGTGGCAAAGCACAATAATATTATGCATAATATAGCTTACGGAGGGCGTTGGCTCGACCTGCACGACGGGCTTGACCTGAAAATAGTACATGTGCACAATAACCTGTTATCAGATGTGAAAAGCACGTACACCAATGACACTGATATAGTAGCCAGCGGCAACCCGTGGATATATAATATCGGGGATAAAGATTTCAGGGTAAAAGCTGATGCTATGCAGAAGGGCTTTAAAGCTATTCCATATAATAAGATCGGCTTACAGAAGGATGCATTCAGGGCACAGCCTCAAAAAACCTTTGCTTACAAATAGGATAGTGTTACGTTAACCATAATACCGCATCATTTTGAGAATAGTGAATGTGGATAGTCAATAGATTCACTGTTGGCAGATCTCAAAACTTTTTATCGCCCGCACCCAAAAATAAGGAGCTGAAAAGGCAAAGACAAATAGCTTTTGCCGATGAAAGGTCAAAGCACTCCGGGAAAAGGGTATCATTACACTTATACTCTATACCTTACACCTCTCCCTCAATTTTGCTTCTCTAATTCTTTCATGTCAACAGTCTGGTTAATTTCCAGCTTTGTAAGAGTTGCCTTTATTTCTCCGATCATTGGATTATTGATCACAGATGTATAAGGGAAAACGTATCCTCCGGGCGTTTTTTTATAATCCGAAAAGGTAGTGGTGACTTCAGTCTGCTGCCCCATGGTATTTGACTTTGTAATGTTCCTGGTAAGATAATTGGTTGCCACATCAATGTAAAAGAAGCTTTCAGAAGAATCTTTTGCCAGCCTGATCTTATATGCCGGCTTGCCGTCAACATCCTCTTTACCTTCGTAAGAAGCAGTATAGCCATATTCTTTATAGGAAGCCAGTTGGCCGCCGGGAGCCAATACGGCGCCGGCATATTCCTTCACTGCTTCTTCAGGCAGGGGTTGCGCTGTAGCAGTACCCATCAGCGGGTTAACCGACCAGCCTGAATTACTATTGATAAAAGTAATTATTTTCTGCCCCTGCACTTCAATTTCCTGCCGCATGGCCGCTCCAAATACAATCCACATCTTCGAGGGCATCTCCATTCCCATAATGGCCATATTTGCTTCCTGGTATACGTTTTTCAGGGTTGCCAGCTTTGCCTTACCTCCCAATGCATCAAAATATTTCTGCTGCAATTCTTCCACTGTCTGCGCATGACTGAACGTAAATGCAAAAGATGCAGCCACTACTAATGCAAGTGCTTTTACTGATTTCATTCTTCTGATTTTTCTGAACGTCAAAAATAGGGTATTCCACGGGTTTGGACCAGCCGTTTGAATTTTTCTTTGCGAATTGTTCATCTTTGTGAAATATTACGGTTTATTATGGAGATAACAGGAAGGCTCGTTGACATTCTTCACCAGAAAATTTATCCTGCCCTTATCAGTTTCGATAAGGGCACTATTACTGATATCCGTACATATGATCCGGCGCCCTCAGAAGAAGAGACCCTCCCATTTATCCTGCCCGGATTTATTGACGCCCATGTGCATATTGAGAGCTCAATGCTCACACCTTCGCAATTTGCGCGGCTTGCAGCAGCGCACGGTACAATAGCTACGGTAAGCGATCCACACGAAATTGCAAATGTGTGCGGAATGGACGGCGTAAATTTTATGATCGCCGATGGCAAAAGAGTACCCTTTTATTTTTATTTCGGCGCCCCGAGCTGTGTGCCCGCCACTACTTTTGAAACTGCCGGCGCCAGGCTGGATGCAAAAGATGTGACCCTGCTTCTCGAAAAAGAAGATATCCGCTACCTCAGTGAAATGATGAACTTTCCCGGAGTGCTTCTGCATGACCATGAAGTCATGGACAAGATCGCAGCTGCGAAAAAAATGGGCAAACCGGTAGATGGCCATGCTCCGGGATTGCGGGGAGAGCAGGCAAAGCAATATATAGCAGCAGGGATTTCTACAGATCATGAGTGCTTCAGCCGGGAAGAGGCGCTGGATAAGCTCAGCTATGGCATGCATATTATCATACGGGAAGGAAGCGCCGCAAAAAATTTCGATGCCTTGATTGACCTGCTGAACGATTATCCCGAAAAGATCATGTTTTGCAGCGACGACAAACACCCTGACAGCCTCGTAGCGGGGCATATCAACCAGCTCTGTGCCCGTGCTATACAAAAAGGCGTTAACCTTTATCATGTTTTACGTGCTGCATGTATCAATCCGGTAATACACTATAAGCTGGACTCAGGCTTGCTGCAGGTGGGAGATAATGCTGACTTTATAGTGGTAGGAGACCTGGAAAATTTCAACGTGTTGCAAACGTATATCAAAGGATCGCTTGTAGCAGACAGGGGCGTCTCCCTGATCCGGTTTCCCGATGATAAGGCTTTAAACAATATCAATAACTTCTGCTGCAGCTTTAAAAAACCGGAAGACTTTTCCGAAGACAAAGCTATTTTTTCAACCAAATGCAGCCCTGTGATTGAAGCGCTTGACGGGCAGCTCATTACCAATAAGCTTTCAACAGGTATTGACCGGAAAGGCATTTCTATTAATAAAGACATTCTGAAAATCGCCGTGGTGAACCGTTACCGGGAAGCACCCGTGGCAATTGCTTATATCAAAAACTTCGGGTTAAAGAAAGGCGCACTGGCATCTTCGGTGGCCCACGACAGTCATAATATTGTTGCCGTAGGCACAAGCGATGAAGCTATTTGCGAAGCAGTGAACAGTATTATAGCAACAAAAGGCGGTATAAGCCTGTATTCTCCTGAAAGCAGGATGGTGTTGCCGTTACCCGTAGCAGGATTAATGAGCGATAAAGATGGTTATATAGTAGCAAAACAATACGCTGAGATGGATGCCGCCGCCAAAGCATTGGGCAGTACATTGACTTCTCCTTACATGACACTATCGTTCATGGCTTTACTGGTAATACCTCACCTGAAGATAAGCGACAAAGGTTTATTTGACGGAGATACTTTTTCGCTTTTACCGTAAAAATTCAGGCAGGAACTTATGAAAATACGGAATGGTCTCTATGCCTTTATAGTAATTAAACAAGTTAAATTTTTCGTTGGGTGAATGCAGGTTGTCACTGTCGAGCCCAAAGCCCATAAATACTATCTTAACGCCGAGCGCTTTCTCAAATAAAGCGCAGATAGGAATGCTTCCTCCCCCGCGAACCGGTATGGGCGCTTTTCCAAAGGTAGTTTCGATCGCTTTTGCCGCCGCTTTATATCCGGGGGAATCAATGGGTGTAATATAGGGCTCACCCCCGTGATGCTCTTCCGCCTTTACAGTCACTCCCGGAGGCGCTATATCTTTAAAGTATTTCAATAATTTTTCTGTTATGGCTTTCGAAGACTGATTGGGAACAAGCCTTGCAGAAATTTTAGCACGCGCTTTAGCAGGCAATACTGTTTTTGCGCCTTCCCCGGTATAGCCGCCCCAGATCCCGTTCAGTTCCAGTGTGGGCCTTATGCCGGTGCGCTCATTGGTAGTATACCCCTTTTCACCCCACAGCGCTTTCACACCCAGGTCTTCCTCATATGCTTTTTCATCAAAAGGCGCTTTTGACATCAGCTTTCTTTCTTCAGGCGAAGCCTCAAGCACATCATCATAAAAGCCGGGAATGGTGATATGGTTATTCGCATCATGGCACGACGCTATCATCCGGGCAAGGATAGTGATTGGGTTTGCCACTGCGCCGCCATATACCCCGCTATGAAGATCGCGATTGGGACCGG
The DNA here is from genome assembly GCA_964461595.1 of uncultured Terrimonas sp. Lineage (GTDB taxonomy): Bacteria > Bacteroidota > Bacteroidia > Chitinophagales > Chitinophagaceae > Agriterribacter. The sequence continues at coordinate 52,743 of CAYWVB010000014.1, read as the reverse complement.
TCACTTCCACTTCAATATAAGAAAGCCCTCTTACCCCAATATCAATGGAAGGCGTATCCATGCTTATCATGGCTGTATCGCTGATGAGAATGACATCCGACGCAAGCAATTCGGTATGAGTTTCCACAAATTTTGCCAGATTGGGAGAGCCTACTTCTTCTTCTCCTTCAATAATGAACTTAATATTGGTAGTAAGCGTGTTTGTATTTACCAGCGTTTCCAATGCTTTCACATGCATATAAAACTGTCCCTTATCGTCGCAGGCGCCGCGCGCAAATATTTTTCCATCCTTTATTACAGGCTCAAAAGGGCCGCTCTTCCAAAGCTCAAGCGGGTCGGCAGGCTGCACATCGTAATGCCCGTATACCAGCACGGTAGGAGGTGCCGGGTCAGTTATTTTTTCAGCATATACCACAGGATGCCCGTCGGTAGCATAGATCTCTGCTTTACCGGCGCCTGCTTCCAGCAGCCTCCGCTGTACTGCCTCAGCGCATTTCATCATATCTTCTTTGTGCTCGCTGCGGGCGCTGACAGAAGGGATACGCAGCAATTCGAGCAATTCATCTAAAAAACGCTCTTTATTTTTGCCCTGATAATCATTCCATGCCTGCATAGAAAAAAATTTTCGAATAAAAAATCAGCAACGAAAATAGGCAGTTTTTTTTATTAACATACCTGTAGAGGCAAGGCATGCCTTGCCCTTACGATTTTCATGTTTCACATTTCACGTTTCCTTTGCAATCTTCAACCCATGGGATATTTACAACTTCGTATATTTGCCACTGATTGCAAGTCATTTATCAGCCTTTGTTCGTCTGACTGTACTTTACAGAAAGCTCGGACAAAGGCTGAGCCAATTATAGACCTGCCGTATCCCAACCTGCATTGGGCGCTTATCCTTTTGCAGTATCAGGCTTTTGTAATAGTAGCTTCACACGCTTAAACGCACGGTAATAAAACTCCTTGTTGAATAGCTGAGAGTCGTGCATAGCTTTGTAAGTAAGAAAAAAACCTATGGGCAGCAATACCATGGTTGACAACCACATTCCAAAAAATGCAGAGCTGATATCTTCGCGCACAAATTTTTCTCCAAACATATTGAGCAGGTGAAAAATAAGAAAGAATATTACCGCAATTACAAGCGGCATGCCCAAACCGCCTTTCCGGATGATAGAGCCAAGAGGAGCGCCTATAAGGAACAATACTACACACGCAAAAGAAAGAGAGAATTTCCGGTGCCATTCAATCAAATGATACCGCAGGTCTTTGCGTCGCATTTTTGCTTCCGCTGCTATAAGGTCAAGCCCGTTTTTTTCACTGCTTACCCGGTCAATGGCCCGGCTTATCACCTGCTTTACCGCACTGTCAGGCAACAGTTGCTCATATCCCACCCCATGTGGCATTTGCAATGCTTTAGCTACTGCGCTCCTCCCCTGCGCATAGTCCGGCTTCTCCGGCTTTGCAAGGGAAACCTTCTGACGGAACCGGATATCAGCGGCAGATACAGGCGCTATTGGCCCGGCAGGCTTTACCGGTGGTCTGATCTTTGTCCTTATAAAATCATAGTTGATCCCTACTTCACGATCAATCCGGTCAAATATTTTTTCCTGTGAGTTCTTTTTAAGGGAGTCTATTGTTTTATCCAGTTGCCGCACATTCAGCATCCTGAAGTTGTCTTTAAACATGCTGTCGGGCGTGCGCATCATCTTAAAAGAACTGAGGTCAAATACTTTCTTATATTCTTTAAACCCGAGGCGTATATAATCTGTATTGATGCTATAGGAAGGACCTCTTTCTTCATTGCGCCAGCCATCTTCAAGGTAAAATTCCAGGAACTTCTTGTCGGGGCTTATCTGCATCCTGCCATGTGCCGCTGCAATGATATTATCCTGCAGGCTGTAGTTCCTTTCAAAAATAAGCACATTGTGAATGGTGGTATTATCCTTTTCTTTTTTGCCGATCTTAATGGCATACCCGTCAAACTCCCTGAAGAAAACGCCTTCCTTCAAGTTAAATGCCGGTTTGGCAACAGTAATATCATACAGGAGGGTCTGGAATTTCAATTGAGCAACAGGAATGACATAATTTGAGAAAAGGAATGCAACCGCAGAGATAAAAACTGAAATAATAAATAACGGCCGTATGAAACGAAGCAGCGGGATGCCTGCCGATTTAACAGCTATGGTTTCAAAGCTTTCTCCCAAGTTCCCCATTGTCATTATGGACGACAGCAATACAGCGAGAGGGAGTGCCAGCGGCACGGCTGTTGCAGCTACATACCCGGTAAGCTTCACAATAGTGAAGGTATCAAGTCCCTTGCCTACCAGGTCATCAATATATTTCCAGAAAAACTGGAGCACCAATACAAAAAGCGTAATGAAAAAGGTGACAATAAACGGTCCTATAAATGATTTGATAATAAGCTTGTCTAATTTTTTCATTACCGTTTTTATACTGCTGTTTAGTAGTGCTATAACTTTAACGCATGAATTCGGCAAAAATACAGTTTTCGGAAGATGAACTGCAACTGGTCAGCAACGCGAATTTTATTTTAACAAAGAACCGTATCATCCAAAAGGTATACGGGTTGTTTGGGTCGCTGGCATCTGACTACTGCAAGAGGCACTTTAACAATATTCCTTCAAAAGTGACCGGCATAGCTCCCAAGATCTCACGCGGGGAACAGTATGGCGGACTCCCTTATGTAATGCTTGACTATCCGCGCTATTTTACAAAAGAAGATATTTTTGCCGTACGCACCATGTTCTGGTGGGGCAATCACTTCAGCATTACGCTACACCTCAAAGGCTTCTTTAAATTGCAACTGGAAGATAAAATTATACAAGACGACCGGTTTCCTGAGCGGGAAAAATGGCATATCCAGCTTTGGGGGAATGAATGGCAGCATCATCCAATGGCTGACAGCCACAGGTTACTAACTGATTTCCGCAGCAAAGAAGAAAAGGAAAATATCAAAAAGTCCGGATTTTTGAAAATCAGTTATTACATACCCATAAACGAATGGAATAATGCAGGAAAAGAGCTGCAGGAAAAATTTGACAGCATCAACAAAGCGGTGGGATGATCAGTTGCCTATCCTGTGCAGCAGGTCTTTTACCTGCGAATCCCAAAGCCTGCTTTGATCAGCAATATCTCTTTTCTCCGCAAAATCTTTAATAATGAGTATAGTTTGATTGGTAACTTCCGATTTTTCAATACCAAATTCAAAATATTCGTCTTTAGGAGCATGCTCCCAATGAAAGCGGATGAACTTATCTTCTTCTCCTTCCAGCACTTCAGCCTTATCGGTAGAATCCTTCCATGTAAAGCTGAAAACCATGTCTCTTTCATCTACCCTGTCTGCAAACCACTCCTGAAGCCCTGCCGGCGTTGATAAAAACTCATATAATATCGTAGGGGAGCAACGGACAGGATATTCAAGCGTATATAGTTGTTTCTTACTCATTTGTCAAAAATCTATTAAGTCTTAGTTCATGATAGCGTGCAATAATATAAAAATAATGGCACCATCAAAGGTTTTCCGGAATATTTTTTCCATTTGCGGGGTAACAAAAGGGAAGATAGCCCGTTTTGATAGAATCCATTGAAGCACAGGTAATAATATTTTTTTCTGATACCTGCTATTTGCTTAAATTGCTTTAGGAGCAATATCTTATGGTAGCCAGCGTTTTATAATATATCGGTTTTTTTTAATGAAGTTTTCATTACATTCCATAAATATTCTTCCTTATGAGCATGCGTCAACTCAAAATCACGAAATCAATTACGAATCGTGAATCTCAAAGCCTTGAAAAATATCTGCAGGAAATAGGCCGTGTGGAATTGATAGGTTCCGAGGAAGAAGTAAAGCTTGCAGAACTGATCAAGCAGGGGGACCAGAAAGCGCTGGACAGGCTTACGAAGGCAAATCTCCGCTTCGTGGTATCAGTGGCAAAACAGTATCAGAACCAGGGACTGTCTCTTCCGGACCTGATCAATGAAGGTAATTTCGGGCTGATCAAAGCGGCACAACGCTTTGATGAAACCAGGGGGTTTAAGTTCATATCTTATGCCGTATGGTGGATCAGGCAAAGTATCCTGCAGGCGCTGGCAGAACAATCAAGAATAGTAAGGCTGCCATTGAATAAAGTAGGACTCACCAACCGAATTAATAAAGCATTTCAGCAACTGGAGCAGGAGTATGAGCGGGAGCCGTCGCCTGAAGAGCTGGCAGAAATGCTCGAAATAGACTCCGATGAAATAGCCGCTACCCTTGGTGTGGCTGCAAGGCATGTGAGCATGGACACACCGCTCTCGGAAGGTGAAGACGGCACACTGGTAGACGTGATGGAAAACCCTAATGCCGACAGTGTAGACCAGAAAATAGCACATCATGAATCACTGAAAAAGGAGATTGAGCGGTCATTGCATACGCTTACAGACCGCCAGCAGGATGTTATACGGTTCTTCTTTGGCATTGGCTTCGACAATCCCATGAGCCTTGAAGATATAGGAGAAAGATTCAATCTTACCCGCGAAAGGGTAAGGCAGATAAAAGATAAAGCTATTACCAAGCTCAGGACCACTTCAAGATGCAAGCACCTGAAAACTTACCTGGGCACTTAAATATAGTGCAGCGGCTGTTTTATATAATTTTATGATGATTTAAAAGTGAACAATTTACCTTTGTTCACTTTTTTATTGCAGACGTATTCGCTACGTCTGAATTGCACACGATTAAAGCAGCAGGTATGTTTGAATCACTTTCAGAACGGTTGGATTCCGCCTTTAAACAGATAAAGGGTGAAGGAAGAATCAATGAATTGAATATTGCCAACACGGTAAAGGATATACGCCGTGCCCTGGTAGATGCAGACGTAAACTACAAAATCGCCAAAGATTTTACAGATACCGTCAAGACCAAAGCATTAGGAGAAAAAGTATTAACGGCAGTAAGCCCCGGTCAGTTGATGGTCAAGATCGTGAAAGATGAGTTGGCCGCATTGATGGGAGGCACGGAAAGTGAGTTTAATATCAATGGCAACCCGGCAGTGATCCTCATTGCAGGGCTGCAGGGAAGCGGCAAGACTACTTTCAGCGGGAAGCTTGCTAATTATCTTAAGACAAAAAAAGGAAAATCTCCCCTGCTGGTGGCGGCAGATGTGTACCGTCCTGCCGCTGTTGAACAGTTGAAAGTACTGGGAGGCCAGATCAATGTTGACGTATACAGTGAGCCTGAGAACAAAAACCCGGTGGACATTGCACAAAACGCCATAAAAGAAGCAAGAAGCAAAAATAAAAATATTGTTATCATAGATACTGCCGGGCGCCTTGCGATAGATGAAGCCATGATGACGGAAGTGGCAGATATCAGGAGCGCTGTGAAGCCGCAGGAAATACTCTTTGTTGTAGACTCCATGACCGGTCAGGATGCCGTAAATACCGCCAAAGCTTTTAATGACCGGCTGGATTTCAGCGGCGTGGTGCTCACAAAGCTTGACGGCGATACGAGAGGTGGCGCAGCATTGTCTATAAAGTACACCGTTCAGAAACCGATAAAGTTCATAAGCAGTGGTGAAAAGCTGGATACGCTCGACATCTTTTACCCGGAGAGAATGGCGCAACGTATACTCGGGATGGGCGATATTACCACCCTGGTAGAAAAAGCACAGGCACAGTACGATGAGGCGCAGGCTGCCCGGCTGCAGAAGAAAATGCGGAAAAACCAGTTTGATTTCCAGGATTTCCTGGACCAGCTGCAGCAGATAAAAAAGATGGGTAACCTTAAAGATCTTATGGGCATGATACCTGGCATGGGAAAAGCGATAAAAGACGTAGATGTGAGCGATGATTCCTTCAAAGGCATTGAGGCGATCATCAGCTCTATGACGCCCTATGAGCGCGCTAACCCTGATGTTATCAACCAAAGCCGGCGGGCAAGAATAGCCAAGGGGTCGGGAAAAGACCTTACAGAAGTCTCACAGTTCATGAAGCAATTTGAGCAAATGAAACACATGATGAAAATGATGAATAAGATGCCGATGGGTAGAATGGGTTTTGGGAAAAGATGATTTTTTGTATTTTTACTTTTTGAGATATTGGTTGCAAAGCATATCTTCGCAGCCCTTTAAGAAAGAAAACACAATTATGTATCACCCATTTAAAATGTTTATTTTTTATGGCTGTTAAAATCAGACTGCAACGTCACGGGAGCAAGAAGAGACCCTTCTACTTTATAGTAGTAGCCGACGCCCGTGCGCCAAGGGATGGAAAATTCATCCAGAAGATCGGTACCTATAATCCATTAAGCCAGCCAAGCGCCGTACAATTAGACAGGCAGAAAGCTCTGGACTGGTTACAGAAAGGGGCCCAGCCCACAGACACCGTTCGCAGGATATTATCCTTCAAAGGTGTGCTTTATCTCAAGCACCTTTTGCGTGGTGTAAGCCTGGGATTATTTGATGAAGCGACTGCAATGTCCAAATTCCAGAAATGGCATGAAGAGCATGAAGGCAGCATCAGGAAAAAGCAGGAGGAAGTGGCTAAATCCAGAAGGCCGAGACGCCCTGTTGCTCCTAAACGCACAGAACAGAAAGAAGAAGAAGGTAACTAAATCATAAAGTTTTCTTCAGAAGAATTTGCCTTGCGGTATCGCAGGGCATTTTTTTGTTTAGTAATATGCCGCGAATTCCAGCGGTCCGCAAGCGGACTAATTTATGAATACCATATCCACGAATGAATCAAAATGCATTAAATATTCGAGCATTCAGGGCATTGAAATAAGTATTACAGGTTGGAAACGAGATATTTTAAAATAGGCAAAATTGTAGCTGCATTCGGGCTCAACGGCGAAATGATCCTGCAGCACAGCCTTGGGAAAAAAAATACGTTCAAAGGCTTGCAGGCTATTTTTATTGAACATCCTAAAAATACCTTCCTCCCTTATTTTGTGGAAGACGGCCGCATAAAAAGCGACCAGGAAACCTATGTTAAAATCGAAGCCGTGCACTCCCGGGAAGACGCCCGGAAACTCCTGCAAAAAGAAATATGGCTCACAGCGGAAGATTTTGAGAAATGTGCCGGGAAGTCCTCTCCCATATCTGTTTTGGGATACCATGTGATCCATAATAATGAAGATCTCGGGGAGATCAATGAAGTGATAGAACAGCCGCATCAATTGCTATGCAGTATCAGCCTTCGCGGAAAAGAAGTACTGATCCCTCTGCATGAGGAAACTTTGAAGCAGATTGATGATAAAGCAAAAATGATATACGTTATTCTCCCGGACGGTTTGCTGGATATTTGATTCGGCTCATCCGGAAACGCCATGAAAACAAATCACCCGTTGAAGCGGTTGCCGCCCTAAAATCCCCGGCCTGTTAAGGTATTGCAGATCTGTCTTACAATTCCCGGTCCCTGGTAAATAAAACCGGTCCACACCTGTATGAGCTGTGCTCCTGTACCCATCTTCTCCAGCGCATCATTTCCGTCAAAAATCCCGCCGCTTGCTATGACAGGTAATTTGCCTCCTGTTTTTTGAATAATATACTGTACGATCTCCGTAGAATGCTTTTGCAGAGGTTTGCCACTCAATCCGCCTGCACCAATCGCTTCAACCGTCTGTGGCGTCGCTACAAGCCCGATACGGCTGATAGTAGTATTGGTAGCCACCAGCCCGTCGAGCTTTATTTCAAGTGCAAGATCAATCACATTATCCAGTTGCTCACGGGTAAGGTCGGGAGCTATCTTCAGAAAGACAGGCTTTGAAGGCTGTTTGGTGCTGTTGATCTCCTGCAGGCTTACCAGTATTTTCCGGAGGGCATCTTTTTCCTGCAGCTCGCGTAAGCCGGGCGTATTAGGAGAGCTTACATTCACCACAAAATAATCTACATAGTCAAACAGCGCCGTAAAGCAGGCAACATAATCTTTCCAGGCATCATCGTTGGCGGTAACCTTGTTTTTGCCAATATTGCCTCCTATGATCAACCCTGATCCGTTATTGGCAGGATCATTCCTCCATTGCTTCAGCCTGCCTGCTACCGCTTCCACTCCGTCATTATTGAACCCCATACGATTGATCAATGCCCTGTCATTGGGAAGCCTGAACAGACGGGGCTTATCATTTCCGGGCTGCTGCCTGGGGGTTACCGTGCCTATTTCCACAAAGCCGAAGCCTAACGCTTCCAGCTCACGCAGGTACCTGGCATTTTTATCAAAGCCGGCTCCCAGCCCTACAGGATTGCTAAAAACAAGAGCACCATGCTGCAACTCTATCTTTACCCGCAGCCGCTCATCCACAGGGCGGAAATACTTCCTGATAAGTTTTTGAAACAGCCTTATGCTGCAAAGCCCTTTCAGGATGTTCATAGAAAAATAATGCACCCGCTCTGCCGGGAAAAGGAAAAGTATATTGCGCAATAAAGCATACATAAGCGGCGCGAAGGTAATACATGCGCATGGGCAAACAGAAAGAAAAAGCTGAAAAAAATTGCGGAGGCTGCTTTAGAATATGGGGAAGTACGATGCAACGGTAAATGTTTTTTCCTTGTCAGCTCAGAAAATGCCTTCTATGACCTTCAAAAACATTACGCTGCTGAACGGCATGCTTATGACTGCCTGCCTGTTATTTCTTTTGCCCGGTTGTGTAAAAGATCATATAAAAAAGACCGAGACCTACACATATACCATTACCACACCTGTATATAAAACAAGAGCCGAAGTTTTTGCAGCTATAAACGGCAATATTGCAGAACCGGTGCAAACTGCGGGAAAACTATATATCAAAGACAGGTATATTTATCTTAATGAAGTAGAAAAAGGCATCCATATCATTGACAATATTGATCCGTCAAACCCGAAGCAGGTGGCATTCTTAAATATTCCCGGCAATATGGATATAGCCGTAAAGGACAATATCCTGTATGCGGATACCTACACTGACCTTCTTGCCATTGATATCAGCAATCCTAAAAAAACTACTGTAACCAAAGCCATCCCGAATTTCTTCAGCGGGCGGTATTATAGCCCGGATGAAAATATGACTGTTACGGCCATTATTAAAAAAGATACTACCATTACCGTTGATCCCTATTACTCCAATTGCATGAACTGTATGTACGAGCTTGCCAGTAGTTCAGCGCCGGGCTATAATGTTATGAAGTCTAACGGCACGGCGGGCTCCATGGCCAGCATGGTATTGATGAACGACTATCTGTATGCGCTACGCGAATCGCATAGCATCGGTATAGTAAATATAGCTTCTGCCTCAGCCCCGCGGCTCGATACCACTTTTTATGCGGGATTCGACTTACAAACGGTTTTCCCTTTTGAAGATAAATTATTCTTAGGCTCCATGTCGGGCATGTATATGTACGATATGACCAATCCCATATGGCCTGAAAAGCTGGGCGAATTTGCTCACGGCACAGCCTGCGACCCTGTAGTAACCGACGGGAATTATGCCTATGTAACACTGCATGCCGGCACTTCCTGTGGCGGCGCAGCCAACGAACTGGATGTAATAGACATTAAAGACCTCATGAATCCTGTGCTGGTCAAAGCATATGAGCTTACCAAACCTACGGGGCTTTGCAAAGACGGCAACCTGCTTTTTGTGTGTGACGACAACAGCGGCGTACGTCTCTTTGATGCCAGTACTGCAGGCAACCTGCAGCAACTGAGCCAAATAGATGTGAAAAACTCCTATGATATTATTGCAGGCAATCATCACGCCATGGTAGTGGCCAAAGACGGCTTGTACCAGTATGACTACAGCGATGTGAAAAATATCCGGAAGCTGAGCTTTTATTCAATAACAGGCGATAGACCGTAAATGCTCAAAAATATCAAAAATCCATATTTTGCTTTCCTGCATCAGAATACTAACTTTGATAGATAAAGTTGCATAAACAACTAAATTTTACTTATCATGCAGGAAGCATATATCGTTGCCGGCTACCGTACGGCAGTTGGCAAATCAAAAAAGGGGGGATTCAGGTTTACCCGTCCGGATGACCTGGCTATAGAAGTTATCCGTGCGCTTATGGCTTCGGTGCCGCAGCTTGATCATAAAAGAGTAGACGATGTAATAGTAGGCAATGCTGTACCGGAGGCGGAGCAGGGGCTGCAGGTGGGAAGAATCATTGCCGCACGCGCAGTGGGCATTGGGGTACCCGGCATGACGGTAAACCGCTACTGCGCTTCAGGTCTTGAAACTATTGCTATAGCAACGGCTAAAATACGCTCCGGTCTGGCAGACTGCATCATAGCAGGTGGCACGGAAAGCATGAGCCTGGTGCCCACCGCAGGCTGGAAAACTGTGCCGGCATACTCTATTGCGAAAGACGACCCCGATTATTTCCTGAGCATGGGGCTTACAGCAGAAGCGGTGGCAAAAGAGTATAATGTAAGCAGGGAAGACCAGGATGCTTTTGCCTACCAGTCACATATCAAAGCGATCAATGCCATAAAGAACGGCTATTTCAAATCAGGTATCCTGCCGGTAAATGTTGAACAGGTATACGTGGATAGCAAAGGGAAAAAGCAAAGCAGGATCTATGTGGTAGATACAGATGAAGGGCCCCGTGCAGATACTTCGCCGGAAGTGCTCGCAAAATTGAAGCCTGTGTTTGCAGCGGGAGGAAGCGTTACCGCTGGGAATTCTTCACAAACCAGTGATGGCGCAGCTTTTGTAATTGTGATGGGAGAGAATATGATCAAAGAGCTGGGATTAAAACCTATTGCACGGCTGGTGGCATGCGCTTCTGCCGGGGTACATCCCCGGATCATGGGCGTTGGCCCTATTGAAGCCGTACCTAAGGTGCTGAAGCAGGCGGGCATGTCTAAAAGCGATATTGACCTGGTGGAGCTTAATGAGGCATTTGCTTCGCAATCGCTTGCCGTAATAAGAAAGCTTGAGCTTGATCCCGGTATAGTGAACATCAACGGTGGCGCAATAGCGCTTGGTCACCCGCTGGGATGTACCGGCTGTAAGCTTACCATACAGATCACTCACGACATGAAAAGGCTCGGCAAAAAATATGGCATTGTTACCGCATGTGTAGGCGGAGGACAGGGCATCGCAGGTATTATTGAAAATATCAACTGAGAGATAGGATTGTCCGGAAAAATCAAAGTTATTCAATGAATTTGTAACAGGGAATTCAGCCCCTGTTTCGATGAATCGTCTTCCCTATGCGGGGATAATATTATCAGGCAATCCGGGTATAAAATCCTAAACCTTCCGGTTGATGAGACACCATAGCCGTCAACTTAAGAAACACGAACTATAAATTACCCCGAATAGGGTTTAATTTGAACAGCCTCCGGTGCAACCGGTGGATAAATTAAACCGTTTTGGACATTGAACCCCTACGGGATTCAACAAAAACTTCGACATGTTACCCCCAACTTTGTTGGGGGCTACTCAAATTCAAGTCCGCCCGTGCCGGTACGGACGGGCCCTCCGGGCTTAAGTTGACGGCTATGGTGAGACACCGACCGGTATCGGGTTCTGCGGGTGCCTGCCTGGCCGGTAGGTAGGTCACCTGCCGCACGCGAAAAATTGAAATGCGCCGGGTGCATTCCAAATTTTTGCAGATAAGCAAAGGCACCGTCGTAAGGTTGCCAACCTTGCGAAAATTTGGAATACGCCCGTGTACAATTGGGTTTAATTTTTACCAGTAACCGGATAAGCCGCCTCTTTTTGTCTGGTCCCGCCTGCGGCGGGATTGAAAAAATGCGGAGCATATTTTTTCAAAAGACAAAAAGCAGCGGTGTTCCGGTTACGAAGCCTGCCGGCTCGGAGGCAAAAGCAACCCGCAGAAAGGGTGTGTTCAAATACATAAAAGTTTAACTGGTAATGCTATATCGCCAGGAATCCTTTTTTGCCCAGAATACGGCTATAGTGAGATACCAACCGGAAAATTGTATATGGAACGAAAAATTGAGATACGCCCAATGCGCCTCACAGCATACAACTATTCCATTGTTTTCTTATCTTTAACGGTATATTAAGATTTCCGGTTGATTGACCCGTTCCTGATTTGCTTATTGTCTGCATTATGAAATTTTTTGTCCGTGGCATAACCGTACTCCTGCTTTGTAGCATCTGCCAGGACTTATTTTCTCAGACAGATACTACCACGCTGAAATCAATTTACGACCGTGCCCTGGATTTTGATGAAACCAAGTCGGACTCTGTAGGATATTATGCCCGGTATATTGAAGAAGAATCCAAAGCGCTTAGCTTTAAAGAGGGAGAGGTGCTTTCGCTTCGCCTGAAAGGGATCTATAATGAGCTGAGGAATGATTATGATTCAGCAATAAGCTATTATTACAGGTCGCTTGAAGAAGCAAAACGATTGCATCATCTTGAATATGAATGCGCCGCCCTTGGAGATCTTGCAATGGCATACAATAATATCAACCAGCCCGAAAAAACCAGGGAATTCTATAAGCAGGCGCTCGATATAGCATGGCAGCGCAAGGAGATATGCTCTATTTTCACTAACTGCTCTAACCTCGGATCCATTTTCAACAAGCTGAAGCAACCGGACAGCGCTTTACATTACCTTACACAGGCAGAAAATATTGCACGGCAATACCAGCTTGGCTTACCGATGAACTCCCTGTATAATAACATAGGTAATGCATGGTTTCACAAAAAGCAATGGGATAAGGCGCTTGGCTTCTTTATGACAAATTACCATGCCGACAGTATGGATGCGAATAAAGAAATGCTTTGGTATGATTATCTGAACATAGGCGATGTTTACATTGAGAAAAACAATCTTGATTCTGCAAAAAAATATATTGATCTTTCCTTGCAGCTTGCCCATTTCCTTGGATCGAAAGACAAAGAAGCAGACGTATATGCATTGTATGCCAAATATTTTGAGAACAAGCAAGATTATAAGTCGGCCTATGATTATTATAAAAAATGGCATGTGCTTGACACGGCGCTGGTATCCCAGCAGCTTTTAAACACGGTGGCCGACCTGCAGGAAAGATACAATCTCAAACAAAAAGATCAGCAAAACAAGCTGCTGTCGCTGGAGATAGAACATCAGAACTACCAGAAAAGAAATATGCGATTGCTTATAGCGGGCATTGCCCTGCTGGCTGTTTTGACCCTGATCATTTTGCTGTTGATCAAAAGAAAAAATGGCCAGCTTACCAAACAAAACCAGATCATTCAAAAGCAGAACAGTAAGCTTTCAAAAGCCAATAGTGATAAAAATTCAATGATCAGCGTAGTATCACATGATCTGAACGCTCCGTTCACCAGCATAAAAATGTGGACGCAGATCCTGCAATCCGATATTTCTAATTTTACAGAAGACCAGAAAAAAGCGTTGTATCGCATTCAATCTTCCGCCGATAATGGCGAATTGCTTATCAGGAATATCCTGCATATTGAAAAGGAAGAGATAAACCGCCCGCTCAACCTTCAGTTCCTTGATATCAGCGCCTTCCTGGAAGATGTTATCAATGCACATACTCCGCAGGCCCAGCAAAAAGACATTGAAATTGTTTATCAGCACGACGGTAAGTTCACTGAATTTATGTGCGACAGGTATATGCTCAACCGTATCTGTGAAAACCTGCTTTCCAACGCTATTAAATTTTCTCCGCGGGGCAGTAAAGTATATGTAAAGCTTGAGAGCCCGGCAGACAATATCGTAATAAAAGTCATGGATGAAGGTGTTGGCATTGCACCGGAAGATATTCCGTATATATTCAGCAAATACGGGAAAATATCTTCCATGCCTACGGAAGGTGAATATTCTACCGGGCTTGGGCTATCCATTGTAAAACGGCTGATGGACGAGCTCAATGGCAAAATATTTTGCGAAAGCGTGTTGAATAAGGGAAGCGTATTTACTGTTGTTTTGCCAAGATAGAGGAGGTCAAACGTGAGAATTGAGAAGTAAAACGTGAAATATGAGATACCACTTCCCACGTCTATCGTCTATCCCATCACCGCTCACGGCCCCGCTACACAGCGCCGCCACTTATTGCCGGTTCTGTCTCGGCTTTTTTTCTCTCTCCTATTTGCTGGCGCCACATAGCATAATACAAACCTTTTGCGAGCACTAATGCATCGTGTGTGCCGGTCTCTTCAATCTCTCCCTGCTCAAGTACATAGATCCTGTCGGCATGCATTATGGTAGATAGCCTGTGTGCAATGAGGATAGTGATCTGGTTGCGCTGTGAGGATACTTTCTTAATAGTATTGGTTACCTCCTGCTCGGTAAGAGAATCAAGTGCTGAAGTAGCTTCATCAAATATCAGCAGCCGCGGGCGTCTCAATAAAGCGCGCGCAATGGAAAGCCGCTGCTTTTCGCCCCCCGACAATTTCAGCCCGCCCTCTCCAATCAGCGTATTGAGCCCCTTTTCCGCCCTTGCCAGCAAACCATTGCAGGAAGCTTTATCCAGTGCATCTGTCACCTCTTCCTCTGTAGCGGCGGGATTTACAAACATGAGGTTTTCTTTGACAGAGCCGGAAAACAACTGGGTATCCTGCGTTACAAAACCTATCTGGTTGCGCAGGTCTTCATAATTGATCGAGCTTTCGTCAATGCCATTATAAAGAATTTTCCCTTCCTGGGGACGATATAATCCTACCAGGAGCTTCATGAGGGTGGATTTGCCGGCGCCTGATGGTCCAACAAAGGCAATGGTTTCCCCGGCTTCCGCACTGAAGCTTATATTGTCAATTGCTTTTTGTCTGGCAGTCTGATGCTTAAAAGAAACCTTATTGAATTCCAGCTTTTGGATATCCCCGAGATGTATAGGCTCTTCCGGCTGCTTTTCAGGCTTTTTCTGCATCAGGTTCCTGAAGTTGATGAGCGAGGCTTCCGCCTCCCTGTAGGAAAGAATAATGTTTCCTATTTCCTGCAGGGGACCGAAAACAAAAAATGAAAATATCTGCATGGTCACCAGTTGACCGGCATCCATCCTGTTCCGGAAGATCAGCCACAGCAGCATAAAAAGAATTACCTGCCGCAGAGTATTAACAAACGTTCCCTGGATAAAGCTGATGCTGCGGATACGTTTTACTTTAGTGAGCTCCAGTCCGAGTATTTTGTATGTGTTTTTGTTCAGGCGGCTGACCTCCTGCTGGGTAAGCCCCAGGCTTTTAACGAGCTCTATATTCCGGAGAGATTCAGTGGTAGCGCCTGCCAGCGCATTGGTTTGCGACACAATATTTTTTTGGATGATCTTTACTTTCCTGCTCAGCACATTGGTCACTATTACAAGCAGGAATATGCCGCCGAAATATATGGGCGGCAAAGACCAGTGAATGCTGAATGCAAATACGCCGACAAATACGATCCCAACGATCACTGAAAAAAGGATATTAACAAAGTAGGTCATGAAACGCTCTGTATCCGTTCTTACTTTTTGCAGTACGCTCAGGGTCTCTCCGCTACGCTGATCTTCAAATTCCTGGTACGGAAGCTTCATGGCATGCTGCAAGCCATCGGTAAATACTTTGGCCCCGAATTTCTGTATCACTACATTCAGAAAATAGTCCTGGAAATTTTTGGCGATCCTGCTTATCATTGCTACCCCTATGGAAGCCAGCAGAAGCCAGAGCACGCTGTTGTAGCGCTGGGTAAAAAAGCGTGAAGAAGTATATTCAGCAGGATTTTTCAGGTAATCGTTACTGAGAGTGACCAGCTTACCAAAAATAATAGGGTCAAAAAGAGAAAATCCTGTATTCATGGCTGACAGCACCAGCACCAGCACTATAAGCCACTTAAATGGTTTCAGGTATGTAAATAATATTTTCATGCTTTAAAGAAAATAAGTTGCGGTCAAAAATTTTTAACCCGGCAAATTACGTACAAATTCCGGTTTAATTCCTCAGTTCAAATGCCTGTTCAGCCGCTCTCTTCGAAGGATACCACGAAGCAGCCATGGCAATGATAAATACGGTGATGCTTACTACCAGGAAATCTGAAGCCACCATTTTCACCGGATAATAATTGATGATGAAGGATGCGCCTTCAAGCGGTATAAGCATGAACTTTATCTGGACATAGCACAACAGAGCAGCCATGACCATGCCCGCTGCCGCACCAATAAAGGCAAGTAATATCCCTTCGCTGAGAAAGACCTTCCTGATCCAGCTTTTGT
The DNA here is from genome assembly GCA_964461595.1 of uncultured Terrimonas sp. GTDB lineage: Bacteria > Bacteroidota > Bacteroidia > Chitinophagales > Chitinophagaceae > Agriterribacter. Next base: position 36,597 of record CAYWVB010000014.1, on the reverse strand, counting down.
CTGCTCCCATAGCTTGCAATACCTGTATGTCCTTCTGTTTTTCCAGCACCAGCATACTAAGCGACCCGATCATATTGAATGCCGCCACTATCAGTACCAATATAAAAATGCAGAAAATAGCATACTTCTCAAACCGCATCACGCTATACAGGCTGCTGTTTTGCTCATAACGGGTCTGCACTGTATACTCCTTGCCGAGCAGGCTTTCAATTTTCTTTTTCATCATATCCTCATCCCCCTGCCGCATCACCGCAAGCTCTACTTCCGAATATTCGTCGGCTTTAAAGCCCATGTGATTTTTTACAAAATCAATATTGGTAAGCACATACTTATTATCAAATTCTTCCTGTACCGCAAAAGCGCCGAAAGGCATAATAGAACCCTCATTGAATGCGGAAAGCGGGTCTGCAGGATTTACATCTCCTCTCCTGGGCAGGATAATGTTTAAACCACCTATGCTTCTGTCACTCAATACCGCCACGGCATTCTCCACTCCCACCCCCATTACAGCGCCGGGGTTTTCAGCGTCTCCCGTAAAATATTTTCCTCTTACAATACTTTGCTGAATACCGGTAACGGAAGTATAATTGGAATCCACCCCTTTCAGGTCTACAATAGCGGTATAATCGCCGTTTTGCAGGAGCGCTTTTTCTTCTACGGTCAGAGATATCGCTTTTACGCCCTGCAGGTTGCCGAGCTCCTTTATTCGGGAAGGGGTAAGTGTAAGCGTTTTTCCTGAAGCTGCAGTTACCTTAATATCCGGATAAAAAGTGGTATATAATGATTTGACAAGATCTTCAAACCCGTTGAATGCGCTCCATAGTACCAGCAGCGCAGCCGTAGCGAATGCAATGGCCGTAACACTTACCCACGCGATAATGTTAATGGCATTCGTTGATTTTTTGGCTTTAAAATAGCGCCACGCAAAAATGAGGTACAATACGCCTGGATTTTATTTGATTGATTATTGGGAAGCTTACAAACAGCTATGCCCCTTCACTTTCCCCCTGATCGTCATTCTTCCTGTCTTCATTGATCTTTTTGAACAACTCTTCCATCCTGAACACATGTTCCAGGGTGTCATCCACAAAAAATTTCAGTTCCGGTATGCGGCGCAACTGGTGCTTTACACGTATTGTCAGCTCTCTTTTGATCTCCCAGGCCTTATCCTCTATCTTTTTCAATGTAGCTTTAGGGTCAGCTACCTTAAAAAAGCTGAGGTATATCCTCGCTTCCAGCAGATCGGGCGTAACTTTTACCGATGCAATAGAAACCATTCCCCCGTCCATCATTCCAAGCCCTAATTTCCGGAAGATCTCGTTAAATTCTTCGTATAATAATCCGGCTACCTGCTTCTGTCGTTTTCCTTCCTGCATATCATTCCGTTTTAATGGCCGTAAATTTAGTTACTTTGCGGCTCAATCTGATGATAAAAAAGAATGAAGAAATATTCGCGGATCTTTCAATACCTGGGATCATTTAAAGGAGATATTGTTCTCTACTTTGTTACCACTATTCTTTCCATTGTTTTTTCCATTGTATCCCTGGGGATGCTCATGCCCTTTTTCGACCTGATCTTCAAAGGCAATAATGCAGGACTGGCGCCGCGGATGGACAGCCCCCTTACTGTTTATATAAGAAAGCTCCTGGTATTATGGGTGGGCGACTTAAACCCCATAGGAGCGCTGGGATTTATCTGTGTTATTATTATCATTTCTATTTTTCTTAAAAACCTTTTCCTATACCTGTCTTTTGTCATTCTTAACCCTATAAAAAACAAGATCATACACAAGCTGAGAGATGAGCTGTATGACAAAATACTTCGTTTGCCCATAGGGTATTTTACGGAGAAACGAAAAGGAGACCTCATCAGCAGGATCACCAATGATGTATCAGAAGTAGAAGCATCCCTCGTAGGCGCGCTGGAAGGCTGGATACGCGATCCGCTCACTATCCTGGTCAACTTTGTGGTGTTATTCTATATCAGCCCGCAGCTCACTATCGCCATCCTGGTATGCATACCGGTGGTAGGGTTCATCCTCGGCCGCATATCCCGCTCGCTCAAACGCCAGTCGAATAAAGCTGCCATCAAGCTGGGAGAATCGCTCTCTATACTTGACGAGACACTGAACGGGCTCCGGGTAATAAAAGCATTCAATATAGAAGGGCTGTTGCGGAAAAGATTCGGAAAGATCAACGACGAATTGTATGAGGCAAAGAATAAGATCACCAGGCGACGCGATCTCGCCTCGCCTATGTCGGAATTCCTGGGGGTATTGGTTTTTGCAGGGATCCTCTGGTTTGGCGGTCAACTGGTGCTGGGGGGGGGATTGTCGCTCACTCCTTCTATGTTTATCGGTTACCTTGCCCTGTTTTACAATATCATCAACCCGGTCAAAACCCTTTCTACCTCCTTCAGCAATATGCAGAAAGGGTCATCTGCCATAGTACGTATTGAAGAGATACTGAAAACAAAGATAACCGTAGACGATAACCCGAATGGTAAGCAACTACGTTCCTTTGAAGCCCAAATTGAGTTCAGAGATGCCACATTTGCTTATGAAGATGCGGTTATACTCCATAATATCAACCTCACAATAGAAAAAGGTAAAACCATAGCGCTGGTGGGATCTTCCGGAGCGGGTAAATCCACGCTTGCAGATCTTGTGCCCCGGTTTCATGATGTGACCGGCGGCGAGGTATTGATTGACGGAACAAATATTAAAGACTATTCCCTGCAATCTGTACGGAGCCTTATGAGCATTGTAACACAGGAGCCTATTCTTTTTAATGATTCGATAGCCAACAATATTGCCCTTGGCCACCCCGAAGCAACGGAAGAAGAAATTATCCATGCGGCCAAAATTGCCAATGCCCATGAGTTCATCGTTAAAAAAGACCAGGGCTACAACAGCAATATCGGCGATCGCGGCTCAAAGCTCAGCGGCGGCGAAAGACAAAGGCTGACCATAGCAAGGGCAGTATTGAAGAACCCGCCCATACTCATTTTAGATGAAGCCACCTCCTCTCTTGATACAGAAAGTGAAAGGCTTGTGCAGGACGCTATCAACAACTTAATGGAAGACCGCACTTCCATAGTGATCGCGCACCGCCTCTCTACCGTACGCCATGCCGATGAAATACTTGTGCTGCAGAAAGGAGGAATAGCCGAAAGAGGCACACATGATCAACTGCTTGCACATAACGGCATATACAAAAGACTGGTGGATATGCAGGAGGTGAAATAACTACTCCGCCCTCCGGTCGGCGCCCTGGCGTTCCAGCATCCAGCCGGGATATTCTGAAGGGAGCCTGCTGATATCATCAAGCCTTTTCAATTCCTCTTCTGTAAATGTTACATCAACCGCTTTAAGATTGTCCTCAAGCTGTTCAGTTTTTTTAGCGCCAATGATCACCGTAGTAACAACCTGCCGGTGAAGCAACCATGCCAGCGCCAGCTGTGCAACACTGCTGTTTTTGAGTTTGGCCATTTCCTGCAGCACGTCAACAATATCATATACCCTTTCTTTATTTACCGGCGGAAAATCAAAAGTAGTCCTGCGGGATCCTTCTTCTGTTTCACCGCTCCGGGTATACTTTCCGGAAAGCAAACCGCCGGCAAGAGGGCTCCACACCATCAATCCTACTTTCTGGTCTTTAAGCACAGGAACAATTTCACGTTCGAGATCCCGTCCTGCCAAAGTATAATATGATTGTATGGATACAAATTTTGAGCGGCGGTTATACTGTGCATACGATAATGCTTTCATCAGTTGCCATGCCGTAAGATTGCTGCAGCCGGTATACCTTACCTTCCCCGATTGCACAAGACTATCTAAAACGTCCACTGTTTCTTCCAGCGGTGTAAGCGCATCAAAGCCATGGATCTGGTACAGGTCAATATAGTCTGTATTCAAACGCCGCAGGCTTCCTTCCACCTGGGTCAGTATATGCTTGCGCGTCAGTCCCTGGTCATTAGGCCCGTTCCCCATTTTACCCCGTACCTTTGTAGCAATAACTATGTCGTCTCTTTTCAACCCGAGATTCCGGATAGCCTTACCCGTTAATTCTTCCGATAAGCCTTCGGAGTATACGTTGGCTGTATCAATAAAATTAATCCCCGCATCCACGGCTGTTTTTACCAGGTTATCTACAGCCTGCTGTTCCAGTGTGCCAATAGCAGTCCATATTCCCTTACCGCCAAATGTCATGGTGCCGAGACATAGTTCAGAGACTTTTAAACCGGTATTACCTAACAAATTATATTTCATGATCTGATCTCTTTTAATCGCATTTCCCGTCAGGAGCGCAGGCAGCGCCGTCTGCAGATACTATCTGCAACCCACTATCCTCCTGCCAGTCGGCAAATGACTGCCGGAGTGCCTGCAGGAATGTGTCCTCTGGCTGGGCCCCGGAAACAGCATACTTCCTGTTGAATATAAAAAACGGAACACCTCTTATACCAAATTGTGCCGCCTCATCAATATCCTGCTTCACTTTGTAGGCATAGTCGTCGTCATTCAACGCAGCACTTACCTGCTCCCCGGTAAGCCCGATATCTTTGCCCAGCTCAGCCAATACCTTGTGATCACTTACATCTTTCCCCTCTGTAAAATAGGCGCGGAATAAACGCTCTTCAGCCTCATCGCCTTTTCCTGCTGTTTTTGCAAACTGGATGAGCCGGTGAGCATCAAAAGAATTCGCCACCACCGCCTTTTCAAAATGATAGTCCAACCCGGCCGCTTCCGCCATTTCAGTCACATGCCGGTGCATATCAACGGATTGCTCCAAAGATATTCCCTTCCGTTCACTAAGATACTCATAGAGGTTTTTGCCATGACCATGCTGTATATCCGGATCGAGCTGAAAGCTGTGCCATTCAACCGATACTTTATCAGAAAACTCAAAGGCAGACAGCGCCGCTTCGAATCTCCTTTTGCCGATATAGCAGAAGGGGCACATGATATCACTCCATATTTCTACTTTCATATATATTTTTTGCAAATGGCGAATGGTGAATTAGGCAATAATGAATTTACCATTCACCTCTATGAGAGAATAATAAGGTATATTATAACCCGGCTATAATTACCCGTTGCCACAAACAACTGCTTATTTTTCACATACGCCCCTGCCCATAGCAAAGCGATGAATAAAAGCGCAATGAACCCTGCCCCACTTCAATAGCCACCGCTCCACCAAGGTAAGAAAGTAAAAACAAGAAACCTACAGCTAAATACAAAGAAGATATTACTCCCCTGTATACCGCGTTTCTAACGACGGGGAGTATTTTTCTATCGTATAGATAGACGACGGAATATTATATTTTGGAAGCGCAGACAGCTATATTGATGCGGCAGAATAAATTACGGCATAGCATAATACCTGAACAAATAATACATTGCCCATCCGGCAAATCCTATGATGAGTATCCATACCCATGCAGGAATGCTTTGGGGTGTTTCACTACCTTCTATCATGAATGATTTCTGGTCTCCTTTTCCATAGGCATTGATCATCAGAGGCAGCACACCATCCACTACGGCATTTTCTTTAATGCCTTCCACAGCTATTGCAGGGCCATTCCTCACTACAAAGGGTATCCTGCGGATACCTTCCTTTCCTGCAGGATCCCGGCTCACTATCTTTAAGATATGCTCGCCGTCAGTAAGCTTCCGGGTATCCAGCTCAAAGCTTACCGGGGAGAGGACTTCCGCCACAGGTTTCGTGTCTTCGTCAATAAAAATAAGTATGGTACTTTTATCACTCATGTTACTGATTATTTAAAATCATCCTTTTAATATGAGCATTGGATTTTTCCCCCGGGCGTATGATCCATTTTACGGAAAAAAAGAGGGTGAGCAGCACTATTGCAACGGTTATCCAAACGATCAGGTAGTCCCACCGGCTTTCCGGGCCCGCACCGTGAGTAATGCCTTTCAGCGCGGAAGGCTGGTTCCGCTCGCATACCGGGCAGCCCATGGCAGGTATTGCTGCCCACAGGAACAGCAGTATGCCGGTTACCCTGTTTCTTATGTATCTTGCTTTCATATTCCTTTGTTATTTAAGGCCGGTATAATTTATCATCTCATTGCTTGGCTGCCTTCAGCTTTACCGCATCAATAATTTTTTTAATTTCTTCCGGTGTTACCGTTTTGGCCTCATTACCCCAGCTTGTTCTTTCATGATTTATGATAGCAGCCACCTCATTTTCAGTAAATCCCATATTAGTACCTACCGGAGGCATTGTTCCATACTCCGGCCGTGCATCATACCCGTTCATGATAATATCCACATACAGTTCCAGGTTATCTCCCGTTACTATGGCGCTTCCCTTCAGCGGCGGGAAAGCGCCTGGCAATCCTTCCCCATTAGCCTGGTGACATGCCTGGCAACTGGCAGCAAACAATGCCTGTCCGTCAGGCGCTGCATTCACAGTAGCTGTTGTCGCCTCCTTTTTATCATCACGTTTATACAAAAAGCCGGGAGCCTCAGGAAGTTTGGTTTGCCTGAGCGACTGCAGGTAAGCAAGTAAATACACTGCATCCTGTGTCGCTACAATTTTTGTGTCTTTTACCTTCAGGTATTCCGCCGGCACATTTACTACTACATCATTCTTTGAGGGTTCTTTTTTTACAGTGAACAGCCAGGGATATGCGGGCATTACCGATTCCTTTACTACAATACGGGGATTATAAAGATGCACCAGGTTCCAGTCCTTCGAAGGCTGGCGGGTACCTATATCCGTCAGGTCGGGCCCCGTGCGTTCCGTGCCCATAAGGGTAGCGGTATTGCGCCAGAAATCAGTGCGGGTGATGCCTGCATAATCTGCCGCAACACTGGGGCGGACTCCCCACACTTTATCCATATCTACATTCCTCACCTGCTGGGTATGGCAGGCCACACAGCCATTGGCTACAAATACGGCTTTGCCTTTGGTCGCTTCTGCACTTAACGGCACTCCTCCCGGCAGGGGATGGTTATTCTCCTGGTTCCGGATCGCCGGCAGTATAGCCACCACAATAGTCAGCCCTACAAACATCAGCGTGGCAGTACCAAACAGTTTTCTATGATCATCAAATAATTCCATTTTTATAATTAAATAGATTTAAGCAATAGGGGCAGTGGTACCAATATTCTTTTCCAGTTGTTGAATAGCGGCTTCTCTTATATCCAGCATTTCTTTTCCCGCGATCATTTTATACATGTTATATGCAAAAAATAAATGGGATAGCCACATCAGGCTCCCGCCGATAGCCCGCCACAGCCAATAAGGCCCCATTTGTACCACACCTTCTATAAAAGGTTTTCCGCTCATCCACAGCAATCCTTTCATTGTACCTCCATACATCAGTGGTATGGAGTAAAACATCAGCCCTATCAGCGCCAGCCAGAAATGCGCCCCTACCGTGATCTGGGGCGCCTCTTTGCCCGTAAGCCTGGGCACTATCGCATAGATACACGCCCATAGAAAAAAGCAGATGATACCATACATGGTAAGATGAGAGTGGGCTACCGTAAAATCCGTGAAATGCCATACCAGGTTTGTAAAACGGAATGCCTCGGCAGTCCCCTGCATGGATCCGGTAAAATAGAAAATGATCCCCACCAGGAAAAAAGGAAGCGTATAGCTGTCGCTGACCTTATACCAGGCGCCTTTGAATGTCATCAGGAAATTGGTGGTGCCTGCAATTACCGGGATGGCCATGCCCATACTCCCCACAATGGCTACTGTTTGCAGCCACCAGGGAATAGCGCTGAATACAAAATGATGAGAGCCGATAAGCGTATAAAACAGGATCTGCGTCCAGAAGGCCAGTATTCCCAGGCTATAAGAATATATCGGCTTATTCAACTGCTGGGGAAGAAAATAATATACGATGCCCAGCGTAAACAACATAAACCACATACCTACTCCCTGGTGCATATAGTATCCCTGGATAATGGTTTCTCCTAACCCGTTTTGCCAACTGGGTATATAAGCTGCGAGCGCAATAACAATAGTGAAGATAATGGCAGCTACCATATACCAGTTGGATATATATATTTCCCTGGTGGTGCGGGCTGCTATGGTTTTTATATAATTGTAAAGACTAAGCCCCAGTGCTATACCAAACAGCAGCATTACCGGCCAAACGTACTCACGATATTCTCCTCCCCCGTTGTTGATACCTGCCATCAGGCAAATGCTGCCTATGATAACGGATGCATTGATCAGGTAAAGCGCATACCAGCCCATCTTTATGCTGTACAATTTAGTATTGCTCACCCGCGGTACGATATAATATCCCAGACCAAGCATACCCAACGAAGCCCACCCCCAGAATACTGAATTAGTATGAACAGGGCGCAACCTTCCAAAGCTAAGCCAGCTTACATGATCCGCATCAGGAGCAACAAACTTGATACCTATATATTCACCTATAGTAGTTCCCAGCAGAAGCCAGCATGTTGCACAGCCCAGGTACCAAAGCACCAGCCTTGACAGCGACGGGTCAATATTCGGTCTCGGAAGGGCCTTCTTTTTTACAGCCACTATCGGCACTCCCGGCTCCCGGTTTATATTCAGCAAACCTTTGCTATCCTCTGCCTGCTCATTTCCCGAAAGCTCGCGGTGTGTAAGGGAATAATCCAGTGCAGCTTTTCTTTTTCTTAATACCGTATCCACTTCCTCGTCGGGTAAGCTTTGCAGGTATGCTGCAAGCTTTTCGGCTTCTTCCCGGCGCAGCCTGTTCCGCTGCTGGTTCATGGCGTTCCTGATCTTGACAATAAGAATAGTAAGCGCAGCCAGTATAGGTATTAATACCAGCACAATAGTAATAATAATACCACCCTCGCTCAATAATGATCCGCTCTCTGCACCCGGAGCCGCCTGGGCCGTGGCAGTATTAACGGCAAGAAAAATAAAAACAGATATTAATAAAATAACAGAGAGCATACCTCCCGGCATTCTTCTATTTTTATATTGCAGCAACCTCTCAATCTGCCGGCTGTTGAGCTGTAAGGTATGTTCCTTAAGTATATTCTCCCTCTTTTTGTCATCCATTTTTTTATAGTTTTTTCTCAGGGCAGCCACTTTATTTTTGAGCGTAAATGCAGCCGCAAGCAATGCGAACGTTATAATAAATATGAGCCACATCCCCGCTTTGGTTGAACTAAAAGAAAAATGAGAAACCTTCATGTTTTGCGCCTGTGCAGCAGAAAAACGCAACAGCCAGGGCACGATCAGCAAGATCCGGGCTGTAAAAAAAATTAATGATCTCATATTAAGGATATAAATACCTTTTTATCTTTTATAAAAAGCCGAACTCATACCGGCAAATACTTATAGAACCTTATACCGGATTTTATATTTTCCGATGGCAATGCAAAGCTAATGATTTTAAATTAATAAAAGACATTTATGTCTTTTATTTCCAGCCACATTTATACTATAACCACGCTCTGTTTTCAAACGCCTAATTGCGCTTTACCTTCTTCGGTGAGCATTTTAAAGCTCCAGGGAGGATCAAAGGTCAGGCTGATCTCTACTTTCTTTCCGGGAAATGTCATTTCCAAAGCATTCCGTACACCATTGGTAATTGCTTCTCCCATAGGACAATGGGGTGTGGACAGGGTCATTGTTACAGAGACAGTATCATCCTCTCCAAATGTTATTTCATATATCAGCCCAAGATCTACCACGTTCACAAAAAGCTCGGGATCTATTACATTGTAGAGTGCCTGCTGCGCCTTAAGCTTTTCATTGGAGTATGGTTCCGTTAAAGAAATGATCATGATAATATTTTTGTTTTATGCAGCAGCACCTTCATTACATTAACGAGATATAATGTTGATAATATAAGCCAGAGGCCTGACGCTATGCGAAAAACAATAACATTATTGATCATTATAGCGGCAGCAAGAAAAAGTATAGCAATAATAAATAGCCTGAGCTGCCACTGTACCAGCGGTTCACTGTACAGGTGCTTGGGCAATGGTACTTTTACTTTTCCCGAAAGTGATTTGTAATGCCCGTTCCACACAATAAACGGCAGCGTCTTAAAGGTTTTTCCAAGAATGATCCCCGTTATCCAGCCCATAAACGCGAAAGTACCGTATAACATAGTCCAGCGATAGCCACGGACATTGATCACAACAGGTATGATAGCGATAGCCACGGCCAGGCACAACAGCGAAACAAATGTCTGCTTCATCTGTATATCTATTTTTTTTCTTACCCGATTGCGGAAAGCTTCATAAAGGTACAGGAACCAGCATACTATGCCGGCGGCTACCAATGCGGCATACAGCAATATCCTGGTGTGGGTGATATTCCCAAAATAACTTTCCGTCAAAAAGAAAAGTAATCCTGCATTCTGCAACACAAAAGCATATAGCAGCAATTTTTCTTTCGCCGATTTTCCCAGGAGGAACATGGGCACCAGCTTACTGCTCACCGCGGTTATCAATTGCAGGAACCAGCCGGCCAGCCCTGCATGTGCATGGAGCTTCAGTATATCCAGGTGATTTTTTGTGAAAAAAGGATAGCTGAGATTGACAGCCATGAGGAGACCAACTGTTACGGTGAACATAAGCCATGCAGCAGAAGTAACAATGAAGAGCCTGACAACGGAATAATGACGGCATATCCTGCTTGTAAATACTGCATTGATCAAATAAGCCAGTGCTGAAAGGACTACAAGCGAGCCTCCGCTTATCATAAGCCATCCGGTTGTGAAGGTCCAGAACGACACTACAAGAAGCGCAGTACCTCCTGTAAGGGTATACCAGCACAGGGAAGCAATAACAGGGCTGAACAGATCGCGCTCACAAACCACAGGTAATAATTGATGTGCCGCTCCAAAGATTATCATCGTGGCCCAGCCCAGCGTTGCCGTATGCACAATTGCCAACAAATGTGGGTTGAAATAATGTTGGGTTAAAGCGTCAGTGCTGACAAATAATAAAAAGCAAAGTATCCAAAAAGCTCCGGCCCCCGTTGCATAAAACGGGAGCACGGCGCTATTGGGAGGGGCTTTTCCTATATCAATGTCAGCCATGAATGATTATTACCGTGGTTCAGAAGTCGTGTATGGTTTTTCAAATAAAATCATTTTTACATCCCCCTCGGCTATGGAATGAATATGTATCTCATAATGCTTATCCGCCAGTTCTTCCAGCAGATATACCGGCACCCGCTTATGATGCACATACAACATATGATCCCGTGGCAATGTTTTCAGCTCATGTAAGATAGTATGCATAGGCTGGGGCATTTCTAAATGGCGAACATCTGCTTCCTGTATTTTTTCCCGGGGAAAACGCTGATGAACTGCTTCGAAACTACCGGCATCATCAAAGATCACATTGTCATTACTGCTTTCTTTCTCTTTCTTTTCAGCGCCCGCATCTTTTCTTTTCAGGAAATACGTCAGGAACTCACCGTCGCTCATCTTGTCTACATAGCTATATTCCGCTTTTCCCTGCTGCAATAAATGGATCAATGGCGTAGGCACAAAGCTGTTTATTACACAAAGTATTTTCCCTTCAGGAACATTTTTGAATTTGCCAAGAATCTCCTTTAGCGGATCCGTACCGGATTCAATAACAGGGCGCACATCCAGCCAGGTGATATCTGTCTGCCTTGCATCCAGCAGCCATCGGGGTTTAGGCTGTTGTGCGGTCTCTTTCGGCGACGCTGCCTGCTCATACTCAAAACCGAGAGGCGTGAGTGCCGCCACGATATCGTTTACGCTGCAACCACCCATTTTTGCCGCTTCGGCTATAGTCACCCGTGAGGCCATTATTTTCCTGAGCACGGGATTCTTCAACCGGTGGAAAGGCTTTGCTACTCCCGCAATTGCATCAATAGAAGCCTTATCTGCTTTGATAAGCTCTGATATCTTGGTGGCATTGCTTATTTTAACCGGCCTTTCCATAACACATCATTTTAATTTAGGGTTTCCTGCTCCAGCGCAATTGCCCTGCGAAAGAGAATATTATTTTCAATATGTATATATTGTTGCAGATCTTCTTCCATTTCCGCCAGCTTTTGATACAGGTAAGCGTAGGAATTACAGGCATCCTCAGGCAATTCATAATTATTGCTCAGCTTCCGGAAATATGCCAGGTCTGCCGCTATAATATTGTGCTCCTTCTCCAGCACCAATACAGATTTCTTTATGATACCTGCTTCATCGGGTGTTATTGCAGCAGCCGGTTTTTTCTCAGATGCACGCTGCTTAATCGCCGGGAAAATGATCTCCTCTTCTTTGCCAATATGTGTCAGCAGGTTTTGCAGAAAAGGAATTACGCCTTGAGCCAGCCTGTTTAACTCAGGGTGATAAACGCCGTGCCTTTGTGCAACCTTTTCTGCCAACCCACTGATCAGTTCTGCATTCTCCTTTATATAACGGTGGTGAGTATTGCTGATGTAATCACAAAGAAAATCAAGCTTCCATTTATTAAAATCCTGGGAAGCGGAACGGGGCAGTTGCTCTGCATCTGCCAGCTCAGCTTTCAATGCTTCTTCACTGATATCGGCTTCTGCCACTGCTTCCTGCAATGTTTTGCTACCTCCGCAACTGTAATCAATTCCCCTGGCTTTGAATACTGCAGCTTTGCGCATATCCTTTGCCGCAATTGATCCGATAGTCTCTTCATCATTCTTACTGGAACGCTTGGCAATTTTTACCTGCCAGCGCAGAGGTCCCTGCTGCAGGTACTCCCATGTAAATATATTGCCCCGCTCACCCAAAAGCTGGTAGTATAGCGGCTTGGGGTCATGATCATTATCTATAATGAAGCTTTCGCCCGCGGCTAACTCATCGAAATGTTTAAAGATAGTAGGATGTTTGAGCTTCGGCTCTATACGGGTAACATCCAGGATTGCTACTGCTACCATGGTCTTTGTTTTATGAATGTTTAATGTAACGGCAAAATTACAGGACAAATTCAAATAGAAGACAAATTTGTCTTCTATTTTTTACATGATTTAAATCATGTATTTATTTATTATTTTTTTGTAGACCTGTTGTTGAGAAGATACCCCATGCTTCGGCAAACGATGGCTGACCTGAAAGTAGTACAAAGAAACCACCTTATAGTGGCATTAATAGTTAACAATATTCACCTGAGATCGCTTCGCCGCGTATCAGTCCTGATTTTCAAAATGCATGTGGCGGCTCGCAAAGAAGACAAAAGTGTTCTGTTTTTAAAGCCAGCATCAAAGCAAAGTATACATTTACCCAACCGCCTTTGCGATCCAAACCGAAGGTCGGGAGAAGCAATCTCTGCGTTTACAGCTGCTATTAACTCAACGCCATTACCGCAATGATTTTAAATGACGGCAAAAAAGCAGATGATTTATAACTTTCTACTAATAAAAATACAGGATGCGATGTACTATTTACGCTGCAATGCATCCATGGCCTTCTTCACACTGCCATGGCTGAGTAAGATACTTCTTGCTTCTTCATAGCCTGCAATGCCGGCCTTAGCCATCAATATTTTTACTGCGCGGTCGGTGATCTTATCATTGATCAGGAGCACATTCACCATACTGTTATCTTCTACTCTTCCAAGCTGTATCATTGTGGTGGTGCTGATCATATCAAAGATCATCTTCTGGGCAGTGCCGCATTTCATACGCGTGCTGCCGGTTACAAATTCCGGACCCGTGATCACTTCTACCGGTATAGCCGCTGCATCAGCAATGGGAGAGCCGGGATTGCTGACGATACAACCGGCAGTGATATGATGCGCTTTACATTTTTTTAGGGCCTCAAGCACAAAAGGAGTGGTGCCGCTGGCAGAAATGCCCACTACAATATCTTTAGGAGAGATATTATATTCCTGCAATGCATTCCAGCCGGCTTCGGTATCGTCTTCCTTTTCTTCCGGTGCCTCAATAAGATGTTCTACTCCGCCGGCAAGGATCACATTGACTATCCCTTTTTCAATGCCATAGGTAGTAGGCAGCTCTATAGCATCAAGCACAGACAATCTGCCCCCGCTGCCCGCACCGAGGTAAAACATCCTGCCTCCGTTTCTCAGCTTTTCTACAATGGCTTTAATCAGCATATTAAGCTGCGGAAGCGCCTTTTCAATGGCCAATGCCACTTTTTTGTCCTCATTATTGATATTAGCGGTAAGCTCTTCCACCGGCATCTTCTCAAGATGCCTGTACAGTGAAGGTTGTTCGGTAATCCTGGTCATTGTCTATTTATATTAGATCTGAATAATAAGAGCAGCTTGTCTGCTGTGGATACTGATCTTTTTGCCGGTCATCAAAATAATTCCGGCTGGTTATCTCCCTCGTTTTTGGGCTTCTCCCATTCCATTGTTGTGCTTTTGGAATAATCCGCCAGCTTTGCCCCTACCGCTTTCCAGCCCATTACTTCCACCATTTTATTCACCTTGATCTTTGCTTTTCTTATTTGTGTCCCCCTACCGCTCTGGATAGCCAAAATGGGCTCCGCATTGGTAGTTACAGCTTCCAACTGGTTGCCATCACCTTCCTTGATGAATAAAAATTTGTTCCGCAACGTTGTGGTTTCTATCTTAAACCGTTTGATATTGTATTGCAGCTTTTCCTTATCCAGGTATACGGCGGTTATTATTTTCTCCGGGTTAAATTTTTCGATCAGCATTACTTTATCGCCGTCAAAGCGCTGTGTAAGCTCGGTATCTGTGATCTCATAGTTGCCGTCGTTATATATCACCAGCAGTTTATCTTCCGCCGGATCGAAGCTGCCGAGAAACAAGCCTTTCTCATCTGTATTAAGCCTCCCAAAAGTATTGTCAAACCATAGTTTCACGCCACTGAGTGTAGAACGGCCGGCTTCTTTAAATTTCACCGATTTCACCGGGTATTTCGTTACCTGGTTGCCCATGCTTCCGCGTCCTTTGATCTCCAGCTCCTCAAAATAAAAATCCAGCTCTTTATTTCTTGCTGAAGCGTTAGGGCTCAATACTATCTTCACGGTTTCTGCCTCGCCATTGGGATTCACAGAGAAGTAATGCACTTTACTTTTCTCGGATCCCTTTGTAAGATCATACTCCTTATCGCGGGTAATACCGGTTACATTAAACCGTTTGGCGTAAGTAACGCCGGATTTTCCGTCTACATAAAGCATATTATAGGTAGTGCGTTCATCATTCTTCTTAAATACCGCTACATGCAAAATATCTTTTCCTATAAACACCTTATCAGCCGCCTTCACCACCTTCATCTTACCGGCTTTGGTAAAAGCAATAATATCGTCGAGATCGGAGCAGTCTTCTACAAACTCGTCTTTCTTCAGACCGGTGCCGATAAAGCCCTCTGCACGATTCACATACAGTTTGGCATTGGCAATAGCCACCTGCTTGGCCTGTATGGCTTCAAATAATCTGATCTCTGTTTTGCGCTCCCTGCCTTTTCCGTATTTTTTGAGCAGGTTTTCATAATATGCCACCGCAAAATCCACGAGATTGGCAAGATCATACTTTACCTGCTTTATCTCTTTCTCAATGCCCCTGATCTGCTCATTCAGCTCATCAATATCAAGGCGGTAAATACGGCGTACAGGCTTTTCCGTGAGCTTTACAATATCTTCTTTGGTGATGTCACGCTTCAGTTGTTTTTTAAAAGGATTGAAGGCCTTATCTATGGCTTCCAGCACTTTTTCCCAGGTGTCGTGCTTTTTCTCCAGCTCCTTGTATATCTTTTCTTCGAAAAATATTTTTTCCAGGGAAGTATAGTGCCATTTCTCCTGCAACTCCGCAAGCCTGATCTCAAGCTCCTGCCGTAAAAGGTCTTTAGTATAATCGGCAGAAACGCGCAGCAGCTCATGCACAGACATGAACCTGGGCTTGTCTTCAGCGATCACGCAGGCATTGGGGGAAATGCTGATCTCGCAATCTGTAAAAGCATATAATGCATCAATAGTAATGTCTGTAGACATGCCGGGCGCCAGATCCACCAGTATCTCCACCTCGGCCGCAGTATTGTCAGTAACCTTCCTGATCCTGATCTTTCCCTGGTCGTTGGCTTTTACAATAGAATCCATAAGGGAAGTGGTAGTAACGCCATAAGGCACATCGCGGATCACCAGTGTTTTTTTATCCAGTTCTTCTATACGCGCTCTCACCCTTACTTTGCCGCCACGCTTCCCTTCATTATAGTTGGTCACATCTATCATGCCTCCTGTCTGAAAGTCGGGATACAGCTCAAATTTTTTACCACGCAGGTATTTAACGGATGCATCTATCAGCTCGCAAAAGTTGTGCGGGAGTATTTTGGTAGAAAGCCCTACGGCAATGCCTTCCGCCCCCTGCGCCAGCAAAAGCGGGAACTTCACAGGCAGCGTTACCGGCTCATTTTTACGCCCGTCGTAGCTGAGCTGCCATGCTGTTGTTTTAGCATTAAATGCTATTTCGAGGGCAAACTTGCTCAGGCGCGCTTCAATATACCTGGCAGCGGCTGCTTCATCGCCTGTACGCACATCGCCCCAGTTGCCCTGGGTTTCTATCAGCAGGTCTTTCTGCCCCATATTCACCAACGCATCGCCTATAGAAGCATCGCCATGCGGATGATACTGCATGGACTGCCCGATAATATTGGCTACCTTATTAAAGCGCCCGTCGTCCATTTCCTTCATGGCATGAAGGATACGGCGCTGCACGGGTTTCAATCCGTCTTCAATAGCCGGTACGGCACGCTCCAGGATAACATACGAAGCATAATCGAGGAACCACGTTTTATACTGTCCCTGGATTCCTGATCCCCGGGCAAAGTTTTGGTCTTTATTCATAATTATTCACTTACCGTTTCTGATACTGCTGCCTTTGTTTTTATTTCAAAATCTTTCATGTTCTTTACTTCTCCCTGCACATCATATTTATCATTATCCGCTATGATAATTTTCAATCTCCAAAGCAGGTATGCATCCCCGGTAGTGTGCTTATTTTTCGATAAAAACTGTGCGATGATCTTATGGGCTTTTTGCCAGTCTTTGCTGATATATTTCCTGAGATCGCTGTCATAAAAATCATAATCATACTGCACCAGCTTCTTTCCTCCTTCCAGTATACGCACAGCTTTGTTTTCATTGCATAGCTTTGTCCACTCGTCAGGATCCACTTCAAACTCACTAAGTGTAATAGGCCTTGCCAGCTTTTTTGCTTTCAAAAATTCCTTCGGAGGTATAGTATGCAGCCATTCGGGATAAAATATGCTTCCCTTCTCATTAATAAAAGGCAGGTTATTCAGGTATAATATAAATACTCTTCCCTGGAATTCCTTCATATAATGCAGCAGCCAGTAATAGCCGCTCACGTCATGCTTGTTCTGCGCGGCCCATATCCACACAATCTCTTCAGGATTGCGGCGTAATCTTCCTACTATTTCTGCTACTGTTTTGGCATCATCCACGGATCCGTCATCTGCTTTCCCGTTGTAATCCCCGCCTGCCAGCACTTCGCTCCACCATGTCTTACGTGCAGCCATCCCATCGCCGGTATATATGCTCAGCAGGGGGCCGACTGCGTAGTCGTCCTTTATCTGCACTACCGCACCGGAGATGGTTTCATCCAGTTCAATCGCTTTTTGCAATACACTTACATCAGCTTCATTAAAAACGATGTGTATCATAGTTCCCTATTTTAATATTATGTACATGTTTCAGCATTCTGCAAATGACTAACTGCCGCTGCTAAGATGTGGCTGCGGCCTCCTCGGCAAGGTCTATTTCCACGCGAAGATTATCAATAATAAATTCCTGTCTTTCCTGTGTATTTTTGCCCATATAATATTCGAGCAGTTGCTGCAGGTGCGTTTCAGGCATCACCATCACCGGCTCTTTGCGCATATCCGAGCTGATAAATTTCACAAATTCTTCCGGTGATATTTCCCCCAGCCCTTTGAAACGGGTGATCTCCGGTTTTCCGCCTAACTTTTTCGCCGCTGCCTGCTTTTCGGCTTCATCATAGCAATAAATGGTTTCCTGCTTGTTGCGTACCCTGAAAAGCGGTGTCTCCAGTATATACACATGTCCGTTCTTTACCAGGTCGGGAAAAAACTGCAGGAAAAAGGTAAGCAGCAGCAGGCGTATATGCATACCGTCTACATCGGCATCCGTTGCTACTACCACATTATTGTATCTCAGCCCTTCAATGCCTTCTTCAATATTCAGCGCGTGCTGCAGCAGGTTGAATTCCTCATTTTCATATACTACTTTTTTGGTCAGCCCGAAACAGTTCAGGGGTTTTCCCCGCAGGCTGAACACCGCCTGGGTTTCCACATTCCTTGCTTTAGTGATAGAACCGCTGGCAGAATCTCCCTCGGTAATGAAAATGGTGCTTTCCAACTGTTTCTCATGAAATTCTTCCTTGCCTTTATGGGGAGGATCGTCATTAAAATGAATACGGCAATCCCTGAGCTTCCTGTTGTGAAGATTGGCTTTTTTAGCCCTTTCATTGGCCAGTTTCTTTATACCTGCCAGATCTTTCCTTTCTCTTTCGCTTTGCTCTATCCGCTTTTTAAGAGCTTCTGCAATAGTTGGGTTCTTATGCAGAAAGTTATCCAGTTCCCTTGAAAGGAATTCCAGCAGGAAATTCTTCATGCTGGCACCCCCTTCTTCTATATACTGGGACCCCAGCTTTGTTTTGGTCTGGCTTTCAAAGACCGGCTCTACTACTCTTACGGCCACTGCTGCCACAATGCTCTGCCGGATATCGGTAGCGTCATAGTCCTTTTTATAAAAATCCCGGACCACTTTTACAAAGGCTTCCCGGAAAGCCTGCTGGTGCGTTCCGCCCTGTGTGGTATATTGCCCGTTCACAAAGCTGAATATCTCTTCACCATATTCATTATTATGGGTGATGGCAAGCTCGATATCATCGCCTTTGAGATGAATAATATTATAGCGCAGCTCATCTGCGTTCGTTTTGCGCTGCAGCAGGTCAAGCAGCCCGTTCCTGCTTACATATTTCTTATCGTTGAAAGTAATGACCAGACCGGCATTCAGATAGCAATAGTTCCATAGCAGGTTTTCTATATACTCCTGTTTGAAATGAAAATTCCTGAAAACAGTATCGTCGGGAATAAATGTTACCAATGTACCATTACTTTCATCAGACTTTACTTCCTTGTGCTCTTGGGTCAGCACCCCTCTTTCAAACTCTGCTGTTTTTTGCTTACCGTCTCTTACAGCCATTACTTTAAAGTAATGGCTCAGCGCATTCACAGCCTTGGTACCTACCCCGTTCAGCCCCACGGATTTTTGAAATGCCTTACTATCGTATTTGGCGCCTGTATTAATCTTGCTCACTACATCCACCACTTTGCCAAGCGGGATCCCCCTGCCATAATCCCGCACGGTGACCGTCTTGCCTTCCACCTTTATATCTATCTGCTTTCCATAGCCCATCATATGCTCATCAATACAGTTGTCCAACACCTCCTTCAGTAATACGTAAATGCCATCATCAGGGCTATTACCATCTCCCAACTTGCCGATATACATTCCCGGGCGCAGGCGGATATGTTCCTTCCAGTCAAGCGACTTGATAGAATCCTCCGTATAGTCAAATAAATTCTGTTTTGCTTCTGCCATAATCCAAATATTCATTCAATACCAGTATCTGCTACTGCAAATATGCTAATTATTTTAGTATTTCGAGAACGCGGCAAATATAATAAAACGAAAGCAGAGACAGGCGGGAGGATTATGCACCCTTGTGCATAACGGATAAAAGCAACCCCAGGCTACCAAGCACAGAGAGCGGGTAAGTATAACATACACGTATAAGCGAAGTATAATTTCCCGGTCATTTTATATCTGCTCCCAATATTAATTTATATCGTTAAAATCATTTAACAAAGATGGTTCCTGTTTTTTGGCATAGTACTTGTTTTTAAGCAGGTATCCCTCCGATCACTTACTCTGGAAAGGTTAGTAATCAACATTTAATTTGAAAAAACAAAAATTCCAGCAGTATGAAAAAAGCAAGGTTGACACTGGCGGCATTAGGTGTAATAGCCGCAGGTCTGTTCGCATTTAATGTGATCACAAATGGTTCAGTAAAAGGTACAGTTACCCCGGCAGATGCAGCAGTAAGGGCATGGGCAATTTCAGGCACAGACACTGTAAAAGCAGATATTTCAAATGGCGCATTTGAAATAGGAGATGTTAAACCGGGAACTTATCAGGTAATTATCGAGGCAAAAGCGCCTTATAAAAACTCCGCAAAGGACGGTGTTGAAGTAAAAGACGGAGAAGCTACCGATATAGGAGAAATCAAACTGGAACAATAATTTCCTGTTTCACTATAGGATTCAGAAGCTTACCTCTGTTTGTACCCCGGTACAACAAAAGGTAGAGGCAGTGCATTGTGCACTGCTTTTGCCGTATACATCATCATCATCAGTGACCAATCTATTGCAATAGCATATTGCCGCAGTAAGTAAAAAATAATTTTCCGCTCAGACACACTCTTTACAACAATACCCTTCCGCTTTAAGCAACATAAAAAAATAGCAATAATAGGTGTATAGGTTATATTTTTGAATACTTCTCCGGAGAAGAGAAGAAGTTCTATTATTCAGAAATGTCAAAAATCTATCGTAAATGAAAAAAATTATTGCTATACTCGCTGTCTGCATCGTCGCAGTATGTATTATTTCAGCAAAAACCAAAGAACCACAAATGCTCAGGCACGTTGTAATGTTTAAATTTAAAGACAATACTACACCGGCACAGGTGAAACAGGTGGAAGATGCTTTTCGTGCACTTCCTTCCAAAATAAAAGAAATTAAAGGCTTTGAATGGGGTACCAACAACAGCCCCGAAAACCTGAACCAGGGGCTTACTCATTGCTTCTTTCTTACTTTCGCCAGCGGGAAAGACCGTGACATCTATCTGCCCCACCCGGCTCACAAAGCTTTCGGCGCTGTGCTTACGCCACATTTAGATAAAGTGGTGGTGCTTGATTATTGGACTAAAGATTAATGCAGGTAAATTTTACACCTTGTGATGAATATAGAAAGCAATAAGAATGAAGATATACAACGGATGGCATGGAGCCGGGTAAAGCAGAAGCTGGAAAAAATATATTCCGGCGGTGGCAGGAAAGCTATCGAAAAACAAAAAGAAAAGAATAAGCTCACTGCCCGGGAACGCATTGCTTACCTGTGCGATGAAAACAAGCCGTTTGTAGAGATCGGCGCTTTTGCGGGCTACGAAATGTATGAAACATACGGCGGTTGTCCCGCAGGAGGAACAGTGGCAGGAATAGGTTATATAAGCGGCCGCCAGTGTGTGATAGTAGCCAACGACCAGACGGTAAAAGCAGGCGCATGGTTCCCCATCACCGGCAAAAAAAATCTGCGTATGCAGGAAATTGCGATGGAGAACAATCTGCCCATTATCTACCTTGTAGACAGCGCCGGCGTATTTCTTCCCATGCAGGATGAAATATTCCCGGATAAAGAACATTTTGGAAGAATATTCCGCAATAATGCCCGCATGAGCGACATGGGCATTGTACAGATAGCCGCTGTAATGGGCGCCTGTGTTGCAGGTGGCGCATACCTCCCTATTATGAGTGATGAAACACTGATGGTAAAAAACAATGGCTCTATATTTTTGGCAGGACCTTATCTTGTAAAGGCTGCCATAGGAGAGGATGTGGATACGGAAACACTGGGTGGCGCGGTAACACATACCGAGATCAGCGGGATAGCGGATTATAAATTTGATACCGAACAGGAATGCCTGGACGAAATAAAAAAAATATGCGCCAGGCTTGGCGAACGGGAGACAGCAGGGTTCAGCAGAATAAAGGCTAAGGCGCCGAAAAAAGATCCTGCTGAAATATACGGGCTATTGCCTCCGGATACCGGCAAGCCTTATGACATGCTGGAGATCATTGAAAGGATCGTTGATGATCCCGGGTTCGACCAGTACAAAAAAGATTACGGGCAAACGATATTATGCGGCTATGCCCGCCTTGAGGGATGGGCTGTAGGTATTGTAGCCAATCAAAGAAAAGTAATTAAAAATAAAAAAGGCGAGATACAGCTTGGAGGGGTGATATACAATGACAGCGCTGATAAAGCCGCCCGCTTTATTATGAACTGCAGCCAGAAAAATATTCCGCTGGTGTTTCTGCAGGATGTTACAGGCTTCATGGTAGGCAGCCGCAGTGAGCATTCGGGCATCATTAAAGACGGGGCAAAAATGGTAAATGCGGTTGCCAATGCTTCTGTCCCCAAAATTACTGTTGTCATTGGCAATTCCTATGGGGCGGGCAACTATGCCATGTGCGGCAAAGCGTATGATCCGCGCTTTATCTATGCATGGCCGTCGGCAAAGATAGCAGTGATGGGAGGTGAGCAGGCGGCAAAAACGTTGTTGCAGATACAGGTAAACGCCCTCAGGGCAAAGGGAAAAACCATTGACCCGGAAGAAGAAAAAAAATTGCTTGAAGATATAAAGGGGCGCTATGAGCAGCAGACTACGCCCTATTACGCGGCAGCACGGTTATGGGTAGACGCTATTATTGACCCGCTGGAAACAAGACAGCTCATTGCAGAAGGTATTGCTGCAGCTAATCACAAAAAAACAGCAGACCGGTTCGGGCTCGGTGTTTTTCAGGTATAGGCAATAGCTATACCGCCACCTATTGAAATGGAGGTGAATGGGCAATGGTGGATAATTCACCATGCACAAAATGATGCGGCATATTATGCTTAACGTAACACTACCATATATCATTTAAAATACAGTTATGCTAAAACGATTGTTGTTTTTACCAGTGTTTGGACTTGCCATAGCAGGTAATGCCCAGCAGAAAAAACAGGGCAGCAATATCCCGTCATTTAAGAAGCACGAGATAATAACACAATATATCAGTGAGGGGGCAGCAGCAGCAGATGTGAATAATGACGGTAAGACCGATATTATTGCAGGGGCTTTTTGGTTTGAAGCTCCATCGTGGAAAAAGCATGAGATCAATAGTAATGATACTTTCAACATCAGAACATATGGAAATTCTTTTTTGAATTTTGCCATGGATGTAGACCAGGACGGATGGACGGATTATATACGCGTGGATCATCCCGGACAACCTGTAGTATGGTTTGAAAATCCACGGAATAAGCCGGGACACTGGAAAATGCACCAGATCAATGGCTCGCTGGGCAATGAATCCCCGATGATGGTAGATGTGGATGGCGACGGGCGCCTGGATATTATTGGAAACGATGCGGTTGTAAAACAGGTGATCTGGTTGAAATCACCCGAAAAGAAGGGTGATACCCTGTGGCAGAAAATTGTAGTAAGCGCTGATGAAAACCTTGCTACGCACAAATACACACACGGGATTGGGTTCGGGGATATGAATGGAGACGGGAGAAAAGACATAGTGATAAAAAACGGGTGGTTTGAAGCTCCCGTAAACCGCATGCAGCCTGACTGGACCTTTCATCCTGAAGATATCAGCGAAGACTGCTCTGAAATGTTTGTACTGGATCTTAATGGCGACGGACTAAATGATATTATCAGCGCGTCGGCTCATAATTACGGTATCTGGTGGCACGAACAGAAAAAAGACAGTGATGGAAAAACCCGGTGGGTGCATCATGACATTTATAAAGCCTTCTCGCAAACACATGGGCTCATTGTAACGGATATCAATGGAGATGGTAATCCGGATATCATCACCGGCAAACGTTTTTTTGCACATAACGGAAACGATCCGGGCGAATTTGAGCCCGCAGTATTGTACTGGTTTGAATACAAGCCGGGCAAAAATCCTTCCTGGATACCACATGAAATAGATAATAATTCAGGGGTAGGGCTTCACGTTGTTGTTCAGGATATAAATGGTGATGGGTTGCCGGATATTCTTACCGGCAATAAGAAAGGAGTGCATCTCTTTTTGCAGCAAAGAAGAAAGTAGCCAGCTTAAGCGGGAACAATGACCGGTTAAATTAAAAGCTTTTTTAGGCACATAGAAAATACGGATTTGAGAACGATATTGTAATAGGTCGTTCTACTAAAGCATAAGGGCTGAAGTTTTGAAGAGAACAATACGTTTGCGCATCAGTAGCCATGCATATTTTTCATAGTACAAAATTGATTTTTGTTTTTTTTACCGCTGGTGATTTCACTGAGATTTACCTTAAGATATTCTTACTTCTTTTCTTTTTCAATTTGTAACAAATATCAATTTGGATAATCCGCTCTGGCACCAGGTTTGATTTTCAGAGAAGAGGATTTTTATTTGAAAAAACGCAATAACAAAAGTTATTTGTCTTGCGTTTAAATGCACATATCCCGGATACCTATGACGGTGATAGTAATATTTAATCCAATTCCTGAAAACTATGAAAAGAATAGACTTAATCCGTCTTACTTACAGATTCAAGTATTTCCTGTTGTTTATTGGGGCTGTAGTCTTCAGCGGTACATCTGTCTCCCAGGTGCAGACACAAAGAGCCGTTGCCGCTAACATAGGCACAAATATAGGAGGCTTCTACGAATCATTACCGGTAAACTACGATGCAGAGCCCACTAAAAAATATCCCTTGATAATCTTCCTTCACGGGGTAGGGGAAGTAGGAAATGGAACGACACAGATATCAAGGGTTACTGCCAACGGTATTCCCAGATTAATTGCCCAGGGAAAATTCCCATCTAAGTTTACAGTAGATGGTGAGGACTTCTCATTTATCGTAATGAGTCCACAATGCAAAATAGCGGACGGCCCGATAGGGACTATCGCTCCCTTTCTTAGCTATGTCTTGTCACACTACAGGGTAGATGAACAAAGAATTTATCTTACCGGGTTGAGCCTTGGCGGCTATATGTGCTGGAATTATGCTGCCGCTACAGTAGACTATGCCAAAAAACTTGCAGCCTTGTTATTGGTTTGTCCCGGAATAGATACAGTTAAAAATGGAGGTACGCCTGACCCGCATGGTTATGCAAAGAATGTGGCAACAGCCAGCCTGCCAACCTGGGTAACCACCAATTCCGTAGACCCTCAGGCCTATACTTATAAAGCTGTTGCGCTTGCAGCATTTATTAACGAAAATAATCCGACACCTCCTGCCAGGCTCTCCGTTTTTCCAGAGACAGGTCATGATGCATGGACTAAAACGTATAATCCTGATTACAGGGAAGACGGAATGAATGTGTACGAGTGGATGCTAAAGTATAAACGCGGAACCATCATAACTCCAAGTCCTCCCATTGCCAATGCCGGGTCATCACAAACAATAACATTACCCACCAATAGTATTACATTAAACGGCACTGCTTCTACTGCTCCGTCCGGGACTATCAGCAGCTACTCCTGGACAAAGATATCAGGGCCATCTTCGGGAACAATCAGTACGCCGTCAGGCGCCACTACAACCGTAAAAAATCTTACTGAGGGTACATACCAGTTTCAGTTGACTATTACTGACAGTAATGGTAAAACAGCCTCCGCAGTGGTGAGTATAACTGTAAAACCAGCTCCGCTCCCTCCTGTGGCTAATGCAGGTAATCCGCAAACAATAACCCTGCCGGCAAATAGCGTTTCACTTAATGGTAGCTCTTCCACTGCCCCATCAGGTACTATCAGCAGCTACCAGTGGACAAAATCATCCGGACCATCCTCCGGCACTATAACCAGTAACACATCCGCAGTAACAACAGTTTCCGGGCTGACAGAAGGAATATATGTATTCCAGTTAAAGGTCACCGACAACAATGGGGCAACTTCCACTGCCTCGGTTACCATTACGGTTAATGCCGCACCCAAGCCGCCTGTTGCTGCGGCAGGAAATGACCAGGCTATCCAGCTCCCGGTAAATTCAGTATCGCTTGACGGATCAAAATCTACCGCTCCCTCAGGCAGCATTTCAACCTATCTCTGGACAAAAATATCAGGGCCCTCCGGAGAAACTTTTACAAACAAGAATAATGCCGCCGCCACTGTGACAGGATTAACAGAAGGCACTTACGAATTTAAACTAACGGTAACAGATAACCTAAGTCAGTCTGCTTCTGACATTGTTATTATCACTGTAAAACCTGCACCGCCACCCCCTGTAGCCGATGCAGGCAGCGATGCAACTATCCAGCTCCCGGTAAATTCCTTTTCGCTAGACGGCAGCAAATCTACCGCTCCGGGAGGCTCTATTACAGGCTATGAATGGGCAAAATCTTCAGGACCATCCGGTGAAAGCATAACAGACCCATACAGCAGTAATACTACTGCCGGCAATATGGTTGAAGGAGTGTATGTTTTTCAATTGAAAGTAACCGACAATAACGGCAATACCTCCATTGCAACAGTATCTGTTACCGTAAAAGCCGCTCCTTTGCCTCCGGTAGCTAATCCGGGATCAGACAAAACAATAACGTTGCCTGATAATTCCATAACATTGGACGGTACTGCTTCTACAGCGCCTTCCGGCTCTATTACCTCATATACCTGGACAAAATCATCCGGGCCGGCTGCGGGATCAATTGTAAATCCATCCGCATCCACTACAAAGGTGAACGGGCTGGAACAAGGTGTATACAAATTTACATTGACGGTAACTGACAATAACGGAGGGTCTTCCTCAGGCGAAGTAACGGTAACTGTCAAGCCGGCGTTGTTACCGCCTGTTGCTGACGCCGGAACCAATATTTCCATAACGCTCCCTATAGATAACGTAACGCTTGATGGTACGGCTTCTACAGCGCCTTCCGGAACTATTGTATCTTATTCATGGAAAAAAATATCAGGGCCGGCTTCATCAGTTATTAACAGCACATCAAGCGCTGTCACCACAGTTACAGCACTTGCAGCCGGCGAATACAACTTTGAATTAACAGTAACTGACAATAATGGAAAAAGCGCTGCCGCAGTGGTAACGGTCATTGTTAACCCGGAAATCTTACAACCTGTAGCAAATGCCGGGATCAATCAATCCATTACGCTTCCCCAAAATACTGTAACCCTGGACGGAAGCGCTTCCTCCGCAGCTTCAGGCATTATTACGAAATACGCATGGACAAAAGTATCCGGACCGACAGCAGGAACCATTGCTGGTCCTTCCGCTTCAGTTACATCGGCCTCGGGGCTTGAAGAAGGCGTATATGAATTTGAATTAAAAATCACAGACAATAATAACAATACATCTGTAAGCATTGTTACGATTACTGTTCTTCCGCAACCTGTACTGCCGGTAGCGAATGCAGGCGCCAGCCAGTCTGTTACATTACCTCAAAATACTGTAATGCTCGATGGAAGCGCTTCTTCCGCAGCTTCAGGCACTATTACCGCATATACATGGACAAAAGTATCCGGACCTGCAAACGGGGTAATAGAGAATACCAATAATGCTATAACACAGGTAAGTGATCTTGCAGAAGGCATCTATGAATTTGAGCTGACAGTAACGGATAATAACGGCGCTGTGGCTACAGGCTCAGTGACCGTAACAGTAATTGCAGCTCCTCTACCTCCTGTAGCCGATGCAGGATCTGATCAGACTATATCGCTCCCTGTAAATACCGTAATATTAGACGCTAAAGCTTCCACAGCACCGGCAGGTAATATAGTATCTTATGAATGGTCAAAAATATCCGGCCCGGCAGAAGGGAATATAACAGATGCGGGCTCAGCTACTACAGAAGTTACCGGTCTCGCAAAAGGTGTATATGTGTTTGAAATAAGAATAACCGACAATAACGGCGCTACTGCGAAAAGCACTGTTACCGTTAACGTGAATGCAGCACCATTGCCTCCGGTGGCAAATGCAGGGCCTGACCAAACTATTACACTGCCTCAGAATAGCATAGCGCTTGACGGAGCAGCATCTTCTGCACCTGCAGGGAATATAGCTGATTATCTGTGGACAAAAATCACGGGACCTTCTGAAGGCAGTATTGTATCAGCCGATAATGCTGCTACAGATGTAACCGGCCTTATAGAAGGTATTTATAAATTCCAGTTGAAAGTAACGGACAATAACGGCGCTACTTCCACTGCCAGCGTGACCGTGACTGTAAAACCTGCACCTCTGCCTCCGGTTGCCAATGCCGGTAGCGCCCAGACAATTACATTGCCATTGAATATGGTAACGCTTGATGGCAGCAAGTCTACAGCGCCCTCGGGAACGATAGAAAGTTATCATTGGACAAAAATTTCCGGACCCGCGTCAGGAGCTGTTGCGTCTGCTGATGCCGCAGTTACAGACGTAAATGGTCTTGCGGAAGGTGAATATAAGTTCGAGCTGAAAATAACGGATAATATGGGCGCGATCTCAACGGCCACAGTTACCATCACTGTTAAACCGGCGCCACTCCCTCCTGTTGCCAATGCAGGAAGCTCCCAGACTATTCAGCTTCCGGAGAATACCGTTACGCTTGATGGTACTAAATCATCTGCCTCTTCAGGCACGATCGTATCATACCTGTGGAGAAAAATTTCAGGCCCTGCGGCAGGAACAATAGCAGATGCAGCAGGCAGCACTACGATTGTAAATAATCTCGGCGAAGGTGTATATACTTTTGAACTAAAAGTAACTGACAGCAACGGGGCAACATCTACCGCTACAGTAAATGTTACGGTAAAATCAGTGCCTCTGCCCCCTGTTGCCAATGCAGGAAAGGATTTATCCATAACCCTGCCTCAAAACAGCATAACCCTGGATGGAACCGCTTCCACTGCGCCCTCAGGGACAATAGTATCATTTGCCTGGACTAAGATCTCAGGCCCTGCGGAAGGAAGCATAACAGATGCCGGTAGTGCAACCACTACGGCTGCTGATCTGGCAGAAGGCGTTTACCGGTTTCAGCTTAAAGTGATTGATGATAACGGGTTATCCTCCACTTCAATCATAACGGTAACTGTAAAGCCGGCCCCTTTGCCTCCTGTTGCCAATGCAGGAAAGAATATATCCATAACCCTGCCTCAAAATAGCACAACCCTGGATGGAACCGCTTCTGCTGCACCTTCCGGGACAATAGTGTCATTTGCGTGGGCTAAGATCTCAGGCCCTGCAGAAGGAACAATAGCAGATGCGGGAGCCGCCACTACAGCAGTGAATAACCTTGCCGAAGGCGAGTATACATTTGAATTGAAAATAACAGACAGTAACGGAGCAACGGCAGCGGTAACGGTTACTGTTACTGTGAACGCCGCCCTGCTTCCTCCCGTGGCTGATGCCGGCAGTGACAGAAGTATAATATTACCGGAAAATAAAACTGATCTTGACGGCAGTGCATCTGCAGCACCTTCCGGCACTATTGTAACCTATACGTGGACAAAAATATCAGGTCCCGGTACAAGCGCCATTGAAAGCCCCTCCTCTGCAATTACTAAAGTTTCCGGTTTATCTGAAGGGGTATATAAATTCCAGCTCAAGATTACAGACAGCAACGGAATGACAGCGACCGATCTCGTTACCATTACCGTCAAACCTGCCCCTCAGCCTCCTGTAGCAAATGCAGGGAATGCACAGACGATAGTATTGCCTGTAAATAGTGCGGCTTTAGACGGAACAAAATCTACTGCCTCATCAGGATCTATTATATCTTATGAGTGGACGCAGCTCTCCGGACCTTCGGGTGCGGTGATTGAAAATGCAACATCCGCCGCTACTACCGTTAACGGTCTCGCAGAAGGAGAATATACTTTTGAATTAAAGGTTACGGATAATAATAATATCAGCGCAACAGCTTCCGTAACTATAATAGTGAAAGCAAGCCCTCCTCCGCCTGTTGCAGATGCAGGTAACGCAATAACTGTTGTTTTGCCGGCAAATACAGCCACACTGGATGGTAGTAAATCAACTTCTTCAGGTAGTGCGATCGTTTCTTATGAATGGAGCATACTCTCAGGACCGGAAGGAGCAGGCATCTCAGATGCAGGCTCAAAGATTACGCAGATCGTAGCACTGGCAGAAGGCAACTACCAGGTGCAGTTAAAAGTAACCGACAATCTTGGTGTAAGCGCAACTACATCAGTCAGCATTACCGTGAAAGCGGCACCTGTGCCCCCGGTGGCAGATGCAGGAGCGGCACAAACTATTACCCTGCCGGTAAATACCGCTCAGCTTGATGCTACAAAATCTTCGGCACCGGCGGGAAAAATAAAAGATTACCTGTGGACTAAATTATCAGGACCGCAGCAGGGAAATATTGTGAATACCGGTATTGCCGCAACCCAGGTAGAAAATCTTGTTGCAGGAACATATGAGTTCCAGGTTAAAGTAACCGACAACAATGACAAATCATCTACCGCAACTGTGACGATTATAGTGAACCCGGCGCCTGTGAGACCACCTGTTGCCAATGCCGGCAACGATTTTACCGCCCAGTTGCCTGTAGAGACGATCCACCTGGATGGCAGTAAATCTTATGCCAGGGATGGGAGCATTGCAAGCTATCACTGGATCCTTCTTGGCGGCACTACACCGGTGACCATTCTTAATGCTGAAACTGTTAGCCCCAGCGTCACTTCCGTAGAGTCCGGCATATATATATTCCGGCTATACGTTACCGATACCCACGGCTCTAAAGATTCTGCAGATATAGCTGTAAATGTGCTTCCCGAAGATATGAGCACGGGATTGCCCGAAGTAAATATTAAAGGAGATACGCTTGTATCGCTGCCGCAAACCGAGGTAATATTAGATGGTACGGCTTCTGTACCGCAATCAGGCTCAATAGAACAATATGAATGGAAGATAGCATCAGGACCTTCCGGCGCCGTTGTAGAAGATCCTTCGTCGGGAATAACTAAAATCTCCGGGTTGGCTGAGGGTCAATATAAATTTGAGCTGACGGTAACCGATAACCGGGGAAAGCAGGGCAAATCAGTCATTACTATCACGGTAAATAATCCCGGCGGAAGACCGGATCTGTCAACATCGGCAATGATCTATCCTAATCCTGCGCAGTCGCAGATCAACATACAATTGAAAGGTGTTGAAGCCAAAGGAAGAACCATGTTGGATCTGTATGACGCAAACGGCAGGCGCGTATTGCACAAGGAAGTAATAAAGGACGCTGTTTACTTTAATCAAAAGATGGATCTGTCCGGCTTAAAGAAAGGAATATATTTCCTTGAAATCATAATAGATTACCAGTACAGGATATCTCAGAAAATTGTGAAACTGTAATCAATATTGTATTAACCCGCCGCTAAGATCTAAAAGGCTTATAATGAGCCAAGGTGGCAAGCGATAACATCGGCTTGTCACCTTTTGTATCTCCAAAACAAAAAATATCTGTATATGCAGAGAGGTCGAATTTTTCCCTGATACGCCTTACTTTTTCTCTGCCGTAACAATTTTTTCCTGCTATCCTTCCTGTAAGCATATTACCGGTTTCTTCCAAGCGGGTCGCTATGCACACCATGTTGTTTTCTTTACACCATCCTGAAATCCAGTTTTCGGGAGACGCAGAGACAATGACTACAGGGATCTCTTCTTTTTTCAACCTTTTAATTTCTTTCAATGCCGCTGGCCGGATAAGCTCAGGTAAGCGTTCACCGGAAAACCTGTCACATAACATTTGAAAATCTTTGGTTGGCATCCCTTTAAAAAAGT
This sequence comes from uncultured Terrimonas sp., assembly GCA_964461595.1. Lineage (GTDB taxonomy): Bacteria > Bacteroidota > Bacteroidia > Chitinophagales > Chitinophagaceae > Agriterribacter. The sequence continues at coordinate 5,030 of CAYWVB010000014.1, read as the reverse complement.
GAGAGAGCAGCCGTTCTTTTGCCTCCTGGTTAGTAACCAGTTTTAGCTTCATTGCCAGCAGCCACGGAGAGATGACAAGCAGTCCTTTGTATAGTCCGGCTCTTCCGTTTTGAAATTTTATAATTTCAAGGAGAGTATCTTTAAATGTTATCGTGCCATCAAAATCAAAAAATGCGATTGCCTGTTTTTTCACAATTGCTTTCGTTTAAAGATGCTTTCGGGAATTGCTTTAATGATGTACATGATCCATCGCCAGAACCACTTTACATAAATAACGTTCTTTTTCTTTTTAACGCCTGTATAAACAGCCGAAGCCACTTCAGCGGGGCTTGCGGTAAGCAGCTTTGGTAAATCCAGGTTTTCCGTCATTTTTGTATACACAAAGCCCGGTAAAACCGTAAGCACATGTACATTATCTTTATACAGGCTGTTGCGCAGCCCGGATAAATAAGCAGTAAAGCCAGCCTTGGCGCTGCCATAGATGTAATTGCTTTGCCTTCCCCTCTCCCCCGCCACCGAGCTTATACCGGCTATGGTACCGCTTTTCCTGGCGGCAAAATCCTGTGCAATGATATTTAAGATACTTACAGCGCCTGTATAATTGGTATGGATCGTTTTAAGCGTTTCCTCCATATTGTTTACCGCTATATCATTTTCTGTCATGTATCCAAAAACACAGATGGCGATATCCGGCTTGGAAAGAAGTCCGTCATAGAATGGCTGATGGGATTTAAAATCCATGGCATCAAAGGCATATACCTTACAATCCTGTTGATATCTTATTCTTATGTCGGCTGCGACATTTGATATGGATAAAGGGTTACGGCAGGCTAACTGAACATCATATTTTTCTTCGGCAAATTTCCGCGCTATTGCAGTGCCTATATCGGATGTAGCCCCAAGAATTAATACGGAAGCCATGGAATTTCTGGTTTATAAAAAAAATGGGAATTTCTTAATATAGATAAGGAAATAGAAGCTGATCATCCAAAGAAGGATAGATACCTGTATAAAACGATCCTTATAAAGGATTTTTGTTGGAGAACCGGAGTCCGACTTAACGTAGATGATCTGTAAATACCGCATTAAACCAGCCATAACAAAAAGAGCCGTAACATATAACCTTTCTGTGTGATGCTTTTCAATTACTTTTTCCGATACAGTATACATGAAATAAGCGACGATCATTACCGCGGACACTAATGCCAGCAGTATATTCAGGAAATCAAGTGTATAGCCTTTTACCGCCTTTCGCATATCAATACCCGAGGATAGCTTAAGCAGCACGTCATCCCTTCTTTTACCAATAGCCATAAAAAGCGCAAGGAGAAATACCATGATATTCATCCAGATGGTCACATCTACCATGGTTATAGCTCCGCCCGCTCTGATGCGCAGATTAAATCCTACGGCAATGATAAAGATATCAAGTATTGCTATATTTTTTAAGCCAAACGAATAAGCCAGGTTAAGAACGAAATAAATACCCAGTAACCAAAAAAAACGGCTGCCTTCAGGCCAGGCTATCCCAAAACCCAGCAAAACTAAAATGCCGCAAATGATCAGCGCGGAAGATGGAGAGACCTTACCGGAGGCAAGAGGGCGGTTTTTTTTCTCCGGATGCTTACGGTCATCATCCATATCCCTGTAGTCGTTAATAATATAAATGCTGCTGGCAATACAGCAGAAAGCTAAAAACCCTCCGGCTAAGGCCACTAATTTGGATGCATCAAAAATTTCTCCTGAAAAAAACAGAGGGATATAGAGGAATAAGTTTTTTGCCCAGTCTTTGGGTCTGAGTAGTCGTAAATATATCACCTCTTAAGCTTCGTTTATGTGCAAAAAATAAATATTATTCATATTTCCAATGCGCAAGTTAAATAACGTTCGTTACTTAGCGTTAAGTATATACAGATAATAAAGATAGACTCAATCCATATTTTTACAAATAATTACTAATATGACCCTAAAAAAAGCATTGGCCATTTCAGAGATAGCTGTAATTGTAGTTTTTGCAATAGTCCCGCTTTTTCTTTCTCTTCCCTACAGGGTGAATATATTTCTGTCATGGGAAGGCGCTTACAGAATTAGTAACGGGGAGATACCGTTCAGGGATTTTGGGATCCCTTTGGGCGGCATGTATTGGGTGGTGCCTGCCATCTTCTTCAAGATTTTCGGCCCCCAAATGATTTCCCTTATCAAGGCTCAGGTGTTCATTAATATCATTTCAGGGCTTGCCTTCAGGTCTGTATTAAAAAGCCTGGAGGTGCTGCCTTCCGTAAGGTTTGGCGGCATCCTGCTATACTGCCTGTCGTTTTCATTCATAAACTTTTGGCCATGGTACAATCATACCGTTATTGTATACGCATTTGTTGCGCTTGCTTTTGTTATAAAAATGATAATGAACGGCAATAACCGTTTTGTTTACTGGTGGGCCGGTCTGGCAGGGTTATTCACTTTCTTCTCCTTTTTTACCAAGCAGGATGGCGGAGGGCTGATCCTTCTTGTTTGCAGCATTCTTTTATTGTATAACAGCTGGGTTGATAAAAAGTGGATGGGACTGGCGGTTTACTTATTGAGCACCATAGCATTTACCTCGGTTGCTGTTTTATATTTCTCCCGGTATGATTTCTCTTATTGGTTCAATCATGGTCAGCCGCCTCATAATGCAAGAGTGTCTGGCGCAGATATCTCTAATGAGTTTTTCGGAGGCTCACAATGGCTGAAATTCTATTTCTTTCTCATTCTTTTATTAATTCTTTCCTATATAAAAGACCAGAGAAATTTTATCAGGGATAAGCAGTTCATGGTTTTTTCACTGATGACCCTGGGCATTTTATGCTTTGCAACCATATTCCAGGTAACCAGCTATACACCGGATAACTGCAATATCTTCTTTCATAGTTTCGCTTTTGTTTTCATATTCCATTACCTGGGAAAGTTTGTCTTAAACAATCAAAGCCTGTTACGGGGAACGCTGGTATTAAGCCTGGGTGTGCTGCTGTGGTGGAGCCATTTGTACTGGAATTACATGCAGCGAATACTTAAGACAGACACTGCAAGCAGCAATTCTGCAACATCTTCTACAGGAGAGAATATAGTAAACATGCATAATTCCATTATGAGTAAAGATACTTTTGCCATCTCCCAGGGGAAATGGATCCCTGCAAATTTTTATACTCTGCACAAAATGACAATGCCGGAACCTACGGTGCAGGGAGTAGAACGGATATTAAATATGGAGATTGTCAAAAATAACAAAGACATAAAAGTGCTGAATATGTCTGAGCTTACCTTTCTTGCAAGAGAAATGCCTTATAAGCTTGAGCACGGCCCTCAATACCCGCTTTGGTTCCATCTTGGAGTGGGAATGTTCAACAGGGAAGCCCGTGTGTTTGAAGAAAAAATCCGAAACAATTATTACGACCTTATATTGTTTGAATATATTGATGACCTCAATAATTTTTACCCTTTTCGCATCAGAGACGTTTTAAAGACCAACTACCGGCAGGTTGATTCCTTTTTTGCTCCCCGGAATACCAACCCGGGCATGATTGAAGTATATATAAAAAAGCAGCCGCTTTAATGTAAGGCGTTTTAATATACGCTTTGGAAAACCATTTTCGGGCATCTCTCCTGTCGCAGGTAATTTGCCTGTTATCCACGTATCCCAATATTTGTATTCATACCCCGTTTTAGCTGTTGTTCCACTGTTGTGTAACTTTTTGATGCTTTACAGGTTCTACTTACGAACATTTATCAGGAAACAGGCTTTGGCAGTTTTAAATTAATCTAGTGTAATGCATTCAGCCTTTACTTTTTCCGTTTGTGTATTTTATATTTTCTCTGCCCTTATTTCAGAGGATTTTTAAGTGCGAAACTGTTCGTATAACTAATTATTTATGAAGAATAAGCTACTTAAGGGGGCTCATCTTCCCGGGCACAAATACAGGGAGATCCTCGAGTTGTTTTGCGAGGATATTACAGCAACCCAAATTGCCGCTATAAGTGGTGTAAGCCGGGTTACAGTAAACAATTATTTTAAATTGATAAGGAAGTCTATTGCCGCATATTGTGATCATGACCCTGAAACTGTGATATCTTACAGAGATGACCCTATGCTCACGGGCAATCAGCGGCCGCCGGTAGTGTATGGCTTTGTCAACAATGGCGGGAAGATCGAAACAACGTGGTTACAGGCAACAGACGGGAATATTTTGCAGCATCTGCTGGATCACGGAAACCATAATTCTTTCCTGAAAAATATTGAAATATTCACGCCGTTTCAGGCAATAGCAGATTGCTGCAACTGGAAATTATACTGGCTTGAGGATACTGCTTCTTCTGCCGTAAGTAGTATCCTATCGGATATAGCCGGTTTTTGGTCGTACACCAAAGGAAGGCTTCAGAAATTCAGAGGAATGAATAAAAAGATGCTTTACCTGCATATCAAAGAATGTGAGTTCAGGTATAATTGCAGAAATGAAGACCTGTTACCTGTACTGAACGAAGCCATTTTATATCCCCAAAAGAGAAAAAGTCCTGTTACCGTAGTTGAAATGACATAAGTTTTCTCATGTTTTAAACGCGGGAGGTTGTCTAATCACCCGCCTTCTTTATATCTTCCGGTATTCTTGAAACTCTTCTCAGATTGTAATAAAACCCCTATTTTTGCTGCCCGAAAAGAAGAAAGGGGTTAATTATCCCTGTTCATCCGGGTATTCCTGGCGAGGTAGCTCAGTTGGTTAGAGCGCAGGATTCATAACCCTGAGGTGATGGGTTCAATTCCCATCCTCGCTACTGAAAGGGAACTTTCAAAATTTATTTGAGAGTTCCCTAATTTTTTCCCCTCATATTTACTTTATACATATTGAGTTAAACAAAGAAAGGAATTGGTTTTGACGGTTTGATATTCGTGATTTTTCACATTGTAATAGATAAGAGCCGGTATCAACAGTCATTTGTGCCAGATTATCTAGTTGTTCCTCAAAAAGTGCATAAATCCAATACAGATAAGGGTTATTGAGAGA